>JAKZRG010000029.1:0-110265 GCA_047518265.1 Oceanospirillum sp.
AACCTCAAATCCAGAAACGTGGGATTCGATTTATCTTGTTTCAGAAGATACTATTTATTTTGTATCAGAAGAGGGGGAAGACTTTATCTATGCTGGTAGCGCCGTGGATACGGCTTATTCATTATTTCAGAATGATCTGGAATCTTTCTCATCTGCAGATAATCATCATGACTTTATTGAGTCGGTTTATCAAAACCTATTTAACCGGGCACCGGATGCAGAAGGCTGGTCATTCTGGGAGGAACAGCTTGATCAAGGGCTAACGGAGGGTGCCTTCCTTATATCATTCCTGAGCGGTGCTTATGCCGCAACCAGTGGTGATGAGGACCGAGACCTATTGGATAATATGTATGAAGTGGCAACGTATTACTCCGAACAAGTTATGGAAAATCCGACAGAAGGTATGGATAGTGCGATCAATACCTTACTGGAGTCTCTTCCTTCTGCTGATGGCGCAGTTGAATCAGCGATGAATGTGATTGATTACGCCTTTAATAACGATGTGACCCTAAGCGGCATTATGGAGGATCAAGCATTATTTGAGCAATTGTGGTCATAGTTAATCATTCCATGTACTCTGCCCCTGCTACTGATAACACCTTCAGTAGCAGGTTTTTAGACTTCCCCCTTTTCTAACTCGCCCTAAGTTCTTATTCAATGCGACTGTTCAGTGACAGCTAAAATAACTCAGCGTATGATTTGTAATCATTTCCGATAAGTTATCAATGATAACAATCTCTGAGTACATCTAAATTTATCCAAGTTCCCCATTTTTATCTGTAAGGAGTTGTCGGGATTGGTATCAATAAAGTTAATCATGCTGTGGAATAAACCTTAATATCAGCTGCTTACACAAGGAGAGGGCCGCAATGAAAAGAACAGCAATAAATAGAACTCAACTAATCCGAAACGAATTACTGCGAGTTGATGGTCAAGTACCAGAAGCTCATCTCCCAAAACATCGTAAGATGGCCAGCAACCCCTTTGTCTTTTTACGCGGTTCAGCCCAGTTATTTTATGCTGATTTAGCCTCTGGTTACCTGTCTCTACCTAAAGCGTTACAGAAGTTACCTTTAACAACAGTTATGGGTGATTGCCATACTTCAAACTTCGGTTTTTTAAGTGAAGAAGGCTCCCATGGTGATAGCATTATTTTTTCACCCAATGATTTTGATGATGCCTGTATTGGTCATGCCAGTTGGGATTTAGCCCGTTTTTGTACCAGCTTAGCGCTGTGTGTTGATTATGCCCAAGGTTTATCTGAAGGATGCTACTTATCAGAAACGGATATCCAAAACAAACCGGTTATCCATTCAGAAGATCTGAAGCCTGCTTTGCAGCAATTTTTACAAAGCTATCTAGAAATGTGTCAAAACGGTATTGATCAACCAAACAATCGCAGACAAATTCTGACAGGATTTAAAAAATCCCATATTCTGCATAAGCGTTACCAGAAAGCATTAAATCGCGCTTATGGCGGTAGTGAGTTCACATTAAAAAGCTCCCTTGCCAAAGAAGTCGATATAGAAAAGAACCCATTGAAGTTCCACTCTCGACCCGAGAGATTTCGCAGACTAAATAAGGTGGAGTATAAATCTATAGCTCAAAATTTTGAGCCCTATGTTGATGATCATATTCTAGATATTGTCGAACGTTTAAATGCCGGTACTGGCTCAGTCAATATGGGACGTTACTACCTATTGGTTGGTCCAAAAAAATATCGAGGAAAACAGGACTTAGGACTATGCCATGTTGTTGAAGTCAAACAACAGCGTCACGCAGCTCCTTTATATCATTATCCTAAGATTAGCCCGATCAACCGACTAAATCCTGCTCATTTAACCGTTAATTGCCAACAAAAAATGCAACGCAGACCGGATTTAGTATTAGATGAAGCGGAGTGGAAAGGAGCCCATTGGCTTGTTCGTTCTCGTCACCATACCCGAGTAGGCATTGATCCAGAACATATCACCTTCGGTAAAAAAGCCCATCAGGGAGGCTTTATACAATATGCTGCCACTTGTGGAGAGGCGTTAGCGCTAGCTCATTGCCGGGGAGATCGACGCTCTGTGCAATTTGAAACAATAGTTGCTAAAGTATTGCCCGGTGCCATGGATGAGTTAATTGAAAGCACTCTGGCCTACGCAGAAACGGTTAAAACTGACTGTGCTATTTTGAATCAGTTATTAGACTATTGAAGCTATAAGCCCTCTATATCAGAAATTTATTTTCAACGCTTCCTTCACAATACTCTACATAATGAGACTACCTTCCAGTTCTTTCCCTGAAAGGTAGTCGTTAAATTTCTCATTCAAACTAAACACTAAGCCAGTATCAAACTTAACCCAATCCCCCACATCACAAGACAAACACTCCCGTCTAGCACCCGCCACGCCATTGGGTTACGAAATAAAGGAGCTAACCAACGAGCACCTAAGCTAATGCTAAAAAACCAGATAAAAGAAAAACTGATAGCACCCACGGTAAACCAAACTCTGTCATCAGCAGCATATTGCCCACCAATACTGCCAATTAACACTACAGTATCCAAGTACACATGTGGATTTAATAAAGTAATGGCTAATGTGGTTAAAATAGCACTGCGTAAACTACCAAGCTCCTGACTAGAGCTTTGCAGGCTATTGTTTTTTAACGCCGACATCAACGATTTAAAACCATACCAAGCAAGAAATAACGCGCCTCCCCAACGGGCTAGCATAAGCCAATTCTCTGACTCACTGACTAAGGCACCAACACCAGCAACACCTACTGTTATCAGGAGCGCATCGAACAAGCCGCAAATACCTGCAATAGGCCAATGATATTGCCTTTTCAAACCCTGTGATAAAACAAACGCATTTTGCGCCCCAATAGCCATAATCAAACCTGCACTAGTACCTAAGCCTTTTAATAAGGCTAAAAAAGGCCCGCTGGCGATATAACCTAAACCTGCCTCTACACTCATGTTCGTCTCACATGTTTTCTATTCAATTTGTTGACCTTATCCTGCCCCAACAGATAAAGTTAGTAAAACTAATGTTTTTTATCTTTGATTAGAGATATTAATAATGCTAGATTTTCGCCAATTGGCTGCGCTGGCAGCTATCGTAGAAGAACAAAGTTTTGATAAGGCGGCACAAAAGCTACATGTAACCCAATCTGCAGTTTCTCAGCGTTTAAAGCAGTTAGAAGACAAATTGGGACAAACTCTGATTATTCGTAGCAACCCTATTCGGGCCACTCAAGCCGGACAACAGGTGATGAAACACTATCATCAGCTGTCCATGTTGGAAAATGAGTTATTACAGGAGCTATCTCCTGCAAAGGAAGGGGGCTTTACCCGTGTCAGCATAGGCGTCAATGCCGACAGTTTACAAACTTGGTTTTTAGACGCAATGGCACCGCTTTTAGACAAACATAAGCTGCTGTTAGATTTAAAACTGGATGATCAGGAACAAACTCAAAACCTCCTACGCAGTGGTGACGTGATCGGCTGCATCACCTCTTCTCCCAAAGCGATGCAGGGCTGTAGCTGCATCCCTTTAGGTGTAATGCCTTACCGTTGCTTAGCAAGTCCTAATTATGTAGCCCGTTATTTTCCTAACGGTGTTAATGCTGAAGGCTTTCAAAATGCTCCCGTTGCAGAGTTCAATAATAAGGATGAATTACAAAATCGTTATTTAAGAACCTTTTTCAATATTCAGCCTGGAAACTATCCCCGTCATCGGATCCCTTCCTCTGACCCTTATTTTCAATTAATTATTCGAGGCTTTGCCTGTGGCATGATTCCCGATCAACAAAGCAATGACTTGATGATCGACAAAAAAGTAGTCGATATTGCACCGGGAAATTATCTAGCAATTCCTCTGTATTGGCATGTGTGGAATCTTAATTCATCCCATATTCAACAGCTCACAAACACTTTGATTAAAACGGCTAGCAAACAACTCGATGCATTTGATCAACATCTCCTACTGACACACCCAGAATGAAGTCCAAAGCGGCAATATTACTCCCCTAAAGCGGCAAACAGGCCCCTCCCTCCTACAGCATGAAGCCATCGACGGCAAGATCTTGCCGTATCTTCCTAAAAGTAAAGTACCGGTTATCAATATCAGCTTTTATGTAGCAAAAGTTTGTTAGAAATCGCTTTTTTGTCGCTTTCTGTAACTGAATAACTAAAGCTTTATTAAACAAGGGCGATATATAACAAGACTCTCTAGATTTTAATCATGGGATTAATAGATGAAGTAGAAGCAGTAATAATGAGAAGTTTACAAATATGAAAAGGACGCAGGAAGGGTAAGCCTATCCTATGTTCTTATCTGCATTTTAAATATTGTATTGACCAAAATTAAGGGAGTTAGCTCATTCAGTGACAACATATTGTTAAAAGAGCTAACAAAAAAGACGAATAGATATATCTGCACTTGCAGCTAAAAGTCTAGGTCTAAAATAAACGCCATATTCAGATTGTAACAAAGCAGTTACGACGAATTCTCACGCTCAAAAAATAGATATTTAGGAGGTAAAACTATGTCGATATTGGTCAATACCAATGTCGGAATGTTGCGAGGGAGCCAAAATATCCAGCAACTCTCCGAACAAATTAATAATTCAGTACAGAAGCTATCGACAGGAAGCAGATTAACTAGCTCTCGCGATGATGCTGCTTCTGTAAAACTGGTATCTCAATTTGAAACCCAATTGACCGGTTTAAATCAAGGCACTCGTAATGCCAATGATGGCATATCAATGGCCCAAATAGCTGAAGGGGCATTATCAGAGATATCAACTAATCTGCAAAGGTCACGCCAACTGGTTATCACCGGAGGTAATAGAACACTTTCCAGTGAAGGACGAAGCGCTTTAGGGGAAGAGTTTAAGGAGCTCCTCGACACTAATAATATTATTGCAAACAATACTTTTTATGGCTCTATTGGGCTATTAAATTACGAGCCTGGAGAGGCTGGATTTCAAATTCAGGCCCGCCCTGAACCAAATGCACCGCAAACAGTTACGACCGGTAATGCAGTACTAACATCCTTATTCGGTAAATTCTTAAATAACGAAGGTATTACGGGCCAGACACTATCAGCATTGAGTAACAACTTAGGTAATACAGGAGAGTTAGGAAAACTCGTCGCAGCCTATATGCTTGCAACCAATGAATCCGATGCGGCCACTGCTGCTGATGCATTATTTACAGGGACAAGAACAGGTAATATCAGCGAGTTAGTAAACAATAGCAGTGTTGAACTTGATATTACTGAGCTAAATAAAGTGTTAATCAACGGTACCAGTGCTCAAACAGGGCAGTCGGCTATAATTACAGGGATAGCCGCTACATTCACCGCTTTTGCCGATACTGATGTAAATTCAGGTACAGGATTTTCTGACGCACAGCTCAATCAAATTCATGCTTTTTCTACAGATACCTTGC
Source organism: Oceanospirillum sp. (assembly GCA_047518265.1). Taxonomy (GTDB): domain Bacteria; phylum Pseudomonadota; class Gammaproteobacteria; order Pseudomonadales; family Halomonadaceae; genus Oceanospirillum. The sequence goes on from JAKZRG010000029.1 coordinate 5,444, forward strand.
TTGATGTTATGGCAGGCTTGTCAGAGTCAGTTAGCCGGCAAAGAGCAAAACTAGGCTCTGATCAAAATGGATTAATGTCCATTGTTAGAGCAAACTCATCTGAGATCATCAATGTTAAAGATGCAAGATCACGTATTGCTGACACTGATTTTGCATCAGAAAGCGCCAAACTAACCAGAAACAAAATTCTACTCCATGCTGCAAATACGATTATGGCACAAGCCAACCAAAAACCTCAGATAGCTCTATCATTATTACGCTAAGAATAAACCGACAATCATCCCGATGGAACTACCTATAGCAAAACTATAGGTAGTTCCAAGCATTGTAATGGACTAAAAGCCAGACCCAGGCTGCTTTAAAAACTCTATCTCTTCTGCTGTTGACTCTCGCCCTAAAATCTTATTTCTATGAGGATAACGGCCAAAACGATCAATAATAGCTTTATGCTGTAGCTCAAAGTTCAGATTATTTTCATTACCCAAAGCTGTAAAGAGCTCAACAGCATACTCATGCATTGCTGGTTCTTCGCTGTGCATCAACGGCATATACATAAAAGAACGTTCAACAGATGTTAATGATTGATCATCTTTAGCATCAATGGCGCTTAATGCTAGTTGTACCGCTATAGAATCAGAGGAAAAAGCATCAGGAGTATCCCGATAAATATTGCGAGAAAACTGATCCAGTACAATAATTTCTGCTAAACGCCCTCTGGGCTGTCCGTGCCAGTCAGGCATTCCCTTATCACGGGCTGCGATCAGATAAGGCCCAAAGCGATTCTTAATTTCCATATCAAGAGATGCATCCTTAATCCACCACTGTTCTGGCTTCAGCTCAATAAACCAAAACTCAATTATCGGTTGCCATAACATACACTTCTCCATGCCTATTACTACTAAACTAAAGCAGAGCCACCTTATTTAGCGTAAAAGCTAAAATTGACTTATGCCAGTGTAGACAGATAAATATTACAAAAGTGCCGAAATGCTTAAGCTCTAGTGACTCTAGGCTTCAAGTAAGGATGGAAGGAATCCGTTGATATTTCCGCTTACTCCTTGGACTCGGTCTTAAGGACTGGGATAATACGACTAAACTGAACCCATTAGCTTAGTAGTCAATCCATCTTATCAAGACTTAGGTATCCGATCTCTAGGTTGATAGGGTTTTGAAGCCTAGCAGTCACTGAATATATAGAATTATGAACACGGAAAAGCGTTATCAAATATTTACCCGTTTACGGGATCAGAACCCAAACCCCACGACAGAACTAAACTATAGCTCCCCTTTTGAACTATTGATTGCGGTTATTCTGTCTGCCCAAGCCACCGATGTCGGCGTAAATAAAGCCACAGATAAACTCTACCCTATCGCCAATACTCCTCAGAGTATCTTTGACTTAGGCGTTGAAGGGCTAAAAACCTATATCAAAACAATAGGCCTCTTTAACAGCAAAGCAAACAACGTTATCAAAACCTGTCGAATGTTATTGGACAAACATCAAGGAGAGGTACCGCAAAACCGGAAAGATCTAGAAGCCCTGCCGGGTGTAGGTCGGAAGACTGCAAATGTGGTATTAAACACCGCCTTTGGTCAGCCTACAATTGCAGTAGATACTCATATATTCCGTGTATCCAATCGCACAGGCATTGCCAAGGGGAAGGATGTTGATGAGGTAGAGCAGAAACTAATCCGCCACGTACCAAAAGAGTTCAAACTGGATATCCATCATTGGTTGATACTGCATGGGCGCTATACCTGTATCGCTCGAAAACCTCGCTGTGGCTCCTGCATTATTGAAGATCTATGCGACTTTAAAGAAAAGACAGAAATCGACTAACTCTGTTTATCTATTCGAAACTAATTAAACAGAAGAAGGGAAGTCATCTCCAAGCTTCCTTTCTTCTTTATCTTTTAGCTAGAGAATATAGCAACAGCTAGTGGAGAAAATCTTGCGTGTCTGCTTAGTACTGTAACAATCAATTCATTTGAAGCTGACGTCGATTAATCACATAATCATGACGTCATCATTTCATGATTGTAAGGTTCAATCGGATGAGTAAAGATACTACAGATGAAGAAAAGAAAAAAAACACCTCTCTAAGGCTAAGCAACAAAACGCTTAAAGCCTTGAAAATAAAGGCAATTGAAGATGATACCAGTGTTCAGAAAATCGTTGAGCAGCTGATCGAAGATTACCTGGCAGGGCAAATTAAACTGAAAAAAGGGAAGTAGGGCCTCATGATTAAGCAATCCAGATGGCTGATTCAGGATCCAGATAAAACCGAACAGATACTGGAACAGCTGCAAAAACAGTGTTTATTGGACGTCACCCAGCATGAACAGGATACCCTAACCTTCTATGATGATTTTGAGTGGCATCTATGGAAAAACAGTACCTTTGTAGCCCACAATAGCCAGGGACAAGTATTACTGACACAAGATGATCATTGCTCTGTCTATTCCAATGAAGTTAACCCTTCTTTTGCCAAAGATTTTTATCACCCTCAATTACAACAAACATTATTAGAGCTCATTGATATCCGTCGCCTCTTGCCTATTGCAGAAGTTGAGACCAGTGTCCGTCACTTTGCTGTACGTAATTTTGAGGACGAAAAGAAAATCTGCAATCTAACCATTACACGCTCCGGCTATGCCGACATGTGGGAGCTCAAGAGCCTTAGAGGTTACGACAAGGAGTATCGACAGACCCTTAGTGTAGTGCTGGAAGCAGAACCAGAAAGTCCTGAGCGCCATCTCTATCAATTAAGCTTAGAGTCTCTGGGCATCAAGCCTAGTCGATATCGCTCTAAACCCAAGTGTAAAATAGCCCCAGATCTGTCCGCAGCTGATGCCACGGCCAAAATGGCTAAAAAAATGTGGAAAAATGTCCGCATAAATGAAGAAGGTATATCAAAAGATTGGGACACCGAGTTCTTACATCAATACCGTGTCGCTTTACGCCGCATGAGGGCCATATTTGTACAAATGAAAGGCTTTGTAGGTGAAAGTGAAAGCCTTTGGTTCAAGGATAGCTTAGGTGAATTGGCCCGCACGACAAACCGATTACGAGATCTTGATGTCTACTTGGAGGATAGAAACTATTATCTAGGTCTACTGCCAGACAATTTTCACCTTGGTATTAATGAGCTGTTTGATCACTTTGCTAAAGAGCGCAGTCGAGAGCAACGCAAAGTTGCACAATATCTGCGAGGCCAAGTATATCAGAACCGTATTACAGAGATTGAAGAGACTCTCAACACTTGTCCAACGGCTCCCACAGAGAAAGGCGAACAAGCCATTCTAGCCATTGCGAAAGAGCGTATTTTAAAACGCTATAAACAGATCGCAAAAGATGCAAAAAAAATCAATAAGCATACGCCTGATGAACAAGTTCACGAAGTACGTTTAGACTGTAAGAAATTGCGTTATCTCCTAGAATTTTTTGGCCCTCTATTTGATAAAGAACAAATTAAAACGTTAATCAGAGCACTCAAAAGGCTACAAGATAATCTTGGTAAATTTAATGACTATTCTGTGCAACGCGAAAGTCTGGAGCACTATTTAGATCATCACAAAGTATCCAATAATATTCAGGCAGCTGTGCATGCTTTAGCTGGTGTACTTTTTATCAAGCAGCAGGAAGAGCGAGATCAAGTTTGCGACAAGCTAACCGCGTTTATCGCTGACGACATTCGTCTTCTGGTGAAACAGTTAGCACCTATGACCATATCACCAACGCCATCGATCAAAAAAACAGAGATAACAACGGAAACAACGATAGGGAGTAATCAATGAAGATACTGGCTTGTTACAGCATCAAAGGCGGTGTAGGGAAAACTGCAACATCGGTTAATCTTGCCTACTGGGCGGCTCAGTCTGGTTTGAAAACCCTACTCATTGATCTGGACTCACAGGGGGCTTCCTCATTTTATTTCCGGGTACGCTCCAGTAAAAAGAACTGGGGAAAACGCTTTTTTAATACCTATGAACAGCTATTAAAGCAAATTAAAGCATCTGACTTCGATAATTTAGATATTATTCCCGCCCATGATTCTTTCCGTCACTTTGATAGCTTACTCAGTGATCTTAAAAAGCGTCAGAAACGATTAAAGCAAGTCCTTAAAGGCTTAGATAAAGAATATGATCTTATTATTCTGGATTGCCCGCCAACACTGAGCTATCTCAGTGAAGCTGTTTTCCAAGCCGCTAATATGATCGTCGTTCCGGTTATTCCAACCACCTTATCCGAACGTACTTACGAACAATTATTAGATTTTTTCCGGGATAAGGATCTACCGATCAAGACGGTTTACCCTTTTTTCTCCATGGTACAACGGCAAAAACATCTGCATAAAAATACCATAGAGAGAATGCATACTCGCTATAGCAGTATGCTGGGTTGCCAAATTCCATTTTCCAGTGATATCGAAAAAATGGGTGAGCATCGTTCCCCTGTTGCCTGCTACGCAGCTCGGACAGCTGGCGGAGAATCTTATACAAATTTATGGCAGGAAGTGAGTCAAATTCTGGATAAGCAATAGGAGTCAACAATGGTCAGGGAAAGGATCGCAGCGCTGCCTCTAAAAAAACGTAAGAACCGGGCACCCTTAGTGTGCCTGGTGACCTCCCGACGCCATGGTCATTGGATGATCCCCATGGGGAAAAAAGAGAAGAAACTATCTTTGGCAGATGTAGCGCGCTTAGAAGCCTACGAAGAAGCAGGTGTATTGGGATCTCTTAATCGTAAAAAATTCTTCGAAGTAAAAACCAGCTCCAATAAAAAACAAAAAAAACGCAAGGTACGCATTTTTCCAATGCAAGTACGCAACACCTTAAAAAACTGGCCAGAAAAAAAACAGCGCCAGCGTCGCTGGGTATCCATTAACAAACTGAAAAAAATATTACCCGACAAACAATTGGCTAACGCCATTATTGCTTTCCATCAACAATAATACCAATCCCGCTAATTCTCTATAGATGAAAAATAAGGAAAAAACGGATCACTCTAGATGTATTCGAAGGTTGTTATCACTAACAACTTATCGGGAATGGTATAAAGTAAAACTAAATATGTTAAAACGAAAAAGCCTCTGGAAATTTTCACAGAGGCTTCTTAGAGGTTATAAAAATAGATCCGGTTAAAACACTTTTTCATCTTTTACGCTTTAACCAGAATACTACGCTGCTAAAACTTAAAGCGTTGCACCATATTAGCCAAGTCTAAGGTTCTATTATTCATATCCGTTACCGCTTGATGGTTTTCCTCCATCGCTCCAGCATTCTCTTCCGATAATTTAGTAATACGATGAATATTCTGATTAATCGTATCCGTTACTTCGGACTGCTGCTCTGCAGCTCCAGCAATTTGCAAGTTAAGATCAGAAATACGATGAATTTCCTGGGCAATCTGCTGCATCGCATCTTCAGCAAGCTTCACCATCTCAACGGATTCATTACTATCCGTCGCACTTTTACTCATAACGTCTACCGCCTGCTCAGAACCTTTTTGTAGTTCTTCAATCATACGGCGAATCTCCTCTGTACTCTCCTGAGTACGACTCGCGAGAGTACGCACTTCATCTGCTACAACAGCAAAACCTCGCCCTTGTTCTCCCGCCCGAGCAGCTTCAATAGCAGCATTAAGGGCTAAAAGATTAGTTTGTTCGGCAACACCACCAATAACATCCACAATATTGCCAATCTCATCGGTTTTTTCTTTCAACGAGTTAATGACACCAGCAGCCCCATGAACCCCTTCGGACAAGGTTTCCATACGTTTAACAGCATCTTCTAGAGCCTGAACACCATTATCAAAATGATGACGGGCATCATCCACAGCTTGAACAGCATTCCCCGTACTGTCTGCGACACTGTGTGCTGTTGCTGCTAATTCTTCGACTGCAGTTGCCAACTGTACCGTTTCTCCTTGCTGACGTGAAAAGCGATCGGTATTACCATTTTCATTGCTTTCTATCTGGCTTAGCCCAGCTTGAATCGCCAAGGATTGATCTTTAACCGAACCGATAAGCTCTGCTAGCTTGCCCATAAAACGATTCATATGCCTAGCCATCGCTTCAAACTCATCTCCCCCTTCCTCTGGTAGCCGGCGAGACAGATCAACTTCACCTTGGGTTAAATTCAATACGGCCTCATCAAACTTACGCATGCGGTAAATAATATAACGACTCAGATAAAGTAACCCAACAAGTAAAACCACCAAAGCTATGGTCATACCCAGCAAGGAGGCGTTGGCTCCTGAACGAGAAATTTGTTCAAACTCAGAGGTATATTCTTCGATTAATCGACGATAATTTTTTTCCAGAACCTGTAAACCTTTAACCGCAGGCCCATCACTAATCTTAACCTGCTGATCCAGTTGTTCCGCTGTGTGGCCCTGTTTCACAAAACCAGCTACACGATCAGTCTCATCGCGATAACGCTGATATACCGCCTCTATATCTAATAAGGCCTGTTTCTCTTCTGCCGTTACAGAAGAGATAGCACGGTATTGGTTAATCGCTTTTTGAATACCTTGATGATTATCAACTATACGACCGTAATATTTTTCCTGCCCTCTCAAAACATAGTTCTTAAAATTATGGATCATAGCGCCATAACCCGCATTAGCACGAATCAGCAATAATGCTTCTTCACGGGCTAGAGCTTCATCTCTCAGATCTTGCCAACTAAGCTCCTGTTCATTGATCAGCTCACGCTGCATCAGCAGAAGTGCCAAAAAAGAAGCCACTAAAACAGCTGCAATCCCATAAAATCGAGTCTTTAATGTCATATGCAATCCTTAACCCTTTGCATTCAAGAAAAACCGTAATCTATCTCTCTCAATAGAACCTACATTCTAGATTAACATGACTGAACGCTTAAAAAGCCTAAAGAAATGTAATATTTAAGCATCTCAAAGCTATCAATTAACAGAGGAACTACCGAAGTGCGTATAGCGCCTAAAGTAGGCGCATATTTAAACAAAATACTTCGGAGATAAAGCCCTCTATCAATTGCAAATAAAATCAAATGGGGTCTATATAAGCATTTGATATGACTCATTAAATTAAAAAAATTTCTTGTCTAGGGACTATATCTTGTCATCCAAAGTGATACTATTGCGACAAATAATGTCGCACAAAATGGACGTCCCGATGACAACTCTTCACACCAGTACTCAACAATATCTTACCTATTGTCGCTATCATAAAAATCTTTCTGCTTTATCTTTAAAGGCTTACGAGATAGATCTGAAGCGATTTGTTGCATTCACTGGTGCTCGAAAGAATATTCGAAAGATCGACAAACATATCATCACAGGTTATGTACAACACCTGTTCGAGGAGGGGCTGAAGAGTAGCTCAGTAAAACGCCGTATTGCCTGTTTAAAAGCCATGTTTCGATGGCTCGAATTTGACGAACAAATTGATATTAACCCCTTTCACAAAGTTGATCTGCGCATCAAACTTCCCCACCAACTGCCCCGAAACCTCAGTACAGATCAGTTGCATATTCTGATGAACCGGGCTCGACAAGACATAGGGTTAAATAAGTACCAACAACGCCCTCTGAGCCAGTTACAAAACAACATCAACAAAAGTAATTTCAACCAACTGACAACTCTTTGCTCTCTGGAACTGCTTTACACTACTGGTATTCGAGTTAGCGAATTGGTAGGCATCACTCTGAGCAATCTAGATCTCGTTAACGGTCAAATTAAAATCCAGGGTAAGGGCCACCGGGAACGACAAGTATTCCTGCCTGATCAAGATCTACTTCGCTTATTAAGCGCTTATCTCACAGTACGCCAACAACTTTTTTTCACAGACTCCACTCAGTTTTTGCTTAATAGTCGAGGTAAAGCGGCCTCGACACAGTTTATCCGTAAACTGATGAGAGAGCTCAGCCAGCAATGCGGTATGGATCAACACGCCACTCCGCATATGTGTCGCCACTCTACAGCCACAGAGCTTTTAAATGCCGGTGTAGATATTCGCTTTGTACAGAAATTGATGGGACATCAGAGCATCACGACAACGCAGCGTTACACTCATGTCAGTGACGAGGAATTAAAGCACCAAATTTCAGCCGCAGGATTAAGAGGTGGGTTGAAGAAGGGATAAAAAATCAGTCGTTTAATTCCAGAGCTCATCCAAAATAAACAGCATCAAAATGACTGTTTCACTGATACAATGCGCAACCTGAAATGAACAGCAGGATATAGCAATGAGCAGAACCGGCACAGCACAAACCTCGTCTCAAAATAAACAACAAAAAAAGCCCGGTCTGCATGCAAGAAACCCTCATAAGACTGCTTATGATTTCCCTAAGCTCGTTGCTTTACTTCCAGAACTAAGCTCTTTTATTTATGTCACCCCTCGTCAACAAGAATCGATCAATTTCAGCGATCCTCTTGCAGTAAAAACATTGAATAGGGCACTGTTAAAACAATTTTACGGTGTAGAGTTTTGGGATATTCCCGAGGGTTATCTATGTCCGGCTATTCCGGGTCGTGCAGATTATATTCATTATATTGCCGACCTACTGGCCCCATTGAATAAAGGTACGGCGCCCAGGGGTAAAAAGATCTCTGTTCTGGATATAGGAACAGGCGCTAATTGTGTTTACCCTATTATCGGCAGCCAAAGTTATGACTGGTCTTTTATCGCTTCAGACGTCAATCCTGTTTCAATTAATATTTCGCAGCAAATAATAAAAATGAATAGGAATTTATCCGGTAAAGTTCGCTGTCGCTTACAACCTCATACAGAATCTATTTTCCAGAATATTATCCAACCCAATGACCTCTTTGATCTAACTATGTGCAACCCTCCCTTTCATGCATCAGAGAAAGAGGCTACCAGTGGAACCTTGCGTAAAGTTAAAAACCTCAATAAGGGTAAAAAAGATCAATCGGAGAAACCAATAGGAAAACCTGAACTGAACTTTGGTGGACAAAGTGCCGAGCTTTGGTGCGATGGTGGTGAGATAGCCTTTCTATATAATATGATCGATGAAAGTGCTGCATTTTCAGGTCAGTGTCTATGGTTTACCAGCCTAGTATCAAAAAAAGAGAATCTACCTCAAGTTTACAGTCGCTTAGAGAAAGTAAAAGCCAAACAAGTACATACCTTAAATATGACTCAAGGCCAAAAAATCAGCCGTGTTGTTGCTTGGAGCTTCCTCGATAAAAAAGATCAGGCTTTTTGGGCCCAAAATCGCTGGGCAAAATAACCCCTCCTCACGCCCCCAAGAAAGAGCAGTATGTAGTAGGCCTAGAAAGTTTTTCAGTGCATCAAAAGTTGAAATCAAGTCCGGCTGTTTTCCAATAATTCCCTTAAGGGTTGAGGTAAATAGCCTCTGAGCTTGTGAGTATAATGCTGTTCATTTCTTTGCCAGCCAATACCGGCAAAAACAATTAATAGCCCTATCAGTGTTAAAGTAATGGGGAACAACCAGCTATCCTGGAAGATCTCTCTGGCTAAATAGCCTAGATAGTAAACAGCGCCGAAAGCCCCAAAAACGACAAATACACGACGACTAAGAGCAACACCAGTCAAAACCATGACAAGATTGATGATGAAATAGAGTAACTTCGACCATTCATTGTCTGAATTCTGTGCCGTTAGTCCGCCCCAAAACGCCATAATGCCAAACAGATACAACCAAAAAGCATAATCCACCGTTTTCCGTGCGCGAATATCCACCCAAAAAGCAAACACCAACATCAGAAGACCAAAATAGAGTGATATGAGAGCCCTTAACTCAAAGGTAAGCCCTTTCCCTATTAGAAAAGGTGCCAAATCCATAGATAGATACCAGAACGTCACAGCTATAGGCATCACTAAAAACGGGGATCGATAGATATAAATAATAACTGCAGCAACAATGAGTGTGGCCAGCTCCATATAAACCCAATGCCATAAAACAAGACGGTAATACTGCCTATAAGTCGTTTCATCCGGCCAAAAACCCAAGGCTTGCTGTAGGCCATAAATAGCGAGAGGAGTTAAAACAACGACAAAGGTTGCACAAATCCCTGCAGGAATTAGGTAGTCTTTTTTCCGAAAATAATGGCAGAGCCGCAATCCTAAAAAGGCATAAATCATAGAGATTCCGACAATACCCCAACCACCAAAAGACTCCCAACCTAAATTCATAAACAGGGACATTGCCCCAATGGCCAATAAACCACCTAGGTAATATAGCACGTGACTAAAATCGAAAATGGGGCCCGCTGTCGCTCTATTCTGCCAGAAGAGATGCAATTGTTTAGCTTGCTCCGAAGTTATAATCTTCTCTTCTACAGCATTTTGTAAATCCTTCTGGCTTAGCCTCATATCATCCTCTGTATTTAAAAGGTCTTATCCTATTCTCACAGCTCTTTGCATCTAGTTTAAATTATACATACTCAAACAAAAGTATCTCGATACTTTCCCTGCCAATGAGTCAGAGAATTCTGACAATTTTGCAGAGAATATTCTGTTTGGGCGTTATATGAGAAACGAATGGGCTTCTGAAGAGGTATTTTCTGGCCTCCTAGAAATAACAGAAAATTAATCATGCAACTGAAACACCCCTAATGTAAACTTTTGTATAAAACCGTAACTAACGACAGATATTTGTTAGGTTTCCGATTTTCCATGTGAAATTTCTGACTTGCCATGTAAAATTTATTTGATTTTAAGTACTTAACTTAGTCGAATAGAAATAACGGTAACAAACACTACTAGGGAGGTATCAGTATGAGCTTGGCACCATTATTTTTAAAACAGCATGTTGCAAAACAAGAGTGCTCAAGATCATCCTCTGCCATAAGACATCACACAAAAATTTGGGTTTTAAATATTTGCTGTCTAACGCTGACCTATATTGTCGGATTAGGTTCTGCGCACGCTCAGCAAGAGTACATCCGTATCAGTGAATATTTACAGCAAAATTCTGATCAAGCCCAGACAATGGAACAGTTTTCCAAACAGGTACGCCAAGCAGCTATCCCAATTAAAGCGGAATTGCAAAATGGGAAACCTGTTCGTATCGCTGTCATCTACCCTGCGATACAAAGTTCTGATTATTGGCATCGCAGTACAGCTGCTTTCGAAGCTCGCTTAAAAGAACTTAAGGTGCCCTATCAACTCAATACCTTTTATTCCCGCCCCTCAGTTGATCTTAGCCTGCAAGCAGAACATCTAGCAGAAGCCATCAAGTGGCAACCAGATTATTTAGTCTTCACTATGGATGCTCTCCGCCACCGTAGCATGATTGAAAGAATACTCGTCCGCGGCAAACCCAAGCTCATTCTACAGAATGTCACAACACCCTTAAAAATATGGCAATCGCGCCGCCCTTTCCTCTATGTTGGCTTTGACCACGAGATGGGAAGTAATATTCTCGCTGAACGATTATCAGAGTTAACAGAAGGATCAGGCAAGTACCTAATGTTGTACTTTTCCAGAGGATACGTAAGCCAGATGCGAGGGGACACCTTTGTACAACATATGATGCAATACCCAGAGGTTAAGCAGGTTGCCAGCTATTTTACTGATGGCAATCGGAAAAAGTCCTACTTAGCCACATTGGATACCTTAAACGAACACCCTGATCTAAAGTTTATTTTTGCCTGCTCAACCGATATTGCATTAGGTGCTTTAGACGCATTGCGTGAAAAGAATTTAATTGGAAAAATTACAGTCAATGGCTGGGGCGGCGGCAGTGCAGAATTAACCGCAATCAAAGAAAAAGAATTAGATTTAACAGTCATGCGTCTAAATGACGATAACGGTGTTGCTATGGCCGAAGCCATCCGCTTAGATATGGAAAAGCAAAATATCAAAGTGCCTCACATTTACTCTGGAGATATTCGCTTAGTAGAAAAGGGTATGTCAAATAAGCAACTAGAAGAACTACAAGAGCAAGCTTTCCGCTATAGTGAACAATAAAATAATTAGATAGGCTTCCATGCAAAAGAATAAAGGTAGACAAGTTAGCTTCACCAGCTTGCTGTTCTCCGTAGTAATTACGGCACTGATCACTGTCGTTTTATTACTCTTGGTACCAGCCTATCAAGGGTCTCAGAAAGCGATCTCTGAAGAAATCAATTTAATGCAGCAACATGACAAGCGTGTGCTGAATTATCTTTTTGATCAGCAGCTGGGCAATATTGCACGCATCAGTAATGAAATCGCACAAGATCATAGTATTAAATCCAGCCTGCTGGCCAATGATATGTTATCAGCACAGATGCAGATGGATGTTAGTATTCAAAGCCAAGCAGGTGATCAAATTGATCTTTTGGTGCTAGAAAACACCTCTGGAGAACGCGTCACCACGACCCCATTTTCGCTCTTTGGTCTAGACGTTAATATCAACCAATTGGCAAACCAACCGGCCTTGACTGAAAAGTGGCAGAATAGGGTAACTTCTGATGGACTCAGCTTTCTTCAGCTCAAACTCCCGGTTATCCACTCTGACCTTGGCAAAGTATTAGGTCATATTTACGTTTATGTGCTTTTGAATGATAATTTTTGGATCCTGAATGAGATCAAACTACTCACAGGAACCAGCGCTGTACTAATGCAACAACAAGATAAGCTTCTCTCCCAATTAAGCCAAACCCCTGAACAAATAGAACTCTTAAGTAAAGCGATATTTCCAGATAAGTCCTTTCAAAGAGTTGAAGATAGTATTGCCTATCAATACACGCTGTCACTGGCTGGAGAAGAGTTCATCATCCGGGCACTACAACCGGATACCGGCTTACAAATACTGGAAGACGCTTACACAGGTCGCCTTGGCAGCAGCGCTTTAATCGTATTAAGTGTCGCACTGCTCATTTTTTACCTTTTACGTTCATTATTACAACGGTCTTTACATCGATTAGTGGCTTATGCAGAAGAAACGGCATCCCTATCCCATGAGCAGGACTATCCAGACGAAAGCTTTAAAGAATTTGCCCGCGTTGGACTCGCCGTACACGCCATGGCCCAACATATAAGAGAAAGGGAACAGCGACTTACCGCGGTTATGCAAAATGCTCCAGGTCTTATCGCCATCAAAGACACCGATTTTCGTTATCAAAGCGTTAATAGTCATATTAACGAGCTTATTGGCCAAGAAGATATTATTGGTAAATCTGACCACGAAATTTTCCCCGAATCCTTTGCTCAATTTCTTCAATCGACAGATCAACTCATAATGGAAACAGCTCAACCCTACCAATATGAAATGGATATGGCGTCAAAACAGGGAATACGCACTTTTCTAACCAGCAAATTCCCCCTCTTGGACAGTAAAGATAAAGTTTACGCCTTAGGCAGTATCGCAACAGACATTACAGATCAACGTAAAGATCAGCTAAGGCTTGAACTGGTTAATCAAGTATTTGAAGATACTGCAGAAGGTATTTTGGTCTTTGATGAAAACAATACCAGCCTTTTATGCAATAAATCCTTCGTTGAATTAACAGGCTATGAAGAAAAAGAAGCCTATAAGATGGCCCATGCTTTCTTACAGGAGCACTCGGAAACCCGTAGAGCACTAATATCCAAAAATCACTGGCAAGGAGAGATTCAACAAAGACGTCGAGATGGTAGCGCTTTTCCTGCTTGGGTGTCGGTATCCATCGTCAATACCACCTCACAAAAAAGGCATAAAAATCGTTATAGTCTATTGCAAGAAAGCGCTAAAAATAACAAGCAGCAATATATTCTTGTCATCAGTGATATTAGTCGATTACGTGATGCTGAAGAACGCTTGGTACGAATAGCCAATTATGATGTTGTAACAGGCCTGCCCAATCGCAGCTTATTTTTTGATCGGTTAGAACAAGGGCTGGTTCGATCTGAGCGCAATAAACAACAAATCGCTCTATTAGACATAGACATTAATCATTTCAAACAAATTAATGAACAATATGGTCATCAGGATGGCGACCATCTTTTAAAAGAAATGGCTGAACGCATTAAAGCATCCCTAGACAACAATGCTACGTTATCTCGAATTAATGCCGATGAATTCTTAGTCATGATTGAGCTACAGAGCAGTACAACGGCACAGATAGAACAGGTTGCAGATCAAATCATTTCCCAATTTGATACCCCTATTTTAATGCAGCATCTTGAACCCGTGCATATCACTGTCAGTATTGGTATCGCTTTGTACCCTAATGACGGTGAAGATGCTCAATCTTTGGTCAGCCACGCTGATGTTGCTCGCTATCATGTAAAATCCCGACAAGATAAAAATTTCCAGTTCTATGATGTCATGATAAATGCTCAGGCAGAGCAGCGTCTGAAAAGAGAAAAAGACCTACGTCATGCTTTAAAGGCCGATAATCAGCTTTATATGAATTATCAACCTAAATATTCTGCTGATGGTAAAACGATTATCGGTACAGAAGCTTTAGTTCGCTGGTCTCACCCAGATGATGGCTTTATTCCTCCAGATCAATTTATTCCTATTGCAGAAGAAAACGGACTCGTTGTTGATCTTGGACGAAAGGTATTAGACCTATCCTGTCAGGCGGCGCAACAATGGCATCAGGAGGGATACCCAACCCCTGTAGCGGTTAACTTATCTCCTAAACAACTACTCGATCCTTTGCTTATCAGCGATATCTCTCAAGCTTTAGAACACTCGGGGCTCCCCGTCGAATTATTAGAGCTGGAAATTACCGAAACAGTCGTTATCGAAGATATCGAGCGTGTCATTGAAATCCTTCAGGTTCTGAGGGAGATGGGGATTCGAATTTCCGTAGATGATTTTGGAACGGGTTACTCTTCTCTTATCTATTTAAAACGCTTACCAGTAGATACCGTTAAAATTGACCGCTCTTTCTTAGACGATATCCCAGGCGATCCCGATGATGAGAGCCTAATTCGGGCCATTATCAACATGTCTCACTCATTAGGGTTACAGGTTATCTCTGAAGGGGTTGAAACCGAAGCTCAGCAAAGGTTTCTACAACAAGAAGGCTGCGATGAATTACAAGGCTTTCTACTCAGTCGACCAATAATGCCAGAACAGGTTCTAGAATTGCTGAAACAACAGCCAGAACGAAAAGAAAAGTTACATTAAGAGTTATCAGGAAAGAAGCGAAACTACAAACTCTCTTTATATCCATAAGGACAATAAAGGAGCCAACGGCTCCTTTATCTATCTAAACGCCGATAATATCAGTATCTAAACCTTGTGAGCCACTGAAGGCTCGATCCTTCAGCGGCTCCCCTATAAGATAAATACTAATTAAGCTCTAGCAGCCTTTAGGCTATCTGCAATCAAGAAAGCCAACTCTAAAGACTGATCGGCGTTCAAGCGGGGATCACAGAAGGTATGATAACGATCACCAAGATCCTGCTCTGTAATTTGGAAACGTCCACCAATACACTCAGTTACATTGCGCCCCGTCATCTCCAAATGAACACCACCTGCAACTGTGCCTTCCGCTTTATGAATAGCAAAGAACTGACGCATCTCTTGTAGAACCGACTCTACATCACGGGTCTTAAAGCCAGTACAAGCTTTAATGGTATTGCCGTGCATAGGATCACTGCTCCAAACGACTGAGCGACCTTCCTTTTTAATGCGACGAACAAGAGCTGGCATATGATCTTCGATCTTATCAGCCCCCATACGTACAATCACATTCATACGGCCAGGAGTATTCTCAGGATTAATGCGATCCAGCAAACGTAACAGATCTTCAGGATCTGTCGTTGGACCCGCTTTAACACCAATTGGGTTATTAACCCCACGACAGTACTCCACATGAGCACCATCCAACTGACGGGTACGATCACCAATCCATAGCATATGAGCAGAACAACCAAACCAGTCTCCCGTCAAACTATCCTGACGGGTTAATGCTTGTTCATAAGGTAATAGAAGTGCTTCATGAGCCGTATAAAAGCGTGTTTCATGAATACTAGGGGTATTTTGAGCATTGATCCCACAAGCCCCCATAAACGCCAGCGTTTCATCAATGCGCTCAGCCAAATCATGATAACGAGCCAAAGCTGGGCTCTTTTCAACAAAATCACGATTCCACTGATGCACCTGCTGAAGATCAGCCATGCCACCACGAGCAAAAGCACGTAATAAATTTAATGTTGAGGCGGACTGATTATAGGCTTTAATCATACGCTCAGGATCAGGTATACGAGCTGATTCCGTGAACGCATTATCATTAATAATATCACCTCGGTAGGAAGGCAGAGTTATACCATCAACCGTCTCGGTATCTGCCGAACGAGGTTTAGCAAACTGACCAGCCATACGTCCTACTTTAACGACAGGACTTTGGCCAGCAAAGGTTAAAACCACTGCCATCTGCAGCAAAACCATAAAAGTATCGCGAATATGGTTAGCTGAAAACTCATCAAAGCTTTCTGCACAGTCGCCGCCTTGCAATAAAAAAGCACGACCTGCAGCCACTTCTGCTAATTCAGCTTGTAGTTGACGCGCTTCACCAGCAAAAACCAGCGGAGGCAGGGCAGCCAACTGGTTTTCAACCTTTGTCAGTGCCTGCTGATCCGGATAGGTCGGCAGTTGCAGGGCAGGTTTCTCTCTCCAGGATGCCGGGGTCCAGATTGTATTACTCATAACGTTTCCATTTTTCTCTGCATATCTACCTAGTCAGAGTCTGACGTATCGGTAGGGGATAAGGTTCTGATTATTTTGATTAATATCTCTGA
Organism: Oceanospirillum sp.; assembly: GCA_047518265.1. Taxonomy (GTDB): domain Bacteria; phylum Pseudomonadota; class Gammaproteobacteria; order Pseudomonadales; family Halomonadaceae; genus Oceanospirillum. The sequence continues at coordinate 22,138 of JAKZRG010000029.1, forward strand.
CAGTACTATGTCAGTCAAAGAAGTGAAAGCCCAGAACGGTATCTTTGAACAGCAATTATCTTCTCCTTCCCTCTTACCTTGAAAGCAAAAATAAAAACCAAAACAAAAAAAACCCCTGATACTTCTATCAGAGGTTTTTTTATCTATTAACAGGTATCTATTGATCAGTTATCTAGTAGATCATCCTGTTAACTTTTCCTAAAGCATATAGAGGATTATCCACCCAAATAAGCCTTACGAACATCTTCATTGACCAAAAGATTGTCACCTGAATCTTCCAGTACAATTTTACCGTGCTCTAATACATAACCACGGTCAGCCAGACGCAATGCCTGGTTTGCATTCTGCTCTACCAAGAAGATGGTTGTGCCTTCTTCACGCAGAGTATGAATAATATCAAAAATCTGGCTAATGATGATGGGTGCCAATCCTAAAGACGGCTCATCCAAAATCAACAGCTCTGGATTACTCATCAGTGCACGGCCAATGGCCAACATTTGCTGCTCACCACCAGACATCGTACCCGCACGCTGCGTATAACGTTCACGCAGACGAGGGAACAATTCCAGTACATGGGCCATACGCTCGTCATAGTTGGTATTATTAAAAAAACCACCCATGGCCAGATTCTCTTCTACTGTCATAGCAGAGAATACTCGACGTCCTTCTGGTACTACTGCAAGACCAGAGCGCATAATTTTTGACGTTTCCTGTTTGGTGATATCTTCACCTTTCCAGGTCACTTTACCGGCACTGGCACGAGGATCGCCACAGACTGTCATTAAGAGAGTGGATTTACCGGCACCGTTTGCGCCAATCAAAGTCACAATCTCACCCTTATTAACGTTTAAAGAAACGCCTTTAAGAGCCTCGATAGGACCATAATGGGTATGAACATTTTCCAGTGTCAGCATTACTCTTCTCCCAAGTAGGCCTTGATTACGTCAGGATTTGCCTGAATTTCTGCCGGTGTACCTGACGCCAGTGGTGCGCCCTGATTCACAACAAAAATTTGATCAGAAATACCCATAACCAACCCCATGTCATGCTCAATCAGCAAAACTGAAATACCCTGCTCATCTTTAAGATGAACAATAAGCTCATCCAGATCGCGAGTTTCATTAGGGTTAAGACCTGCCGCAGGTTCATCCAGCATCAACAGCTTAGGCTCAGTTACCATACAACGAGCAATTTCAAGTCGTCGTTGCTGACCGTATGCCAGATTACCAGCCTCACGATTAGCAAAATCTAACAAACCGACTCGCTCAAGCCAGAAAGCTGCTCGATCCATCAATTCCTGTTCTTTTCTCTTAAAGTCCTTACTAAAGAAAAAACCTTTCAGGAGATTGTGTTCCGCATGCATATGTTGAGCAACCAATAGGTTCTCAATCACTGTCATTTCTTTAAACAGACGTACATTCTGAAAAGTACGTACCATGCCTTCCTGAGCAATAATATGGCCCGGTTTGCCACACATCTCTTTGCCCTGAAAGACCACTGAACCAGAGGTCGGCTTATAAAAACCACTGATACAGTTAAATGCGGTGGTTTTACCAGCACCATTAGGGCCAATAACCGATACAACCTGTTTTTCACCTACTTCAAGGTCAACACTATTAACCGCCAGCAGGCCACCAAAGCGCATCGTCAAATCTTTTACTGTTAACAGATTAGTCACGTTTCAGCTCCAGGTGAGGACGTTTCATTGGCAGCAGCCCCTGAGGACGCCAGATCATCATCAGTACCATCATCAGACCAAACAGCAACATACGGTATTCATCAAATTCACGAGCCAGTTCAGGCAGAATAGTCATTGCCATTGCAGCCAGAACGATACCTAGCTGAGACCCCATACCACCCAAAACGACAATGGCCAGTACGATGGCGGACTCAATAAAGGTAAAGGATTCTGGGCTGATAAAGCCCTGACGAGCCGCAAAGAAAGAACCGGCAAAACCTGCAAACGAAGCACCAATGGTGAAGGCACTTAATTTGATAGTCGTTGGATTTAAACCCAACGAGCGACAAGCGATTTCATCTTCACGCAATGCTTCCCATGCACGACCAATAGGCATACGAATCAAACGGCGAATAACATAAATCGTTAGTAGTACCAACAGCAGAGCCAGGATGTATAAGAACATCACTTTATATTCACTGCTGTAGCTGATACCAAAGAATTCATGGAATGTGGTTCCGCCCTCAGATGGGCGACGAGTAAATTCCAAACCAAACAAGCTCGGTTTAGGAATACGCGCAATACCGTTTGGACCACCGGTTAGTTCTGTCCAGTTATTCAGCAAGATACGAATAATCTCGCCAAAACCTAACGTCACAATCGCCAAATAATCTCCCCTGAGCCTCAATACGGGGAAACCCAGCAAGAAGCCAAAGAACGCAGTCAAAATACCTGCAATAGGCAAAGCAACCCAGAAAGAAACATCAAAGTAGAAGTTTAACAACGCATAGCTGTAAGCACCTACAGCGTAGAAACCCACATAACCCAGATCAAGTAGACCAGCAAAACCGACTACAACATTCAAACCCAAACCTAACATCACATAGATCAGGGTCAGTGTCGCAATGTCCACTGCACCACGAGAAGAGACAAATGGAAAAATCAGCAAAGCACCAATTAACCAAAAACCCCAAATACGTTGCTGTTTACTGGTCCGAAGAAAAGCGGGCAATTCAGATTTACCATCGCCTTTTATACGTGACGTAGCGCTGGAAACTTGTTCGCGGAAGTACTGCAGCAAGAAGACGAGTGCAGCACCAATAAACAAGCCATAAATTTTATGGGGCGCAGCAGCCTCAAGAACCGGTTTAACACCCTCTGTAGAGAAAGAAACCCCTAACAGTAAGGCACCTAACAATAAGGTCAAACCTGCGGCGAAGGCCGCTGAAGTAAAACGTGATTGCATCAGATTTTCTCCACTTCAGGTTTACCCAGAATACCGGATGGCATAAACAGCAGGATCAAAATCAACAAAGAGAAAGCCACAACATCTTTATATTCTGCGGTGAAATAACCAGCCGTCAGACTTTCAGCAACCCCAAGTAGCAAACCACCTAACACAGCGCCTGGAATACTACCAATACCGCCCAGTACAGCTGCAGTAAAGGCTTTAAGTCCGGCAATGAAACCGATATAAGGGTTAACCACACCGTAATAAAGACCCAGTAACATACCCGCTACAGCGGCTAGCGATGCACCAATAATAAAGGTGATAGCAATAACATTATTTGAGTTAATACCTAACAGGTTTGTCATGCCAATATCTTGTGCAGAAGCACGACAAGCACGACCCATACGTGAGCGAGAGATAAATAGCGTTAAACCAACCATACAGATGATCGTGGTGACAACAATAATCACCTGCATATAGGAAATCAGGATATGACTACCATCTGGATCACCTAACAAGAAACCACCCTTGATCATGCTCGGCATTGCAATATCACGAGAGCCTTGAGCCAAGCGGATATAGTTCTGTAGGAAAATAGACATACCAATGGCAGAAATCAGTGCAATCAGGCGCTTACTGCTACGCAGTGGCCTATAAGCAACCTTTTCGATAGTAAAACCATAGGCGCTGGCCACCATAATACTGACCATTAACGCCAAACCTATCATGATAAAGGTATTATCAAACCCCATCATAGAAAGACCGGCTAAAACGATAAACGAAACATAAGTACCTATCATATAAACTTCGCCGTGCGCGAAGTTAATCATACCGATGATGCCATAAACCATCGTGTAGCCAATGGCGATCAACGCATAGGTACTGCCAATGGTTACACCATTAGCAATCTGCTGTAGAAAATAATAAATAGAATCGGACATAGATGACACCTTGAGAGCAACGTCTGGCCTAAGGCCTGCTTATGACAGGCCCTAGGGAACGTTCACAGTGTACTTTGTAAGTGAACTGCTAGGTTCAGTTGTTATTTTTGTTAGCTTACTTAGCTACAGACTTAGTGCCGTCTTGATGCCATTTGTAAACAACAAAGTTGAAAGAAGTCAGATCGCCCTTCTCATCAAACTTAACATCACCGATAGGTGTGGAGTAGGCAGTTTTGTGCATATAAGCAGCCACTTCTTCAGAATCAGTGCTACCTATCGCCTTCATACTATCAGCCATTACTTGTACTGCAGCATACGCAGGCATTACAAACGGGCCAGTAGGGTCTTGGTTTTTCTTAGCGAACGCTTCAACCAAGCCTTTGTTTTTTGGATCTTTTTCAAAGCTAGGTGGCAGTGTTACCAGAAGTCCCTCAGATGCTTCACCGGCAATAGCAGAGATATCTTTGTTACCAACACCTTCAGGGCCCATAAACTGAGCTTTCAGACCCAACTCTTTAGACTGACGCAAGATCAGACCTAGTTCTGGGTGATAACCGCCGTAGTAAACAAAATCAACTTTGTTTCTCTTCAGCTTAGCCACCAGAGCAGAGAAGTCTTTATCGCCCGCAGTCACACCTTCAAACATCACTACTTTGATGCCTGCATCTTCAACGGTGCTCTTAACTGCCGTGGCAATACCTTCACCATACTGCTGCTTATCATGGATAACAGCCACACGCTTAGGCTTAGCATGCTCAACAATAAAGCGACCCGCAGTCGGGCCTTGCAGGCTATCCAAACCGATAGTACGGAAGATCATCTGATAACCCTGCAGAGTAATGTCAGGGTTAGTAGAAGCCGCTGTTACCATCACAATGCCTTCATCTTCATAGATATCAGATGCTGGCTGTGTAGAGCTAGAGCACAAGTGGCCTACAACAAATTTAATATCATCGTTTACGATTTTGTTAGCAACAGCTACAGCCTGTTTAGGATCACAAGCATCATCGTATTTTACGCCTACCAGCTTCTCACCATTGATGCCGCCAGCTTTGTTGATTTGGTCAATGGCCATTTCAGCACCGATGAACTGCATATCACCGTACTGAGCAACAGGGCCAGATACTGGGCCTGCCATTGCAATTTTAATATCTGCTTGTGCAATTGAAGCACCCATAAGTGCTGCGGATACACCCAGACCCATTAACGTCTTTTTCACCATGCTCTTCATTATTTTTTGTTCCTGTTTTTTTATTTTGATGATTCATCATTCGGTTAATTAAACAGGGTTTTTGTATTAACCGATTTTCTGAAACTAAGGTCTATGTAACAACACTCGCTATTCATATCAGACCTTCGAATAAGGATTATTTACTCAACCCTGCTCTTTTGTCTAGGTTTGTATCGGTACAAATCACAAGCATCTCGCGAATTTACCCATAAAAACATCTAATACTTAAAATAAATCTAGCTATAAAAACAAAAAAAATCATTTTTATTGGTTTTTTTAACTAACTAAATCCTTTAAAAAGGGATTTACCCCCAATCGTAAAGATTATTTTACATCTAATTTTTTTTAGCATTTTTTTTGATTTCAGGTACTTAGCTTAGATAACTAAGGCATTTTTTTCTGCAAAAGTATGAGTTTTAGTCTAAATCTATAAGTAGGCTTAACCAATCGAGGTGTACTATGGCTAGCCCGCTACCCTCATTTGATGTGCTAATGGACTTGGCCCAAAATGACCCTGACAAGCTAGAAGAGATCAGACAAAAACTATCTGCGGAGATTATGGCGGATGCGACGCCGACTCTACGCCCCAAATTGGAAGGACTAAACTTTCGAATTAATATGGAGCGCCAGCGTTCTAAAAATGCAATGCAAAGCTGTTTACGTATCACAGCTCTTATGCACGACTCTTTTGACAAAATGCGTCACGAGCTCGATGTTCTTGTGAACCCTTCCCCTGCAAATTTACATGAAGTCCGTCAGCCGGAACAGATCATGTCACCATCAAAAGATAACATCATTCCGTTTCCATTGGGTCGCTAAGCTTTCTTCATTGCTACGCAGACTACTGGCAACTCACTACCTACCTCATCTGCTATTTACCTCTCCGTTTAATCGACACAAATACCTTACCGGTGCCTTGCACCGGTTAGAATCCTTTACAAAAAACATGGCATAACACCTGCATAAACAATAATACCGCTCAATGAAAGTGCACTTACGCACTCTAAAGCGGCATATAAAAATACTTATAAATCAAGACACTAGATCTAAAGAGCATTGATAGCGTGCTTAAAAGAAGCATTTGAATTTTCTTTTCAGCGCACTATTTGTGCAGCGACAACAAAATACGCACCAAGTTAGTGCAAAAATACAACTGGGGGATACCTGTGGAAAATATCAACAGTGCTGTCGAAACGCTGATGCAGGGAGCAAACACACTTTTCATCTTAATTGGTGCCATTTTGGTACTGGCCATGCACGCGGGCTTTGCTTTTCTGGAGGTCGGCACCGTACGTAAGAAAAACCAAGTTAACGCTCTGGTTAAGATCATGACCGACTTTGGCTTCTCAACATTGGCCTACTTCTTTGTTGGTTACTGGATTGCTTACGACATCACCTTTTTTAGTAGCGCAGCAACACTTGCAGATGCCAATGGTTACGCTTTAGTGAAGTTCTTCTTCCTACTGACCTTTGCCGCTGCTATTCCAGCCATTGTCTCTGGTGGCGTAGCAGAGCGGGCTCGCTTTTATCCAATGCTAACCGCATCAGCATTGATTGTAGGCTTGGTTTACCCGTTATTTGAGGGTATGAGCTGGAATGGAAACTATGGCTTTCAGGATTGGGTAGAAGGTACCTTTGGTGCTCCGTTCCATGATTTTGCAGGCTCCGTGGTCGTTCACGGTGTTGGCGGTTGGATTGCTCTAGCAGCAGTACTGATTCTCGGTGCTCGTATGGGTCGCTATCGTAGCGGTCGCGTCGTTGCATTTGCCCCTTCCAACATACCATTTCTTGCACTGGGGTCATGGATTCTAACTGTCGGTTGGTTTGGCTTTAATGTTATGTCTGCCCAAACACTGGACGGCATCAGTGGTTTAGTCGCAGTTAACACCTTGATGGCGATGGTAGGTGGCATCATTGTTTCCATGCTAATGGGTAAAAATGACCCAGGCTTTATTCATAATGGTCCATTAGCAGGTTTAGTGGCGGTTTGCGCGGGCTCAGATATTATGCACCCAATCGGTGCGCTAGCTACAGGCGCTGTCGCTGGCGGTCTATTTGTTTATATGTTCACCTTGGCACAAAACAAATGGCCTCGCCTAGATGATGTTTTAGGTGTATGGCCTCTACACGGTTTATGTGGTGCCTGGGGTGGTATTGCAGCAGGTATCTTTGGCTTAGAAGCCCTCGGTGGCCTAGGCGGTGTTACGCTGGCAGCCCAATTGGTAGGCACCCTCGTTGGTATATTCATCGCGACAGCTGGTGGCTTTATTGTTTACGGCTTAGTGAACAAGGTAGTAGGCATTCGCTTGGATGAAGAAGAAGAGTTTAACGGTGCAGATTTAAGCATTCACAAAATCGGTGCAACCAGCGATGATTAATATTAATCTCGATAACTTATCGGATTCGTCTAATGCCTAGCAATAAAGTGTAGATCTAAAAGATCTATCTTAGGCAATACTCTTCTTTGTTTTTTGAGCCCACAAAGTATTTTTGTGGGCTTTTTTTGATCTATTAAAAAACTAGCTAGCTAAACCATAACGCGCTAAGAACATAAATACAGCATCTTCTGCAGTCTGTTTTTGTACTGATAAATCAGGCATCTCTTGCCCCATCAGAACCTGAGGCCAAAATGCATTCGCTTTTATTATGCCAATAAACTGACTTGCCGCGTAATGAGCATCAACGGGACAAAATCGACCATCAGCCTGTGCCTTTTCAATCCAGGCTTCTAATCCTCTTTCCTGAGTATTCACCTGAGCCATGACCTTAACCGTAAGATCCGGTGACTGGATACACTCTGCCAACATCACTCTAGCTAAACCTCTGAATTGTTCAGACTGAAATAAGCTCAACTCTTTATTAGCAAACGCCAACAGCTGTGATTCCAATGTTTGCTCAGCGATGTAGTCCGTAGCGACAGCCTTAGCGCTTTCCTCAAACATCTGTAAAGCGATGGCCTGAAACAGCAGTTCTTTACTGGCAAAGTGATTATAAAGCGTCCGCTTAGAAACCTCTGCCTGAGCGGATATTGCATCCATACTGGTATTTTGATAACCCGTCTTTAGAAACAACTCAATAGCTGCTGAAATAATAGCGTCTCGTTTACGCTCTTTTAGGGTGCGCTTCTCACTCATTGATAACCTCAAATCTAATGCACCCACCAAAAATAACACTTATTAGTTTACTTTTCCAAAAACAAAGATAAACTACACCGTATAGTTTACATTTAAGATAGAAAATAATCCCATGAAACTTTTCTGGCGCAGTGTAATTGGAGTAATCCTAATGGCGACATTTCTGAGTTGTGCAGCCCTATCCACTCAAATAGATTATCAGCAATCAACACAATACAAAGAGGGTAAATTTCACAATAGCCAAGATGTCAGCAGCGGTACTAGCAACTTACCTAAAATAATCTGGCGCTATCTCACGGATAAACGTAAAGAGGCTGTACCCACTCAAACGATTCCACTGGAAACACTGACAAAACAACGATTGAAGATAGAAAATGACGGTTCGCCCATACTCTATCGTCTAGGGCACTCCAGTCTCCTGCTAGCATTAAGTGGAGAGTTTTGGTTAATAGACCCCGTTTTTTCCGAACGAGCCTCACCTTTTAGCATGATGGGACCAAAGCGCTTTCATCCAACACCTATTAGCCTGATGGATCTGCCAGAGATCAAAGGCATCATTATTTCTCACGACCACTATGATCACCTAGATAAAGAGAGTATTACCGTTTTAAAAGACAAGGCAGAGCACTTTATTGTGCCTTTGGGAGTTGGAGAGCATTTGAAAGACTGGGGCGTACTGACAGATAAGATTCAAGAACTGGACTGGTGGCAGCAAGTACAGCTTGAAGACATCAATATCACAGCCACACCCTCACAGCACTTTTCGGGTCGTGGAATAACCGATGGCAATAAAACCCTATGGGCATCTTGGGTGATAAAATCCCCTAAGATCTCCCTATTTTACAGTGGTGATTCCGGTTACTTTGAGGGGTTTAAACAAATCGGTGAACGCTTGGGGCCTTTTGATCTGACCATTATGGAAAACGGCGCTTATAACGAGCTATGGGCAGATATTCATATGCAACCTGAAGAAACCCTACAGGCCCATATTGATCTGAAGGGTAAAGCCATGCTGCCCGTACACAACAGTACTTTCGATCTTTCGCTACATGACTGGCATGAACCACTTAATCGACTCAACGCTTTAAGTCAAAAATCAGGTGTAACAATGATCACACCCATCATTGGTCAAAAAGTAGAGCTAACCCAGCCAGAAAACTATCAAGCTCGCTGGTGGCAAGACAAAGTACTTACGCCTCAGCTAGCACAATCAGCAACGCCATAAGAAACCATACTATGAGGCATTGGCATCATTAACCCTTAAATAGGGCCTCCAAACGAGCTTGAGCATAGTCTTTGAAAATATCTAGGGCATGCTCAAGAGCATCTATATCCAGCGCTTCTATAATCCTTAAATGATTCTCCTGCTCACAATCCAAGGTTTGCAACTCCATTATTTCAGCCAGAGTATAAACCTGACAAACCCCTAATGTTTTAGAGGCTCGCTTCAGAACATTAAGCTCCGCCTTTAAGATATCAAGGTCACCATCAATTATCGCCTGTTGAATTTTCTCAATACGTTCCTGGGCGCTTTTCTGATAAGACTGCAAAATATTTTTCAGTCCATCGCCCAATTGAGCACTTAACTTTTGAATGCTTTCTTCCGACCAAATAATAACGTCTTGCTCACTGACCGCTAGCTCTGCACTGCTCTCTTCTGTCGATTCAGCTTTAATGCTTTCTATTACGTTTGTGTCAGCACCAGCCATAAACAACTGTTGAATGACCGTAGATATTTTTTCAGCACTGACAGGTTTAGCAATATAATCATTCATACCCGCCAATAGAGCTTTCTCTCGATCACCTCGCATGGCATTAGCGGTCATAGCGATAATGGGTATCTCTGCAATAGCTCCTTTTTGCGCTCGAATTGTTCGAGTGGCTTGGTACCCGTCGCATTCTGGCATCTGAATATCCATAAAAACCAGATCGTAAGCCTGAGTTTCTACAGCAGAGATTGCTTCGTTACCGTCATTAGCAAAATCAACGCTATGTCCTAATTTTTCCAAACAACCCTTTGCCACCATTTGATTGATTAAATTATCTTCCGCAACCAAAATATTAAGACGAGGCACTATAGGCTCCAACACTACAGGCTCCAACACTACAGGCTCCAACACTGCAATCTTCCCTTTAGATTGTTCATCAGCCACCTTAGATTGCTCACCAGATGCATCCCCTTTCCTTTGCCCACTCATGTTTTGTTCTTCAGATTTTTGCTTATTAATATATCCAGAATCTTTTTCTCTTTCGCCAATGACATCAATCTTTTTCAGCTCTAAAGGGCTAGCACACACGGATGCTGAGCTAGGCAATGCCAAAAAGTTAGCAAGATGCTCTTTTAATACCTTTTGCCGAATCGGCTTCATAACAAAAGCGGCAATATGATCACGCATAGAGTCTTCTATCATATCCGCTGAAGACGCTAGAATAATGGGCGCCTTCTCTTCCTCTGGAAGCTGAGAGTACACTTCAACAAAATTATAGCCATCTCGATCCGGCAAATTTAGATCCAAAATAATAAGATCAAAACGTTGCTGAGCCACAAGCTCTAGCGCACGATCAACACTGGCGGCAGACTGATAATGAACGCCCCAACTGAGCAAATTAACCTCAAATATCTCCCGATTTACCTTGTTATCTTCTACTAATAAAACCTGTTTTCTCTCTAACGCATCCACATCCGTTAATTCTGGAATATGATCCATATCGATTCGCGTTAGAGGTAAATTAAACCAGAAAGTACTCCCTTGCCCTGGTTGACTGTTAACGCCAATTGTTCCGCCAAGGGTTTCAACAATCAGCTTACAAATAGCCAGCCCCAGCCCTGTTCCGCCGTATTGACGCGTGGTGGAAGCATCTACCTGAGAGAAGCGTTTGAATAAACGATCCATATGAGATTCATCAATCCCAATACCACTATCTTCTATCTCAAATTGAATCCCACTCTTAACGCCATATACCCTAAGAACAATTGTGCCCTCTGGTGTAAATTTAATGGCATTGTTAACCAGATTGAGCAGAACCTGCCGGATGCGACCGGAATCAGAAGAATAAATACCCTCAATATCGGGTGAAATAATTGAGCCAAACTCCAAATGTTTCTCATGGGCCTTACCGGCCATCAAACTCACAACACTTTCACATAGCTCTATCAGATCAAACGGGATCTCTTCCAGCTCCAACTTACCCACTTCAATTTTTGTATAATCCAAAATATCATTAATCAAACGCAGTAAGGATTCACCGGATTCTTTAATAATTTGAACAAAATGATCCTGCTCTTCCGTCATATCCGTATCTTGCAGCAGGCTTGTCATACCAATAACACCGTTCATCGGTGTGCGAATTTCATGACTCATAGTGGCCAGAAAATCTGATTTTGCTTTATTAGCCTTTTCAGCATCATCCTTGGCTTGAATCAGAGCATTCTCTTGTTCTTTACGTCCGGTAATATCCCGCATAAATGAGACAAATAAGGTATTTTCACCGTCATGTGTTGCCTCAATAGCCAACTCAACAGGAAAAACTGAACCGTCTTTTTTCTTTGCCTTAACCTCAATACGCTGACCAATAATAGTGCCAGAACCTGTCGCAAGATAACGCTTCATCCCCTTATCGTGGGCCTCGCGATATTCTGTGGGAATCAGGGATTCAGATAAACACTGGCCAATTACCTCTCTTTTTTGATAACCAAAGGTACTCTCTGCGGCACTATTAAACTCAATAATATTGCCGTCGTGATCCATAATTACGATCGCATCTAAAGAGGAGGAGATAGTCGCCATTAACTGACTTTCACGTCGTTTCAGTTCTTGAGTTCGCTCAGAAACTCTATCTTCCAACTGATTCTTAATGGCCATCAGGGAGCGCTCAGCTTCTACCTGACTGGTAATATCTCTAGCATATAAGTTAACGTAATTATGTTCAGGAAAGGGAACCATAGAGACAGAGAAAATCTGTCCCTCCCCTTCTAGCTGAATGGTTAAACTTTGATTCTGCTGAATGGCCTTTTTCAAAGGATCGATCAAGGTTAAAGACAACTGACACTGTTGCTCATCCGCAAAAAAAATGGAGCTATCTTCTGCCGTCGGATTGCGGTACATCACCTTGTTATCAAAGGTGCAACGTAAAATAGGGTTAGGGTTTTCGTAGGGGAAACGAGCCAGTACTTCAATTTCTGAAAAAGCGACGGCCACCTTATCACTTAACGAAGCATAAGATTTAGCCAGATCACCTAGCTCATCCCTTCGAGCCAGAATATCACGTTCAATAGGCTTAAAATTCGAACCGTCAGTTACCGTTGACAGTGTTTGCGTTAAACGAAGTAGAGGCTTAATCAATAACTGCCCCAAAATAATCATGGTCACAAAGGTAACAAAAGCCGAAATAATCAGAATTAAACCAATAATACGCAGTACATAAGCACTGAGTTCATCTTTAACCCCAGAGGCATCTGTTCTAATAATCAGCCATTTATTCTTTTCCCCAGGGATGGCATATATCACATCCAACCAACCAGATTCTGCTCGATAACGCTCCAGTAAAGGTAAATGCTCATTGACAGCGACAGAATGCACCGACTGAATATTTGAACCTTTTTCGATCAGGGCCATACGCTCTGATAGAGTATGATTCTCTAGGGTCATAATCGTATCGGCAATTAAATGAGTACGCTCAGAGATTACCTGTAAAAGGTCTATTTCACGCTTATTATAGGAGGGAACCAAAAGGATAGCTTCGATGACAATAATGCCTAACAACACCCCCAATAAAACCTTAATGGTCAAGGGTGATTTATACATATCTAGATAGCTACGTAGCATAGCTAAGCCACGACGAAACAAACAAAGCATTGGCAGGCATCCATTCTGATACAAAAGCCAAAAGGCAGAATCCAGCGGTAGGATCATTATGATAGAGAACCCGCGAATTCTACAAAAAAAGCACATAAGGGAGAAAGAGAACCTCCCTTATGAATACTACTTTAGTGAGCTAAGTCACTCATTCTAGGTTTATTTATCGCTTAAGAATAGCGCAGGATCAACCCGAGCTTTATTTAAAGTAACCGTCCAATGCAGATGCGGCCCAGTAACACGGCCTGTGGCCCCTACATCACCGATTTGTTGACCAGCACTCACTTTATCACCTACTTTCAGGTTTTCCGTGCGAGATAAGTGGCAGTAAAGCGTTGTCAGGCCCTGACCATGATCAACAATAACGGTCTTGCCATTAAAATAATAATCACCGATCGCCGCAATTTTACCATTTAATGCTGACAGCACAGGAGTTCCTGTCGATGCAGCGATATCCATTCCACTATGAGGACGGCGGGGCTGACCATTAAACACCCGACGCAAACCAAAAGAACTGCTAATACGCCCCTCTGTTGGCTGCACCAACTGATCCGGTAGTTCATAAACTACAGGTTTAAATGTGTCCATTGCACCGCGAATAATAGGTCTTTCCTTAGTAATTCGCGCCATCTGTTTTGGATCAGGGTTAACGTGTTTTTTCTTTACCGTTAGATGCTGCTCTTTATATTTTTTATTTTTTACCTGAATTGAAAAAGGTTTATCCCCTTCTTGAGTACGCCAATACGCCTGATATTTACCGGCTTTTAGCGATAAAGGCAGTCCTACCCAGGCATACCATTTACCATCACTTTTGGCGGTATAAATCCGTTTTTTCTGAAAAAAAACATGGGGCGGTGAATCGCCTTTTTGCGGTAGCTCAATAATGGCCACACCACCGGGAACCCGGCTATCCTTTGGCATAAAATCTGCAAAAGCATTGACCGAAAGGGCTAAAGAAAGTGCCAACAAACTATGTTTCATTACCCGAATCAACAGACTTCTCCTAATATGTTACGAGATAACAATAAATCCTTTGATCAGTGTGCAACACTGAATTTTAGAGTCAAGTATCGAACAAACTTTTACTGAGACATCTGACACATCTCAATCCAACGTTCCACACCGGCACTACGATATTTCTGTTTATGCCAAACAAAGTAAAAGCGACGCTGCATATCACGATGAGAAACCTTTAGTGGCACTAAACTACCTCGTTTAAAAGCATCCTCCAAAGCCACCTGAGATAAACAACCTAATCCTAATCCCGCTTCTACAGCTCGTTTAATCGCTTCCGTGTGCTGTAACTCCAGCAAAACATTCAACTGAGGCAGGATACCGCTCATAATACGGTCAAAGGTTTGTCGAGTACCTGAACCCTGCTCTCTTAAAATCCAAGTACAGTTCAATAAATCATCATCCGTCAGTGACTGATCACTACGCCTTGCCATAGGATGTTCTGGGCTACAAAAAACGACTAACTCATCATCACGCCACGGAATCACATCTAATTCGGGTTGTTGTAGCTCACCTTCAACCAAGCCTAGATCCAGTTCAAAGTTCAGTATTTTTTGAGCAATGGCAGCTGTATTCTCTACATCCAAAGTAACTTTTGCTTCAGGCTGCTCTGCCATATAACGGGCCATAATTTTAACGGCGAGATAATTCCCTATGGTTAACGTTGCCCCGATATTTAGATTACCGGGTTGTTGATGTTGTTTTAAGACAGTTTCTAACTCATCCGCTTGAGCCAACAATGCTGCTGCCTGAGGGCGTACCAAACGACCCAGTTCATTCAGCTGTAAACGCTTACCCACACGATCGAACAACTGAATATCAAACTGTTGCTCCAGTTCTTTTAGAGCGCTGCTCGCGGCTGACTGCGACATAGAAAGGCTATTAGCCGCACGGGTAATATTTTCAAAATGGGCTGCAGCGAGAAAAACCTGCAGCTGTCTCAAACTATATTTCATTGTTATCTCAATGGCTTAAGCCATATTTACCTTTCTTAACGATTTTATCGATAAGTAAAATCAGAATTACTCACTTCATCGATAGGTTAGTCTGGGGCTAGACTAAGCGCAATTACTTTCTTTGCTTTACCTCTACAACAGGTCTTAGCGAAACTTATTTTTAAACGGTCATCGCCTATGAGTGCCACAACATTCAAAACGGCACTTTTATAAAACGACCGGCACTTTTTCAGGAGAGCAAGCATGTCTGCATTAGTAAAAGAAGAGGTACTTAGCGTACACCACTGGACCGATAACCTATTCAGCTTTAAGACCAGCCGAGCATCATCTTTACGCTTTAAAAATGGCCACTTTATTATGATAGGTTTAGAGGTTGAGGGGCGACCTCTTATGCGGGCATACAGTATTGCCAGTGCAAACTATGAAGACCATCTGGAGTTTTTCAGTATTAAAGTGCCCGATGGCCCATTAACTTCTCGCTTGCAGAATATTCAACCCGGCGATGAGATTATGCTAAGCAGCAAACCAACTGGCACTCTGATTAATGACCACTTACTACCGGGTAAAAACCTGTATTTACTAAGTACAGGAACAGGTCTGGCTCCCTTTCTTAGTGTGATTCGAGATCCTGAGATCTACGAGCAGTACGATAAAGTGATTTTGACCCATGGCTGCCGTTATATCTCTGAGCTAGCTTATCAAGACCTTATCCTAGATGAACTGCCTAATAATGAATACTTTGGCGATATCATTCGTGAAAAACTGGTTTATTACCCAACGGTAACCCGTGAAGAGTATAAAAATACCGGTCGCCTGACCGACCTCATGCGCAGTGGAAAACTATTTGAAGACTTGGATCTACCGGGTTTTGATCTGGAGAATGACCGTTTTATGATTTGCGGTGGCCCTAGCATGTTAAAAGAAACCTGTGACCTACTAAAAGAACAAGGCTTCACTGAAGGCAAAAATAGCGGAGCGGGACACTATGTGATCGAACGGGCATTTGTGGAAAGTTAAATACAATTTGATCCCGATAAAACAGAGGGTCTATTAAAAAGTAACGTATAACTACCGCCCAACCGATTAACAGGGGGCTTTAGCGCCCTCTGTTATTGCTGCTTTTTAGCACTACTAACACTTCATATTCTTGAGCAAAGCAAACCCAGAGATTGAAGCTCAGGTAATTTGTCAGAGACAGTATAAACTTTATGCCTCACCTAACTTAACCTGAATCAGTTCATCGCCAAACTCAATCACATCACCTGTTACGATCTTTTTCCGCTTACGGGTTTCAATCTGGCCATTAACAAAAACACGACCTTCTTCAATCACCAACTTAGCCTCACCACCGCTGGTGACCATATTTTCAAATTTCAAAATTTTATAAAGCTCTACTGGCTCGTGAGTGATGATTACTTCTCGCATCAGCTGTATCTCATTATCTATTAAAGTGGGTGTATCGATTGAAGGTCGATTAAACAAATGTTGAAAGGTGACAGAACCTCTAAATCAATATTTAGAGGTTCTATAAATAAGGGTATCAGTGACAGCCTATGCCCTGCGAGGAAAAATTAAAGCTGTTTAGCTAATTCATAGACCAAACGCGCCGCCAACCGACTGGTACGAAGATCCTCGTCCAGCAACGGATTACACTCCGCTATATCTGCCAGTACGATAGGAACATTAGCACTCTGTGCCTCTTCCAAAATAATAAGCACGATCTCCAAACCAACCACCGGGTCTAACCCCATCACAGAAGGTGCGCTCACGCCCGGAGCCGCCGCCGCTGAAAAGACATCCAAACAAATCGTGAAATAGAGATAATCCAAAAAACTAAGAAAATGCTTAATATCCTGCCTGATAGACTCCAGATCACTGCTTTTACAATGACGATCCAAACGCCACTGCACGCCTTGCTCGCGGGCATAATCAAATAGCACCTGAGTATTGGAACTCTCGTTAACACCAAGGCAGTAATAAGCAAATGGCTTTTTATTGGCCTGACACCACTCTCCTATCTGACGAAATGGCGTCCCTGAACTGGGTTGTTGCTCAGGATTGCGTAGATCCAAGTGAGCATCAAGATTGATAATGCCAATGCTAGCATCGGGCTCATCCGCGTAGATATGTCGTGCTATCCCTTGGTAACTGCCCCAAGCCACCTCATGACCGCCCCCTAAAACAATGGGTTTTAAACCATGCTCCAACAGATAAGCCACTTTAGCCGCCAACTGATTTTGGGCCACTTCAAGATGATGATCATCACAACTGACATCACCAGCGTCATAAACCAAACCGGGTTGATGCCAAGCGGTATTGGCCAAGGCTTTACGAATACCCTGAGGCCCCAGTTTTGCGCCTTGTCGACCTTTATTACGACGCACGCCCTCATCACAGGCAAAACCTAATAAACTAATACTTTCTGCGACAATATCTTTTTGCGGCAAAAGCTGTATCTCTTGGTGCCAACGTGTACTGAGACCTGTTTCCTCATTATCTACACGACCATCCCAGAGCGTCATATCAGCCGGGTTATATGTCATTAATTGTCTCCGGGTTAAATTGTTTTCCCGCCAACCAAATGGTTTTTGGGCGATGCATATTGATGCCGTAACTTAATTCACTGGGGTGCTCTATTGACCATAATACAAAATCTGCATCATAGCCCTGTTTTAGCTGCCCCTTATTATGCTCTAACCCTAATGCCTGAGCGCCATGACATGTCGCCCCTGCTAGAGCTTGCTCCGGTGTCAAACCAAACAAAACACAGCTCTGATTCATGGCCAGTAACAAAGAGGCCATCGGCGCCGTACCAGGGTTCAGATCTGTCGCCACCGCCATAGGTATATTCTGTTTCAACAAGGCTTTTACCGGGGGTAACTGGGTTTCTTTTAAACAATAAAAAGCCCCTGGCAACATAACTGCCACCGTACCTGCAGCTTTTAGTGTGGGTAAATCCTCTTCTGCCAGATATTCCAGATGATCCACCGATAATCCATTAAACTCTGCCGTTAAAACAGCCCCTTTGAGATCACTTAACTGCTCAACATGGCCTTTTACTGGTAGATCATATGCCTGTGCGGCCTCAAATAAACGGCGAGTTTGTTCTGGACTAAAACCAATACCTTCGCAGAATACATCCACGGCATCTGCAAGCTTATGCTCAGCCACCAAAGGCAACATCTCATTAATCACGACATCCAAATAAGCGTCAGGGTCATCTTTAAACTCTGGAGGAACAGCATGAGCCCCTAAAAAAGTCCGCTTAACCGTGATCCCCGTGTACTCTGCTAACTGGCCCGCTACCCTGAGCATCCTTAACTCGGTTTCCGTATCCAAACCATAACCGGATTTAATTTCAACGGTGGTAACCCCTTCCGCTAAAAGGCGCTTTAACCGCTTTAAACCGGATTGAAACAGCTCTTCTTCACTGGCTTGCCGTGTGGCCTTCACTGTACTGACAATACCGCCACCTTTACGGGAGATCTCTTCGTAGGATATACCCTGTAAACGCCATTCAAATTCACGAGCACGGCTGCCCCCGTATATCAGATGGGTATGGCAATCCACTAACCCTGGCGTTAACCAGCCCTCCTTACCATTCATCACTTCTTTTGCCGTAAACTCAGGGGCCTTATCTGCTTTTCCCAACCAACTGATCCGGCCATTTGTGACAGCCAAGACCGCATCTTTAATCTGCCCATAATCAGACTCTATGCTTTGCCCCCTTCCTTGATCAGTGGCTTCTCCTATCTCTTCTTTTATTTTTTTATTTTTGTCCTGAGATGCCTGACAAGCGACCATAGTTGCCAGATGAACGTTCTTTATCAATAGGTCACAGGATATTGATTTATCAGTATTTTCTTCAGATTCATAGGTCTTATTAGTCATGATGGCATCTCGATTTCGGCGCATTATGGCCTTTGCTGTATTAAAATACATCTTTAAATATAAACTTTACTGATACAGATCAGGTTACGTTTTTAACAAGACTACTTGTATAGACAAGTATATACAAGCTAGACTAGTTTCAATTAATACCATTCCCGATAATTCTTTATCTATTAAAAATCAGCCAACGGAATCGGCTTGATTCATCACTTATCGGGATTGGTATAAAGCTATCGCCACGTCGCGAACACAAGAGAGCACTATTTTGAAAAACAGCTCAGCACCTGCTTACGCCATTATTAAAAATCACCTGCTTAGCCTGATTGAATCCGGCGAGCTAACGCCGGGAGATAAGGTTCCGTCAGAGAATGAATTGGTTAATCAGTTTAGCGTCAGTCGCATGACAGCACGACGGGCCCTAACCGAGCTGCAAGATGATGGCGTACTGATACGAACCCAAGGTTTAGGCACTTTTGTTGCTGATAAAAAAGCCAGTGGTTCCATGCTGGAAATCCACAATATCGCCGATGAAATTCGTGAGCGCGGTAATGAATATTCCAGTCGAGTACTCACCTTAGAAGCGCAACCTGCGGGTGCCTACGAAGCAACTCAATTTCAGGTGAGTAAGGGCAGTACTCTGTATTTTAGTCGTATCGTGCACTACGAAAATGACACACCACTACAACTGGAAGAGCGTTGGGTCAGTGCCGAACGAGTACCTGACTACCTTGAGCAGGACTTTAATCAGCAAACGCCTAACGCCTACCTTTCTAAGGTAGCCCCTTTGACCGAAGCAGATCATATGGTGGAAGCAATTCTCCCCTCAGATGATCAGGCCGAGCAACTCAAAATGCTGCAAACCGCACCTTGTTTACAGGTGACCCGACACACCTACTCCCGTAGCGGCATGATCAGTCTGGCTCGATTAATTCATCCCGGTAACCGATACCGTTTAGGTGGTCATATTCAGTTTGGAAACCCGGTATAAAAATGAGTCTATGAAAACAGACCCGAAGTGAGGCTTGTGTAGGTTGGGCTGAGCGGTAAACCATTATTACTGATGACTCCGTAGGTGACGCCGCGAACCCCAACAAAATCAGCCTATATATTCGAATATTAATAACAATAAAACAGATAGTGAAAGGTAAAGGTTTTGTTATGAACAAACGTCTTGATACTTCGCGCGTGATCCGCGCTCCTCACGGTACTGAAATCAGCGCCAAAAGCTGGCTGACCGAAGCACCTCTGCGTATGTTGATGAATAATCTCGATCCCGATGTGGCCGAACACCCCCATGAACTGGTGGTATACGGTGGCATCGGTCGCGCAGCCCGTGACTGGGAAAGCTACGACACTATCGTAGATACCCTGAAGCAGTTAGAAGCCGACGAAACCTTACTGGTACAAAGTGGTAAACCCGTGGGCGTCTTCAAAACCCACGAAAATGCACCACGGGTACTGATCGCCAATTCCAATATCGTGCCTCACTGGGCCAACTGGGAACACTTTAACGAATTGGATAAAAAAGGCCTGATGATGTACGGCCAAATGACAGCAGGTTCTTGGATCTATATTGGCTCCCAAGGTATTGTGCAAGGCACCTATGAAACCTTTGTTGCCATCGCCAAACAACACTTTAATGGCGAAGCTAAAGGCCGTTGGATTTTAACCGGTGGCTTAGGCGGTATGGGTGGCGCTCAACCACTGGCGGGCACCATGGCTGGTTTCTCTATGATTGCCGTTGAATGTGACGAAAGCCGTATCGATTACCGTCTACGTACCGGTTACTTGGATCAAAAAGCATCCACACTGGATGAAGCCATGTTGATGCTGCAAGAATCCATGGACAGCCATCAACCCACCTCTATCGGTCTATTAGGCAATGCTGCCGATATCTTCCCAGAGTTGGTCAAACGAGGGATCACACCCGATGTGGTTACCGATCAAACCTCGGCCCATGATCCACTAAACGGCTACCTGCCTATTGGCTGGACCATGGATAAGGCCAAAGCGATACGTCTACAAGATGAAAGCGCCGTAGTATCCGCCGCCAAAAAGTCCATGGCAATACAAGTACAAGCCATGCTGGATCTACAAGCCAGAGGCGCTGCTACACTGGATTACGGTAACAATATCCGCCAGATGGCACTGGATGAAGGTGTCGAAAACGCCTTTGATTTCCCAGGCTTTGTTCCCGCCTATATCCGACCTCTATTTTGTGAAGGTATCGGGCCTTTTCGCTGGGCCGCTTTATCCGGTGACCCAGAAGATATCTACAAAACCGATCAAAAAGTAAAAGAACTGATTCCCGACAACCCCCACCTGCATAACTGGCTGGATATGGCCCGTGAACGAATTCAGTTCCAAGGTCTCCCCGCTCGCATCTGTTGGGTAGGTTTAGAAGATCGCGCCCGTTTAGGCCTGGCCTTTAATGAGATGGTCAAAAGCGGCGAACTAAAAGCACCTGTCGTGATCGGTCGTGACCATCTGGATTCTGGTTCTGTGGCGTCACCTAACCGTGAAACCGAAGCCATGAAAGACGGCTCAGATGCGGTATCCGATTGGCCCTTATTGAACGCTTTGCTCAACACCGCAGGCGGTGCCACCTGGGTTAGCCTACACCACGGCGGCGGTGTGGGTATGGGCTTTAGCCAACACTCAGGTGTGGTGATCTGTTGTGACGGTACCGACGATGCAGCTGCCCGCATTGGCCGTGTACTGTGGAATGATCCCGCCACTGGCGTTATGCGCCATGCGGATGCCGGTTACGACATTGCCCGTGAAAGCGCTAAACGCAATGGCTTAAACCTGCCGATGCTAAACCAAGAGTTCAATAAAGAAGCCTGCAACAAAGACACCTCAGATACAGATAACACGCCAGGGAATAAAGGTTAAGGAAATGACGATGAATGCATACGAACTACACCTCATCCCTGGAAAAATGACTCTGGCACAGCTGCGTCAGATTAACGAAAACCCGGTCAAAATGACGCTGGATGAAGACTGTCATACCGCCATTCATGCCTCGGCAAAAACCGTTGCGAATGTCATCAGCGAAGGTCGTACCGTCTATGGCATCAATACCGGTTTTGGTCTGCTAGCCAATACCCGCATCGAAGTGGAAGAACTGGAAACCCTGCAACGCAGCATCGTCCTGTCCCACGCCGCCGGTATCGGTGACATGATGGATATCAACACCGTGCGCCTGCTGATGGTCTTAAAGATCAACTCACTGGCCCGTGGTTTCTCCGGTATCCGCCTATCGGTAATCAATGCCCTGATCACACTGGTCAATCGTGAGATCTACCCTTGTATCCCGAAGAAAGGCTCCGTCGGTGCCTCCGGTGATTTAGCCCCACTGGCTCATATGTCGGCTATCTTGCTAGGGGAAGGCCAAGCTATCTACAAAGGCGAAACCATCTCCGCCAAAGTGGCGCTGGAACTGGCCGGTTTAGAGCCTATTGAACTGGCCCCGAAAGAGGGACTGGCTCTACTCAACGGCACTCAGGCCTCCACCGCCTTTGCCCTGCAAGGTCTGTTTGCGGCAGAAAATGCCCTGCTATCCGCCACCGTTATCGGTGCCCTGTGCGTCGAAGCCGCCACCGGCTCCCGTCGTCCTTTTGACGACAGAATTCACCAAGTACGCGGCCACCAAGGGCAAATCGATATGGCACAAGCTTATCGCGGTTTGCTGGATCACTCGCAAATCGAAGACTCTCACCGTAGCTGCGATAAGGTACAAGACCCTTACTCCCTTCGCTGCCAACCACAGGTAATGGGGGCTTGTTTGACCCAGATCCGTCAAGCCAGTGAAGTGATTCTGACCGAAAGTAACGCCGTATCCGATAATCCTCTGGTCTTCCCAGAAGATGGCGATATCATCTCCGGCGGTAACTTCCATGCCGAACCGATTGCCTTTGCGGCAGATAATCTGGCACTGGCCATTGCTGAAATCGGAGCACTTTCCGAACGACGAATGGCCCTATTGATCGATTCTAACCTAAGCGGCTTGCCACCCTTTCTGGTGGATAACGGCGGCGTCAACTCAGGTTTTATGATCGCACAGGTCACATCTGCCGCACTGGCCAGTGAAAACAAATGTTTGGCACATCCCGCCTCCGTGGACAGCCTACCCACTTCAGCCAACCAAGAAGACCATGTATCTATGGCTACCTGGGCCGCACGTCGCCTACAAGATATGCACGAAAATACCACGGGTATATTGGCTATCGAGTTATTAGCCAGTTGTCAGGGCTTGGACTTCCGCGCACCGCTAAAAGCTTCCGACCTGTTAGAACAAGCCAAAGCCGAACTGCGCAGCCACGTCCCCTTCTACGACAAAGACCGCTACTTCTCACCGGATATAGAAGCCGCAGCAGCTTTAATTAGAGAAGGCGCATTGGAGAAATTTGTTATTGATAAGGTGAAGGTTTCGGCTTGAAGGCGGGAGTTTAACGAAAAAGATATAAGGTCATAAAAACCTCTTCGAGTTCTTGAAGTGCTCCTAATATAAAGATATAACGATTGGGAGCACTTCAGTACAAACGAAAGCTTTTAACGCTTAATCAAATGCGATGAGGTGTAGTAATTTAACTTAAAATTCTTCTCAACAAGATATTCACTAGGCGATAGGCCACTGAAATGCTTAAACTCTTTAATGAAATGAGATTGATCATAAAACTGCGTATCTTGTGATATATCAGAAAAATGATTACTGCTACAAGCAAGTAGATGTTTCAAGCTAGACTGAAAACGAGCTGTCCTTGAAAAATACTTCGCATCAACACCTGTAAATATTTTAAACTTTCGTTGAAAGCTACGTTCACTACAAGCCACTTCAGCTTTCACCGTATTAAGTATGCACTGCTCTCTGCGATAATAAATTTGATCGACTGCCCAAAAAAAGCTATTTCTGTAAGGTTTCAATCGATCAAGCTTCTGCATCAACCACCTCTCTAATAGAAACAATCGCTGTGTATCACTTACATTATCAAATATTGATTGCAGATCTGATAATGGCGATATATCAGATAGGAAATATAGTTGGTCTACCAGTTGTTGCATCGGAATATTAAATAGCAAATAAAAACCACTAGACCTAAAGCGAATTGAAAGTAATTTAACAGCCCCTTTAGATTTAAGCTGTAGACGATATTTTCTTGGGCAACAAACTAAAGCATCCCGCCCTAAGCAACGCTTAATACCATTTATTTCAAGCTCTATCGGTTCTTCAGCAAGATTAAATAATAATTCGGCACCTGTACCGGGAAACATACAAGGAAGCACTCCACCTACAGACTGCTGCCACAACCATAATTGACGAACGTAGAAGTCTAAAGGTGAGCTGACATTAAATGTCTCGATCTTCATAAGAAAATACTAAATGCTAAGTCTTAGTTTATTTAATAGTGCAGAATATATCATAGGTAGCTCTGGCACATGCTCCTGAAGAAACAATATCTTTCTTGATTTGCAAGACATAAGTACTCTGTCATGCAGAGCACTTAGCTTAATTAGAGAGGGAATTATTGAAACAAATTGTCCCCACTGGAAAACCTTAATCCTGGGTGATAGTCAAAACGTACAACACCAACATGAACCTTTCCTTTTGCAGCCTCAACAATTGCAGCAACACCTTGATGGCCAAAACCACCACATAATTCAACTACCGTTATACCCTCATCAATTAACTCATGCATCAAGCTACACCCTTGATGATAGTTTGCCACAGCTATAGTTTTTACTTCCACTTGCTCTGTCTTAACCCACCCCTGATGGATAACTGCTTCAGCATTGGGTGCAACAAAAATAAAGGCTGCTTTTATTTTCTCTGTCATTATTATGTCTCTTAATTCTCAAGTTGGTAACGCTATGCTAATAAAAGAGAAAGCAAAGTCATTGTAAAAATGCGTCAACTCTTAAGCGCATCAACCAGCTTAAGTCTTAGCAGAAAAACAGAGAAAAGGACTTAGATGGATCTACTACTTAAAACCATAACCCAATCCCCAAGCTTACTGGATGCATGGGGTTATGCCTTTATCACTCAGCTGACTATCTACTTTGGCATTTGTGGCGGTGTCGTGGTGTCTGTTCTGGCACTTAAAAGGTTGAAGATCGGCTCGGTATTGGATGAGCGACCTTTTAAGCAACATCAGATCAGGAATGAGATTCTAAGCAGTCTAGGATCGAGTCTAATTTATGCGGTTTATATGCTGGCCTGTTTTAGATTGGCTTCTGGAACATGCCCTTCGTCGTTTTTTGAGGGCTTGATTCAGCTCATCGCATTTTTGGCGATTTATGATATCGCGAACTACACCACCCATAGACTTTTACATACGGGAAGGTTTCGACGCTTCCACTATCAACATCATCGTTCCGTTAGGGTTACCCCTTGGTCTACCTCTAGTCTGCATCCGGTTGAGGCTATTCTTAGCCAAATGCCACTATTGTTGTTTGTATGGTTCGTGCCGGTATCAAGTCTGATGATTATTGTGTTTTACGCAGTACTGATGCTCTTTATGGCAATGGGGCACAGTAACTATAGCCCGGTTGGCCACACTTTTAATGCACCCAAATTAAAAGGCTATATTCGCTTTCATCAACGACACCATCAATTGGGTCATGTGAACTATGGTTTCTTGGGAATCCATTGGGATTTAGTTTTTGGAACTCATTTTCAGAAGGAAAAGGACAGTTCAAAAGCGAGATAGATAGAGCGATTCAAAGTGCTTTTGGATAGTGAGCGATGCGTACTGATTACTAAAGAGGGGGGGCAAAACCTAAACGGCCAGCCCTTTAACAGACCGGCCGTTTATCAGGTTAAACGCCATAGAAGTAGACGCCTAAGAATAATGAGGCTAGAGGCTATAAACTAGGGATTAGGGATTAGGAATTAGCCCTTTTCTATAATCTGATCGGTGACGGTTCCAGTAACCGCCTCTCCAGTATTCATCAACGCATTAATGCCCTGCACCGTCGCTGCTTGATACATAACATTGGCTTGCTGTTGCCCTGTTGTTAAGTTTTGACCTGAGGTAGATAGAGCCTGACTCGTTGTCATCATTAAATTACCCATGGCTGTTGCAGGAGTATCCCCCAGAACCTTGGTATTAACCTGGGTCACTGAATCCGTAATTGATCCATTAACTGTATTTGGCATATTGAACCTCATGAATTAATTATTTTTATTTAAAGGCTTTAAATAGCCTTAGATATAAATAGAAGATGTTCTTAGTGGATATCAGTCAGGTATTACACCTGCTGCCATTGGATATAACCGTGGGTGGTTACACCTTGTTCAGCAAAATATTGTTCTGCATCCGGGTACATACTGGCGGTAACAATGCTTGGAATAACTTTTGATTTACAGTCAGCATAAGCTGCCCAGCTTAATAATGGATCGGCATAGTCATTTTCAGTTTCTTTGCCATTGGTATAAAGCTGAGGGGACATATAGTCGATATTTGTATCTGGAAAGAAGCCTTTCATAAGATCAGCAGCATCATCAATATCATAAGGTGCTGAATGGCTGATGGTCACCAGGACTTTAAAGCCATGGGCTTGAGCCGTCGAAAAGGACTGAGCGAACGTATCAGCTAGGCCACTTTCTCCAACTTCGATATCATAAGCTAGGCCATCATAACCGGCAAAAGTACCATCCGTTATCGCTTGCTCAATCTCTTGAAGAAACGCTTGAGTAAACGGCCCTGTTTTTTTATCGCCGCCGCCAAGGGAAAGAAACTTTTCACCTAATAATTGATCTTTCAGGTGAGCGCTCTGACTCACTGCATCACTCACATTACCCCAACCACTGAAAGCAATGCCGATGTTTGCGCCAACTAAGGGCTGAGAGGTTTCATAAGTCCAATCCCAGTAACCGATATACTCAGCCTCCGGTAGATCGACAGGTTCAGTCGGTGTTATTTGCTCACCTTCCTTGGGAATGGTTAATACCTGGCCGACCTGAATGCTATCGGGATCAAGATCGTTATTAGCTGTTGCGATTTCTTGCCAAGTCACCCCTTGGCTCGCATTAATAGAATCAGCAATAGCGGAAAGATTGTCACCAGACATGACAACATAGATCCACTGACCCGCTTTATCTGTAAAAGGGATCTTTAATGATTGGCCAACTTGGATGGCATTGGCATCCGCTAACCCATTCGCCGTGACAATATCCTGATAGCCAATACCTGCAGAGGCATTAATATTGGCTGCGATCTCAGATAGAGAGTCCCCAGATTGAACCGTGTACTTTAGTGATTGCGACATAATACTTGTCCTGATCCGTGATGGCTTAACATCATATTTATGTTTTTAGCGATCTTTAAAAGCGAATCAAATTGTTAACCAACCCTGGCTATAAAAGCTATTACAGCCTATTTCACCTTTAGTGAAATCTAAATTACACCTACCCTAAATCTCTTATCCTGTCAGTTTAGACTTAATGACACAGCTAAAAACCATTCCGATATGATCAACTCTCTGGCCGCTCGTGATTGGTATTATTAAGACATTCCTTGCTTTCGATAATCGCGGGCTTAAACTATTAGCCAAATTGATTTGATACTCTTTTAGGACGGAAAAAATGCCTAAGGCAAGTGAAGTTAAAAAAAATGCAGCCATCGAACATAACGGCAAAACATTAATCGTAAGAGATATCGAGCGTTCTGTTCCTCAGGGTCGTGCTGGCGGTAGCTTGTACCGTATGCGTATGTACGATGTAGTCACGGGTGCTAAGGTCGATGAGACCTTTAAAGATTCAGATATGTTAACCCTTGCGGATCTGATCCGTCGTCCAGCGGCATTTTCCTATATCGATGGTGACGAATATGTCTTTATGGACAACGAGGACTATACGCCGTACAACTTAAATAAAGAGTCTATCGCTGACGAGATTTTGTTTATCACAGAAGATACTCAAGGCCTGATGGTTGTTATCGTTGATGATGCACCGGTTGCCATTGATCTCCCCATGAACGTTGAACTGGAAATTGTAGAAACAGATCCGTCATTGAAAGGGGGTTCTGCTACCGCTCGTACTAAGCCTGCAATCTTAACAACAGGCTTAACTGTACAAGTGCCTGAGCATATCTCAACGGGTGAACGTATTAAGGTCAGTGTTGAAGAACGTAAGTTTATGGGTCGTGCGGATTCTAAGTAAGTAAATCCAAGTGCACATCTATCCAGCGTCTATATAATTTCGATTTTTATAAGCCGCTATCAAACGCCTTCTGATTGGAAGGCGTTTTGATTACAAGCTCATTCTATTTATACTATCACTTTAAACGTCACATACTGTCTTTAGTTCGCCGCTCGAACTTAAATCAATAAAAACCATCATTGTCTCTTTATAATTTACATGCGTTAATACTGCCGAAATCACGTTGACTCACAATATAAAGGACTAAATTGATGTTTAAAAAAACAGTCTTACTTTTTCTATCTTTGCTATCATTTTCTTGCTTTGCAGCACCTTCAAGCCAAACATTATTTTCGGTGATCAATGAGCGCTTAAGCTATATGGAGGATGTGGCACTATTTAAATCCCAGAAACATATCGCTATCGAAGATGTAGCACGAGAAAAGATAGTTATCGCTAAGGCATCAGACTCTGCCGCTAAATCTGGTTTGGATAAGGAAAGTGCAGTCGCTTTTTTCAAGGCTCAGATATCGGCAGCTAAAGTCATTCAGTACCGCTATCGTGCAGACTTGTTAAGTCGACCCGCTAAAAAAGATCCCAGAGATCTTAAAACCGTCATTCGACCTGCGTTGATTAAACTAGGCGGCCAGATTAATACAGAAATAGCAGCGTTATTGAATAACAATGGCTCATTGAAAGAAAGTGATTGGCAAAACTTCCAGCATACTCTTAATCAGAAGTATCTGAGCCAAGCGGATAAACGCTTACTGTTTAATGCTCTGACAAAAATTAAGCTGAAGTAACCGCAAAATAAAAGAGGGCTATTTAAGACAGATAGCCCCCCACCCCAACGTATCGATCAAGACACGGCCCAACAGAAAAGGCTCCTTCCAGGGCAAACACAGAAATAAAAGTAGGACAGATGAGGATCAAATCACACCAACCCTCCAATAATTAAACGATTTTATCAGCACGTTTGATCGGTAATAAGCGCCAGCCAAATTTTACAGCACAGGCCGCCAGTAAAATCATCATAATACCTATCCCCTGCTGCCAAGAGATCTGAGTGCCAAAGGCATAGTGATCCACCATCAGAGCGACCACGGGATAGATAAACGATAACAGCGCAATCAGGCTGGTTGATAGTTTCTGAAAACTGGCATACAGCAAGATATACATAAAACAGGTATGCACTACGCCCAAAATAGCTAGAGCCCCCCACTGATGACCCTGTTGTGGTAAAGCTGAGAAATCAACCAAAGGCAAAAGCATAAAGCAGCCTAGTATCACCTGAAGCAAAGCCACAAAGTAGGGTGGTGCATCCGCTATTTTTTTGGTCACTAATGTGGTCACGGTATACAGAACAGCCGCAGCAAGCGCTAAAATGACACCTATAAGAGCGTCACTAGTTTTGAACACGCCCTCTGAAAACAGTTCATTCAACTGCCCCTCTTCAATATTTATCATCAAGAAAAGACCAATAAAGGCCACTGCTAGCCAGGCATAAACCTGAACAGAGGTTTTCTCTGCCATTAGCCAGCTACCAGCCAGCACCAAAAATAATGGCTGGGTATGGTAAGCAACGGTCGCAATTGAAAAGGGCACAAACTCAAAGGAGGTAAACAACAATACCCAGTTTCCTACTAGGGTACCCCCCCCCAACAAAATCAACCATAATGTATTTTTTTGCAGATACTGGCGGTTAAATATTCCCCTATACCAAGCATAAAGCCCCAGACTCAGCGCAGCAAAAAGGCAACGGAAAAACACCACATTCCAAGCAGACTGCCCAGAGTTCACAACAAAATAGCCAATACTACCCGACAGCACCATTGCCAGACTTAGCTCCAGACTGCCTCGGGTACTGGCTGAAATATTGTTAAATACGCTCATTGTACCGCTCCATATCAGACTAAATTTGTTAATAAAAATTGTACTGACGAGTCAAAGGGAATGGCATAAGATAAAAAAGACCAAATGCACTGATTACTTTTAAATCCCAGGCAGATATGAGCTTTAACCTAAGAAAAAATATTAGGGCCCTAGATAGGGTTGATATTCAACTGATTGAGTTATTAACGGAGAATGCCAGAATCAGCGTGACCGATCTGGCCCGCCATGTGGGCATGTCGGCACCCAGTGTCAATGAGCGCCTGAAAAGACTGGAAGAAAGCGGAGTCATTTCCGGATATCGGGTAGAAGTTAACCCCGAAGCTTTGGGCTACACCTTGATGGCCATGGTGCGTATACGTCATCAACCGGGCAAACTGAAACAGTTAGAACAGTTGCTCCAATCTATGCCTGAGTTTGTGGAATGCGATAAGGTCACCGGAGAGGACTGCTTTATCGCACGTCTTTATATGACGGATATTGCTGAACTGGACCCTATTTTAGATAAAGTATCTGAGATTGCCGATACCAATACCTCAATTGTTAAGTCAACGCCCATTAAGCGAAGACTGCCACCGCTGGCCACTCTCTAAGTCACCGCTACCAGACTCAACTCTTCGATTTGTAAAGCCTCTGCCATAGAAATCTTCCTTTTCTTCAGAGGCTTTGTAACCTTTTTAGATATATTCCCTTCCATCTGATCATTAGCTCCTCACACCCCCGCTTAAGATTTTATATTGACACAATTAGGACGGCCGACCTAATATATCTGCAAATAGGACACGCGTCCTACTTTGCATTCAATAGGGATTAAGGAGATACACATGACTGCATTATTTGAATCTTTTCAGCTAGGCGATTTAACACTGAACAACCGTATGGTGATGGCACCGATGACGCGCAACCGTGCGAATGAGCAAGGTCTGGTGTCTGACATGATGATGACTCATTACAAACAAAGAGCATCAGCAGGAATTATCATTGCCGAGTCTGCTCCAGTTTCCGCTCAAGGAGTGGGTTACCCAAATACACCCGCATTATTTACCGAAGCACAAGCAGATAGCTGGAAGCCATTAATCACGGCAGTACATGAACAAGGGGGCCACATTTTTGCCCAGTTGCAACATTGCGGCCGCATCTCTCATTCCAGCATGCAGCCCGATAATGCCCTGCCTATCGCACCTTCAGCTCTAAAACCCGCTGGGCATGCCGTCACATATTCCGGTATGTTGGATTTTGAAACGCCACGGGCATTAGAAACAGAAGAAATCCCCCTCATTGTGGAGCAGTTCCGACAGGGAGCAGAAATGGCCAAACGCGCCGGGTTTGATGGTATCGAAGTGCATGGTGCCAATGGCTATATTATTGATCAATTCCTGCGGGATGGCAGCAATCAGCGTTCCGATATCTACGGCGGTAATGTGGAAAACCGTATGCGACTGTTAAACTGGGTGTTGGATGCTGTTTGTACGATTTGGCCCACTAAACGAGTGGGCGTACGCTTAACGCCGGAAAATAGCTTTAACTCGATGTCAGATTCAAATCCACAACAGCACTTTGAGTACTTTATTGAGCAGTTAAACCTACGCTCCCTCGCTTATGTGCACGTACTGGAAGGCGATATGATGAGCCAAGAGAGTAAGGTCGATTACTCCGTCTTACGCGCTAAATTCAACGGCACCTATATTGCCAATAATGGGTATGATCTGGAGAAAGCACAAACGGCAATCAAAAATGGTGACGCAAGCTTAGTGGCCTTTGGTATCCCTTTCCTCGCCAACCCTGATTTGGTACGCCGATACCGTGAAAATCTGCCACTAAACCAAGCCGATCACAACACATTTTATGGTGGTAACGAGGTAGGCTATACCGACTATGCGTTTTATCATAGTGAAGAGGCAGTTATTGCTTGAACCCAAAAATCGACAGGTATTTTTATGAGTGGTAAAAACAAACGGGATCAAATCGTCGAAGCAGCGGACCAGCTGTTTTATCAGCAGGGGTTTGAACATACATCGTTCGCGCATATTGCTGAGGTGGTCAATATCTCCCGGGGAAATTTTTACTATCACTTTAAAACTAAGGACGACATTTTGGATGCGGTGATCAATTTTCGCTTAACCAATACCCAGGCGATGTTGGAGCAATGGGAAATCGAAGGGGAAACTCCCGTCGACCGCATCCACAGTTTCATCAACATTATGGTTATGAATCGGGCCAAGATAAAACGTTTCGGCTGCCCAGTGGGCACCTTGACAATGGAATTGACTAAGCTCAACCATCAGGCTCAAGAAGATGCGAATAAACTCTTTACTCTATTTCGCACCTGGCTAAAGCGTCAATTTGAGCAACTGGGATGTCAGCACGATGCAGACACACTAGCCATGAGACTTTTAGCCCGTAGCCAAGGTATCGCAACTTTAGCCAGTGCCTTTAACGATGAAGTCTTTATTCAACAAGAAGTCAATGAACTGAACAAATGGCTGGACCAATACATCCATGAGGATATTGCAAATCCACCGGCCTGATCACACATAAAATTATTAGGAATATATTCGCCAATGTTTATCGTATTACTAAGATTTTCCGACAATAAAAGCCAAGCACCAGCGTTTATGCAAGGCCACAAAGACTGGATCAAACGTGGATTGGATGAAGGGGTATTTATAGTGGTTGGCAGCCTGAAACCCACCAATGAATCCGGTAATGGCGGCGGTAGCATTATAGCCCACAACACTTCTTTAGAAGCGTTACAGGCACGAGTGAATGACGATCCGTTTGTAACAGAAAATATTGTCACGGCGGAGATATTGGAAATCTCTCCAAATCAGACCGATGAGCGCCTGAAGTTTCTGTTGGATTAAGCTAAATTCAAACAAATAATAACGAGGTGAATGAAGCGTTTATCGCTTCATAGGGTAAACCCCCGGTTTCTGGTGCGATAACGCGCCAGAAACTTCTGCAGTGCACTACCGTATTGATACACTAAATCTTAATTAATGGACATTTTGCAGTCAGGAGGACGTATGCAGGAAATATCGTGGCAATCTTTAGCTTGGTGTGCGTTACCAGTACTTATCGTCAGTGCAATCTATTTACGCTGGCAGGGTAATCCCGCTAAAATTTTATTATCAGGTGCCCGGATGGTTTTGCAGCTAACGGCTGTAGGTTATGTGTTAGTTGCTCTCTTTAGTAACCCCTCCCCTTGGCTCACCTTACTGGTAATGGCCATTATGATTTCTGCCGCGAGTTGGATTGCGATTGGCTCTGTGGGTCACCAACGCGCATTTTTGCTGCCCGTATTTTCTGCTTTATTGATTTCTGTTGCTTTTCATCTGTTCCTATCGGTCAAAATAGTACTCAGTGTCGAACATTGGTATGACCCTAGATTAATGATCCCGCTTGCGGGTATGTATTTTTCAAACACGATGAATGCTCTTAGCCTAGCGGCGGAACGTTATCATTCAGAATTACAAGACGCTAAGCCCGCAAAAGAAGCTAGGATCACAGCCTTTCATGCAGCCATGATCCCGCAAATGAATGCGATGTTAGCCGTGGGTCTAGTATCTCTACCGGGAATGATGACCGGACAAATTTTATCCGGTATATCGCCATTAATTGCAGTTCGTTATCAAATTATGATTATGACTATGATGTTAGGGGCAAGCGGCCTTGGAGTGGTGCTAATGTTATGGCAACTAGGTCGTCATCACATTGCCGAACATGTAACGTCAACAACAGGATCTAAACCATCAAGCCACTAAGCAGGTTTATTCGCTAGAATACGTTGTTATATCTCTTGCTCGATGTCCTTCTGAAGCTTTTCAATCTCAGTCAACACATTCAAAAATTTATGCCCGAAAGCGGTCACCTTGTACTCAACACGAGGTGGCACCTCATTAAATTCCACTCGTTCCAAAATGCCAAAGTCTAGGTTTTTGCGTAGACAATCATTAAGTACCTTAGTGCTTAATCCTTCTACAGAGCGCACCATTTCCCCTGGCCGATTAATATTATTGGCTAACAATTGATAAACCGTTAGCGACCATTTACAACCAAATATAGTCTCTACCATACGCGCACTTCGTTCGGGCGCTGATTTCCTAGAGAATATTTTTTCCTTATTTTTCATAAAGATGAACCACTTTGTACCTACCTCACCAAATTGTACCTACTTTTTTCAATGCTACGACCTACCTAGACTACAGGCAAATCTTATGTGAAAACGAACGAGGATAGTCAGATGAACACGCCAAGTAAACCTATTGCAATTATTGTTGGTGGCTCCAGTGGAATGGGATTAGCCACAGCGCAATGTTTATCAGAACAGGGTATCGAGACACTGATTATTGGTCGATCTGAAAGCAAATTAGAGAAGGTCGTACAACAACTCTCTCTTTCTGCTTCTGCCTGTTCATTACAAGCGGATCTGTATCAGGATGATGATATTCAGCGAGTGATTGAGGTTATCAATCAAGAAAATCGACACATTAAATATCTGGTTAATGCGGCGGGTTATTTTAATCCTACGCCATTCCTAGAACATCAGCCGAAAGATTACGACACTTATATGGATCTGAACCGAGCTACTTTTTTTATATCTCAAGCAGTCGCTAGAAATATGATGACTCATGGTGGAGGCTCAATCGTAAACATTGGTTCTATGTGGGCAAAACAAGCCATTAAAGCCACACCCTCCTCCGCTTATTCCATGGCAAAAGCAGGCTTACACTCACTGACTCAACATATGGCCATGGAGCTTGCAGATCATAATATTCGAGTAAACGCCGTATCTCCTGCTGTTGTTAAAACTCCAATATATGGTGCTTTTATCGCCCCTGATGAGATAGATAGCGCACTAGCATCTTTTGATGCCTTCCACCCTATTGGACGAATTGGTACAGCAGAAAATGTGGCAAAGACTATCGATTTTTTATTATCAGACCAAGCGAACTGGGTAACTGGCGCTGTTTGGGATATTGACGGGGGCGTGATGGCAGGACGTAACTGATTGACCTATCAGGTTAATCAATAAGCTAAATATTATAGAGCGATACTTGTGAATCAATCATCCAACTGACGAACTCACAAGTAACGCTCTGTTAACCCCTATAATTTAACCGTTTCCGCCAGATGGCTATAAACCGCAGAAACCCGTCTAAGATGGCGAGATTCAGGGTGAGTTAATAGCCATAACGCTGTCTGACATTCATCAAGCTCATCCGTTAACTGTACTAAATCGGGTAAATCTTGAGCCAAAAATAGAGGAACAATACCAACCCCTAAACCCAAACGGATAAATTCCAATACGGTTAGGATGCTGTCTACTCGATACCCGGCATTCGCTTTGGGGTAATACTTTTTACGCCATAAAACGGAAGGGTGATCCGGTAAAGCATCATCTGGAGCAATCCAACAGGTTTCATCCGATAACACGCCTTTCTTCAATGGGTTATCGATATAACGACTGCCAAATAACGCCACACGAATCCCTCCTAAATGCTTGCCGACCAAATGCTCAGGAGGTGCTTTTGTCGCACGAATAGCAATATCAGAATCCCTACGGGATAGGTTTGCTAAGCGATTTTCTGTCTGTAATTCAAACTGCAGCAGCGGATGCTTCTGATTCAATATTTGTAATTGTGGCGCAACCAGACCGTGCAAAATGGTATCTGTAGTGGTGATACGCACGGAACCCGATACATCCTGCGGCTGTAATTGAGCAGCAGAACGGGCAGACTCCAGCTCAACTTCTATTATTTCTGCTCGTTCAGCCAGCTGTTGTGCTAATTCTGTCGCCTGATAGCCAGATCGTGAACGAGAAAATAGAGGCTGACCAAGTCCTCGCTCAATTCTTTGTACATTGCGAAATACCGTCGAGCTATCAAGCCCTAACCTCTCAGCAGCTGCCGCAAGCGTCCTTCCGCGACATACCGCTAATAATATTTCCAAATCATTGGCGCTTAGCTTGTATTGCGTTTGTGCATTCATAGTTTGCAGTGAAGCCTATTTTTCTTGCAGATTTACAATACTAGACTGGCACTATCGTTAATGGAATGAGAAAAGATAATGAGCCATACAGAAAATAGATTAGTAGCGCCTCGCTTGAATAATACCATTACTTTAGTTTCACACCGTTTATGTCCCTATGTACAACGTGCAGCCATTGTATTGGCAGAGAAAGGCATCGCATTTGAGCGTATCGATATCGATTTAGCCGACAAACCGAGCTGGTTTCTCGATATTTCACCACTAGGAAAAACGCCTGTATTATTGGTGGAAAAGCACGCTATCTTTGAATCTGCCGTAATTTGTGAATACCTAGATGAGGTCTTTGAACCTAGGCTTCACCCCGTTGCCCCCTTAGATCGCGCTTATCATAGGGGCTGGATTGAGTTCGCTACTAGCGTATTAAATCTAATCGGTGCTTTTTACAATGCTAAAGACAGGGCCTCTCTAGAAGACAAGGCGAGGCTAATCAAACAGAAATTTGGACAGTTAGAAGCCGTTCTCAATGAAAGAACATCTCTAAGTAGTCACTCATTTTTTTATGGAGAAACCTTCTCCATTGTTGATGCCGCTTTTGCTCCGGTCTTTCGTTACTTTGATCTGTTTGAACAATTGGTCGATTTTGAATGGTTCCATGACACACCAAAATTGAATCAATGGCGCCTCCAGCTTTCGCAACAAACTTCCGTACAAAAGGCTGTATCTGAAGATTATCTCCAAGCCCTATCAGAATTTGTAGCCAATAGAAATTCTGTGCTTAGTCAATATGTTATGAAATAACCTACATCAGTAAGTCCTTTGCCTCTTTGCTCTATACTTTTATCCGATTGGGCCTGTCATTTATCCATTATTGGGTCTCTTAGCAGGCCCCAATAATCGGCAAAATCAGCTCTGTGACCCAAAGAGTAATGACTCAACGATATTTGGCTCTGGAGGCTGATAATGAGTACTGATCTACTAGAAAGTACGGAACAAACCTTACCTCACAGCAAGCGTTCTACAGTACGCCGTGGCGCTAAGCGAGCCAGCTACAATAAAGCCGATGTCTATCAGCTTATTGATGATTTAAAGCTGGCTCATATAGGATTTGTGATCGACGGTGGCCCAGTGATTATCCCCATTACTCTCTGGCGCGTTGAAGATAACCTATACTTTCACGTCGCCAATAAGAGTCGCTTGCAACGCTTATTGGAGTCAGGTGGTGAAATTTGTGTTTCTTTAGCAGAATGCAGTGAATGGGTCATGGCAAAATCCGCTTATCACCACAGTGCTAATTATCGATCAGCCGTCTTATATTGTACCGGTGAACGCGTAACTGAAGACGCTGATTTCGATAAAGCTTTTGAAGTCGTTATCAACCAGATGGAAGAAGGGCGCTGGGAACACCTAAGGCCACCTAATCACTCTGAACGTAAAGCCACCGCATTACTCAAATTGACCATTAAAGAAGGCTCTTTTAAGTCCAGAAGCGGCGGTCCAGTAGAGGACCCGGAAGACATGGAGTTACCCGTTTGGCATGGCACTTTACCGACCTCCTCGCCTCAGGATAAAGACAAAGATAAAACATCCTCAGGCTGTCCTTTTCATTTGTAAGGCTTTTATTCTGTTCTGATCTATATCATTAAACAGCCTCATCATGACTGATGGGTGCTGTTTTTTTGATCTGTGCCGTTACTCCAAAAGCATCTAGAGGTATACTCGCCAAAAACCCACATAAAAAGAGATAGTTGCGATGACGGAGCAAACTTTCTGGACGATCATCAATCGTTCTCTTGAGCATAATGCACCTGGCACAGATGCTCAGTATCAGGCCATTAGCGAATCACTTTCTCAATTAACCCCAGAAGAGTTAATTGGCTTTGAGAACCAGCTTAGCCAACAAAAAGCTAAAGCCTTCCAATTTCCAGTCTTGATGGCTAATTTCATCCTGCAAAGTTATATCAATGACGATATCTTTGAAGACTTTCGTTTATGGCTAATCTCATTTGGCGAGCAGAAATTTTCAGAAATTTTGCAAAACCCAGATGTTTTAGCCGAGCTATGCGATATTAAAGACCCTGTTGAGGATATCACTGGTGAGGGCTTAGTCTTTGCCGCATTAGAAGCTTATGAAGGTATCACAGGGCTGGATGACTTTCTTAAACATGTCACCCCTGCCAATGAGCCAGAAATGGATTATGATTGGCCGGATCAATTATCAGGTTTAGAAAGTAAAATGCCTAAACTCTTTGCCCGTTATTGGGATAGTAATCGCAGCTATGAATTAGCGGCTGAATAATTGCGATAGGAAGGCCTATAACATCAACGCTAGCAGATTGTTATAGGCCTCTGAATGTAATACAGAAAAACCTTAAATCAATATTCGCTACAGAAAACATGCCCTAATCAATATTCTCTGCAGTCTGCTCAATTCGTCCTTGTAAACCTTCTCGAAGTGACTCTGCAATGCCTGACATAGATACCACTTGTAGAATATCGTTAATAGAATTCCAATCTTCTTCCGATATCATCACAGCATTACCTTGGCTTCCCTGAATCAAAATAGTTGTGTGCTCTACAGCCGTTGTATCAACAACTGTGCAGAGGTCTTTTTGTAATTCATCAGGTGTCATACGTATCATAATTAACAGGTCCTTCCTGCAGAAAGAATCATCAAAGCTGCGGTTTTCCCGGCATCCTTACACAAACACGGATTGATTAAATCCTAGGGGAAACCCTTAAGTTTTCGTAGTTTAGCAAAAAAAAACCTTTTTTCACCTTTAAAATAAACAGACCATGATACCCGTCACATCTCTCATAAAAGTTTAAGAGGGCAGGTTAAGATTAACCAATCTCCTTCATTCAGCCCCTTCCTTTAAAATATGGACTCCTACCTGTAACAATCTGACCATAAAATAATGGCCAACAACGAAAGTCCAAAGCTTTACCAATATTGTCAATTTTTCACCTACAATCAAGCCTGTACATATAGTGAGAACGACCGAAGAGCAGCCTAAAGTATGAAAAAACTTTGTTTAGCTATAAATCTACACCGGCAATTGTAAAATCAGGTGTTTAGGGCTCGTCTTTTTCTGGCAGTTAGGCATATAATTCTAATAGCTCAAATTCCGTCTCACGGATCGAGAAAAACAGACAATAATTAACAGTGGCTTCTGTTCAGCCCCCCAGCCTAAACCTTTTAGGTTTAGTGGTATCGCCCATTAGGCGGATTTAATCTCAAAATCTTCCCGCGATCACTGACAGATGTGCAATACAAAACTAACAACAGGAACTGCCAATGAGTCGCCAATATATGACACTCGGTTTTTACACGGGATTTAATGACATGTTTCGCCCTACCTTTGATGTCAAAGATCATTTAGGGAATGCCGTATTTGGCGATACAAAAACCATCAAGCAGCTCGCAAAAGATCGCGTTATCGAAAATGAAAATGACCGAGCAGGCTTAGAACAACACCTGAAAAAACAGGGTATCTTGCATCCCGATGGTTTTCTGATTAACGGTG
Source organism: Oceanospirillum sp. (assembly GCA_047518265.1). Classification (GTDB taxonomy): domain Bacteria; phylum Pseudomonadota; class Gammaproteobacteria; order Pseudomonadales; family Halomonadaceae; genus Oceanospirillum. The sequence continues at coordinate 61,617 of JAKZRG010000029.1, forward strand.
TAGACTTGGATCGAGCCATTAAAGATCCTCTCAATATAGATATTCCCACATCCAGTGATGAAAAGCGTTTTGCTCTGGCCTGGGGTACGGTAAATAAAATTCAGCTACGCCGTAATAAATTGGTTAAGGATGTAAAGCTACCCATTGGTACTTTTCCAGCAGGCACGGATGTTTCTGAAGTACGCCGTAAGCTGGCACCTGCATTTCCAATGTTTGATGTGGCAATGGCTATCGAAGAGGGTGTCAATAAGATGCTGATTCAACGCAGAGAAGATAAACGCTCAGAAAATGCGGAGAAGGCGTCCTAATCAGAGATATCACTGAAGAAAAGGTCAAAATAAGAGATAACGCTAAGATAGACAGATAGTACTTTATAGAAAACCACCCTGCGCCGTATCAGATATCGATCTTACTGAATCGACAAACTGAAGGCGCGGGTTAGACGAAGACTTATCTCATGAGTATTGCAATGCAAGCTCTCCTCCCTCCCTCGGAAATAAGCAATACCCAAATAAGGCATTGCCTTCAGCGCTAAGCCTTAGCTACGCCACACGAGAGAAGCCCTGAGCACTACGATCACGCCAGTTTGTCGCATCTACTGCAGATACGCTAAATCCACGAGTGATCTCATCCTGCATCGCTAAACAAGATACCTGCAACATATCTGCTCGCTCTAAACGTGCACAGGCTATGAAATGCTCTAGGGTATTCAAAAAAAAGAGCTCTCTTGTATTTTTATGCAGCACTAAGTTTTTCTGCAACGTTTCTTGTAACTTTTTCCCTTCGCGTAACAAGCTAGCTCGTAGCGATAGTGTCATTTGTTGTGTCGCGGCTTGATTTAAACAAACAGCAAACTGATCCAGAGCCACATTGATCACTTGTGATTTCATTGCCTTACCCTCATAAGCATTTTTTAGATCGCGTGATAAAACCGCTTTTTTCTAACAACTAAATATTATTGAATAGCCATTAGACTAAAAAACAGTAATGACGCTTCTATGACGGCTTACAGGCAATTTGATGACAACAGCACGTTTCCCTTAGATACAAAAAGCGAGATACAAAAAAAGCGAAGCCCTTAAGACCTCGCTTTATCGTTTTCTGATTCAGAGCTAACCAATCACAATTCAGCCTAATAGGCCTGAATCGTTTTATCTAACAGATCAAGTACCTTGCCCATGCCATCATGCAGGGCTTGTTCGATATCTGCCATTGTAATAATTTCATCTGTCAGACCGGCTGCCATATTTACCACCAAAGCAACACAAGCATAAGGAAGATCTAGCTCACGAGATAAAGCTGCTTCAGGCATACCGGTCATACCCACAATATCACAACCATCATTAGCCAGACGCTTAATCTCACCTGCGGTTTCCAAACGAGGCCCCTGCGTTGCCCCATAAGTGCCCTTCTCCAACGCAGATAGATCTAGGCCACGGGCCTGTTCAATGAGTTGTTGGCGTAACGTCTCATCATAAGGCCAGCTGAAATCGATATGCGTTACTTCATCTAGATCATCAGCAAAAAAGGTATGCTCACGCCCATAGGTATAATCAACAATCTGATCAGGGATCATCAAACCTGCAGGATGACAGTCTGGGTGAATACCCCCAACAGCATTGACTGCAATAATGGCTGTCGCACCGGCATCCTTCAAAGCCTGAATGTTAGCCCTGTAATTGACTTTATGAGGAGGAATACAATGAGGATGGCCGTGTCGGGCTAAGAACAGTACAGGCTTACCAGCTAAAACACCCTCAACCACATCTGCTGATGGCGCCCCCCATTGAGTGGTTAGGGACTTTCGAGCCGTCACTTCCAACCCTTGTATTTGAGTCAACCCTGTACCACCAATAATTGCCAGCATGTGCTTGCCACCTTACTTAAGATTTATTCTAAAGAACCAAAAAGGCCGCAGACTCAACAGAATCTACGGCCCAAAACTCAATCACCAAAAGTATTACATGCCTTTTGGAGCATAGATACCCGGAGCATTACGCAAAAAACCCTGATAATCCATACCAAAACCAAATAGATAACGATCTTCGACTTCCATACCAGTAAAGTTCGCCGTCATACCTTCCTGAGCTTTACGGTCATGCAGCTTATCGACCAATACGGCACTGTAAACAGCTTTAGCGCCCTGCTCTTGGCAATACTCCATAATGGCAGCCAGTGTGTGGCCTTCATCCAGAATATCATCTACGATCAGCACAGAGCGACCTTCCATATTCACTTCTGGCGGTACACGCCAATACAGCTCACCACCTGTGGTCTCACCACGGTAACGAGTGGCATGGATATAATCGACTTCCAGTGGAAAGTCTAAACGAGTCAACAAGTGACCTGTCGTTAACAATCCACCATTCATCACACAATAAACTACCGGTAGCTCTTCACCCAGTTGTTCTGTGATCTCAGCAGCCATTTTATCTAAGGCAAGATCAACCTGCTCTTTGTTACGCAAACAATCTGCTTCAGCAAAGACTTTTTTAATTCGTTCCAGGTTACTTTCTACCGGCATTGTTCTATTTCCAATGTCTGTTAATGCAAATATAAAAATACCCCCCGTCGCCCCAATATTAAAGGGCTACGAGGAAGAGTTTAATTATGGGGGTACTACTCAATAACCGGCTAATTGCGGCTATTCATTACTGCTTATACCCATCCCGATAAATGACCAGTGAATCAACCTACAAACGCATAGAGATCGACTCACTCTCCTCATTTTTATCTATAAGAAATTATCAGGATAGGCTCTATAACCAGAAACAAATCAAACGTTAAGATGCACTCATCTCATCCAATTGATCTGCTACTCGATTATATCTCGGATCAGCATCCAAAGACTCTAGAGTCGGTCGAGATAGAACCTGCAACGCCGCTAAACGCTGTTCAGAGCGAGGAGAGAAGTCATACCCCTCTAAGCCACCTAGAACCTCTAAAGCGCCTTTACGGTCATTACACACCAGCACCATATCACAGCCAGCCTGTAGAGCCGCATTAGCTCGATCGGTATAGTTACCGGCAATGGCCGCACCAGCCATCCCCAAATCATCACTAAAAATTACACCTTTAAAGCCTAGCTGGCGGCGCAAAATATCTTTTAGCCAGTAAGAAGAAAAACCTGCGGGTTGTTCATCTACCTTTTCATAAACCACATGGGCAGGCATAACACCATCCATTTGCGGTGCTAAAGCGGCAAAAGGCTTCAAGCAGCTTTCATCAATCTGTTGAAAACTACGATCATCCACGGGTAAATCAAGGTGTGAGTCAGCAACAACATAACCATGGCCAGGGAAGTGTTTACCAATGGCAGGCATCCCTGCTTCATGTAAGCCTTCAATCAAAGCATCTGCAAGGCGTGTGACAATTTCTGGTCGGCCAGAAAAAGCACGATCACCAATCACTTCACTTGTCCCGTAATCTAAGTCCAATACTGGTGCAAAGGTAAAATCCAGTCCGTAAGCCAAAAGCTCAGATGCCATCAACCAACCCGTATCCCATGCTAATTCCAAAGCGGATTCAGGATTCTGCATAAATAGCTCACCTAGCTTAGCCATCGCAGGAATACGGGTAAACCCATCGCGAAAACGCTGAACTCGCCCCCCTTCATGATCAACGGCAATCAGAATTTCCGGGCGGATCTCTCGAATGGCGGCTGTTAAAGCCTGTAGCTGGTAAGGATCTCGATAATTACGCGCAAACAGGATAAGACCGCCCACTAAAGGGTTCGCTAACAGCGCGCGCTCTTCTTCGGTTAGCTCGTAACCTTCAAGGTCAAGCATAACGGGGCCGTGCGTCATAGTGGGCTTTCCTGTAGCAGTGAATGATTAAACGGGCAAATTTATCAAAGAACTGATAAGAAAAAAACCATAAATGATAATAAATTGCGGCAGATTTTCTTGCCAGCTTAAGCAATATAAACCGGCGTATAGGTAGGAACAGAAGAAAACAGCAGAAATATGTCCTGCATTTGCATACGAATGCAGCCATGAGAGCGAGCAAAGCCCATCGGTTCTGTATCAGGCGTACCATGGAAATAGATATAACGGCGCATAGTATCTACAGACCCCAAGCGATTTTTGCCGGGCTCAAGACCACTCAACCACAGTATCCGCCCCAAAATCCAATCACGAGCGGGAAACTGTGCGGCTAAATCGTCACTGTAAGATTCTCCTGTCCAGCGTCGCCCCACAAAAACAGCATTTTGAGGACATCCAGCACCAATCTTCGCTCGTATCGTATGCCAACCTTGAGGCGTGCAACCACTGCCCTCTTGCTCTCCGGGGCCATTCAAAGCCGTGGATACCTCAAAACAAAACTCAGGCTCAGCCTTACGCATCACATAGAGAAGTTGTTGCTTAATATCCACCTGCAACCAATAACCATCTGGTGCAAACTGCGACCAGTTTTCTGGAAGTAATGGTTGCATATGGCTCATCATGTTTTTACTCATCTAAAGTATTATCACCACCATCAGATAATTCAGGCAATGGAGCTGACATACCTGCAGAAACAAATGGAATTAAGCGCTGAACAACATCACGCACCCTGGTTTGCTCGCCAAAGTCTTTTTCGGCAATATCTTTTAAAGCATCCAGACTCGACATAGAGAAAATTGCAGCACCCAACATAAAATGCAGACGCCAGAAACGCTCAACATCGGGTAACTCACTGGAGGCATTTTTCACCATAGCCGTGAAACGGAAAAATACAGGGCCATACTGATCTTGCAAGTAACCACGCATATGCCCTTGAGCCTGCGTATAGGCTAAACCTAAGAGCCGCATAAAAACGGACAAACCATTTCGTGTCGGACTAGGCATCGTGAGAATCGAACTGGTAAAAGTCGACAGTACCACATCTAACGGGATCTCTCGATCCTGATACTCCGCCTCAAGCCGATTCATCTCCTCATCGATACGCTCAGAGAACGGATCTAAATATCGAGCAAAAACCGCTTGGATCAATGCCTTTTTGGAGCCAAAGTGATAATTCACCGCCGCTAGATTTACTTTCGCTTTACTGGTGATGGTTCTAAGGGAGGTTTCGGAAAAACCCTTCTCAGCAAACAACGTCTCAGCGGTATCTAAAATTCGGCTTACTGTATCTAACTGAGCCATGCCCACCTCTCTATCAAACAGATGTTTTAAACATAATTTCAATCAACATCAAAGTCAAGAAAAGCAGCCCAACGAAGATTAATATCTTATTAAAAATGCTTTAAAAACAGCGATAAAACAAAAAACACCCCCCATGAAAATTACGAAGTGCTTCATGAACCCTAAAAAACACACAGAACAGGAGACAAACAGTGTTTTTTGTGTAAACTGTATACAAGTACACCTGTATAAAATGACAGATGGATATCTATGACTAAATTAACCAAACGCCAACAAGAAGTGCTTGATTTTATCACTTCACACATGGAGTCTACCGGCTACCCACCCACTCGGGCAGAAATTGCCAAAGCACTGGGCTTCCGCTCTCCAAATGCAGCCGAGGAACATTTAAGGGCTCTAGCACGTAAAGGTGCTATCGAAATGATCCCCGGCACTTCCCGCGGTATTCGTTTACCGGAACAAAACCAGCAAGGTTTACCCGTTATCGGACAAGTAGCCGCAGGCAGCCCTATTCTGGCTCAGGAGCATATCGATAGTTATTCTGGCGTCAGTGCCGACTTTTTTTACCCTAAAGCTCACTACATGCTGAAGGTAAAAGGATTGAGCATGAAAGATGTCGGGATTTTAGATGGTGATCTACTCGCCGTGCATCAAACCGGACAAATTAGGGATGGGCAAATTGTCGTTGCCCGAATAGGCGATGAAGTAACCGTCAAACGTTTCAAGCAAGAAGGCAATCTTGTTTACCTGATTGCAGAAAACGAAGATTTTGACCCCATCGTGGTGGATATTGAATGCGAGCCTTTAGCCATTGAAGGTATCGGTGTTGGTATTATCCGAGGAGGGCACGGAGGAGGTTTACAATAAGCGGCCATTAAAACTAAAGGGGCTCTATACCTTAGTTCTTTTGGGGCAGCAGAATACAGATATCCATCGCAGAAATTAAAAAAGCAGCCAAGGCTGCTTTTTTAATACGTGCTAATCGATCCAAAACGAAGATCAATACAGCATCAATGAATCACTCGGGAAGCGGATAAATCTTCTTCAGGATCATCCCCCCACAAACGATTATCCTGAATAGCTTTATCAATCATCTCACGGGCAATATCAAAACTTGCACCACGTAAATGCTCGACAATTTCTGGAGCAAAACGAATCCGAACCAGAGGCTCACCGGACTCGTCATCCGCAGACTGAAGAATAATATCTCCGTCGGAAAGCTCAACAATTTCGAGAAATGGACTGTCAGACAAGGTGGTTACCCCTTTAAAAAATACATTAGACAGAGCGTCCTGCTTTGATCAAAATTCTTGCATGGTTAGGCGTAAATCCTTTATCAACGCCTGCATGCTTTCCAGCCACAATGTAAGTTGCTGCTGGTCGGAAATAGCATCATTGGCAACCGAAATCAGACTTGCTGTCGCCGCCTGCTCCTTCACCTCTGTCACAACCTGATATTCAGGCAGCCAACAGCTTTTATATCTTTGTTGAAACTGGCTCAACCAACTAAAGCTGTCATTTTCCAGCTCCAGCAATACATTCAATTGCGGTAAAAAGCGCTCATACTGCTCTGCCGTAGCTTGCAGATCCTGACTATTATGCCACTCACTCTTAGGCAAACGGGCTGTCTCAGCAATTTCATATAACAGCGACTGAAAAGCCCCCTGCATCTGAAATAAAACAGCCTCAATATGAGCGGTCTTAAACGCTGGACGCACCAATTCATCTTGGCTATCAGCGTCTGCAAGATGTTCTAACAATAGACGTGCAGAAAATAGCTTCTGCATCGTTCGTGAAGCAAAAGACGCCATTAAATCTACCTGAAACGACAATCAACTCTAGAAGTGAGAGCTGCCTCTGTTCAAAGAAACAATCTCTCTTTGATAAATCGAAAACAGGACGCCACACATTAAAGTAAATCCGTGCAATAGCGCCTAAATTTAGATTAATCAAATCGGATTAAACTCAACCAGACAGCAAAAGGCCGGTATTAAACCGGCCTTCAAGATGTATAGTGTAGCGCGAATTTTAGTGTAAAGAACTAGCTTTTAGCAGTTTTTCTGGAAGTTTTTTTCTTCTCACGGATAACCCATTGACCACCCTCGAAAAATGCCTGCCAACCTGTTGCTTTACCTTCCACTTCACTCATCAAGTACTGCTCTTTATTCTTACGGCTGTAGCGAATAACAGCAGGATTTCCATCTGAATCGTGAGTCGGCCCCTTCATCAAGAAATCATACTTGGGATCAATCTCAGCCTTGTGTGGCAAGATCTCAACCAACTGAGGCGGCCGAGTTTCCCTATTCTTCGGGAACTGACTCGCAGCAAGGAATAAACCGGAAGCACCATCACGCAAGATATAATGATCCTCTACCTTAACACATGCCAATTCAGGCATAGGTACAGGGTCCATCTTAGGCGGCGCAGCCTCTCCACTCTTCAGCAGCTTACGGGTATTTTTACAGCTTTCACTGGTGCAACCGAAATACTTGCCAAAACGGCCCGTTTTCAATTGCATCTCCTCGCCACATTTATCGCATTCAATCACAGGGCCATCATAACCCTTGATCTTGAATTCACCGGCTTCAACTTCGTAACCATCACAGTCCGGGTTATTACCGCACACATGCAATTTACGAGCTTCATCAATAAGATAGCTTTCCATAGCCGTCTCACAAATAGGACAACGACGCTTCGCTCGTAGAGCCTGCGTTTCAGCCTCATCATCTGCATCCGCACTGATCGCTTCTTCGCCAGAGGTCAGATTGATCGTGGTTTTACAGCGCTCTTTAGGCGGCAGAGAATAACCTGAACAGCCCAAGAATACCCCGGTGCTGGCCGTGCGAATCTGCATAGGTCGCTCACAGGTCGGACAAGAGATCGACGTCTCTACCGCCTGATTCGGGCGCATACCGCCTTCTTCCGACTCAGCCGTGGCTAGCTGACCGCTGAAATCACTGTAGAAACTGTTTAACAAGTTTTTCCAGTCATTTTTGCCTTCAGCCACATCATCCAGCGACTCTTCCATACGCGCGGTAAAGCTGAAATCCATCAGATCACTGAAGCTTTCGGTCAGACGATCCGTAATAATATCGCCCATCTTCTCCGCATAGAAACGACGGGTTTCCAGACGGACATAACCCCGATCCTGGATAGTGGAGATAATAGCAGCATAGGTGGATGGACGACCGATGCCTCGTTTCTCCAGCTCTTTTACTAAGCTTGCTTCCGTAAAGCGCGCCACAGGCTTGGTAAAGTGCTGCTTAGGTAATAACTGCTCAAGATTTAGCTCATCTCCCACCTGTAGATCAGGCAAGGATTGATCTTCATCTTTTTTGCTGTTTGAAGTCATCACACGGGTAAAACCATCAAACTTCAATACACGACCGCGAGCTCGCAACTCAAACGGCCCAGCCCCAACCACAAGAGACGAACTCAGGTATTCGGCAGGCACCATCTGACAAGCGACAAACTGACGCCAGATTAACTCATACAGACGCTCAGCATCACGCTCCATTGCCGTCAGGTCAGTGGCCTTACGCGCCACATCTGAAGGACGGATCGCTTCGTGCGCCTCCTGAGCCCCTTCTTTACTTGAATAGCTAACAGGAGATTCTGGCAAGTAGCGCTTACCAAAGTTCTCTTCAACATATTCACGACAACTGTCTACCGCTTCCTGACTCAAGTTAGTGGAGTCGGTACGCATATAGGTGATAAAACCCGCTTCATACAGGCGCTGAGCCAGCATCATGGTTTTTTTCACACTAAAGCCCAGACGAGTACTGGCCGCCTGCTGCAATGTCGATGTGATATAAGGTGCTGTCGGCTTGGTCTTAGTGGGTTTGTCTTCCCGCTTAGACACCTTAAATAAGGCCTTCTCCAATACCGCCAGAGCCGCATCGGTTTGATCCTTATTCACAGGACGGAATGCTTTACCATTCTCTTTGGTCACTTCACACTGAAATGGCGCTAAATCCTGACGCTTAAGATCAGCATGCAGATCCCAAAACTCTTCCGGTATAAATGCCCGAATTTCACGTTCACGCTCAACAATCAAACGTACCGCTACGGATTGCACACGGCCCGCCGATAAGCCTCTGGCCACCTTGGCCCACAACAGAGGCGACACCATATAGCCCACAACACGATCAAGAAAACGACGTGCTTGCTGAGCATTAACACGACTCATATCTAGACGGCCTGGATCTTCAAAGGCTTCATTGATCGCGTTTTTGGTAATTTCGTTAAACACAACCCGATGATAACGATTTTCATCACCGCCAATGGTTTCCCGCAAGTGCCATGCAATGGCCTCTCCCTCGCGGTCCAAATCCGTTGCCAGATAGATTTCGTCAGCATCTGCGGCTAACTTCTGCAGCTCAGAAACGACCTTTTCTTTACCGGGCAGCGTCTGATAATTAGCCTGCCAGTCATTTTCTGGGTCAATTCCCATACGGGTAATCAACTGCTCACGGGCCTTGCGCTTTTTATGCACGACCTTTTCATCAGGACTCATTTTACGAGTCAGCGCTGCGGCTTTAGCTCGAGCTTTGGCATCAACGGGCTCTTTCGCTCCACCGCTAGTCGGTAGATCACGAATATGGCCGACACTGGATTTAACAATAAAGTTTTTACCCAGATATTTATTGATCGTTTTAGCCTTAGCCGGAGACTCGACAATAACTAACGATTTACCCATATATGTCTCTTTAATCAAAGGCTGTGGGGAACCTCTGAAGAAGCACTTTTTGGTTCAAAATAGAACCGAAAAACAACTTTTTCAGAGGCTCCCTAGAAACAGGTTTACCAAGAAAAATAGCGTCTAACCAATAAAAAACGCCAGTTTTTCCTGAAGACTTTGCCCAGTTATAACTCTTGGCAATATAAAATCTATTTATGCGTTCGGCCACTTATAACGAAAACACGACCTAAAAATCAATAACGCATTAGTCCTTAGGACTATTAAAATCACTAGAACAAGGATTTTTTGTTTAATCCCTAGCCAATAATCCAGCTCTTAATCTCAAAAATGCAAAAGGTAAGCTCTACCCTAGCAAAAAAGGCGTATAAACTACCGTAGCGGATTAAAGACTTCCAGCTCTTCTAATTAAAAAAGCAGATATATACCGATAACATCTCAAACAAAGAGGTAAAATTCTTTGCTTTTCGGCTAGTTAGCTTCCACTCTTATATTACAAATACCAATAAATGACTCAAGAACACAAGAAAACTTATCATTAGCGATCAAAACACTACCAATAGAGTTTTGACTAAAGATCCGTATTGATACACACCCAAACAAAAATATTTTGATACTCATCAGCTCACAACCAGACCGTATGGCTGTTTTTTTTGTAGAGAATTTTTTGCTTAGGTGCTTATGCTCATCAGCATGGAGGGATATCAGATGCAGCCCATCAGAATCGCCATTAATGGCTTTGGCCGTATCGGCCGAAATATCCTACGGGCCTACTTTGAAGGCGAACATACCAGTAAGATTAAAATCATTGCAATCAATGATCTCGGCGACGCGGCAATCAACGCACACCTATTACAATATGACACCGTGCATGGTCGCTTTAACTTCCCCGTCGAGCATGATGACCACTCTTTGACCGTAGACGGCGAAAAAATTCAAGTTTTCTCTCAAAGAGATCCAAGCAAACTTCCATGGAGCGACTTGAAAATCGATGTTGTAATGGAGTGTACGGGGTTATTTACTCAACGGGAAAAGGCCGCGACACACCTACAAGCCGGAGCTAAAAAGGTATTAATTTCAGCCCCGTCTCCAGATGCCGATGCGACCATCGTTTTCGGTGTCAACGAAGACAGTTTGCGCCCCGAGCATACGGTTATTTCCAATGCATCATGCACCACAAACTGCCTCGCACCGGTCGTGCAAACCTTGCATAATGAACTGACCGTATTAAACGGCGTAATGACCACCATTCATGCCTTCACTAACGATCAGCATTTAACGGATGTTTATCATACCGATCCATACAGAGCACGCTCAGCCACTCAATCCATGATCCCGACAAAAACAGGTGCCGCTGCGGCTATTGGCTTAGTTCTACCAGAACTAGACGGTAAACTTGATGGACTCGCAGTGCGCGTACCGACAAACAATGTTTCTCTCGTAGATTTGAGTGTAATCGTTGAAAAAGCACAGTCAGCAGATTTTATTAACAATTTTATGCAAAAGGCCGCCCATGACTCCAAAGTCATGATATATAATGACGCACCCTTAGTGTCCGTTGACTTTAACCACTGCCCCGCATCCTCTGTTTTTGATGCCAGTCATACTCGCGTACAAGGTCATTTAGTAAAAGTAATGGCTTGGTACGACAACGAATGGGGCTTTTCCAATCGGATGCTAGATACTGCTCAGCGGCTTATGCAGACGTAAACCTGAAACCCACGCAAGTCTGTAACGCTCGTAAGCCTGTAACATTCGTAAGCAAATATAAGCCAGATCCCACTAGACTTGATCTGGCTTTAAGGCAAAACAGATCACATTAGACATAATCATCAAAAGATTCCCTTTAAGGAACATCGTAAATGCGTAGAACCAAAATTGTAGCAACCCTTGGCCCAGCCACCGACGCACCAGAAACATTAGAACAAGTTTTACAGTACGTTGATGTGGTACGGGTCAACTTCTCTCATGGAGACCCTGAAGAACACCAAGCCCGCGTAGAAGCCGTACGAAAAACTGCCGCCAGAATCGGTCGATTTGTCGCTATTCTAGGTGACCTGCAGGGCCCTAAAATCCGTGTTGCCCGATTCGCCAACGGCCCTATTGAATTAGCCGTAGGAGACACTTTTACTCTAGATATGGGTCTTGCGCGGGACGCCGGCAATCAAGAACATGTCGGCGTTGACTACCCAGAACTGGCTGATGATTTAGTATCTGGCGACACCCTATTACTGGATGACGGCCGCATCCAGCTTAAAGTCGATAATATTGCCAAACCAGAAGTACAATGCACCGTTACTGTTGGTGGAAAACTATCCAACAACAAAGGCATCAATAAACAAGGCGGTGGATTATCTGCTGCGGCCTTAACGGACAAAGATAAAAAAGACCTGAAAACCGCTATCGCATTAGAGATGGATTACCTTGCCGTTTCCTTCCCTCGTACCGGTGATGATATGCGAGAAGCCCGCGCCTTACTGGGGGAAGCAGGCAAAGAGATCGGCTTAATCGCCAAAGTTGAACGCGCCGAATCGGTTTCTAACGACGAGATCATGGATGATTTAATCGAAGCGTCAGAAGGGGTAATGGTTGCCCGTGGCGATCTGGGCGTAGAAATTGGTGACGCCCAGTTAATCGGCGTACAAAAGCGCCTGATTCAGCGAGCCAGAAGTTTGAACAAAGTGGTCATAACAGCCACTCAAATGATGGAATCTATGATCTCCAGCCCCCTACCCACTCGTGCCGAAGTATTTGACGTCGCCAATGCCGTTTTAGACGGTACAGATGCCGTTATGCTTTCAGCCGAAACAGCCGTCGGTCAATTTCCATTAGAAACTGTACAAGCAATGGATCGCTTGTGCCAAGGCGCAGAACTAGAGCGCACTGCACAACAATCCAATCACCGTATGCACGAACACTTTAGCCATGTAAACGAAGCGGTTGCCCTTTCTGCCATGTATGCTGCCAACCACCTGGATGGTGTTAAAGCAATTATCTGCATGACACGTACAGGAACAACGCCTTTATTGATGTCTCGTATTCGTTCAGGGTTACCGATTTATGCTTTTACCGGACAATCCCTAACCCAAAACAGAGTCTCCCTCTATCGCGGTGTGACCACTATTCCATTTAACACCCCAAGCACTGATGCAGACGCAATTGACAAAGCTGTCTGTGAATTACAGAACCGCAATGCCGTTGAAAGCGGTGACAGCGTGATTGTGACTCGTGGCGATATATCCGGCACACATACCATGACAATTGTTCGAATCCAGTGACCTTTAAATGAAAACATCCCAAGAAAAAAGACAAAAATAAGTGTAAAAAATTAAAAACACTATAAAAAACCGAAGCCCTTAAGGCCTCGGTTTTTTTTCGCCTAATGACTTAAAAACCCTTCGCTTGATAAACACCTCGAACTCACGTAACCCCCTATCAGCCTTAGCATCTAGACAAGATTAGTTGATTTTATTTTTATTAAACGCTCATTCAATAAAGCGAACACTAAATATTAGAACACTAAAAAAATAAGGAAAAACCACCTAAAAGCGCACTTGAAAGCATCCGCACAAAAAGATATGGTATAAAAAGTACTTCGAACACTAACTATTTTTTATCTTTGGCATACCAATCAAATGAACCCCACAGAAACAATCGTATTCAGCCACCCAAAGCTTGAAGACGGTCTAAAAATTCACGCCCTGATCGAGAATTGCCCTCCTTTAGATCTTAACTCCAGCTACTGCTACATGCTGTGCAGCTCTCTATGGGCCGACACCTCTATTTGCACCTGGAACAAGGATCAGTTGATTGGTTTTATTTCCGCTCTAATACGACCTGACCGCCCCGATACACTATTTATTTGGCAGGTTGCGGTAGACAAGAGCGCTAGAGGGCAAAGATTGGCCCAGCGCATGATGCAAGAATTATTAAAACGCCCGATAGCAAAAGAAATTAAATATATACACACCACTATATCTCCCGATAACACCGCATCATGGGGGACGTTTAACAGTCTGACTCAAGCACTGAAGTGCGAATCTCGCACCCTGCCCTTTCTAGACAAAGACACACACTTCAACGGCCTACACGAATCCGAAGATCTCTTAGAAATTGGCCCGTTTCACCTACCTTAATAATCTTTGTCAGCGCTCTCTCACTTAAGAGCCCCTGAAAACACTAAGGTAACGTCGCTCGAAAGCGCAAAAACTGATCTACCCGAATAAAAAAGTGCCCTGAGAAAGAACCACCTCTCAGGGCATACGATGAACAACTTATAAACACTTAACTTAGCCCAACCGGAGCAAATCATGATTTTTCAGGATTACGAATCAGAAGTTCAAAGTTACTCACGTTCGTTCCCTGTCGTATTTACCAAAGCCAAAGGCAGCAAGCTGTTTGATGACCAAGGTAAAGAGTATATTGATTTCTTGGCGGGGGCCGGATCTCTAAATTACGGCCATAACAACCCCACTCTGAAAGCATCTTTAATTGACTACATCCAGAGCGACGGCATCACTCACGGACTGGACATGCACACCAGTGCCAAAGCCGAATTCTTGGAAGCTTTTCGGGATATCATCCTCAAGCCCAGAGATCTTGATCACAAAGTCATGTTTACCGGGCCAACTGGCGCTAATTGCGTAGAAGCGGCCCTTAAACTGGCCAGAAAAGTAACCGGGCGCCAGTCCATCGTATCCTTCACCAACGGCTTTCATGGCTGCACACTGGGCGCACTTGCCGCCACAGGTAACCGCCACCACAGAAATGGTGCAGGACAAGCTCTATCCGGCGTGACCCGATTGCCTTATGACGGATATCTGGGTGACAACTTCAATACCTTAGATCTGTTCCGTAAGATGCTGACAGATAACTCCAGCGGATTAGATCTACCCGCTGCAGTTATCGTTGAAATTGTTCAAGGGGAAGGCGGTTTAAACACGGCATCTGGCAAATGGCTACAAGAGCTTAGCCAGATCTGTAAAGAGCACGGCATTCTATTTATCGCCGATGACATCCAAGCAGGCTGTGGACGTACCGGTACTTTCTTTAGCTTTGATTCACTGGGTATTAAGCCCGATATTATCACACTGTCAAAATCTCTTAGCGGCTTCGGACTGCCTTTTGCAGTCGCTATATTTGACCGCAAACTAGACATCTGGAAGCCAGGCGAACATAACGGTACTTTCCGTGGCAACAACCACGCCTTTATTACAGCGACTCAAGCCTTAAAAACCTACTGGGCCGACGACCAGTTTGCCAGCCATATCCATGCCAGAAGCGAACAGCTAAAACACGCACTGAACAGCATCTGCGATAACTACCCAGATCTATATCGAAAGGGTCGCGGTCTAATGCAGGGTATTTGCTGTCCAAATGGCGAGGTCGCCAGCGAAATTACTAACGCCTGCTTCAAAAACAACCTGATCATTGAAACCAGCGGCCCAGAGGGTGAAGTCGTTAAATGCTTCCCACCATTGACCATTTCAGAAATGGAACTGGAACAAGGCCTAAAAGTGATCGAAAAAGCCTTTGAAAGCATTATTGGTAGCTGCCAGACACTGAAACAGGCTAGTTAATCGCTTTCGCACAATGTAAACCTCAATTATTCACCAAGATTTGTACCGGGCGTATGTTATGCCCGGTCTTCTTTTTTAGATCAGGACATAAAGATGATAGTGCGTCAGCTACAAGATTTAGAAAACACCGAGCGTTGCGTAGAGTCTGAGAACTGGAAAAGCGTTCGCATGTTATTAAAAAATGACAACATGGGATTCTCTTTCCATATCACCACTATTTATGCAGGAACTGAAACCCCTATCCACTACCAAAATCACCTAGAGTCCGTTTATTGCATCAGCGGTTCTGGCGAAGTTGAAACTACAGTTGATGGCAAGATATACCCTATCAGCCCAGGATCTATCTATATCCTAGATAAAAATGACAAACACCTGCTGCGCGCCCACGCAGATGAAGATATTGTATTTGCCTGCGTATTCAACCCACCGCTAAACGGCAAAGAAGTACACGATGAAAACGGCGCTTATCCGCTAGAGGCAGAAGTCGTTTCCTAATACCTCAGCGCTTTCCCTACCAGAATCTAAACCGATGCATTGACAATATAGAGCTCACACCAAGATTCTGGTAGGCAAGACTAAAGGCCCAGACACAATTTCGATACCCAAAATGCCAACTCCATATATAATGCACCTCCCTGTTACTGACACCTGAAAGCCAAACCTTAACAACTTGGCCGTGCTTATTAAAAAATCGCTACAAAAACGGTTATAACAAGCAGATTAAAAGACAGTAATAAAAACCAAACACTAAACGAGAGATACAGCCTGCTCTGGACATCCGGACAGCTGAAGACATATTCAATGAGCAAGCAACATTCTGTAGAGAAAATTGGCGGCACGTCCATGAGCGACTACGCCACGGTACGTGACAATATCATCCTGCATAGACAAGGCTATCAGCGAATTTTTGTAGTATCAGCTTATGGCGGGGTAACCGATCTGCTGCTGGAATACAAAAAAACGGGCCAAGCAGGTATTTATGCGGCATTTGCAGGGGCAGAAGACCAACAAGTCTGGCAAGACAAGCTTAGCCGCCTGCGCAGCTATCTCTTTAACATTAACCTTGAGCTATTCGGCCAAGGCGAGCTGTGCGAGAAAGCAAACCAGTTTATCGGCCAACGCCTAGATGAAACAGAACAATGCTTGAACGACCTAGAGCGCGTCTGCCAGCATGGCCACTTTGCCCTAAGCGCCCACCTGATGACCGTACGTGAAATGCTAGCGAGCCTAGGGGAAGCACACAGCGCTTGGAATATGGCTGAGCTACTAAAGCGCGATGGTGTTAACGCCCAGTTTGTTGACCTGACCGGCTGGAACACGGACAAGCATTTCACCCTAGACGAAGGCATTGCAAAAGCTTTTGAAGGCGTGGACCTGGATAATACCCTACCTGTTGCTACTGGTTATGCTCATTGCTCTGAAGGCCTGATGAAGAGCTTTGACCGAGGCTACAGTGAAATGGTCTTTAGCCGTATCGCCGTTTTAACCGATGCCCGCGAAGCCATTATCCACAAAGAATACCACCTAAGCAGCGCCGATCCTCGCTTAGTAGGCGAAAACAATGTCGTACCGATTGGCCGCACGAACTATGACGTTGCCGACCAACTGGCCAATCTTGGCATGGAAGCGATCCACCCAAGAGCCGCCAAGGGCTTACGCCAAAAAGAACTGCCTTTGCGTGTCATGAACACCTTTGAACCAAACCACCCTGGCACCTTAATTACCAACGATTACGTCAGCACCAGTCCTTCTGTTGAAATTATTGCCGGTCGTCAGAACGTCTACGCCCTGGAGATGTTTGAGCAAGACATGATGGGCAGCATGACCCAGTACGGTCGTGAGATCCTAAGTATTATCGAGCGCTTTAAAGGCAATCTGGTCTCTAGAAACAACAATGCCAATACTTTAACCTATTATCTCTCTGGCAACTTGAAAACCATCAAGCGTATCCAGAGCGCTATCCAAGAGCAATATGCTAATTCAGAAGTTCGTCTGAATAAAATCTCTATTGTTTCCGCCATCGGTAGCAACATGAAGGTTCCAGGCATCTTAGCCAACATGGTTAACGCTCTGGCAGAATCCGGTATTAGCGTACTGGCACTGCAACAATCCATGCGCCAAGTGGATATTCAATTCGTTGTAGCAGATGAAGACTACGATCAAGCCGTGCAAAGCCTGCACGCTAAACTCATCGAAGTACACAACCATGGCGAAGCCATCTGCACCGCATCTTAATAGCTAAATACCTAAAGCAGAGCTCAACCTCTGCTTTAGGCTCTATTTTTACCCCACATAACCCCTTCCTCACATCTAAACGACAGATTCTTTTCTATTTTTATCAATTACCGTTAGTCTCTTTCTTTAAATTCAGGCAAAATCTCATTTGTTGTCGCATTACCTATTATTCCGCTGCATCAGAATGTAAGAAACTCAATGCAATCATACGAAGAAGTGCTTGTTGCCATCCGGCAGATTATTCGATCTATCGATCTACACTCCCGGAAGCTCAATAAAAGCACCGGCTTAACCGGCCCACAATTGGTTATTTTACAAGGTCTGGAGAAAGGTGGTGAAAACCACACTATTCGAGAGCTATCGAACCAGGTAAACCTAAGTCAAGCCACTGTTACGACCATTCTGGATCGCCTAGAAGTCAAAAACTTAGTGGTAAGGCAGCGTAGCACCATTGATAAACGCAAGGTGCATGTACTGCTGACCGACAAGGGTAATGAGTTACTGTCAAACTCGCCCAAACCACTGCAAGAAGAATTTATTCATAAATTCCAGAGTATGGAAGAGTGGGAACAGAACCTATTATTGTCCTCTGTTCAGCGCATCGCTCGCATGATGAACGCAGAGAAACTGGATGCCTCTCCTTATTTGGAAGTGAATAGCATAGCACCAGAAAAAAGCGCTCAAGCTGCCAATACAGAGAAAAAGTAAACGTTTCGAGTTTACCTATAACGGCGCATCGCTAGCAGCATTGCGCCGTTTTTCTTTGTCTATTGCTTTAAAGGCTTCTTAAAAAGCACTGCGAAGCCTCCCCACCCTTTAACAAACCAGAAAGCGATTCGTTTATGGAACAGCTCAGCACCCCACAAGGCACTTTTCAACTTTCACGCTTCCCTCTGCGTAAAAAAGAATCCCTAAGAGCCTGGGATGCCGCCGATGAATTTATACTCAACCATCTGCATGACTCCCAAATAGATCTAACTGGGAATATCTTAATCCTAAACGATAGCTTTGGCGCTCTTAGTACCGCTCTAGCAATACACCAACCGACATCAATAACAGACTCCTGGCTGGCACAACAGGGCACTCTACTTAACCTACAGCAGAATACACTCACATCCGACCAAGTCACTTTATTAAATAGCTTGGAACGCCCTCAAAAAACAGCCAGCCTAGTACTCATTAAAATCCCTAAAAGCCTATCCATGCTGGAAGAACAGCTCCACCGTATCCGCCCCGTTATCACAAAAGATACCCTAGTAATCGGTGCCGCTATGGCCAAAGGGATTCACACTTCAACACTCAAGTTGTTTGAGCAAATCATTGGCCCAACCAAAACCTCCTTGGCCGTCAAAAAAGCCCGACTGATTTTCACACAACCGGATCTGGATATGCCGGTCAAGACCAGCCCCTATCCACTGGATCTAATACTCGAAAACGACGGGTTTTCTAACCGTACCTTTAAACTCAAAAATCATGCGGGCGTATTTTCTCGGGAAAAACTGGATATTGGCACACGCTTTTTCCTACAGAACCTACCCAAAGAATTTAATGGCAAAAAAATTATCGACCTAGCTTGTGGCAACGGTATTGTTGGCCTAGTTGCAGCGGAACACTACCCCGATGCCCATCTAACCTTTGTCGATGAATCCTTTATGGCGGTGGATTCTGCTCGAATTAATTTCGAACAGGCCTTTCCCGAGCGAAACGCCCACTTTGCAGCTACAGACTGCTTGAATGGCATAGAAATCAATAGCACTGATTTAATCCTAAACAACCCTCCCTTCCATCAAAATAATGCCGTGGGTGACTTTATTGCCCAACAGATGTTTAGAGAATCAAAACAGGTATTAAAAAGCGGTGGGGAGCTATGGGTTGTAGGCAATCGACATTTGGGCTATCACGTAGCGCTCAAGCGTCTATTCGGCAACTGTACAACCGTTATCAGCAATAAAAAGTTTGTCATCTTAAAAGCGATTAAGCGCTAGATAATACCGAGCAGCCCTAGATAATTTTTTACGAAAAGTCAGAAACAAAAAAACCGGTCCTCGTGAAAAAGACCGGTACTTCAAAATAAGAAGCGATTAAGCGTGCAGATGCCATTAATTCCGACAAACTCCAAAGCAGTGGAAGTTTGCAGTGGCGGGGTATGCAGGCTCAATTACACACCCCATTTAAACGCCTCTGGATTAACAGACGTTTAAATTTTTTGATCTCTGCTAAAAACTCTCAAAACCGTAGCAGAGACCGGCAATCTGAACACTCTTAGCCTAAGAGCAAGGGGAGAATATTCAGACTGCTTGTACGTTTCCAATACTGTTAAAAACGCGTCGATTACAGACGCTCAAATACCGTAGCAACACCCTGCCCCATACCAATACACATGGTCGCCAGACCCAAAGTACCGCCACGCTGCTCCATCACATTCAGCAGAGTCGTCGAGATACGCGTACCGGAACAACCCAGCGGGTGACCCAATGCAATGGCACCACCGTTCAAGTTCACCTTATCGTCGACCTTATCCAGCAAACCTAGATCTTTAAGTACTGGAATACCCTGAGCAGCAAAGGCTTCATTCAGCTCAACAAAGTCCATATCATCAATGGTCAGACCCGCAGCTTTCAGCGCTTTTTGAGAGGCTGGTACAGGACCGTAACCCATGATAGAAGGATCACAACCCGCAACACCGATAGAGCGAATCTTAGCGATTGGCGTCAAACCCAGTGCTTGTGCGCGCTCAGCAGACATCACCATCATGGCTGACGCACCCACAGACAGAGCTGAAGACTGGCCCGCTGTTACCGTACCGTTACGCGGATCAAATACCGGGCGTAAGGTTGATAGACTCTCAACGGTAGTTTCTGGACGAATCACCTCATCATAAGAGATCAGCTTACGGAAGCCATCAGCATCATGACCTTCAACACCGATGATTTCGCGATCAAAACGACCGGCTTGCGCCGCTTCGTGAGCCAGACGGTGAGAACGGGCACCAAAAGCATCCTGATCTTCACGACTCACGCCGTGCATCTTACCTAGTAGCTCAGCGGTTAGACCCATCATCATGGCCGCTTTAGCCGCATACTTAGAGGCCGAAGGGTTAACATCAACACCATGCATCATGTCAACATGACCCATATGCTCAACACCGCCCACCATATAGACATCACCCAGACCCGCCTGGATATTCGCTACAGCGATATGCAGAGCAGACATAGATGAACCACACAGACGGTTCACAGTTTGTGCCGGTACCGTCTTAGGGATACGAGTCAGGATAGAAGCGTTACGACCAATGTCATAACCCTGCTCTAGAGTCTGGTTAACACAACCCCAGATAATGTCATCAATCTCCGCAGGATCAATACCCGCATTACGATCTAAAATACCATCCATAATCCCAGCAGACAGTTCTTCAGCACGAACATTACGGAAAGCACCGTTACGGGCTTTAGCCATGGCGCTACGAGCACCATCTACAATTACTGCATCACGAGGATTCAAGCTCATGATCATCTCCTAAATTCTATTCTCTGGCAGGGTTTTCTCTGCTGATAAAGTCAGCAAGAAAGCCCTATTCAATGGCATATACGGTGCGTATTTCTGTTTTGTAACAGATAGCGGATATCACATTATTTGATATAAAACCCACTGAACAAAAATACGTCTTATCCTGATTGGCATCAGTCGCTATTGGCCATCACCGATGACCAATAGCACTTCATGATTAGAAGTAGGTTTTACCTTCTGCTGCCATTGCCCGCATTTTCTCAGTCGGCTGATACAGAGCACCCAGTTCCGGCGCATACTTATCAGCCATTGCACAGAATGCCTCTAGGCCCATGCTATCGATATAACGCAATGCACCACCACGGAATGGAGGGAAGCCAATACCAAAGACCAAGCCCATATCTGCTTCTGCTGCAGTTTCAACAATGCCATCTTCCAGACAACGAACCGTTTCGATACACAGAGGGATCATCATGCGCTCAATGATATCTTCATCGCTTAACTCGCGCTGATCAGATACCAATGGTTTTAGCAACTCATAGGTACTGTCATCCAGAACCTTCTTAGAGCGCCCTTTTCTATCTTCTTCATAGCGATAGAAACCGGTATTATTTTTCTGGCCCAAGCGTTCAGCAGCAAACATTACACTTAGAGCACTATCACCTTCACGGGCCATACGATCTGGGAAGCCAGCAGCCATCACATTATTAGCATGCTCAGCCGTATCCATACCCACCACATCCAGCAGATATGCAGGCCCCATCGGCCAACCAAATTTTTCCATCACTTTATCGACACGCTGGAAATCAGCACCGTGCTCGATCAGGCCCATAAAGCCACCAAAGTAAGGGAATAGAATACGGTTCACTAAGAAACCTGGGCAGTCATTAACCACCACTGGGGTTTTACCCATTTTCTTGGCATAAGCCACTGTCGCTGCAATGGCTTTTTCGCTGGTTTTTTCACCGCGAATCACCTCAACCAACGGCATTTTATTGACCGGGTTAAAGAAGTGCATACCACAGAAGTTCTCAGGACGCTTAAGATTTTCCGCCAAAGAAGTAATAGAGATAGTAGAAGTATTAGAGGTCAGAATGGTGTCATCACTCACTTGGCCTTCTAGCTCAGCCAGTACCGCACCTTTAATCTTCGGATTCTCGACAACCGCTTCAACCACCAGATCCACATCACCAAAATCACCGTAGCTCAATGTTGGGCGAATGGCGTTCAGAGCATCAGCCATCTGCTCAGGCTTCATACGCTTACGCTGAACACGCTTAGCCAGTAGCTTTTTAGCTTCGTTCAGACCCAGCTGAATGGCATCTTCGTTGATGTCCTTCATAATGATCGGCGTGCCTTTATAGGCAGACTGGTAAGCAATACCACCCCCCATAATACCGGCACCCAATACCGCTGCCTTATTCACTGGCTGAGCATTTTTTTCATAAGCACCGGATTTTTTCTTCAGGAACTGATCATTCAGGAACAGACCCACTAAGCTGGCAGCCACTGGCGTACGCGCCATACGAGCAAAGCATTTTGCTTCAGATTTTTGTGCTTTTTCGCGGCCTTCGCCAGCACCTTTTTGGATACTTTTGATCGCTTCCATTGGTGCGGGGTAATGAGGCCCAGCCTGACCGGCCACCATGCCTTTTGCCGTTTCAAACGACATCATGGTTTCGATCATATTCAGCTTCAGCGGCTCCAGTTTTTCCTGGCGCTTCGCCTGCCAATCCAGATTACCAGCATTGGCTTCTTTAATCAGATCAATAGCGGCTGCACGCAGTAGCTCAGGTGCAACAACTGCATCAATAGCACCTTCTTTCAGTGCTGCCTCAGCTTTTTTCTCTTTAGTGGCACAGATCCACTCAATAGCATTATCGTTACCGATAATACGTGGCAAACGTACCGTACCACCCCAACCAGGAATAATGCCCAACTTAACTTCTGGCAGACCGATACGGGCTGCAGGAGACGCCACACGATAGTCCGTACACAGACAGATCTCAAAACCGCCGCCCAGTGCAATACCGTTAATAGCTGTTACTGTTGGATATGGCAGATCTTCCACGCGGTTGAAGACTTCATGTACCGCCATATTCATCGCGACCAGCTCTTCTTCAGACTGGCCAAAAGCATCGTGGAACTCAGTAATATCTGCGCCAACAATAAAAACGTCTTTAGCGCTGCTGACCACTAAGCCTTTCAGGCCTTGTGCTTGCTGTAACGCCTCTGTCGCCGCACCCAGCTCTTCAATAGTGACACGATTGAATTTATTGACTGACTCACCTTGCAGATCAAAGGTTAACTCTGCAATACCGCCTTCAATCTCTTTTACCGTGATGGCTTTACCTGCGTAAATCATCCACTGCTCTCCCGCTTGGGTCATAATGCTTTTTATTCAGAAGATCACTTAACTCTTGAAGCCCAGCGAACTACTGAAACCTATTATTACAGGCAGTACAAAATCTGCGATTGCTATTCTGACTGGTAAATTAATAAAAACAGCCAATCAAAACCAAGTGTTTCATACAGATATTTCATACGACCGTTTGATTTATGGAATTACAATGCGTGAAAAAGGAAAAACTGTCAAACCCTTTCTTATGAAATTTTAGCGCTAATTTGCGACCTAAGAGTCATTTTTACAAAGAAAGAGGCCGTAAAAGCCATCAGGAATGACAAGCAGAAAAAAAAAGAGAAAAGCAGAAAGAAGCCCAAGCCGAACTAATAACGAAAATAATAAAGACAAAAAACGGGCATAAAAAAAGCCGCTAATTCTTTTGAATTAGCGGCTTTTTAAATTTGGCTCCCCGAGCAGGGCTCGAACCTGCGACAAATAGATTAACAGTCTACTGCTCTACCAACTGAGCTATCAGGGATCTCTCTAAGAGTTGACGGGGATTATATAGCCATCTCACTGAAGGTCAATAGATTTTTTTTATTTTTTCTACTGTAAAAACAATATGTTCCACTAGAATGAGAGTATCATGTTTACAAACGGATCCGACAACTGATGACGGCCATGGAAAAATACCCTGAGTCACCTTCAATTCACTTTGCTCGCGTCCCAGTATGCGATAACCAGTTTAATGTACTGGCTTACGAACTGGTGGCTTGTGAAACGGAGTCGTTACAACCAAGCCTATCTGAAATTATCTCATCCGCACTCACAGATCCTAGAATTCATGATTTACTAAATAATCGTCCAGCGCTTGTCTATTCTCAGTGTGAAAGCTTGCGTCAACTCTACAGTGAATTAAATTTCCCTTTAGACCAATTTTGGTTGATGTGTAATGCTGAAGAGGCAATACATGCAGATATCCAGCTGATACAAGGACTTAAAAAGCGCGGCGCCAAACTGGGCCTGGCCTTAAACAATGGAGACCTACCCAGCTTGCCCACAGAATTAACCGATCAAATCAGTTTTTTTCGTACACCTATCAACAACTATCTGTCCCGTTCTTTGAGCGATCAGACTTATTCTCATTGGCTAAAAATTGCTTGTCATGTGGATGATCAAGAACTATTTAATCAAGTGCAGCAATACGATGTTAAGGGAATACAAGGGCGTTATCTTCCCAGACCACAAAAGGCCGAATTTAAACGCTTCCCCAGTAACAAATTGATTGCCTTAGAGATTCTAAACATGGTTAGCGACATCAATGTCGCCTTCGATGATCTAGAAAAACTCATCGTTCAAGACTTACAGCTGTATTATAAGCTGTTAAGATTCATCAATTCTGCGTATTATAGTTTTAATCGCAAAATTAATAATATTAAAGAAGCGCTGATTTATCTGGGCCTGAACACCCTGCGAAGCCTAACCTTGGTGATAGCTTTATCTGAGTCCACCAATCGTTCGCCAGATCTGTTCTATTTGGCCCTAACCCGAGCTAAGATGTGTGAACTATTAGCAAGTGACAGTGGCTGGCCTAATGAAGCGGTTTTCTTTAATGCAGGTTTAATTTCATTGTTGGATGTATTATTAGATATACCCATGGCAATGATTTTATCGGAACTACCTTTAAGTACGGTTATTAAAGATGCCGTTTTACACTTTGAAGGCAGAACCGGTGCGGCATTGCAGTGCGCGATGTATTATGAAAATGTGGACTGGCAGAAAATTGAGGATAGCCAGTTTGAAAAGGATCTTGCACACACGGCCTACTTGGAAGCAAGCCGGTGGGCAACCGCGTTACAGCAAAGCTTAATGGCAATGGCGGATTCACAGGAGTGTTGAAGAAATGAGTAAGCTTCTTCACAGCGTTAACCAAAGAACACAGCTAGCAGGCGAAAACCGTCTAGAGCTGCTTTTATTTCGCTTAGAAGACAAACAACTGTATGGCATCAATGTCTTTAAAGTGAAAAAGATTATTACATGTCCGGCACTGACAGCAATGCCACATCGCCACCCAATTGCTTTGGGTGTTGCGAATACTATGGATGGCCCATTACCTATTTTAGATCTTAAAATGGCCATTGGTCACGGTAACTCTGAACGCGTTCGCGGCAAGAGTGTTATTGTGGCGGAGTATAATCGCAAGATGCAGGGCTTTTTGGTTGATAAAGTTGAACATATTATCAACCTAGAATGGAGTGACATTCACCCACCACCACGGGGTGTCGGTAATGACCATTATCTAACAGCGATATCGAAACATCAGGATGAGATCATCGAAATTATCGATGTGGAAAAAATCATCGCTGAAATTATGCCATTTAATGAACAGATGGATGCACCTCTGTCTGAAGCGTTAGATTCAGCTTTAAGCAAACAGACTGAATCCGCAGATGGAGAGACACAGGAGCCTAATAAAAACGTTCTTGTTGTAGATGATTCTGTAGTGGCTCGAAACCAAATCAAACGCTGCCTTGAGGCTGCGGGTTTTAATTGCACTTTGCTTAAAAATGGCTTGGAAGCTTATCAATTCCTAGAAAACATGACCATGGAAGGCAAAAAACCTACAGATGAATTCCTTCTAATGATCTCAGATATTGAGATGCCAGAGATGGACGGTTACACCCTGACACGTAGGGTAAAAGAAAACCCCGATATGAAAGATTTGTACATTCTATTGCACACATCTTTAAGCGGAGTATTTAATAAAGCAATGGTAGAGAAGGTTGGTGCAGATAACTTCTTACCTAAATTTGATGCAAACGAAATGGCCAATGCTGTTTTGGAACGCTTAAAATAAGGCTTTATTTTAAAAAGCGCCTCGATTACATAAGAATAGCTTTAATTATGTAATCACTAAAAAAGCCGCTGTGTCAGCGGCTTTTTTAATTCCTACATCTAAACTAACTAGAGCTTTTTCTCACTCTGTATAGAAATGAAATCACTTTAACCTTAATGCAGATGATCTCTACTCATCAGTAACTCCATCTTTTCACGAGTAGGCCTCTCCACAACTCCTATCTCCGTCACAATGACATCAATTAGATCTGCAGGAGTCACATCAAATACGGGGTTAATAACGGCCACACCTTCTGGTGCCAGTTGCTGACCTTTTACTGTCACAACTTCATCAGAACCACGCTCTTCAATGGGAATATCCTCGCCATTCTCCAGAACCATATCAATGGTACTAGTAGGAGCGACTACCATAAAACGCACGCCGTGATGTAAAGCTAATACGGCCAGGTTATAGGTACCGATCTTATTCGCCACGTCCCCATTAGCAGTGATACGATCGGCACCAACAATCACCCAAGATATATCCTGAGTTTTCATGATATGTGCCGCCGCGCCTTCGACGTTTAGAGATACCGGAATATTATCCTGCATCAACTCCCAAGCAGTCAGCCGTGAACCCTGAAACCAGGGACGAGTTTCATCTGCATAAACATGATCAATAATGCCTTTTTTAAAGGCTGCACGAATAACCCCTAGCGCGGTACCAAACCCTCCAGTGGCCAAAGACCCCGTATTACAATGAGTCATCACGCCACGGCCTGAATCCTGAGCCGCTGCAATCAGATCAGCTCCAAATTCTCCCATAGTACGGTTTGCGGCAATATCTGACTCATGTATCTGAATAGCTTCTTCCAACAAGCGCTTTTCTGGATTCAGATCATCAGCTAATAGTTCGATTCGCTTTTCCATACGATCCAAAGCCCAAAATAGATTGACCGCCGTTGGGCGAGACTCAGCCAAAATCTGAATAGGCTTTTTAATACTCTCTTTCCACATAAAACCATCACGGGCAAAACAAGCTCTAGCAGCTAATACAACGCCATAAGCGGCTGTAATTCCGATAGCGGGAGCACCACGTACCACCATATCCCTGATCGCATCGGCAACGGATTCTGCAGCCTCATAGACCAGATAAGTTTCCTGCTCAGGCAGAATACGCTGATCCAGCAGCTCCAGACATTCATTTTGCCAGATAATGGCTTCAACACCGTTTGACTCAGGGGCGTTCATTGACGACTCCAGACAGAAATACCAAAAGAAATAAAACAAAGGCGGCTATTATAGCCATGAGGATTAAAATCGACAGTGCCACCGGACTAAAAAGTGCATATACTGTACGGAAGTTTTTGTTATATATCAGGATTTTCTGCTATGACAACACAAGTGGATACTCTGTTGCATGCTCGCTGGATTATTCCAGTAGATCAACAACGTTCAGTACTTGAAAATCACAGCGTCGTAATCGATCAAGGCAAGATTCTTCATATTTTGCCTACAGAAGAAGCCAAACAGCTTTTTTCGAGCCAAAAAACGCATCAACTGGACGATCACGTACTAATGCCGGGGCTCATTAACGCCCATGGCCATGCTGCAATGAGTCTTTTTAGAGGACTAGCAGACGACCTCCCTCTCATGACTTGGTTGGAAAAACATATCTGGCCAGCAGAAGGAAAGTGGGTCAGCCCTGAGTTTGTTCGAGATGGTACACGTTTAGCCATTGCCGAAATGCTAAAATCTGGCACCACCTGCTTCAGTGATATGTATTTCTTCCCCGATGTTTGTGCTGAAGTGGCTACAGAACAGAAAATCCGCGCCCAAGTTTGCTGCCCTATCCTAGATTTTCCGACTCCCTGGGCGGCTAATGCAGAAGAAGGTATTCATAAAGCTATAGAGGTTAATACCAGTTTTCGTCATAACCCTTTAGTCACGGTTGCATTTGGCCCTCACGCGCCTTATACCGTATCTGACGAGCCTTTAAAACAAGTCGCGAGTTATCAGGAAAAGCTCCAAATTCCAGTACAGATGCACGTACACGAAACAGCATTTGAAGTCGCTGAAGCAGAGAAGTCCAGCCTACGCCCTGTAGCACGACTGGAAAAGCTAGGCCTATTAGGCCCACATTTCCAAGCCGTACATATGACTCAAGTTAGTGATGAAGACCTAACGATATTGGAAAAATATCAAGTGAACGTCGTGCACTGCCCAGAGTCTAATCTCAAACTGGCCAGCGGTTTCTGCCCGACCAATAAACTGCAACAAGCCGGAATCAATATTGCCCTGGGCACCGATGGTGCGGCCAGCAATAACGATTTGGATATGTTTGGTGAAATGCAGGTAGCCGCATTATTGGCTAAAGCGGAATCCGGTGATGCCGCAGCCTTACCGGCATACGAAGCAATTGCAATGGCAACTATTAACGGTGCTAAAGCATTAGGTTTAGACCATATAACGGGTAGCATTGAAACAGGAAAATCTGCTGATTTGGTTGCTCTGGATATGGGTCAATTAGAAACGCACCCGATATATAACCCAGTCTCACAATTAGTCTATACCCGTATGGCAGATAAAGTGCGCCATGTCTGGGTCAATGGTGAACTGTTAGTACGCGACGGCCTACTCACTCAGTTTGATACCGATAATATGAAACAAAAAGCCCGAGAATGGGGAGAGAAAATTCGTGCAGGAGAACAAAATGACTGATTCACAAACCACTAGAAATGTTGATTTTTCAGAGGTTGCTAAGTTTGAAGCCTTAGCAGCCCGCTGGTGGGATCGTGAAAGCGAGTTCAAACCTCTGCATGACATTAACCCATTACGTCTAAACTTTATTGATGAACGTGTCGGTTTGGCCGGTAAAAAAGTGTTAGATGTCGGCTGCGGTGGTGGTATTTTAAGTGAAAGCATGGCCCTACGTGGTGCAGACGTGTCTGGCATTGATATGGGAGAAGCTCCCCTATCCGTTGCTAAACTACACCAACTTGAAAGTGGGCTTAATATCAATTATCGCCGTATCACCGCAGAAGAATTAGCCGAACAAGAAGCGGGCCAATACGATGTGGTCACTTGTCTTGAGATGCTGGAACATGTCCCAGAGCCGGCCGATGTTATTGCAGCCTGCGCCAAACTGGTCAAGCCCGGCGGCCAAGTATTCTTCTCTACCATCAACCGCAACCCTAAAGCTTATCTATTTGCTATTGTCGGTGCAGAATACCTGCTACAGATGCTGCCAAAAGGCACCCATGACTTCAGCAAGTTTATCCGTCCATCGGAATTAGGCAGTTGGAGCCGTCACGCAGGTTTGGAGCTGGGCGATATCACAGGTATGACCTACAACCCGTTAACCAAGCATTACAAACTGGACAAAAACGATGTTCAGGTTAACTATCTCTTGCAAACCACAAGACCTGAACTTTAAATATTGATCGACAATATAGAAAACTCTACGCTGTAGTAACTGCCATAGTTACGATAATAGCAGCCATTATTAAAAACAATGGCTGCCTTCAACCCTCCTGCTTGAGCTATGATTATGTCCCCTTCTGCTGTACTTTTTGATCTGGACGGCACTCTCATTGATACTGCTGATGATTTGTCTGCCTGTCTTAATCTTCTTCTTGAGGAAGAGGGTCTATCGATGATGCCCCATAGTATTATTCGCAAGCAGGTTTCCAATGGTGCTAATGCCATGATTCGCTTGGGGTTTGGGGGTGATCTAGCAAGCGACCGAGCTCAGCAGTTGCGTAACCGCCTTCTCGTTCATTACGAAAATAATATTGCTCGCTACAGCTGCTGGTTTGACGGGCTTGAATCACTGACTCAAGAGCTGAGACAAGCGCGTATCCCTTGGGGTATCGTCACCAATAAACCTCGTTTGTATACCGACTTATTATTGGATGCTATGGAGATTAGTCAGCACGTTGATGTAGTAGTTTGCCCTGATGATCTCAATATATCCAAACCGGACCCTCGCCCTTTACTGCATGCTTGCAGCCATGTTGACGCCGATCCAGTAAAAGCCATTTATGTGGGCGACCATATTCGAGATATCCAAGCAGGTAAAGCTGCAGGCATGCGCACCATTGCAGCGGCATACGGTTATATTGAGGCAGATGATGACATTAATCTTTGGCAGGCAGATTACATCATTCATGATGGTCATGAACTCAAACCCTTAATACAATCCTGAGCTACCCCGAAGATAATACCCTCAATGCCAAATAGCACAGCTGAAAACAATCTTAACCCACAGCAAAACTCAACGGTTGTTGGCGGCTGGTCAGTTGCAGTGTCCCGCGCTTTGGATGCGTTGGGTTACCATGGCGATGAGCTACTAAAAAGAGCGGGGATCGACCTCTCAGAGAAGTTCAACGTTGATGCCCGCTTTAGTGCAAACCATACCCGAGTGCTATGGCAATTAGCACTAGAAGAAACAGGCCAAGAGAATATCGGTCTACAGGTGGCTCAATTTGTCTGTCCGACCACATTTCACGCCTTAGGCTTTTCGCTATGGGCCAGCAATAGTCTCTATGATGCCTTACAACGCATGGTACGCTTTGAGATTTTGTTAAATAGCGGCTGTCACTTACAAATATCCATCCAAGACGATACGACGATGGAAAGCTCAGATCAGAGGGAAAAATCTCAGATAAACAATAATCTATGTTTTATCATGGATATCAAACAACAGAATGGAGAAGCTCTTGTAACGGCGCAAGGCGTTGATTATTTTTTTGGGGCCATAGTAAAAATGTTTCGAGACATGTCCAGTCCGTCATTTGCCCCAATAGAAGTACACCTGACCCGACCGACACCTCGCAATATCGAACTCTGGCAAGATTACTTTCAATGCCCAATATATTTCAACACTCTCCAAAACCAACTTATATTTCCTATAAAAAGCCTTAAAAATAGCCTTCCTACTGGAAATGCGATCCTAGCTGAGCAGAATGACAAACTGGTTGAGAGCTATTTATCTCGCTTAGAAATGCAAGATATCTGTGGGCAGGTGCGGGCAAGTCTAATTGAGCTTATGCCACTGGGTATTACAACCCTGGAGGGTATTGCAGAAGTTTTATCTATGCCTCCTCGCACATTGCAATATAAGCTCAACCAACAAGGTACAAGCCTGCAAAAATTACGAGATAGTATTCGCGAGGAACTGGCCCGGCAATATTTACAGTATTCCCGTCAGCCCTTTACTCAAATAGCCTACTCATTAGGTTTTTCCGATCCAGCCCACTTTAATCGAGCATTCAAACGCTGGACAGGTGAAACACCAACATCCTATCGCCGTCGAACCTATTAACCCCTATTCTTACAGAATTCATCAGTATTATTAAATTTAACAACCTAAACCTTTACATCGTTTAAATGGTAAAAGATCTGTTTTAAATGGCAAAGAGCTTTTCTCTACCCTCTCTATACTCACTCCTGTCGTCACCGCAATACCCCCGCTTAGCGCTTTTCGATACCTAGAGCCTTGCAGAACAAGGGATTGCATTTATTGCTTGAAAATCAAAGCACTCTAAAATAAAAATGATGAGAGGATGTCACCATGGGTGAAATCGTACTAGCAGCAAAAGTTACCCACGTACCTTCAATGTTTATTTCAGAAGCAGAAGGTCCACTACACGGCTGTCGGGATGCTGCCATTGAGGGTTTAAAACGAATCGGAGATCTTTGTCGAGAAAAAGGCGTGGATACCATCGTTATCTCTGACACGCATTGGCTGGTAAATGCAGGGTTTCATATCAATGCTAAACCCAATATGTCAGGGATATTTACCAGTACAGAGTTCCCCCATTTTTTAAACAATATGCCGTTTAACCATGCGGGCGACCCAGAACTGGGACAATTAATTGCAGAAACTGCCAGTAAAAATGGTGTTAATACCCTATGTCATCATGAAATCGATACTCTGGACATCCAGTATGGCACCCTAGTGCCTCTTCGCTATATGGGAATAGGAGAAGAAATTAAAGTCGTATCCATCGCAGGCTGGATGTACGACGCTGAACTAGAAGAATCAAAAGTTGTTGGCGAATCTATTCTTGAAGCTGTAAAAAAATCAGACAGGAAAGTTGCCTTTTTAGCCAGCGGCTCCCTATCCCACCGTATTCCACCCAATAAGGTTGTTAGTGATTACCTATTCAAAATCAGTCGACCACTGAACCAAGTGACGGATTTAATGGTACTCGATATGTGGAAACAAGGTCGTACTAAGCAGTTCTTGGACATCCTACCCAAATATGCTGCTGATTGTGATGGTGAAGGTGGTATGCATGATACAGCTATGCTATTTGGCTTATTAGGCTGGGATAAATACGAAGGTTGCGCTGAAATCATGACCGAATATTTCCCAAGTTCAGGTACCGGCCAGTGCAATGTGCTCTTCCCTATTACTGAGTAGAAATATTTAAAAGGACTACTTTTGAAGAGAAATCAAGTAGAGTAAACCCATAAAGTTGCTGGCCATATCAGCCAGCAACATCTCTTTTATCTTAGGAGGAGTTCCATGGCAATCAACACAACAAAGAGAGTCCGCCCAGCAAACTTAACCGATAGCTATGAAATCAATAAACTTTCCTATCACCTTGGATACGGTAAAACACCAGATGCAGTTGCCCATAAAAGACTTGATCAATTGCTCAAATCCCCCATTGACCATATCTGGGTATATGATAATGGCGAGCAGCTTTTAGGCTGGATTCATATCTTTACAGCTCTTCGAGTAGCTTCTTCACCTTTTTATGAAATCGGTGGATTAATCGTTCATCCAGAGGAAAGGCAGCAAGGTATTGGCCACCAATTGGTACAATGCGCAGCAGAGCATGCAGCCCAACAAGGAGAAACACTCAGAGTCCGCTGCAATAGCCAGCGAACGGAACCTCATCTATTTTATCAAAGCATTGGCTTTACTCTGAGCAAAAGCCAGCAAGTCTATAGCCTAGGAGGAAACTAAGGAAAGAGAGCTAAAAACCAATATCATTCTATCAAGAGTGCGAGCAATCATTCACTCAGTAAATTCTGAATCCTTTTTGTTAACTTTTCCGGCTTAGTCATAGGTGAAAATCGACCAACAACATCACCCTTTTGATCGACCAAAAACTTAGTAAAATTCCACTTAATACGCTTAGAACCCAAAATGCCAGGGGCTTGCTGTTTTAAGAACCTAAATAAAGGATGAGCATTTTCCCCATTCACATCAATTTTACTGAATACAGGAAAAGTAATACCAAAATTCATCTGACAAAATGCAGAAATTTCCGCATTACTGCCCGGTTCTTGGGCACCAAACTGATTGCAAGGAAAGGCCAAAACCACTAATCCTTCATCTTTATACGCTTGATACAAAGCTTCTAATTCCGCATATTGCTTAGTAAAGCCACATTCACTGGCCGTATTAACAATCAACAGAACCTTTCCCTTATAATCACTTAGGGTACAGCCTTTACTACTGCTGTCCATGAATTCAAAAGTATAAATATTCTCCATCATAATTTCGTCCTATCCGTCTGCACTAATAAATTCCCACTCAAGAACAGGTACCTTTACCAACATTACAGAATCTTGATGGAATTGCTGTGCGTATTTTTTTGCCAAAGCTTTTGCCTTTGGAACCTCCGCAGCCTTAACAATAAAGGTAACAATCTTTGAACGCTCAGGCTTTCCTTTATAATAACCAACAGAATCAACGACATTAAACCCATCAAAATACTTTGGAATTTCTTCTCGCTCAAAAACCAGCCAATCCTCTAAAGAAACCGCACCTCCATTAGGTAGAGACAAACCAAAAAATAGCCTTAACCGATAGACCTCATCCGCTAGAGGTGCATTCGAGAAACAGGGTAACATTACCAACGTGAGCACTATAGCCACGGAAGAAATTAAGCGTTTAATGGTTATGACTCCTTTCTACCAATAAGCTGTGCGGGAATTGATCCCAAACAACCAACTCTAACGTTTTATAGCTAAACCTAACAAGCGATCGATCTCACCTCTATGATTATCCGTGACCCCTGCAAGATTACCGTATTTCGGTTCATGACGATCATTTTTCAATGGATGATGCCAACCAAAAGTATTGTCTACAAAATGTTGTGCAAAGGCATCTGAAATGGATAAACAGCCAGCCATTACGGTATCAACATAAGTTTGCATGATAGGATGATTGACACAAGGGTCTTCAGCATCATTCTTAATATAGATCCATACAGGCCGCTTAAGCGACAATGTGTCAGTCAACTCCAGTTGATCCAAAGAAACTTCAACACGGTGATAACCTCGTTCACGACGGTCAAACTCCACAAGCTCCTGATCAGGTACTTCAATGACAACACCATTACAGCTACCGTCACCGGGAGATACCACTAAAGGTGACAGTTGATAACTACCATCCACTTTACCCCAGCTACGCTGAAAACCATGGGCAATTGCAGGCACTGCTCGACCCGTTTGTCCTGTACGCTGTCTAGAAGCAGCATTAATTAAACTACCATAACCAAAAATATACACTCGGCCTCCAAGTTAAACTTTGCTAATTTGTCTAAGTCCATTGTAAATCCACAAACAGATGAGATACCAGCTCACTCATATTTATCTGGTATATCCATCAAGAAATCTGTTACACCAACATCAAACCCAAGCTGAAATAGCAAAGCACTCGCTTGCCCTCTATGATGTGTTTGATGATTAAAAAGGTGGGCTACCAACTCTGCAAAATTTCGCACACTAACCACGCCTCTGCTGTTTTGATAGGTTAAATCTTGCTGAAAGTGGCTATATTCAGTATCTGATTCCAACCATTTCTCGATAATTTCATCCACGGCTTTTCTCGTTTCGAATAAGCTCGATAGATCATCATAAAGTAATTGATTCAAAGCAGTAGGGGATGGGAACTGTTTAAGTTTGTCTAAAGTAACGTATTGATCTGAGTGATCAGAAAACCGAGCTAGCCACAGCAAATCACCTACTAAAATATGATTCAAAGTACCCAGCACAGAAGAAAAGTACGCACCAACTTCTTGGTTAAGTTGCTCAGCACTAAGCAAGGCAGCAGCTTGAAAAACCTGCTGATTCATTCGGCGGTTATAGACCGCCATCAACCTATAATGGCCTTTAAAATCCACAACAAAAGAATCCTAATCATTATTTCAAATGACTCAATCTAGCAGATTTTACACGGCTTACCCAAACAAAAAAGAAGAGAGGAAAGAACCAATATTACTCCCTCTCTCAGAAGTATCTATTCTAGCCTGCATTAAGCTGTGCTAAGTCACTTTCCTCTAAAGTACGAGTTATCCGGATATGGGCAAGTTCTGGCATCATCAAGTCCAAATCCTCGGAATTTTCCGCCATATTTTTGTTGTTTTTATTCAGAATTCTTATAACAGGACGCGTCCGGTTTTCGGGGTTAATGGCAGTAACAACAGCCACCTTATTATCTTCTAGTTCAACCATACTGCCTGGTGGATAGACACCCAAAGCTTTAATAAAGTGCTGTACCAGTTCAGCATCAAAAAGTTTAGAGCGCCAATTGTACATTCGTGCAAGTGCCTGAGTGGGGCTAGAGGCCTCACTGTAAAAACGCTCACGTGTCATCGCTTCATAGGTTGTTGTAATACCTAAAATTCTAGACAAATAAGGGATTTTGTCCCCTTTGAGCCCCTTAGGGTAACCAGAACCATCATACCGTTCATGATGATTTCCAATAATATCACGCAGCTCTCTTACACCAGAAAGCTCGTCATGAAGACCAACAAAACTCAAACCTTCGGTAACATGGTATTCGATAGCCTGTTTCTGAGCTTTATTTAAAGGGCCAGGGTGAGTCAGTAGGTAGTCCGGTACCTTTAACATGCCTACATCATGCAATAAAGCACCCAAGCCTAAAACATGAATATGACGACTATCTAATTGTAAGTACTGTGCAAAAGCAATAGTAAGAATTGATACATTAACTGACTTCTCAGCTAATGATTGTTCTTTCTCTTTCATTTGAGATAAAAACAATAAGGACCCTGCATTGTTTAAAGCATCATGTGTCAATCTCTCAACCGCATTACTAAGAGCGACACAGCTCACCGTGTCGCCATTACTAATTCGTGTGAACACTTCTTTAATTTCTTTAACACAAAGCGCAATATGACTTTCTATTTGTTGTATCTCTTTTCTATTCAACAACTCTGGTGCAGCAAGAAAGCCTATTTTTCTCTCTATAGCAGATAAAGGCTTTTTATCAATTTTTTGTTTTTTTAAAGGTTTATCAACAATATCGCCACGACTTACGGCATGGGCATTGTCTTCGTTATCAGGCGTTAATGTCGCATCTGTTTTACTCTTTTTAAGAAGATGAGCAAGAGACGTTTTTGATGATGCCTTTAAATCAACAACAATTGTTGAGCAGTATTCTTTTAGTAGCTGAATCTCTTTATCATTTTTAATGGTAAACTCACGACGCCAAAAAGGAGAGTTTATCCAATTAATGTCAAGCTCGACAACTCGCATACCCATACGAGCATTTTCTACCGTTATTTTTTTTCGCATAAACAAAATATGGCCAATAGGCCTTCCTTGTTATCTCATCCGGATTTAAGCAAATGTAGAATGGCAGCGAATTATTATTTTATCGTGCATACCAATCATGCTCTGGGTAGTAAATTCACTGTGCAGTAACAGATCACCAAAACAATTAACACACAGAAAGAATATTCTCTCATGCATTAGTTCATTCAGGTTACACGAATATATCTTATTTACAACTTCACATACCTCACCAAATAACCACTCATTAAGAATGGCAATAAACATTAAGAAACGTAAATACAATATTATTCTATCGATTAATTTATATAATTGAAAAACAAGTTATTAAAATAAATACCTATATTATTTATACAAGTTAATAATCGATCATTCAGTTCAATCTAGATTTCAAAACAGTTCCAAAACTCTCTGACTTATAGCTAAGGGAAGAGAGTCTTTCTATTGGTGTGTTTTATCTAGCAACTTAACGGATTCTTGTGCCTGCCTCTCTTTGACTTCTTTCTCCCCTTTTGGCGAAAGTTGATATATCCCTCGGGACACTCGGTCAAACCAACCATAAAAATTCCGATAAAGAATATCCCTCGCTTTTGGATTACCAAGCGCCTTAGCAATATCAGAAGCTTTACTAGAATCTTGCTGAATCAAATATTGAGCAATTGCCAACGCCTGTTGTCGGTAGGCCGTCATCAAGCCCGATTTTTTGGAGATACCTCCCAAATTTGGATCTCCTACACGCTTTACAAATTCTCCTAACAAACGTTTCTTACGGTGCTTAGATTCACGAGGTTTGTACTCTCCAGGATCAAGCAGTACCTGAACCTTAATTGATGATGGATCAGGGTCAATCACGATTAAACCTAATCCCAGCATTCGGAACAGCTTAGTTATGCGCTTTTTCTGCTGTTTAATGCTTCTAACACCAACCGGAACAGCAACGTAAACGTCAGGAGATAGCGCTAAACGATCTACCGCCTGCAATAATAAATTTAGGTTCAAAGACAACTTCAGCTCTACAATGACAGGCTCTTCATCGCCTCGTACTGCTATTACATCGCAGTTTTGTATCTCCCCTTTTACCTCATAACCCTGCCCTTCCAAAAACTGTTTCAGTGGTGGGTAAAGATCAGATTCCTTCATATGTATCCTTTAACAGAATGTATTTAATATTTTTCAGATCAGTCTAATTGAACCAGAAAGGTATTCCATCGACAGCCAGGAGCTATCCATTAGATTTTCCGGTTTTACCGGATCCATATTTGCTCCTTATTCTGGCATTATACTGATAAGCTCAAGCGCTCCAAATAAGGATACAACCCTTGCGATCCAGAATTTTTCTTAAACTTTTAATGACATTACTCATGACATTGGCAGTCACCGTTTCAGTCATGTTGTTCGTAGTAAACTGGTCATTCCAAAATGGATTTACTCACTATCTGCAGCAGGGCGAAATTAATCAGGCCGAAGCTGTAGCCGAGCTATTTTCTGAGCAGTTTCAATTTGAGAAAAACTGGGATTATATGCGAGGAAATTTCCATATTTGGCGAGCGACATTAGAAACAGCTGGCATCCCAATTCCCCCGCCACCAAGCTTTCTAAGCCGAAGACCCAGACCAGATGGCCCACCGAGATCACCCGGGAATTATCAAGACTCTGGAACACCACCTCAATACAAAAATACTAGGCCCCCACCGCCACCAATAGAATATCAGGGTTCTAGAACACCGCCGCCATATGCAAGGGACAATAGATACCCTTCACCTAATGGTGATCAAAGAGCCCCTCGGTATTCCTCTGATATAAAGAATACCGAGGTGATGCTTTCTCGTTCATCGGGTTCCACTAAATCACTAAAATCAGCCCCTTTAACGATGCGTCTAGCATTACTAGATGCAAGTAAAAAAGCGGTATTTATCCAAATGCCCACCTCAGATATAGAGCATTGGATACCTATTAAATTAAAACAAAAAACCGTTGGCTGGGTTGGACTTGACCCTATAGAGGTATCAACAGACCAATTAGCCAGTAGTTTTATTGCACAACAGCGGCAAAGCTATGTCTTAGTGGCTATAGTGGTTTTGTTCTTGTCTCTAATTGTTGCTGCTATTTGGGCAAGACAGTTTTTAAGCCCTATCCATAAAGTCGCTTATGGTGCCAAGCAAGTCTCTACAGGTAACTATGACACCCGCGTCACTGTTAAAGGAAAAGACGAGCTGGCACAACTGGCCTCAGACTTCAATAAAATGACAGAGACCTTGCAACGAAATGAAATGCTTCGTCGTCAATGGATATCTGATATATCCCATGAGTTACGAACACCGATTGCTGTTATTAGCGGAGAAATTGAAGCTCTGATGGATGGCATCAGAGAACCAACACCTGAAAGGATTTCATCTCTTTATAGTGATGTATATGGGCTTGGCCAATTAGTAGAAGATCTCCATCAACTTTCTCTGTCTGATCAAGGTGCTTTAGAGTTAGTACGCGCCGATATTGACATATTCAGCATGGTCAAAGACATACTGATACTTTTTACCCCTAGGATGACAGAAAAGGGAATTAAGCTAAGCCTAGATGCGAACCCAGAACACAACTTAAACGTTTTCGGCGACTCACGCAGACTGAACCAACTTATCACTAATTTATTGGAAAACAGCCTACGCTACACTGATAAAGCCGGTGAAAGCAGAATTCAACTGACAGCTCGTCAGCAACAACTCGTTATCACTATCTCAGATACTTTTCCCGGCGTGCCAGAAGCCTCTTTAGAAAGGATCTTTGACCGCCTCTATCGCGTTGATAAATCCCGTAGCCGTTCTGTCGGTGGTTCCGGACTAGGTTTGTCTATCTGTAAAAATATTGTAGAAGCTCATAATGGTGAAATCTATGCTAAGAGCAATGCAGATGGCGGACTAAGTATTACCGTCTGCTTACCACAAAAAGCACCTAAGCAGTAAGTTAGAAACAAGGGTATAATCCTAACATCACATACATTATGCCAAGGATTTGCTTACTCTATGACGGATAAAATCAAAACCCAACAACAGCAGATTCTCGTTGTCGAAGATGAAATAAAACTGGCAAAGGTCCTACAGGAGTATTTGCAACAAGCCGGTTTTAGGGTTTATTGCTTACACAGTGGCGATGAAGTAATGGATTGGCTCTCTCTCAATTCAGCCGATCTTTTAATCCTGGATCTAATGCTCCCGGGGGTTGATGGAGTGACTCTGTGTCAGACAATTAGAAAACAATCCAATGTGCCCATTATTATGGCCACAGCCAAAGTTGAAGAAGGGGATCGGTTAAGAGGTTTGGAGATTGGGGCAGACGATTATGTTTGCAAACCCTATAGCCATCGTGAAATGGTTGCCCGAGTAAAAGTTATTCTCCGAAGAGCAATTCCAACAACAGATCCCATCAGAGAAGAAACAAGCTCCACTCCCTTCAAAGTTAATCAAGAGAAAATGGCTATTAGTGTTCGAGGACACACTCTGGATCTTACTCCTGTGGAATTTAGGCTTCTCAGCCATCTGTTAAACCGACCTGGCGTTATTTATAGTCGAAACGATCTATTAGATATTCTCTATGACGACTACCGTCTAGTTTCGGATCGTACTGTTGATAGCCATATAAAAAATGTGCGTAAGAAATTACAAAGCCATATTCCCGAACAAGAAGTTATTCGTTCAGTTTATGGTCGCGGGTATAAATATGAGTTAGAGTCATAAACCGTTTGCCCCAGAGCCTTTTATGATGCGTAACGATTTTGATATAGGCCAATAATTACAGGACTAGAAACCATATTCTTATATACAGACGCTCACTTTTGATCTATGTTCCATCATCTCGTTAAGACCGGCTCATGATTAGGACAGATTTTCCCTGTGGACACTCGTTGTCTTCCCTGTTGAGACAAATATATAGCTCACGCATCACTAGGTATTATCAGGTGGTGTGGAAATACGTATAATAAGCAAGAGCTATAAATATCGGCTAACGTATTGATAAAATTCGTGAATTTAAATGAGAAAATGATGACAACAACTCCTGCTGGAAGACAACAAAGAACGGGCCTATTCAGACATAAGGAAGATCGCTGGCCTGTCTTTATTATCCTGACTCTGACCCTTATTGATTTTATTCTGTACTTTACCGTCGACAATGTGACTGTATTGGTAAGCTATCTTGTAGTGATGCTCTTACCAAAAGGTGTGATTTGTGCATGGAATCATCACCATCAACATCTGTTTACCTTCCGTAATAACGCCCTTAACCGTATATTAGAGTTTGCCTATGCTCTACATACAGGTGTTACCACCCATCTTTGGCGCTTACACCATGTACTGGGCCATCATTTAAACTTCCTGGATCAGGAAAAAGATGAAAGTCGTTGGATGCGTAAAGACGGCACTAAAATGGGGGTTGTAGAATATACACTTGATGTTGCGATCACGGCTTACCCTCGGGGTTACACTGTTGGTAAGCGTTATCCTAATCAGTTAAAACCTTTCTTGATCTACACAGCTATCACTTTCTCGATCGTTGCGTTGTTAGTTTGGTATAACCCTGTCGCAGCCTTACTGCTATTTGTTATTCCTATGATTTCGAGTCTGTTGTTTACGGCCTATGTGACCTATGAACATCACTCAGGTCTGGATACTCAAAACGAATTTGAGGCATCTTTTAACAACTTGAACCCTTGGTTTAACCGCTTAACCGGCAACTTGGGCTATCATACCGCCCATCACCATAAACAAGGTGTTCACTGGTCAAAGCTACCTGAACTTCATGCCAAGATTGAGCATAAGATTCCTGCGCATCTCTATCAAAAATCCATTATTACTCGCATGATCCTAGGTGGATAATCCACTAAAAGTGCGATCTATAAGGTCAAAATAAATTAGTAGTAAACATTCGTTTACACTGATGATATTTAGGGGATAATTCGTTTTATCTAACGAATTATCTCCCTTGTTCTTTTCTTTTATGGACGACTATCCAAAATGGCGCTATCCCCACGTCAGCAAGCCTTCCAGTTAAGCCAACGCCAAGAAAGACCTCTGGATTTATACCAACATTTACCTTTTAGAATTGCAGTGATCAGTAACTTGTTGATGCTTGATCGCGATATATCTATTCGCAATGCCAGTGAATTGGGACCTAGGGAACTACGAGTGTTGCTCAATGTAGGTTCCTATATGCCTATTACATCTGCCGATGTAGCCTATCAAACACGAGTAGATACCTATACCGTAAGCCGTGCCGTTACTTCGCTGCATAGGCAGGGCTACTTAGCTTTTGAAGAATCTCCAACGAATCGTCGAGTTAAGCTTTTAACGCTGACAGAAAAGGGGCAAGAAATATACAAGCAGATTGTGCCCCAAATAGAGAAACGGGCGGATGCTTTAGGTGATGTATTAACCGATGCAGAGTCAGCCGAGTTTATTCGCATGCTAACCCTAGTTGAGAATCGAGCCGAACAATTATTGGCAGATCAAGCAAGAGAACACCAACAGCTTGATAAAACTCTTCCAGCAGATCAAAAAGAGTTGATCCGCTGGCATAAAAAAAGCTCTCGTGAAACTTTTGAAAGCTAAGCTTTTTGAGGCTCCTTATATAAAGGTAGAAATCTCACTCAACTGCTTTTTCTTGGTCGCATGTATAGGGATTGTTGTACCTTCAGCTGGATAACCGACCACCATTAAAATATAGGGCTTCTCATTACTATCTCTGCCACATATTTCATTGAGAAAAC
The DNA here is from genome assembly GCA_047518265.1 of Oceanospirillum sp. Classification (GTDB taxonomy): domain Bacteria; phylum Pseudomonadota; class Gammaproteobacteria; order Pseudomonadales; family Halomonadaceae; genus Oceanospirillum. The sequence goes on from JAKZRG010000029.1 coordinate 104,260, forward strand.
GCATAGGCTTAGGCGTATGCGTCAAAGTAGCTAAACCAGCATGGTGCAACGCATCAATTAGAAAACCCGTGGCAATACCTACAGACTCACGCACGTAATAGTTTTTACCGCTATCCCCAGATTCAACACCGCCAAGAGTTTGTGAAAAAATAGCAATCAACCAAGGAGCAGTCTCTAAAAATGGTTTCTGATCATCGGTACCTAAAGGTTTGAGTGCTTTTAACCACTCCTCTCCAGCTCTTCCAGCATAAAACTGCTGCTCTTCTAGCTCTTCTAGCTCTGCTTTCTCGCGCACTTCTTTTTTTACAGCAGAATCACTTATAGCAACAAAGTGCCAAGGCTGATGGTTCGCACCACTAGGTGCTGTACCTGCAGCTCGAATACAGTTTTCAATGATCCTTTCATCAACGGGCCTATCCGAAAAATCTCGCACACTATGACGTCGCTTAATTTCCTGATAAAAAGCCTCTGAGCGCAGTACCATTTCTTCTGGAGGATACTCTCGAAAATCACTCAGCGGTACCGAAGCATGTTCAGACATCTATCTCTTCCTTAATCTATTATTGTATTTGATCAAAGCAGATCAATTTTCATAGGATAAAGTTAAATATATTGCTATTGCAATATATTTTTATCTCGTCAATCCTGAGAGATAGACTCAAAAGAAGAGAATATCCACAATTAAAGAGAAAAGCGGTAAATCTGATAAGTTTATTGGGGACGAATGCGATAAATATCGCCATTATCGGTACTTAAATAGACCCAACCCTCAGGACTTTGGCTTAAAGCTCGAATCCGTTTATTCCAGCCTTGCAATAAACGTTCTTCCAGCAGTACTTGGCCTGATAGGTTTAACTTAATATGATTCAGATGCTGCAAAGCTAAAGCACCAGCGAACAGATCTCCCCGCCACTCAGGGAATGCTTGCCCCGTGTAAAGCAATAAACTACTCGGTGCAATAGAGGGAATATAGACTTTTACAGGCTGTTCCATCCCTTCTTTGTGAGTCCCTTCTCCCACAGAGATAGGTGCCCAATATTCTTTACCGTATGAGATTACAGGCCATCCATAATTAGCCCCCTTTTTAACCTGATTGATCTCATCACCTCCTCTTGGCCCATGCTCAATTGCCCAAAGAAGCTCGCGATCCTCATCATAAGCTAAGCCCTGGGGGTTTCGATGGCCATAACTCCAGATTTCTGGACGGGCATCACTACGGCTAATAAAAGGATTATTACTAGGAATAGCACCAGATGGTTTTAAACGAAGAATACTGCCCGCATGAGTTAACAGATTCTGTCCATTCGAACGCTCACCACGATCTCCCACGCTAAAATAAAGATTCCCCTCAGTGTCGAATGTAATACGGCTACCATAGTGCCGATCACCAGATTCCCCAGAATGAGTTTTAAGCAAATCTTGCCAAGAATCTAATTGATCTCCCTTCAGTTTAGCCCTAGCCAAAACGGTAATACCCTGTTGGGAAGACAAACCACTGTATGTAAAATAAAGCCAATGATCCTCAGAAAAATTAGGCGACAAAACAAGATCTAATAACCCACCCTGCCCAGACACCCTCATTTCAGGTAAACCGGATAGATACTGCACCAAACCAGAATTTACATTTAATAGACCAAGCCGCCCCTGTCTTTCTGTAAAAAGCAGTTGATTAGCGTTAATAAATTGCATAGCCCAAGGTACGCCCAAACCTGAAGCAACTCGCTCCACTTGATAAGGCATACCTTCACTTTCACCAAAGAGTATATGATCAGCCGCAAAAGCCCTTTGTTTTAAGCTAATAGATAAATAGGGCAACGACAGACACAGAGTAAAAATCAGGTACAGCAACAACGCAGATGAAATTTGACGCATCATAATCGTATTCCGTTACATACTGGAATTAAATATCATTATAGCTAGGGAGGCTCCGGCTGCCACCAGACAAAACAACCGCTTACAGCAATCAATATTTCATCTATTTTTACAGTCATAAGAGAAAGGCTTTGCCTAGTCTATACTTACCGGTAAAGAGAGTTAAGACACAAAGAAATTATCCTATTGATTATTCAATGCAAATTAGAAAAATAGAATTTTCAAGGGCTATTGATGATGTAACTGACACTTTTAATAGGTAGGTAGGCATATGTTTTACCGGTCATGCTTTCGTACAATTTTAGTCCTTCTTCTGTTAATAAATCTTCAAATTACGGAAGCCATAGGGCAAGAGAAGGTGCGCTTGACCAACGGTGAGTGGGCGCCATATCAATCTCAAAACCTTCCAGATTATGGTGCTGCCTCCCATTTGATAACGGAGGCTTTTAACGCAGCAGGCGTTACAGTTGAGTATGGTTTTTTTCCTTGGAATAGGGCCATGCTACTTGTAGAGAGAGGCTCTTGGGATGGAACCTTTATGTGGGTACTTACACCAGAGCGCCAGCGAAAGTTTTTGGTGAGCGATCCTTTGTTTACTATCCGTGAAGTTGTGTTTTTTTCTTTGGATAACCCTATATCAGCAAGAACCATCGATGATCTAAAAGGGAAGGTTATGGGAGCACTGGATTCCAGTGCATTTGGCGTGCAATTTAATAAGATGATTGAGAATGGTGACATTATTGTCGCCAGAGTGCGCAATAACCAGCAACTATTCCAAATGCTAGCCAGCGGCCGAGTTGATTTTATTCCAGAGCTTGAAACCAGTGGCTATGATGCTGTAAGGGATCACTTATCTCCTCAGCTACAAAAGCGCATTACCCATTTGGAAACACTAACCTACCCGTGGAATTACCATCTACTCATGTCGCGTTTGATCGATAATGGCCCGTTTCTTATTAAAGCCTTTAATATAGGCCTATCTACGATTAAAGAAAATGGCAGATTTGAGGAGATAATAGGGCCTTATATCCGCCCTAAGCCTATCCGCTAATCGCTTTCCCTGTAGCGATTAATGGCTCAACAACGCTTCATTCGTTGGGTACTCCTTAAGTAACTCAACAAGCTTTTTAGCCCCCTCTGCCGGTTTAAGGTGGGCAAGCGCTCTACGTAGGGTTCTTATATTTTCTAGATCTTTTACGTTTAGAAGAAGCTCTTCACGACGAGTACTACTTTTAGCAATATCTAAGGCTGGGAAAGTTCGCTGATTGGCAGCCTCCCGTGATAAGACAATTTCCATATTGCCTGTACCTTTGAATTCCTCAAAGATCACTTGATCCATCTGGCTACCGGTATCAACGAGTATGGTTGCCAGGATAGTCAGCGATCCGCCATTCTCAATTTTTCTGGCTGCACCAAACAGTTTACGTGGTACCTCCAAGGCTCTAGCATCAACTCCGCCGGACATGGTGCGACCACTGCTCTTTTGCTCTGTATTATGAACCCTTGAAAGCCTTGTGAGCGAATCAATAACGATCATCACGTCATGACCTTCTCCCGCTTCCCGTAGCGCTATATCAAGAAGGTTATTGGCTACTCGGACATGCTGTTCATAGCTTTCATCTGAGGATGAGGCATGTACTTCTGCTGATACGCAGCGCTTAAAATCAGTCACTTCCTCTGGGCGCTCATCAATGAGCAGTGCGTATAGCTTTATCTCTGGGTAAGCAGTCTCTACCGCTTGGCAAATATGCTTTAAAATGGTTGTTTTCCCTGAGCCTGGTGGCGCAACAATTAAACCTCTCTGGCCCATACCAATGGGCGCCAGTAGATCTATCGCCCGCGCAGTCAATTGCTGAGAACCTAATTCCAGACGAACACACTGAGAGGGATTGACGGCGATACCATTTAAAAAACGCTTCTTTGGATCCTCATAAGGTACGTTCTCCACCACTTTTTCAGCAGCTTTCGTCTCTTTTTTATCCCTGTTTCGGTTCACCTTCAAGCTTAATGTTTTTCTTGTCATAGTCTTGCTAATATCTCTAAAGGATTAAGTACTTTCCACATGCTCTCACTATTTAACCTAGAGAGCACCACAAGAAATGGAGAAAAGAAGTTTAAAATCATATTCAAACAGGATAGCTTTCTATCTACCAGAGTTCAGAAAATATCAGGTTTGATCTGGAGGAAAGGCATTAGCCAGTTCATCCAGATGTTGCTCAATAAAGTCAGCAAACACTCGCCCACGTAATGTTTGCCTATCTTTTTTGGGTAAAACCAGATAGCTGTCGATGCCCATCTCTATTCCCTTGTTATGTAATAACATCAATTGACCAGAAGTGAGATCTTCTGCCACTTCATAATATTCTGCTAGAGCAACACCTTGTCCAATACGTGCAGCCATTAGCGATTGATAATTATCGCTGTAATAGATATTAGCTCCCTGTCCTTTGATTTCTCCACTGGCAAACTGGTTAAACCAATGGGTCCATCCTCTGGCTTTATCGTGCAGTAATGGATAGTCCAGCAATTCCACCCCATCCTCAATAACAGGCCGGTGCAACATTAATGAAGGAGAAGCAACGGGATACAATCGCGTGGTGTGCAAGCGCTTAGTTTCAAGGTGAGCCGTATCATCAGGCAGGCCGAAACAGACACAGATATCGAACTCATCCGGTAATACGCTTACATTTGGTTCAATCTGACTGAGCCTAACAGTTACTTCAGGATAAGTTTGATTAAAGTGCCCAATCACAGACATTAGGAGGTTATTGGTAATAGACGGTGTAGAACAAAGTACCAACTCTCCAGCCATAGACTGACTATCCGCATCAAGCTGGACGATACCTTGAGTGATTCTATCCAACCCTTCACTAACGGCAGTGAGTAAACGCTGACCGGCTGGGCTAAGGTAGAGACGTTTGTGTTTACGAATAAAAAGTGCTTGCTCAAGCAATGTTTCCAAACTGCGGATTTGCTGACTAACAGCCCCTTGCGTAACACCTAGTTGTTCCGCTGCTCTGCCCAAATGACAACTGATTGCTGCCGCTTCAAAAGCGCGTAATGCATTTAGGGGGAGTTGTCGGCGATCTATTTTTATCATTTAGATTTTCTATATAAAATATTGAGTATTAATCGTTTTTTACCAGAAAAATTACTTGATAGCATCCACCACTAGTAAAGCAGCACTAAAAACTTCAATTCATGTCATCTATTCTCAGTAATTCTTTCATGAACTCTAGTTTAACCCTGCCATTAGCCATTATTTGTTATCGAGTGTCAGTCGATGAGTTTAGCTTTTATATCCCGTACATTTTCCCAATTCAGTGAACGTCATAGAACACATCAACAAAGTGGTCTATGGATTATGATTCTAGCGATGCTCCTAATTCCTTCTGTAGATGTGTTAGCCAAACTATTATCTAAAGACTTGGCTGCCGTTCAGATCAGTTTTTTACGTGTTGCCTTACAGGCCGTCTTTCTTGTAGTGGCTATACGGGGCCTACCTCGTTTAATCCATAGCACGCCATTAACGGGTAAGTTGCTATTGGCGAGTTTTCTGGTCAATATGGCCGTAACCTGCATGGTCTGGTCATTAGTAACCATGCCCGTTGCTAATGCCGTGGCTCTGTTTTTTATTGAGCCATTACTGGTGATGCTACTGTCTTCTTTTCTTTTAAACGAAAAATCAACACCTATCAAATATCTACTAGCAATGATCGGCCTTGCAGGGGCTATGGTCATTATACGCCCTAACTGGCAGCTGTATGGTTGGTCATCGGTATTGCCTATGCTGGCAGCACTCTTCTATGCCCTATATCTGATTACAGTACGCACCGTGCGTAGCCAGCTGCCAACCTCTGAGATGCAGGCTTACATTAGCCTGGTCGGTATTATGATCATGGGTGCTGTATTGGTAGTAGGACAGGCTACTGAGGTTGAGGTCTTACAGTGGTCATCTATTCAAAGCGCTCATTGGTACTTATTGGTTATGCTAGGGTTCTTTTCTGCTTTAACCCACTGGTTGATCAGTACGGCCTTCAGTCTCAGTAAAGCAACAACTCTGGCACCTCTAAGATATCTTGAAATTATTAGTGCGACTGCTCTCGGCTATATCATATTTGACGATTACCCTGA
>JAKZRG010000030.1:0-33184 GCA_047518265.1 Oceanospirillum sp.
TCTAACTTCCTATGGCTTCCTTCAGACCCCATCGTTGGCCAATGGCGCCCTTGCCATTCGGATTATCTTCCCCTCAGTCGGGGTGATACTGCTTTCTTTCAAGCAGTCGGGTTTGCTGGCTTCGCCGAGCAAACAAAAAAAGGGGCCATTATAGGCCCCTAAATAACAGGTTAATCACGTGTAACACTGAGTGTCACAACAAATAATATTTTCATCTAGAGCAGGCTTTTAAAGAAATTAACAACAAACACCTACCGTTTTAACCAACTGACTAGTCGTTAGCTATAGAATTAAATACGATGTCCCTGTCCCCAATACAACAAAAAAGACTTGCACTTATGACTTAAAACAAAATATCTTAAAACTGCATTTCTGGAACATGATCAGGAACAACCATTTCGCCTTCAGTCAGCTTCACAATCTCTTCCACAGAGACGCCTGGAGCCCGTTCCAGCAGATAGAATTTACCGTCTTTAATTTCAATAAAGGCTAAATCAGTCAGAACCTTTTTAATGCAGCTCGCACCCGTTAATGGCAGACTACACTTATTCAGCAACTTAGATTCACCATGCTTAGAAGCGTGCGTCATCGTTACAATGATATTGTCCGCTCCTGCCACTAGATCCATCGCGCCGCCCATGCCTTTAATCAGCTTACCAGGGATCATGTAAGAGGCGATATTACCGGCGACATCCACTTCAAATGCACCCAGAACCGTTAAATCTACATGACCACCACGGATCATAGCGAAAGATTCTGCAGAGGAAAAAATAGAAGACCCTGCAATACTGGTAACGGTTTGCTTACCCGCATTAATCATATCTGCATCAATGGTTTCTTCTGTTGGGAAAGGCCCCATACCCAGTAAACCATTTTCAGATTGAAGCATAACTTCCATGCCTTCAGGTACGTAATTCGCCACTAAAGTGGGAATACCAATACCTAGGTTTACGTAATAACCATCTTGTAGTTCGCGGGCCACGCGCATGGCCAGTTGTTCACGTGATAATGCCATGACTTAACCCTCTCCTTCTGTGCGAACAGTACGCTGCTCAATACGTTTTTCAAAAGTACCTTGAATCAGACGATCCACATAGATACCCGGAGTATGAATCTGCGTAGGATCTAGCTCACCCGGCTCAACAATTTCTTCAACTTCCATAACCGTGATCTTGCCAGCAGTTGCAGCCATAGGGTTGAAATTTTGTGCCGTGTGGCGATAGATCGCATTACCGTAACGGTCTGCTTTCCAAGCCTTCACAATGGCAAATTCACCCGTGATCGCCTCTTCCATAATGTAGCTGCGACCATTAAATTCTTTAACTTCTTTACCTTCACCAACAGGAGTACCGTAACCCGTTGCAGTATAGAAAGCTGGAATACCCGCACCACCCGCACGCATTTTCTCAGCCAGAGTCCCTTGAGGCGTCAATTCAACCTCTAAACGACCATCAAGCAATTGCTCCATAAAGAGCTTGTTCTCGCCCACGTAGGAAGAAATCATTTTCTTAATTTGCTGATCTTCCAGTAGAACACCTAAACCAAAACCATCAACACCTGCGTTGTTAGAAACAACGGTTAAACCCTTGGTGCCTTTACGCTTGATTTCAGCAATTAGATTTTCAGGAATACCGCACAAACCAAAACCACCGGCAATAATGGTCATACCATCTTCTAAGCCGGCCATCGCCTCTTCGTAGCTGCTAACTACCTTGTCAAAACCTGACATGGGGATCTCCTCATTATTATTTTTGGGGCTTTACCCCTAAACCGTTGATAAGAATGGCCTAGAGTTTTATATTTATCAAATCTAAATATTTAAACAATTAATAAGTTTTTTAAATAAATCATATGTCAGTATCTGTAAAACAAATTAGGGCTTTTACCACGGTGGCACGCTGTCGCAGCTTTGCAGAAGCAGCAGATCAGCTACATTTATCGCAACCCGCCCTTAGCATCGCGATTAAATCTCTGGAAGAGTTCGTAGGGGGACAGCTCTTAGCGCGAACCACACGTTCTTTTGCCCTAACACCCGAAGGCGAGCACTTCCTCCCCATTGCCATACGCCTTATCACTCTATGGGATGATTCTCTAGCAGATTTACAGGATAGATTTGCGCTGCAAAGCGGCCGTATTACATTGGCCTCCATGCCCTCCTTTGCGGCTAATTTGCTGCCAAAAGCGCTACAGGACTTCAAGAAACAGTATCCTAAAATAAGCATTACGCTACATGATGTGATCGCAGAAGAAACTGTCAATATGGTGCGGACGGAGCGGGTTGAAATAGGCGTTAGTTTCTATCCAGGCAAAGAACCTGACCTAGCCTTTATTCCCTTATTTGAAGATAGATTTATCGCGGTGTTGCCCCAAAGGCATAAGGATTTAACCCTAGATGCGATTCCTATTGCCACTCTACTGAAAAATGATCTCATTACATTGCAAAGGCCTTCAAAAGTGACTCAGATGATTGTCGATCGCTTACAAAGTAAAGATCTAAAGTTAGAGCCAGCCTTGGAAACTCATCAACTGGCCACTATTGGTCGCATGGTGGCCAGTGGACTTGGAGTCAGCATCGTCCCGGCTTTATGTGCGCAACAAATGACAGAACTTGGCGCCCGGTGTATGCCAATATCAGGTGTAGAAATCACTGAAACGGTAGGTATTATCACTCGCCGCCGACACCCGTTATCAGCTGCAGCTCTGGCTATGCAAGAAGTGTTGATAAAGAGCTTCCGCATGCAAGAATAAACCGTCATTAAAGCTGGGCCCAAGTTATAAGTAGGTAAGAAGAGCCCGATACAAAATACGCCCTTGCTGTTCATGCAATAAAATATTGCCATACTATAGAATAAAGCCAGCTTATTTCGTTAGTCCTATGAACATCGACAAACTAATCAAAAAGTGCAGCCAGAAAACAGTATTAGCCCACACATTCCAGCATTTTATGCTGCGGTATGACACCAGTGGCATAGCAATGGCCAAAGACATTCGCTGTATCGATCAGTTATTCAGAAATGAGGCTAAAATACATTTCAAACCACAAAAAACAGCAGGTTTACCGGGAGGAAATTGGGGGCAGCATCAGATGCACTATATTACCCAAGCCAATCGTTTGAAGCACGGCTATATCAAACAATCGAGAATCTTTCAGAAAAATATGGAAGAAGCGGCTATAGATGCGCTTATTGCGCTTTTTTATGATCATGCCGATCTCTTTATCCGCAACAACGAAGCGCTTTCAAATAATCTGACGCTGATTGCCACAACTCTGAAAACGACATTATCATTCAGCCTGAACGCTGCCTGTAAAAGCCACACCAATCAGTACAAAAATCTTGAATTCTTAAGCGTAATAAAAGACCTTTACCCTATCTGTAAAAAGCGACATATTCAGCAGCTGCTAAAATGTCTTTATCCAGATGAATATTTTAGAATCTCTATTAATGAAGTTTCTTCCGATCAAGCCAGTCTGGACAAAGCAGTAACCCGTTTACACTTAGACATTCAGAACAAAGTCATACTGAACATTATCCCAGTGTCACCGTTGGACTCAGAGATAGCGCAGTTCTTAATTGCTCAACTAAAAGAGCTTCCCCCTTGGCCTGAATGCCCCAATTCCAACCTTGTGTTCCATACAGGAGAAGTGACTGCTACGGATGATATGATTTGTATAGAGTACATAGCAACTAATCTTGCTTACCCGCAAGGGCCTACTTTGCATTTGTGTTGCATTTATCTCTTTCCTGTTAATAAGCAAACGCAAGACCAAGCTTCTATGGCGCAATTATTATTAGCCTTACTCATAAGAAACCCTGAACCCAGTCTTGATATTCATCAACAAATTGCCTCTTTTGCCATAGCAATACAACAACCTGAAGTATTTTCCGAGTATTACGGCCACTTGTCATCCCATGAGCAAACCGTCAGACAGATACTAACAGCCACCTCCTTACTGCCCGCCCATGCCTATCTTCTCAATCATATTTGCGCTCTATAAAAACATGACACTCTTCTTTTGCCAAAAGCAGGTAAATACCGATTTTTTTATTTTTCAGTGTAAAACACGGAGTATTAAACCAATGATGATGCTTAAATATGGCCTTAGTAAAATAATCCTAAAATATCTAACAAGATAGAACCTATGGACAGTTCAGCTCAGTTTTTTCTCACCATCGGCGGTATCCTGCTTTTAGGATTGCTGACGACAGCACTTTCACGCCATACCTTTCTTCCTAGAGTGACATTGCTGCTTATCTTTGGCATTACCATTGGTGAAGAGGTGTTAGGCATTATTCCTAATGTCTTTGCAGATCACTTTGAGATCATTGCTGATATGACTTTATTGGTCGTAGGCTTTCTCTTAGGTGGCAAACTGACAAAAGATTCCTTACAGAGTAATGCAAAAAAGATTCTGTGGATCTCTTTGTGCTCAGCCCTTATGACAACGGCACTTGTAGCTTCATTGCTGATGCTTTTTGGTGTCAATAAAGAGATCGCTATTATTCTTGGTTGTATTGCGTCAGCAACCGCTCCTGCAGCTGTAATGGATGCGGTTAACGAAAGCAGCCATAAGGGCCCTTTTGGTCAGCTTTTACTGTCTATTGTGGCCATTGATGATATCTGGGCCATGATATTATTTGGTTTTGGTATCGCAACGGTAAGCACCTTAAACGGACATGCTGGTGAGGAATCTTTTCTTTTTATTACCGCAAAAGAAATTGGCGGTGCTGTTGCTTTAGGCATATTACTGGGTTTACCTGCAGCCTATCTAACTGGCCGAGTTAAACCCTGCCAACCCATTCTAGCGGAGGCATTAGGACTGGTTTTCATCTGTGGAGGCTTGGCACTGACCTTAGAAGTTTCCCATCTAATTGCCGCGATCGTAATGGGTGCTGTTATCAGCAACCTAGCTAAACATCATGATTACCCTTTCCATGCCATTGAAGGTATCGAGTGGCCTTTTATGGTAGTTTTCTTTGTTTTAGCGGGAGCCTCATTAGAGCTCAGTGCCTTACAAGATTTAGGCCTAGTGGGTGGTGTTTATATTGCCTGTCGCTCCATAGGTAAATATCTAGGCGCTTATATTGGAGGGCAATTAAGTCATGCAGAGAAGAGTACTAAAAACTGGATCGGTTTAGCCCTTTTCCCTCAGGCTGGAGTTCCTATAGGCATGGCCCTGGTCGCCTCTCATCAGTTCCCAGAGTATCGACAGATGCTATTAACCATCGTTATTAGTTCTACGGTATTTTTTGAGATTGCCGGGCCTATTTGTACCCGTATCGCATTGGAAAAAGCTCAAGGCTAAAGGCCCTTTGAGCTTTTTCAAATAAGGATTGAATGCTTAATTGGCCCTCGATTAAAGAGCCTCTCTTTAATAGGGGCTCTAGCCTTGGCGCGCTTGAGTTGACTCTGCCAAGCGCTCTTTAACCTCTAATACCTGAGGCAAAATACGATGAAATGCTTCAACCACATGAGGGTCAAAGTGCAAACCTTTTTGCTCTTCAAATAGTTGCAATGTGGCTTCCATTGACCAGCCACGCTTATAAGGTCTTTCGCTCACTAAAGCATCAAAGACATCTGCCAAAGCCGCTATACGTGCAGACAGAGGGATCTCCTCACCTTTTAAACCATGAGGGTAGCCACTACCATCCCACTTTTCATGATGAAACAGTGCTACCTGTCGCGCCACTTTTAATAACTCTGAATCGGGGTTTTCCAGAATTTTGGCCCCAATTTCCGGATGTCCCTTAATAACAGCAAATTCATCAGGAGTTAGGCGTCCGGGCTTACAGAGAATCTCATCAGGAATACCCAGCTTACCAATATCATGCATAGGAGCAGCAGACGCTAGTGTATCTGCATCTATCTCTGAAAACCCCATATCAAGCGCAATTAAACGGCAATATTCCGCCATACGCTGCACATGCAGACCGGTTTCATTATCTTTATATTCTGCCGCCAAGCCTAAACGCCGAATGAGTTCACGTCTGGAGTTTGCCAATTCGTCAGTGCGTATGGAAACTTCTCTCAGAAGCTCTTTACGTTGCATAGCTAAAGCTAAGTGAGTCTTAACTCTGGCAAGTACAATGGGAGGACTAATGGGCTTGGTGATATAGTCCACCGCCCCTACCTGAAGACCCTTCTCTTCATCCCCCACATCGTTCATAGCACTGATAAAAATAACGGGAATGTGCTTTGAACGAGGATCTTCTTTTAGGCGCTGACAAACCTCATAGCCATCAATGCCCGGCATCATGACATCCAGCAGGATAAGATCAGGCATATTGCCAGAAAACACCCGATTCAGAGCCTGATCACCATCTTTAGCCACAACCGTCTTATAGTCTTGTTTCAGCAAACCCACCAGAACCGATATGTTCATAGGGGTATCATCAACAATCAGTACCGTAGCACGTTCATTTAGCTTATCGCTTTTTGTCACATCCATGGCCAACTTCAAAAATTAAAATCAGTGAGTTCTTCTAAAGCCTGGTCAAATTCATAGCTTTCGACCAGTTCTAAAAGTTTTATTGCTTGATCGAGTAAGGCTTCATCTGTTTGCACTAGCTCCATTAGCTCAGGAACTTTATCCAATACATCGGCATCCCCTTCTTGCAACATTTTGCGGATTGATGCTAAAAGCTGCATCACATGCTCAGGATCCATAGGTGTCGATGCGATAGGCGATATAGAGTTAATAAAACTCTGCTCCCGGGCAATCTCATCTTTCTCTGACCTCCCATCCAATACTGCTTTGTCATGAATACAGGACATTACAGCCTCAACAGCGGTTGTAAATGCTTGCTCCAATGGAACGAGGTCTGTATCTCTTGGTAAGGTATTATTAAATAGCATCCGTTCTATTTTAGACGCTTCTCCAGCAACAAGCGTCATACCAAGCGTAGCAGATGTGCCTTTTAACGTGTGCAACCAGTAAGTTAAAGCCTGCCAATCTCCGATGGACAGCATCTCTTTCGCTGGCTGAGCTTGCTCTTTGTAATCATCGACAAACTGAACCATCAATCGCTTCAATAATTTTTTATTACCTGCCGTAGAGCGTAATGCCATATTCAGGTTAATGCCTTCCAACATGCAAGGCATTTTAAGATGATCACTTGTCGACTCATCCAATGCCATACCCGAGAAAACTCTAGGCTCAATCCAACGTAATAAAACCTCTTTTAAACGATCAGGATCGATCGGCTTGGCAATATGATCAGACATACCAATAGATAAACAATTCTCCACATCTTCACGCATCGCATGGGCTGTCATTGCAATAATAGGCGGAGTCTTAGTCAGCTGCATCTGTTGGATCTGTTTGGTCGCTTGCATACCATCTAGGTCTGGCATCTGTATATCCATTAAAATCAGGTCAAATTGCTCTTCCTGAACCGCATTGACCGCAGATCGACCATTGTCCACTAGATGAAGATTTAAACCGTAGGGTTCTAACAAACCCTCAATGACCTCTTGATTAATCCCATTATCTTCTGCAATCAATAACTTAGCACCCAGAAGTGCGTTAATCTCATCACCTTCTCGGAACATTTGACGCAAACTGCCGCCTTGTATGTTTTTGGCTTTCCTCTCTGTTAAGATTTCCTGAATATTATCAAGCAGATGGGAACCAGAAACAGGCTTTAGCAAGACAGAGTCAATCAGTTGATGATTAATTTTACGCTGAAGATCCTCACCACCATGGGCAGTAATTAAAATAACTGCAGGCTGGATCGTTAAAGATGAGTTATGACGTATAGACTTGGCGACAACTAAACCATCCATGACTGGCATATGCCAATCGACCAACACAACATCAAAGGGTTTCTCTCCCTCAACTTCAACATTAACCAAACGGTTTAAGCCGTCAGGGGCACTGGTTTCACCTACGACAATTATGCCCAAAGCAGATAACTGCTCACTAATCGCATCGACAGCGGTAGCATCATCATCAATATAGAGCACTCGAATATTCTTAAGATCAACGGCATTTTTCTCGGACACATAATGAGGTTTAACCTTCAAAGTGAAGAAAAATTCACTGCCTTCTCCCGGTTCTGAAAAGACGTTAATTTCGCCATCCATCAATTCAACAAGTTGTTTACAAATAGCAAGCCCTAAACCGGTACCACCATAACGCCTTGTTGTAGATGGATCTGCTTGAGAAAATGCTTTGAATAAACGTTGCTGCTCATCTGTGCTTAAACCAATACCGCTATCTTTAACAGAAAACCTTAATTCAATATCATGCTCTGTTGATTGCAGTAAACTTACGCCAATATGGATCTGCCCCTGTTCCGTAAATTTGATGGCGTTACTCACTAGATTAAGCAAAACCTGCCCTAGACGGAGAGGATCTCCCTCCAAGGAAAGAGGGATATTATCAGGCAGATCAAACAGCAGAAGTAGGTTCTTTTCTTCAGCTTTTAGCTGGGTTACATCCGCTAAATTGTTAAGCACATTATCTAAGCGGAAGGGGATAGATTCGACCTCTAACTTACCTGCTTCGATCTTAGAAAAGTCCAGGATATCATTAATAATAGAAAGTAAATTCTGTGCTGAACCTTGGATTTTATCAATATAACCATTCACTCTGGCATCATCACATGATTGTCGTGCCAGATGACTCATACCTATAACAGCATTCATAGGTGTACGTATCTCGTGGCTCATATTGGCGAGGAAATTACTTTTTGCCAAGTTTGCTACTTCTGCTCGTTCCTTCTCAGCAGAGAGGGCCTTTTCAACGAGCTTTTGTCCCGTAATGTCCGTGCGGATGGAAATAATAGCATCCAGCTTTCCATCACTATCCAAGATAGGCACAACGGTAGCATTAACCCAATATAAGCGACCGCTTTTACTGCGATTACAAACATCTCCATGCCAAACGTTATGACCGAGTACTGTGCCCCAAAGGTCAGCAAAAAAAGCTTTAGGATGCATTCCCGAATTAATAATTTTATGCGTTTTGCCTATCAACTCATCTCTTGTATATCCACTGATATCAATAAACTTCTGATTGATATATTTTATTCTGCCCTGGGGATCCGTCACACTCACAATGGCATGATGATCCAGCGCTTCTTTTCCTGATTCAAATTGGGCATTAGCTCTTTGCAGCCTAAAGCGAAAGCGCCTTAAGCGCCATAAAACGACCGCAATCAAAGCCATTAACAACATGATAGCCATAAGCATTACCCAACGACTACTCTCTTGCTTAGCCCTTATGGATTCTTGCCATGTGATAAATTCTTGCTCAAAAGATTCAAGCTTCTGATAAACAGGCAATTTGGCAAGCTCTCGTGAGGATTGCCTTAAATCTGTAACTGATGTCATCAACCTATCAGCATGATTCAGTATCGGCTCAAAAGCTTTTTGTACATTATGCGAAACGGATATGTTCTGATCTATCTGAACCTGATCTAAATAAATATTCAACTTATTCTCAGTTTCAGGATCAGGTAGTGCCGCATACCGCAGCACTTGAAATAAGGTTTGCGACAGTAAGGTTTTATGTTCTTGAATGACAAGAGGAGGTAAGTTTGCAGTCTCTAGCAATGCATCTGCAGAGCGAAACAATGGCTCTGTTTTACTCACAGAGGCTCCATACTCTGAAGACTGGGCTGCTATGGTTAGAATAAGCGTTTTAAAGTCAGCCTGATCATCTTTATATATTGACCAAGCAGTACGTACAGGCCTGATACTTGAGGATGTTGGGTTCAACGTTGTATCAATCAGCGCAATACTATTAGCATACAGATTGATTTTATCTAATAAAGCTTCTTTCGGGTCATCCTGATAACCCGTTGTTATTAAAGCTACTTCATGACGAATAATATTTAACAGCTCTTTCTGCTGATATATTTCGGCACGAATTTGTTGAGGTTTCACGTCAGGGTTTGGCTGCAGCATATAAATCATGGCTGGGAACAGCAGTAGCAAACCTGTTATACAGATCCACAGAATGCTATCGGTTACTTTCACCCAAAACACGCCTGATTCATTCATTAATAACACTGCCTCAACGTCAGCTAATCCTCTTTCATGGCTCTGTAAAAAATCTCAACTTATCTTGCCCATAAAAGCCCTACAATAAAAGAGGCGTTTTACCCTGTTCATATATATAAGTAAAGTACTATTTATCAAAATAGAGCTGAAGGTCTAATATTAAGATTGTAAACGTAAACTGGAAGTCTATCTGTGATCCTGATCCAACATCCTTGTTAGATTTTCAATAGTCTATCAGAAGGTATTCTTATACAGGGCGTTTAATACTAAAATGATCTTTGGAAGAGCTATAACGATGTCCACCGAGTTTCGCGATCAGATCCCATTCATTCATATTAATACGGCCATTTTGCCAAAGCGCATCATCAACATGAACATTCACCACCTCACCCAATACCAGATTACCCGCTAACGGACCATCACCTAAGCGCTGTACACTGTGTAAACGGCACTCCAACCACGCTAGAGACTCTTGTACTGCGGGACTTGGGCCAGATTCAACCGCAACAGGGGTTACACTTGCATGATCGAATTCATTAATCTCTGGAGCTAAATCAGCACTGCTCTGATTCATCTGTTCTGCTAAACGGGCGTCCACCATATTAACCACAAAGTGGCCATTTTCTTTTAGATTGATCAGGGTATCTTTCTCTTCACCCTTACCATTCAGCAGTACGGAAAAGCTGATAATAGCCGGATTGACACTGGCCACATTAAAATAAGAGAAAGGAGCAAGGTTTTGCACTCCAGATTCACTCACGGTAGATACCCAAGCAATAGGACGAGGATATACGGTACAACCCAATAGATTGATTGCTTCGATAGGGGATAGATTACTTACAGGAATTTCCATAAATAGTGCCACACAGTAAATTAAATAAAAAAAGAGGCTAAATACAGTGAGAATAAACAGATAAGACAGCAGTAAAAAAATAGCCGCACCCAGAAACTGTGCGGCTTAAGCAGGTGAAAACAACAGTCAATACAATCCTGGCAGGCTAATCAGGACAAATGAAATTAACGGTTTTTAAATTCTGGTTTACGTTTTTCTACAAAAGCTTGCATACCTTCTTTTTGATCTGCGGTTGCAAACGTAGACGCAAAGGCACGACGCTCAAAACGCAGGCCTTCTTGTAGACTGGTTTCAAAAGCGACATTAACCGCTTCTTTAATCATATAAACAGACGGACGAGACAAGCGAGCGATCTTACTGGCTACCTTCAGAGCTTCAGCTTCTAGCTCCGCAACAGGAATAATACGACTCACTAAGCCCGCACGCTCTGCTTCTTCAGCATCCATCATACGACCCGTCAGACACATCTCCATCGCCTTAGCTTTACCCACGGCTTTAGCTAAACGCTGAGTACCACCGGCACCAGGCATAGTACCGATATTGATTTCTGGTTGACCGAATTTGGCATTATCAGCGGCTAGGATAAAATCACATGCCATCGCCATTTCACAACCACCACCCAAAGAAAAGCCTGCTACGGCAGCAATAATGGGCTTACGAGCCGTGTTTAAACTATCCCAACCATCTCGACGGTTATAAGGGAAATCGGCCAAGAATAGATCAATAAACTCCTGACCTTCCATATCTTTAATATCAGCACCAGCGGCAAAGGCTTTTTCATTACCTGTAATAACCATAGCACCAATAGCATCATCCGCTTGGAACAGCTCAATAGCGTGACCCACTTCAGATACCAAGGCATTGGACAGTGCATTCAACGCTTCAGGACGGTTCAGCTGAATCCAACCTACCGCACCACGAGTTTCTACCAGAATGTTTTGATATTCCACGCTTTGCTCCGAACGTATTGTTTTAAACAAAAAATTAAAGACTGAGATAAAAACCTAGAGAAACTTAACTATCTTGCTGTTTAACAGCATACAAAGGTTTTACATCTGGAATGTCGATACGCTTGCGATCTGCTTCTTCTTCCGTCAATGCATCGACTTTTTCCATGGTCTGGAGGCTGCGAACCGCCAAGTTCTGATACTCAGCAGTACCTTTACTCTTCCAGTTGACCTCTTTATCTGACAACTCACGTATCACTTTAGCTGGTGTGCCGGCCATCAAGCTACGTGGAGGACACTCAAAATCCGCTTTTACAAAGGCGCAAGCCGCCACTATGGATGCCTCACCAATTTTGGCGTTATCCATAATCACTGCATTCATACCCACCAAAGCGTTTTTACCAATATAGCAACCGTGTAAAACCGCACCATGACCAATATGACCATCTTCTTCAACGATCGTATCCGTACCGGGAAAACCGTGCATCACGCAGGTATCTTGTACATTGGCACCTGCTTTAATCACCAGACGACCAAAGTCACCACGTAAACAAGCATTGGGACCGATATAACAACGGGGGCCAACGATAACATCACCGATTAAAACGGCAGTGGGGTGAACAAAAGCGGAAGGGTCAACAACAGGAGTAATACCATCAATGCTATAAACTTGCATAATCAATTACCTGCTTATTTACATCATTTCATTTTTACTTAGTAAAACGCTCAGGTAATAGAATTTACCTGAGCGTTGGATCAAACGGTTCTTAATCTAGACAATCTAAAACAATCTGCTTCAGCACTGGTAGAATCAAAACCGTTTAACCTTTAAGCCATTCGCACTTAATTAAGCGTGACGACGGCTTTGTACTACGATAAAGCGACGAGCAACAAACGCAGTATCAGTCAAAGATGCGTTAGACGCTGGGTTACCGCCGGTCGCATGGAAATCACTGAAGGCTGCGGATTGGTTAACAAACACACCGCCATCCAGGTTCACAGATAGAGCAACACCTGCTTCCATTGCCACTTCTTCTGCCTGCTCTAGAACAGCATCATCTGTGGAGTAAACACCCAGTGTGATAGCACCTTTCTCAGAGATAACATCTTGTGCCAGCTGTAAGCTATGCTCAGTGCTATCCGTTGCAATAACAAAAGAGATAGGGCCAAAGCGTTCTTCGCTGTACTTGTCTTTGTCAGACGCGTCCACTTTCAGAATCATTGGCGTATGAATACGGGCATTCGGGAACTGAGGGTGCTCACGCTGTTCGCTGGCCAGAACCACTTCACCCAGAGACTCGCATTCCTTAATACGATCAACGGTTGCACAAGACTGAACCGCACCCAGTACCATGCAAGCGCGTTCATTATCGCTCAGGAACTTAGTGGTCGCCGTCGCTAGTGCTTGAGCCACTTCATCAAAGCTCATCTCACCGTCAGCGGTTTTAATACCGTCACGAGGGATATAAATCGCCTGAGTCGTGGTACACATCTGACCGGAATACAGGCTTAGAGTGAAGCCCATATTACGAGCAACAGCTTTGATATCTTTAACACTATCAATCACAACTGTGTTTACACCGGCTTTTTCGGTGAATACTTGTGCTTGAGTCGCATTTTCTTCCAACCAGTTACCAAAGAAGTTAGAACCGGTAAAATCAATCACTCGAATATCTTTGTGAGTAGCCAGCTCTTTTGTTACGGGTGCATCAGCAGTATCCGCAATCATCGATACCAGATACGGGGCAAAACCGGCTTCTTTAAGTACTTGCTGAGCAATCTTGATGGATACAGCAGCAGGTAATACAGAACCAGGATGCGGCTTAACAATAACTGGGTTACCAGTGACCAGAGAAGCAAACAGACCTGGATAAGTGTTCCAAGTCGGGAAAGTCGAACAACCCACAACCAGAGCAACACCACGAGGGACAATGTGGAAGTTTTTCTGCATAACCAGTGGATCATGCTTACCCTGAGGCTTAGTCCAGGTTGCAGTCTCTGGTACTTCCTTCATCGCACGATAAGCGTACGCAACAGCTTCCAGACCACGATCTTGCGCGTGTGGGCCACCGGCTTGGAAGGACATCATAAAGCCCTGACCAGACGTGTGCATGACACCGTTAGCGATCTCGAAGCTATTTTTATTCAGACGATCCAGAATTTCCAGACAGATCCCAGCACGCACATCAGGACCTGCATCACGCCAGGACTTCATAGCCGCTTTCATTTCTGGAATCAGAACATCCTGATCGACTTTAGGATAGCGAACATTCATTTCGATGCCATATGGAGACTCTTCGCCGGCTACTTCACCAACGATTCCAGGCATTTCTAATTCAAAGTAGCTGTTCAGAGATGCTTTAAAGGCTTCTTCACCTTTTTGGGCTGCATCTTCACCATAAGCACGCGGACTCGGATTTTCTTTGTACGGCGTCCAGTAGTCACGTGTTTTGATCGCGTTCAGTGCTTGATCAAGGGTTTCTTGGTGACGCTGAAAAAACTCATTTTGACTCATCTTCGAAATCTCTCCTAGGTTTTCCGTATCATATAGTTATTATAAGAGCTGACGATACGGAAAAGATAATGATTTTTTAAAGGTAATAATCTTGACGATAACGTTAACGGCATCTGCTGGCTATTAACTTACTGTAGCTGTAATCAAGTAATCTGGCTAAAAATGAACAATTAAGCTTTATGGTCTAACCGTTATAGTTCGCTTAACCACTCATTTAACCATTCAACCGCATCTTCATCCGGTAGGGGTTGCGTACAAGCATCAATCTCTAAACGATCGCCGATCTTGTTCGCTTTTAAAGAGGAAAAAAGTGCATCCATATCCTTAGCTGCTTGGCAGAAAGTTTTATGATACGTCTGATCACCCAGACCAATAACCCCATACTTAATATGGGATAGGTCCGTTTGCTGTTCTTTTAATGCATCGTGAAAAGGAATGATATTATCTGGCAGTTCGCCATCACCATGAGTCGATGTACAGATCAAAACAACTTCTCGGCTATCTATTTCAAAGCTATCCAGCTCCGCCTCTTCAACCAGCTCACATTCATGGCCTTGATCCATTAATTCATCATTTAATGTATCAGCTACCATCTGTGACTGACCTGATTCAGTACCCACCACAATTACAATATTAGCCATAGAACCTCGCTCTGATCTGCATATCCTGAACAGTACAACTTCAGGGATTATTGGCGCTAAAGCCCTCTATATAAGGTGCTTCAGCGATGCAGATCGTATTTGTCAATTTTTATTGTGTGCAGGGAGACACCCCCTCGTTTATGGCATCAAGATACACCAAATTTTGCGATACCGAAACCCCGAATAGAAATTTAACTCTTGTATCCCTTTCTATGAATACGGTAGTCTTAGGCCATGAGCAAAAAAACAATCACATCCGGACGTCACTGACCCACGGGTACTCTAAAGAATTAAGCGGGAGAAGCTACTATGACCGCAGACATCCAAAACCTGATCGACCGTATTTCTAACGGCGAAAAAGTTTTACAGGGTGAAGCATTACCAACCTCATACCGTAATGAATTAATGCGTTTGATGGTGGTTTTTGTTGATTCAGAGCTGGCAGGTGCCTCAGGCTTTGCTACTCAGATCAACTCAGCACCAGGTGTAAAAGAACGAATTCTGGCTTCCCAGATCGTTTCAGAAAAGTTTTCCAGTGCCGATGCCATTTTGACACTATTAAAAGACTTTGGTGTTGAGCCTCAACTATATGTTAGCTCTCACGCGTGGTCATCCCGCGTTGCTCGCGATGTTGATCTGGGACAGCGTCGTATCGGTGGAGATAAACGTCTAAACGTTTTCCATTACCCTTTACAAGGCTGGGTAGACTCACTGGTAATGAACGTCATGATGGGCACAGCCTCTCTGACGCAATTGCGTGAACTACAAAGCTGTTCTTACCAACCTCTGGCAGATGCTGTGGCCCAAATACTGAAAACCGAATCCGTTCATGCGGAAGCCGGTGAACAGGGTCTTCAGCAAGCCATTGATAACGCCATGACGTCTGAAATCGCTCAAGCCAGTGTGAACTACTGGTATCCAAGAGTAGTGGCTGCTTTTGGTCGCTCAACATCTAGCCGTGGCGCGGAATATAAAAAGCTAGGTCTACTGCATAGCTCTAACGATGACCGCCGTGCAGCTTGGGAAGGTGAGATGAATGATCGCCTGACCCGTTTGGGCTTGGCTATACCTGAAATCGACTGATTCAGGACAATGGAGCAGATGACTTATTTATCCCTCACTTTAGAGGTTTAAATCTTAATCTGCCCCAGCAAACACAGAGTTAACCGAATGTCATCCTGCAAAATATGACTGTTCGGTTTTCTTTGTGTTTAACTGTTTCTAATCTATTACTTCTATCCTAGGGTAATAAGACTTGAACACAGTTTAAACTCAAAAAATCGTATCAATTTACTGCAATCGGGTACGCTCCCAGATAACGGATAAAACCCAAATGACTTATCAAACTATAATTACAAGTACTGACGTAGCTACAAAAGTGCTGACGATTACACTGAATCGTCCAGAAGCGTTTAATGCACTTAACACCTTGCTATTAAGTGAAATGGCAGATGTGTTAGAGCAAGCAGACCAAGACAGTGATATCGGTGCCGTTGTGGTCACTGGTGGACCTAAGGTATTTGCTGCAGGTGCAGATATTAAAGAGATGGCCGCTCTGGATGCGGTAGGCGTTATGAACGATGCCCGCCCAAAACATTGGCGCCGTATCTATCAATTTTCCAAGCCCTTAATTGCGGCTGTTAATGGTTATGCCCTAGGCGGTGGCTGCGAGCTGGTGATGCACTGCGATATCGTTATTGCCGGTGAATCAGCTCTATTTGGTCAACCAGAGATCAACCTAGGTATCATTCCCGGTGCTGGCGGTACCCAACGTCTGATTCGCACAGTAGGCAAACCTCTGGCGACCAAGATGGTATTAAGCGGCGAGATGATCGATGCGAAAACCGCTTTGCAAGCCAATTTGGTAGCAGAAGTGGTTATTCCAGAACGTACTCTTGATCGCGCCCATGAGCTAGCGAAAAAGATTGCCAGCAAGCCCCCTATTGCTGTGCGCCTAGCCAAAGAAGCCTTGCTAAAATCATTCGAAACAGATCTAGAGTCTGGCCTGAATTTAGAACGTAAAGCCTTTACCTTGCTTGCTGCGACTGAAGATCGCCAAGAAGGTATCGCCGCCTTTATGGAAAAACGTAAACCTAACTTTAAAGGATGCTAACCCATGTCTTTCAACAATATTGAATTTGTGATTGAGGATGGAGTTGCCATCCTGACGTTAAACCGTCCAGATAGCCTGAACAGCTTTAACGCAGAAATGCACGCAGAAGTCCGTGAAGCCCTGAAAGAAACGAAAAAGAACGCCGAGATTCGCGCTCTGGTTATCACAGGCAATGGCCGTGGTTTCTGCGCAGGTCAGGATCTGAGTGATCGTAACGTGGCACCGGGTACAGAAGCACCTAATCTAGGCGAATCTATCGAGAAAAACTACAACCCGATGATTCGTTCTATTCGTGCTCTGGAGATGCCAGTGATCTGCGCCGTTAACGGTGTAGCAGCAGGCGCCGGTGCCAATATTGCTCTGGCTTGCGACATCGTATTTGCCGCACGTTCTGCTAAGTTTATCCAAGCCTTCTGTAAAATCGGCCTAATCCCTGATTCTGGCGGCACCTGGACACTGCCTAATACGGTCGGTCAGGCACGTGCGATGGCACTGTCTATGCTGGGTGATCGTCTAACAGCCGAGCAAGCCGAGCAATGGGGCATGATCTGGAAAGCCGTAGACGACGAAGAATTGAAATCTACCGCTATCGCCACCGCAAAACAGCTGGCAACCCAGCCAACTAAAGGTCTAGCCCTGATCAAACGTGCAATCCAAGCCTCTTCGACCAACACACTGGACGAACAGTTGGATCTGGAGCGTGATCTGCAAACCATCGCAGGTCGTACCGATGATTACCGTGAGGGTGTTGCTGCCTTTATGGAAAAACGTCAACCGACCTTTAAAGGCCAGTAAGCGGGAGCCCAAATATGACATCATTAACGGTTAATGACACCGTTGCCGTAATCGGCGCAGGCACCATGGGTGCCGGTATTGCTCAGGTAGCTGCAAAGTTTGGCCATAACGTTTTGCTATTCGACAAAATGGAAGGCGCAGCACAAGCCGGTTTAGATCGTACCGCTAAAGGTTTGGAAAAGCTGGTCGCTCGTGGAAAAATGAGCGAAGAAGATAAAAATGCTCTGGTTGGCCGCATTCAGCCAACAGAGTCTATTGCGGATCTGGCTCCGTCACGCTTAGTGATTGAAGCCATTGTTGAAAACCTAGCGGTTAAACAGTCCGTATTCTCTGAACTGGAAGAGCTGTGTGGCGAAGATACTATTCTCGCGACCAATACGTCTTCTATTTCCGTAACAGCCATTGGCGCAGCACTGAAACGACCAGAAAATTTGGTTGGCATGCACTTCTTTAATCCAGCCCCTATTATGAAGCTGGTAGAAGTCATTAAAGGCCTGGCAACGTCTGATGCCGTAGCACAGCAGATTTATGATCTGACCGTTGCCTGGGGCAAACACGCTGTTATGGCTAAATCGACTCCGGGCTTTATTGTCAATCGAGTAGCCCGTCCTTTTTATGCGGAAGGTCTACGAGTACTGCAAGAAGGCGGCGCTGACGAAGCAACGATTGATGCCATTGCCCGCGAAGCTGGTCAATTCCGCATGGGGCCATTTGAATTAATGGATCTGATCGGTCATGACGTAAACTTTGCCGTAACCTCCTCGGTATTTGCCGCTTACTACGGTGATCAACGCTTCCTACCGTCTCTGATTCAAAACGATCTGGTTGAAGCGGGCTTCCATGGCCGTAAAACCGGACGTGGTTTTTACGATTACAGCGAAGGTGCAGAAAAGCCTCAACCAAATACTCTGGCAGCACAAAATGCGCCTACCAGTATTAGTGTTGAAGGTGATCTGGGTATTGCAGAACCTCTGCTTGCACGCATTGAAGCCGCAGGTATTTCGGTTAATCGCCAAGAAACACATCAAGAAGGCAGTGGCCGTATCTGCATTGGTGATTTAGTACTGGCACTCAGCGACGGTCGCATGGCGACCGAACGAGCAGCCGAAGAGCAACGCAGTGAACTGGTACTGTTTGATCTGGCTCTTGATTACGCAAAAGCCTCTCGTATCGCCCTAGTGAAAGCCGATCAAGCCAGCGAAGATAGCTTGAACCAAGCGGCTGGCTTATTCCAGGCTCTAGGCATGCAAGTCTCCGTTATCGATGACGTTCCAGGTATGGTATTGATGCGGACTGTGGCCATGCTGGCGAACGAAGGTTCTGATGCTGTAAACCAACAGGTTTGCGATGTTGCCGCTGTTGATATCGCGATGCAAAGTGGCGTGAACTATCCAAAAGGTCCTATGGCTTGGGCAGATGATATTGGCATCACTCATGTACATACCGTACTGAGCAACCTAATGGCCAGCTATGGTGAAGACCGCTATCGCCCTTCTCCGCTGATGCGCCGTAAGTTCTTTGCACAGGGTTCTTATCATGGCTAACGCTTTAGAGAATCTAACACCGGATCAGCTCGCCAGCCGTTGTGCCGAGAGCATGTTCGAACGTGATTGGACAGCTCAAGCCTTGGATATGAAAATTATCGAAGTGCGCGAAGGCTACGCCAAACTTAGCATGGTCGTTAGAAAGGATATGTCTAATGGCCATGCCATCTGTCATGGTGGCATGATCTTTACACTTGCCGACACCGCTTTCGCTTATAGCTGTAATAGCTATAACAAGGTCACTGTCGCGGCTGGCTGCAATATTGAATATGTGGCTCCCGGTAAGCTAGGGGATACCCTAGTTGCAGAAGCAAAGAAAGTCAGCCTGACCGGTCGTAGTGGTATCTACGACGTAACAATCAGCAATTCAGAAGGTGATGCGATCGCCTTTTTCCGTGGTAAATCTCGCCAGATTAAAGGCGAAGTCATTCCATCAGAGGATTCCTAAACATGAAAGATGCCTATATTTGTGATGCCATTCGCACCCCATTTGGTCGTTATGGTGGTGGCTTGTCTTCCGTGCGTGCGGACGACCTAGGTGCAATCCCAATTAAAGCGCTGATGGAACGTAACCCAGACGTAGATTGGGGCTCTGTAGAAGATGTGATCTACGGTAATGCCAACCAAGCCGGTGAAGATAACCGTAACGTAGCCCATATGTCCTCTCTACTGGCAGGCCTACCGACTTCGGTACCCGGCACAACCATTAACCGTTTATGCGGTTCTGGTATGGATGCTATCGGTATGGCCGCCCGTGCTATTAAATCTGGCGAAACAGACCTGATGATTGCAGGTGGCTGTGAGTCCATGTCTCGTGCACCTTTTGTCATGGGTAAAGCGGAAAGTGCTTTTAGCCGCACACCGAATGGTCTACACGATACCACTATCGGCTGGCGTTTTATCAATAAAAAGATGGAAGCTCAGTACGGCGTTGATTCCATGCCGGAAACCGCTGAAAACGTTGCAGAAGATTTCAATATTTCTCGTGAAGACCAAGATCTTTTTGCTTTCCGTAGTCAGCAAAAAACTGCTGCGGCCATGGAAAAGGGAACGTTCAATGAAGAGATTTGCCCGGTTGAAATCCCTCAGCGCAAAGGCGATCCTCTTGTTGTCGATACCGACGAACATCCTCGCGCTTCCACTACTCTGGAAGCCCTGGGCAAACTAAGAGCCCCTTTCCGTTCCGGTGGCTCTGTGACGGCAGGTAATGCGTCTGGTGTTAACGATGGTGCTTGTGCACTTTTGATTGCCTCTAAAGAAGCTGCAGAAAAGAATGGTCTAACCCCTAAAGCTCGAATCGTTGCCATGGCTACTGCAGGTCTTGAGCCACGCATTATGGGTTTTGGTCCAGCACCGGCTTCTCGCAAGGTATTAGAGAAGGCAGGTTTAACACTGGATCAAATGGATGTTATTGAATTAAACGAAGCCTTTGCTTCTCAGGGTTTAGCGGTAATGCGTGATCTGGGTCTACCGGATGATGCAGAAAATGTTAACCCGAACGGTGGTGCCATTTCTTTGGGCCACCCTCTGGGCGCTTCTGGCGCTCGTTTGGTGACCACCGCTATGTATCAGCTACACAGAACCGGTGGTCGTTACGCGCTGTGCACCATGTGCATTGGCGTAGGCCAAGGTATTGCTCTGATTATTGAGCGAGTATAAGCCGTATCTCTGGGAAGGGTGTTTCCCTTCCCTGTTCCCAATAAGAAAGATATAAGCGTCCGAAGAGATGCGTTCTGACAATAAGAGAGTAAAACAGGACAGTATTATGATGAACAATATGAAAGTGGATCCAAACGCGCTTGACCCTATCGAAACGGCTAGTATTGATGAGATCCGTGCACTGCAGCTGAGCCGCATGAAGTTCAGCATTAAACACGCTTATAACAATATCGCCGCTTACCGTAAGCTGTGTGATGACAAAGGTGTTCATCCTTCAGATCTGAAAACACTGGAAGATCTGAGAATTTTCCCTTTTACCACCAAACAATATCTACGTGATGCTTATCCATTTGACTCATTTGCAGTCCCAATGAGCGAAGTTGTGCGTATCCATGCATCATCCGGTACCACAGGCCAACCTACGGTAGTGGGTTATACTCAACACGATATTAATGTTTGGGCTGATGTTGTGGCCCGCTCTATTCGTGCTGCTGGTGGTCGTAGTACAGATAAAGTTCACGTTTCCTACGGCTATGGTCTGTTTACAGGCGGTATGGGTGCCCACTACGGGGCTGAACGTCTGGGTTGTGCTGTAATTCCTATGTCTGGTGGTCAGACTGAGAAGCAAGTTCAGTTAATGCG
The DNA here is from genome assembly GCA_047518265.1 of Oceanospirillum sp. Lineage (GTDB taxonomy): Bacteria > Pseudomonadota > Gammaproteobacteria > Pseudomonadales > Halomonadaceae > Oceanospirillum. The sequence continues at coordinate 21,718 of JAKZRG010000030.1, forward strand.
TGATTTTGATCCCGATGTGATCATGGTGACGCCATCTTACATGCTGAACCTGATGGATGAGATGGAACGCCAAGGCCTAGACCCTAAAGAGATGGCACTACGTGTCGGTATCTTCGGTGCAGAGCCGTGGACTGCTGAGATGCGTAAGAATATCGAGGGTCGTCTGGGTATTGATGCCGTTGATATTTATGGTCTGTCCGAAGTGATGGGCCCGGGTGTTGCTCAGGAATGTGCAGAAACTAAAGATGGCCCAACCATCTGGGAAGACCATTTCTATCCAGAGATTATCGACCCGAACACTGGCGAAGTACTGCCTGACGGCGAATACGGTGAACTGGTATTCACCTCTCTAACCAAAGAAGCACTGCCGGTTATTCGTTACCGTACTCGTGATCTGACTCGTCTGCTGCCTGGTACCGCCCGCCCAATGCGTCGTATCGACAAAATCACTGGCCGTAGTGATGACATGCTGATCATTCGTGGCGTTAACGTCTTCCCAACTCAGATCGAAGAACAGATTCTGAAGATTCCAGCACTGGCTCCTCACTATGAAATCATTGTGAGAAAAGACGGTAATCTGGACAAGGTAGACGTAAGAGTAGAGATGACACCGGAAGCACAGGACGTAGACCCTACACCTGTCGTCAAAGAGCTTCAGCACCACATTAAATCGGTGGTTGGTATCAGTACCAAAATCGAAGTTAATGGACCTGGCACACTGGCTCGCTCAGAAGGTAAAGCAAAACGTGTTACAGACTTGCGTTAATCGTTAATAATACCAATCCCGATAATTCCCTATAGATGAAAAATAAGGAAAAAACGGATCACTCTAGATGTATTCGAAGGTTGCTCTCACTAGCAACTTATCGGGAATGGTATAAGTCTTTTACCTGTTTTAAGCTCTACCAAAAATGCCAATCAGATTTCTGATTGGCATTTTTTTATTGCACCATTTTTATTACGCAATGTTTTTAGATAGATATATCGGCTTGAGAATCAGCAATACCTGCCAGTATTACATAATAGTCTCTATTGGGCTGCTCAAAAACGCCAGATGTGCTCACTAAAATCAATTCATTATCGCTATTGTAAGCATGATAAAGTGCATACTCCAACTCACCATCAGAATCTAAATCCTGCTCTTGACGAATCAAATCACCGCTATCGCTGTATTCCCAATAATAACTATAAGCACCAGCCGAAGCATCATCTAAGAAAACACCCGTATTTTCTTTTTGCTCCATGATCTTATTACCCTGATCATCGAACCCGTAACGTAAGATATAACCACCGCTGTTATTGCCTACAATACCAAACTCAACTTCCAGAAGATTACCGGATTGATCATAGTCGTATGACCATTCATAAGCCCATTCAGCGACGCCATCACCATTCAAATCACCTGACTGATAGGTGATATCACCCTGAGAGTTATACTCAAAGTAGGCTAGCTCAATGCTATCAACTACGCCATCACCGTCCAGATCTTCTTCGTGTCGAATCTGGTTACCCTGAGCATCATAACCGTAACTCACAATATAATCGTTTTGACCGTCACCGTTGCTGTCTTCTGCAAAATAGGTGATTTGATCTTGATCATTATATTCATAAGATAAGATTTCATCGATACTACCATCAGCCTCCAGATCCGTTACCTTCTGGAGAATATTTCCATTGTCATCGTAGCTATAATCCCAACTAGTATTAGAAGACAGATTAATTGGCTCATAAGGCCAGATATTGTAATTACCCTGAGTAGATACCGAACTTTCATTTCCAACCAAGGACAAAGATTCGTTCGCAGCGACACCAGATACACCTAAAGGAACAACCTCTATTGGCGAGTAATAACTTGACGCAATATGATCAATAAACTCCAGCGTCATATTTCCTTCGCTATCATACTCATAGAGTGCTAGGTACTCTATTGTACCATCAGCATTATCATCCCTTTCTTCACGGATCAAACGTCCAAATTCATCGTATTCATAACTATATTCATAATAATCTTGCTCATATTCTGGGCTAGCGTACTTTTCATACAGCAGATTTCCTTCACTATCGTATCTGTATTCCCATACAGAATTTACAGGAGTATCACCACCGCTACCTCTTTCCAATAACGTGACTTGTCCTCTTGAATTATACTGTGTCAACTGAGTCGATACATCACCAATACCGGTATTACGATAAGTCAGTTTGAATTGACTAGACAACGCCCCAGCAAGGTCATATTCATATTCGATATAGTAGTCATTATAATATGAATTATAACCATCAAACTCTTCTCTAATTAGACGACCCTCTTCATCGTATTTTTTCTCTAGAGTATTAGGGTGGTTTTGATTCCCCCCCCAGAGTGTATCCTCCTGAACCTCACGCCCTTGATCATCATAAGTAGTAATAGTAACTTTATCGAGATACCCATCTCCATTCGTATCTTGCTGATACCTCAGTTGATAGCCTGATGCTAACTCTTTATCCTGATAGTTATTATGATCAACCATATATTGACTGGCAATGGTCTCAGCTTTTTCTACATAATAATCCCAGTCACTAGCAACTGATTTTACACTAGAAATAAAACTAGTAGCCTGATCCTGGGCATGACCACCCAAAAATGCAATACCAGCTTCATCTATAGCATCAGAAAAAATATTCGCAGCTTTTATTTTATTATTAACGGTCAGTAAATCACCATCTAAGGCACCGTCAACAATATGCTGAGCAATAGTCGCTAAACTAGCTTTTCCAGTTTCCAATAAATCAAGATAATAACTTAAACCTACCTCATCGGCGGAGCGGTTAAATGCATTAATATATATACTATGTATTAATTCTGAATTAGCGTTACTATCAAACCAAACCATGTATTCTTCATGGCGATTATCATATTCCTCAGAAGAACCAAAGGCATCTGAAATCTGATAAAAATCTCCATCGACAAGCCTTAGACGCATAGCCCAATAATCGAGACCATCAGGATCTGCCGCACGACCATAGTAAGCGATATAAGCCCTTTGGATAGTATCCAATAATTGCTGATCGTTCATCATAATATTCCCTATAAACCCAAGCATTCCAAGCAATTAGTAAACAACCATATCTTCCATATCGCTTACACCGACAAAGATTAGGTTGCCGCTGTTATCGTACCTTTCTTCTCTTGAGTAACTTGTCTGGCCACCCCATGTATCCTGGATACTACGTTGCATCAACTGACCGTCACCATCATACAGAGCAACCGTATGCTCTTCATATTCACCATCAAGTCCTTTATCTCTGATATATTCGATCAGATTCCCCCACGTATCATACTCCCTTGTAAAAACATCATCATCTCCATGGGCATTATCATAAGTTTTACGTGTTTCTCGACCTTGATCATCATACTCGTAATAAATATAGTCCACATTATATTGAGTACTGACTTGAACAACGACTTGACCTTCATCGTTATACTCATACTCCCTAGACCAATCTACCTCCCCATCACCATTATTATCCATTGAATAATAAACTACATTGCCATTGCTATCATATTGAGTAGTTGTAACAACCTCATCCTGACTATCTCCATTTCGATCTTCATGGGTGGAGGTCTTGTTTCCGACATCATCATATGTATAACTCATGGTATAATCAGCAACACCATCAGCATTTCCATCTCGTTCCTCACTAATCAGGTTATCTTCAGAATCGTAATAGAAGCGCTCTACTGTATCGGTAACGCCATCTCCATCATAATCCTGTTCAAATAGGGTTTTATAGCCCCTGGCATCATATTCAAAACGATACGAGAAATCAGAGAGACCATCACTGTTATTATCAACTTCATAATAAATTTTATTACCATTTTGACCATAATTTGAAGAGGTAACCCACTCCGCTACGCCATCACCGTCGCTATCTCTTTCATGGTAGGTCTCATTGCCCTGGGCATCGTATTCTCGAACCCGGTAATATTCTGCAACACCATCTGCATCAGTGTCTTTTTCGTGTAGGGTTTGATCACCCTGATCCGTGTAACTAAAACGCTCAATAGCATCGGCAAGACCATCAAGATCGTTATCAACAGTGATCAGAGTAACTTTGGCATCATCATATACAGGCTCAAAGCCTGGAGATTCCTCCGTCCAAGGGTATCGACTCCATGACGAGTAAGAGGAATTGTCATCCAATAAGTTATCCACTTCTATTGTCTGGTACTCATAAGATGTAATGCTATCAACCTCACCATCCGCATCACTATCAACATTTAGCGTTGTTAAATAACCTGATTCGTTGTATTCAAACTCGATGATTTCATCAACAACACCATCTACATTAGAATCCAGCTCTGCCCGAATAGCTTCGCCCTCATCGTTATGGGTATAATTTTTTACTGCATCCAACTTGCCGTCAATATTTTCATCAAATTCATAACGGGTTTGATAACCTTCCTCCAAATTTACCGGGATAAACTGATCTGGGTCAGTCACTAATCCCTGAGAGAATCCTGCCACAGCAATTTTCTGCTGAATAACGGTTTGCTCATCGGCTGTGACTTTAGCCAATAATTCAGCAGAGGCATCCGCTGCACCATTGCCCTTATAGTACGAGATAGACTCTGCTACTGTATCCGTCAATAAGCTCGCGACTTCCTGCTTATTCTCCAACGTAACCAGATCGACTCCCTGTGCACCGTCCAAAATGTTTATAGCAATAGTCGCAAGAGTAGCCGCCCCGGATGACAAGGCATTAACGTAGAATTCAAGACCAACAGTATCAGCATCACGATTAAAAGCCTGCTGATAAATATTATTAATTAAAACTTCATCGCTAAGGTTATTAAAACGACTCGAAAACTCATCGGACACACCAAAGGCATTAACAATCTGACTTATATCACCCTCGGAATCATCTAAGCGTTGCGCCCAATATTCCAAGCCATTTTTATCTGCCGCACGACCATAGTACGCGACATATAAAGTCTGAATACTATTCATAGAAGCTAGTGTAGCCATAGAAAACCTACATTTATAACAAATACGATTAAAAATAACTGAAGAGAAAAATGAAAATCAAAAAGAAAGCAACAATGATGCGGGGGTATCAGTGTTTCATCCCTGATTATTTATTGCTAGTCCCTAGCAGCCGTTAAAAATTAATGCGTCCATCCTAAGAAAAAGCCATTGAGATATAAAGAGAAGTTTTGTTGGGGAAATGTAGTCTATTGCTAAAAACAATAAAACCCGCTGATGCGGGCCTTATCATTAATAAAGGGGAGGAGTACCACCTCTTATAGAAAAAATCATTTAAAACTTATCTTTTTAAATACTCTGCATGAAAGCTTAAGTGCTGATCGATAAAACTAGAGATAAAATAGTAGCTATGATCATAGCCCTGATGGCGATTTAACTCGATAGGGTAATCCGCTTGTTGGGCTGCAGCTTGTAGATTTTCAGGTTTTAACTCAGAGTTTAGGAAGCTATCGTCTTCCCCTTGCTCTACTCGTATCGGCAGCTTGGTAATACCGTCTTGTGACGCACCTTGCTTTAACAGCTCACAAGTATCGTATTCGCGCCAACGAGTAATATCTTTACCCAAGTAAGCCGTAAAAGCCTTTTGTCCCCAAGGGCAGTTCATCGGGTTAGTGATAGGGCTAAAAGCCGAAACTGAGCGATAGCGCTCTGGGTTCTTCAGAGCAATGGTCAGAGCACCGTGCCCACCCATAGAGTGGCCTGAGATAGAGCGTTGATCCGTTACAGGGAAGGTTACTTCGATCAGCTCAGGCAGTTCCTGCACGATATAGTCGTACATCTGATAGTGTTTCTGCCAAGGTTGCTCTGTAGCATTCAGATAAAAACCCGCCCCTTGACCCAGATCGTAACCCTCATCATTAGCAACATCGTCACCACGAGGGCTAGTATCCGGCGCCACAATAGCAATGCCTAGCTCAGCGGCCATTTTCTGCGCACCGGCCTTTTGCATAAAGTTTTCATCGGTGCAGGTCAAACCGGATAACCAGTACAGCACTGGAACCTTCTGGCCGTTTGCTGCCTGAGGCGGCAGGTAGATAGCAAAACGCATCTGGCAGTTTAATACATCGGAGTAATGGCTATATTGTTTGTGCCAACCGCCAAAGCTTTTATTACAGCTGATATTTTCAAGACTCATAATGACTCCCGACCACTCCATGATGACAAAGGAGTCGCTGGTTAAAATGGGCAAAGTGAAAGAGATAACGTGAAAGCAGACTACGATTTGTCATAAAGATTAAAGCGACAGACCGTAGCTCTGCAACTTAATAAGCGAAGGACTTATTAAGCGTATCGAAATACTTATTTATCAAAGTGAACAACACTACGAATACTCTTACCTTCATGCATCAGATCAAAGGCATCATTAATAGCCTCCAGACCCATAGTGTGAGTAATAAAGTCATTTAACTTAAACTCACCACGCATATACTGCTCAACAATACCCGGCAGTTCAGAACGGCCTTTAACACCACCAAAAGCAGTACCGCGCCATACACGACCGGTCACCAGCTGGAATGGACGGGTAGAGATCTCTTGACCTGCACCCGCCACACCGATAATGACAGACTCGCCCCAGCCTTTATGACAGCACTCAAGCGCAGAGCGCATCACATCAACATTACCGATACATTCAAAAGAGTAATCCACACCACCATCAGTCAGTTCAACAATCACTTCCTGAATTGGCTTGTCATAATCCTTTGGATTGATGCAGTCAGTCGCACCCAGCTGACGGGCTAGATCAAACTTGCTTTCATTGATGTCGATTACAACAATACGACCTGCTTTAGCCATCGTTGCACCGATGACAGCAGACAGACCGATGCCACCCATACCGAAGATAGCAACAGAATCGCCTTCCTGAACTTTAGCGGTATTCATAACCGCACCCATACCGGTTGTTACACCACAACCTAGCAGGCAAACTTCTTCCAGAGGAGCTTCTTTACTTACCTTAGCCAAAGAGATCTCGGGTAAAACTGTATACTCAGAGAAAGTCGAGCAACCCATATAGTGGAAGATCGGCTGACCATCTTTAGAAAAACGAGAAGTACCATCAGGCATCAAACCTTTACCCTGAGTCTCACGGATCTTCTGACACAGGTTGGTTTTACCGGATTTACAGAACTTACACTCACCACATTCTGGTGTGTATAGTGGAATAACGTGATCGCCCACAGCAACGCTGGTTACACCTTCACCAATGGACTCAACAATACCGCCACCTTCGTGGCCCAGGATTGCTGGAAAGATACCTTCTGGATCTTCACCAGACAGAGTGAAAGCATCAGTGTGGCAAACACCGGTAGCAGTAATACGAACGCGCACTTCGCCCTTTTGCGGCGGCATCACATCCACTTCTTCGATAGACAAAGGCTGTTTTGGGCCCCAAGCAATGGCCGCACGGGATTTGATTACTTCAGCACTCATCGTATGTTCTCCTAGTATTAATATCTGGCAAAAAGTGACGACAAATCAATCTTTGCTCAATCTATACCTAACAGTTTAGTTATTTCTCAAAGAATGATAATAGGTTGTTTTTGCAAATTACTTTTACATATATGTAATAATGGTAAATAGAGGTTGTTATCTGATTGCTCTCATCTCAATAGAAAATCCAGCCTATACCTGAAAACCACAATACTGAAAAGAGATTAGACCATCATGGCTCAATGGGAAGGTGTAACAGAATTTGTTGCCGTTGTTGAAACCAGTAGTTTTACTGAAGCCTCACGACGCTTAGGCATATCAACGGCCCAGGTCAGCCGGTTAGTCAGTCAATTAGAGAAACGTTTAGCCACTAAACTGTTTTATCGCACCACCCGAAAAGTATCCGTAACCGAAGCGGGGCAAGTCTATTATCAGCACTGTCGCCAAGTATTAGACGGCTTGGAAGAAGCAGAACGCACCCTAACACAACTGCAAGCCACCCCAAGAGGAAAGCTCAAGATCACAGCGCCTATTACCTACGGTGAAAGTAAAATAGCGCCCCTATTAAATGATTTTGCTCTTCAATATCCCGATCTAGAGATACAGCTGCATCTTAGCAATCAAAAACAGGATCTGGTTGAAGAGGGTTTTGATCTGGCCATCCGCCTAGGGAAGCTGGATGATTCCAGCATGATGGCAAAACAGCTAGCCAGTCGACGACAGTTTCTCTGTGCCTCCCCGGCTTATCTCAGTCAATACGGAGAGCCTCATACTTTATCAGAGCTAAGCAGGCATAACTGCCTCTTAGGTACCTTAGATTACTGGCGCTTTAGAGAGGATAAAAAAGGTGTGGGAATAAACAAGGAGCGTAATCTTCGAGTCAGTGGCAGCCTTAGATATAACAGCGGCGTTGCTCTATTAGATGCGGCATTAAAAGGTATCGGTATCGTACAACTACCAGACTTTTATGTGCAGACTTATCTTGATGAAGGCCAACTGTTAGAACTCTTGCCTAACAGCCAACCCCTTGATGAGGGCATTTGGGCGCTGTACCCCCATAACCGTCATCTATCACCTAAAGTACGTATGCTGGTGGATTATCTTCAGGAACAGCTTATCAATTAGCGAAATGATACAGAAAACAAACCCCATACCATACAGAGAAAATGATCCAACATTAAGGATACAACTCATCAGCAGAATAATGTAGCTCCAGCTGCATTCGTTCCGCCTTCTTTAGCCCCTTTACAACCAAGCCGTAGGAACGATCAATAAGACGTTCAATTTCGCCATCAGGCATGGATTCTTTCAATACAACGCTGATCCAGTGCTTTTTGGACATATGATAGGCAGGCAATACCTCAGGGAAAATATCCCTAAGCATAAAAGATTCTTCTGGGTCACACTTCAAATTCAAAAATGCACACCCCGCAAACTCTAGGCCTAATTCTTTGCCCTTTTCGCCACTGGTTCCCAACAAGGCAAACATTTTGTTTTTAACTTTAAATACCGCCACGTCAGGGCCAAAAGGATAATCCTTTGTCGCTTCGGGTCGTGTTAAGCAGTATTCCACTGCACCTTGATAGTCCATCACTCAGTCCCTGTTACCATTACTGAACACTCACACATAAACTTCTCTACCAAAACAATATTTCCGGCTGCTAGCCGGAAAATATCAAAATACTTTGTTCAGGTACTTACGAATCAATTAATACAGACTCAAAGTTTGAGCGGTAGTTCAAGATAATTATTATAAATAAAGTCTCGATGTTCTATTAAAATAGGATCAAGCGCTGCAGTGATATTCTGATCCATAGACTCAAACGTTGTTCTCATAACCTTCTGCATAGAACAATGATCCTCAGATAATGGTTTGAAGTACGCCATAAAACAAGCGCTATAAATATCCACTGCCGAAAGCTGTCCTCCTAAATAGAATCGCTCACCTGATTCACGCTGTGTCCGCAAATGTTCTGCAAGCATCGTTAGTAACTCAACAACCCTATTGGAATACTCCAAGCCTTGTTCTTTACAATAACCGTACTTATTCCCTAAATATTGAGCGATAGGCTCTGGAAAACCACCTTGACCATTTAAACCTCTATGCACACTATCAAGGCGTCTAGACCAACCCAGTCCCATCTCGCCACATATTTCATGGCATAGACCCAGCGCCAGCGCTCTAGCCTTTGGAGATTTTGGTAATAATGATGGCTCAGGGGACAAATGCTCCGCCAAGAGCAATATACCCACCCAATCAGTTCTCGGTGCTTCCTTATTGTAGATCGCTACTGGTGCATTACGTACTCCAGTCCACTGTGCCATTTCATCATTACGTTGATCCAGACGCACCCCATGCCAAGGGATCTGTTTAATATGTAAAATACCTTTAGCAGATTCACTCCAAGGACTTGGCAAGCCCGGCATAACCACCATTCGTAAGCCTTGCAGATCCTTCGCTTTATTAAAGTCTATGTAGTTCATAGGCATTTCACCTCTTAATAATTAGATTAACTTATCGGTACTAAACCCTATAATCTAAGGAAAATAAGTAATCTACAAACCATTATATCTTGCTGTAAAATTAGAAAATCTAATCTAAATTAGAACGTAATGCCTAAAACAAAAATCTTCAGTTGATCCTATTTATGCTTAACAAACATCGCTCCCCCCCCTATTCAATACTTGCCTGCCTTTGTTGCTGCCGCCCGACACAACAGTTTTAAGCGAGCCGCGGCACAACTTAATATCACACCGTCGGCTGTCAGCCAGCAGATTAAAACGCTGGAAAGTTATATTGGGTTGCCATTATTTAGTCGTCAGAAAAGAGAGTTGCAGCTGACTCAAGCAGGCAATAGTTTTTTCCAGGTAGCAGAAGTCACTCTCGCTCACTACGAATCAGGTTGCTTGCATTTTTTTGAGCATTATCTTTCCCCAACACTCAAAGTTAGCATGATTCCCTATATTGCCAACGAGTTGATAATCCCTAAACTGGCGGACTTCCAAGAACAGCACCCTGATATTAGTCTGGTAGTGCAAACAAGTATGCAACTGGAAAACCTACAAAACAGTGAGCTGGATGCGGCTATTCGGTTTGGTACTCCCCCTTGGCCAGAGCACAATGCAGAGCTGATATCTCCAGCTCAATCTTGCTTAGTTGCTCACCCTGATTATTGGTCCAAACACCCCATTTCAGAACGAGAAGACTGGCAGAACCAAACCCTTATCCACAGCCGCAGTAACACCAATGACTGGCAACGCCTAATGGATAGTATTCAGAATCAGTTTTCACCGAAAAGAGAGCTTTATTTCGATTCTTATGATGCAGGTATAAGAGCGGCTGAAGCAGGACTTGGAATAGCCATTGGTATTTTACCCATAATAAAAAACAAGATAGCCCAAGGTAAATTAACAGCATTGTCAGAAAGATATGCCTCTATTGAAGAAGGCTTCTATTTAGTGACAAAGCCCAATGACAGCAAGCAAGAGGCTTATCGACAACTCGCCCTATGGCTGAAGAAACTATTTATTTATACCAATCCCGATAATTCCTTATAGATAAAAATAAGGAAAATCCGAACCACTCTAGGTGTATTTGGAGGTTATTATCACTAACAACTTAGCGAGAAAAGTCTGCTGGTTTCTCTATCTCGTAAATCGCATCATCAACTTCATCTAGCTTACTGGCAAGTACCATTCGAGCATCACTGAGGCCTTGATTATAATAACGTGGACCTATCTGCTCCGAGAAAAAATCTAACAGAAACTCAGCATCAAATTGCCCTAAATCTTGATCTAATTCATCGTTAAAATAACGCTGTATTTTACTCACTATCTGTTCTTTTTCTTGTTTAGAAAATTCGATCGTAGCCATCCGAAACCATCCTTTTCTACTGAGTTAATCCATAAGATTGAAGTGCAAGACATAATAAATAGGCATCGAGTAGGGTGAGGCGTTACCGCCTCACCCTACTCGATGCCTATTTATTATGTCTTGCACTTCAATCTTATGG
>JAKZRG010000031.1:0-131101 GCA_047518265.1 Oceanospirillum sp.
CCTCCAGCCTCCAGCCTCCAGCCTCCAGCCTCCAGCCTCCAGCCTCCAGCCTCCAGCCTCCAGCCTCCAGCCTCCAGCCTCCAGCCTCCAGCCTCCAGCCTCCAGCCTCCAGCCTCCAGCCTCCCTAGCTATCCCTTAGATAAGTCTTACTGATATGGCGAAATAGGTCAGTATTACACTTCTTCAGCCACTCATAAGCCACCATCTCTTTACTGACACGTTGAATACCATTTTGTTGTAAGCGTACAAGAGCTGTTTCGTAGTCGGATTGACTGCGGGAACGAATAGCATCAGTAACAACAAAAACATCGTAGCCTTGTTCTGCTAAGCCTACAGCAGATTGCAATAGGCAAATGTGGCTTTCTGCCCCAATCAGAATAAGTTGTTCTTTATCCTGACGGTTAATCATCTCTAAACAGTGAGGTTCCTCTGCGGTGGAAAAATGCTCTTTGTGCATCACTTCTGCGTTGTTGAGCAGGGGCAATAGTTCCTCTGATGTATGCCCTAAACCCTGAGGGTATTGTTCAGTCACTAAAACAGGTATGTTAAGTTCGTTGGCGATATTGATTAACCATTTACTGTTATGCAGCATGGTTGATACATCATGCAATGCCGGAAGCAACTTTTCTTGGATATCGATGACTAATAAAGCAGAGCTGTCGGGACTGATCAGCATAAAAACTCCTTGTTGTTTTTGCTTTGTCGGTTGAAAGCGTTGCCTACGCCCCCATAACTTTGAGCATAACAAAACAATGAAATGTACAGGTAATTTTATGCAGCGAATGTTTGTCTGGTTTTTTGCTTTTTTTCTGGTTATTGGAACAGGTATTGAGCAGGCCGAAGCGAAACGATTAGGTGGTGGTAAGTCTTCGGGAACCTATTCCCGCAGTGCTTCTTCACCAACGAATAACCAAAGTACCCTGAGTCAGCCAGGGAAAACTCAGACGGCTGCAGGTGCAGCGACAAAAGGCAGTAAGATGAAAGGCCTTTTAGGTCCTCTTGCAGGTCTAGCTGTTGGTGGTATGTTAGCGGCAATGCTGTTTGGTGAAGGTTTTGAGGGGTTCCAGATTATGGACTTCTTAATGATCGCCTTAGTATTGTTTGTAATATTTAAACTGATAGCCCGTAAAAAACGTCAAGCGATGGCAGGCGCCGGGGCATATCAGAAGCAAGCCCATGGTCAGTTTGATACTAATCTGATGGGGGGAGCTTCTGGAGGCGCAGCACAAGCTAGTCAGGTACCGGATTGGTTTAATGCAGAGAGCTTTGTTGAACGGGCAAAAGGTCACTTTGTTCACCTGCAAAAAGCTTGGGACAGCAATGATCTGGATGAGATACAAGATTTTGTAACACCTGAGATGTATAACGTCTTAGCAACGGAGCGCAGAGCACAAACAGAAGAACCTAATACTGAGGTTGTGAGCCTGAACGCTCAGCTTGGTGGCATTAGCCAGCAAGGCTCTCTGGTTGAAGCAAGTATTGTTTTCTCTGGCGAAATGCGTGAGAACAGTTCTGTTCCTACCCCGTTTAATGAAACCTGGCATATGGTGCGTGATATGCGCCAAGAAAATGCTAGCTGGTACCTTCAAGGTATCGAACAGAACTAATCTGAGCTCTGTTCTGCTAGCAGTAAATAAAAGGCCATCGCTTCACAGATGGCCTTTTTTCTTTTAGGGGCTTATCTTAATGATTTATCTTCAATGCTCTGGTTTGAATACAAGAGAGGGATAAACCTCAGTAGGGGCTATTCCTCATGATCTCGTAAGAAGCACCACTCATCTCCCTTGCTATTTTCAGCACTGAAGTAATAGCCATCCACATTAAAGTCTTTTAACTGTTCGGGTTCGGTCAGCTGATTTTGGATAATATAGGCGGTCATTAAGCCCCGTGCTTTTTTGGCATAAAAGCTAATGATCTTATATTGACCATTTTTCCAATCCTTGAACACCGGCGTAATAATACGGGCATGCAGCTCTTTAGCTTTCACAGCCTTAAAGTATTCATTTGAAGCCAGGTTAATCAGTACGGGATCAGTCTCGGCTGAAAACTCCTTATTCAAGGCGTCTGTTAATTGATTGCCCCAGAACTGATACAGGTCTTTGCCCTGGCTGTTGGCAAACTTAGTGCCCATTTCCAGACGGTAAGCCTGGATCAGGTCCAGAGGTTTTAATAAGCCGTATAAACCGGATAAGATTCTTAAGCTCTGTTGGGCAAACTCAAAATCGTTTTCAGAAAAGCTTTCCGCATTTAAACCAGTATAAACATCGCCCTTAAAAGCCAGTAGAGCTTGTTTGGCATTATCTTGGCTAAAGGGTATCACCCAGCTACCAAAGCGTGCCATATTCAAGCTGGCAAGCTTATCGCTAAGTTTCATTAATGTGGCTATATCGGAAACAGACAATACTTTTAGTTCATCGATCAGCTGTTGGCTCTGTTCCAAATAAGCAGGTTGGCTATGGGTATTGGTTTGGGCAGGTGTTTCAAAATCTAGGGTTTTAGCCGGAGAAATTACTATCTTCATATCAGGTTTCCGAGCGAGCGGTTATACGGAAAATATTGCCGTTACACTACCTGATGACCTATTAAAATACTAGGGTATTGCAGAGGAGGTATGGATGTCGGGGGTAATAAAGTATTTCCTGAGGCGTTCCTAGAAAGTTAGACGTTTGTGAGAACATCGCAAATATTTATTGAGAACCTCTTTATGAGTAAGAACGCTTTAATTTACAAAATATAGCTTCTTGTCTGACCTACTCTAATTCAGCAAGCTGTTAATTTTGCTGCATAGGCGTTCATAGGAGAATGGGGTACTATCCCTCGACTCACTTAATCGAGGGATAGATATGTTTCAGCGGGTTTTAAATATCTCGCCCTATGGCTTATTGGTACTGACGACCTTATTTTGGGCCGGTAACTTTGTTTTGGGCCGAGCCGTGCATCTTGATGTACCACCGATAGGCTTGAGTTTCTGGCGCTGGACTACAGCTCTAGTGATAATTTTGCCTTTTGTGATACCTCACTGGAAACGAGGGTTACCAGCGATACGTCAACACTGGTTTATCCTTTTGGTTTTGGCTGTTTTTAGTGTGGCTTGTTTCAATACCATGGTGTATTTAGGGTTGCAAACAGCCCCTGCCAGTAGCAGCATCTTACTGCAGTCAGCCTGTCCTATTATTATCCTGATGCTGTCCTGGTTGTTCTTTCGAGAGAAGGTATCCCTATTGCAGTCCGTGGGTATGTTGATCTCTTTAATGGGTGTCGTAGTGGTGGTCACTCAGGGACAACCGGCGGCAATTTTGGGAATGGATTTTCTGAATGTAGGTACAGCCTGGATCTTATTGGCGGTATTTTGTTGGGCGATCTATTCAGCTTTATTGCGCTTAAAACCTAAGGAGTTGAGCCCGTTTGGTTTTTTTGGTTTGACGGTGTTGATAGGGGTTCTTGTTCTTCTTCCTTTTTATATTAATGAAACCCTTAATGGTCGTCCTATGCCCATTAATAGTGTTTCTATTATGAGCGTGCTTTATGTGGGGGTATTTCCATCAATCTTGTCCTATCTCTTTTGGAATAAAGCCGTTGCTGAATTAGGTGCGAATCGTACCGGGCAGTTTATCCATTTGGTGCCTATGTTCGGTATCACACTTGCGGTGGTTTTCTTAGGAGAGAGCTTACAGGCGTTCCACTTTATTGGTTTTTTCTTAATTCTGAGTGGTATTTGGCTAGCGACGGTAATTGGCCGAAAAGCCCAAGTTTAGAAATGATCTCATACCATTCCCGATAAGTTGTTCGTGAGAACAACCTCTGAAGACACTTAGAGTAATCCGGTTTTTTCTTATTTTTCACTATAAGGAATTATTGGGATTGGTATTATCTGAATGGATTGATCCGGTTAGTTAAACCGGATCAAGAGAACCCCGCCAAACAACATCAGTATGCCCATGATGCGCCAAAGATTGATGCTGTGCTGTGGGAATGTCGCCCAGCCAAAGTGATCTAATACCACTGACATCGTTAGCTGACCAGCCACAAACAATGCCATCATAGTAGCCGCACCAAGTTTTGGGGCCAGCAATGTTGATGTTGCTACAAAAAGAGCACCCATTAAGCCGCCCGTCCAAGCCCACCAGGGGGCATGCTTCAGATTGGCCATCACAGGCCATTCCTGGCGAGAGAGCAAGGCTATTAAGAATAAAGACAGAGTACCCACCACAAAAGAGATAAAGGAGGCCCAGATAACCCCTTCGCTGTTTTGGGCCAGAGTACTGTTAACACCTGACTGCATAGGCATAACCGCCCCAGCAAGCAGTGCCAATAAGATCCAGAATGTCAGCATAGGGTAATCCTTAAAATCTGCTTGATTGCGGGTTGTATATCTCTAGCATTATTAACCTTTCCCTTTAGAAGCCAAGAGAGCCCATCATGGGCTCTTTTTAAGCCTAAACGTTAAGGACAAGGGTTTGTTATATCCTGCTGAATAGACTCTATACCTGCTAAAACATCTTCATTGAGTTCTAGATTGATACTCTCGATATTGATTTTTAACTGCTCCATGCTTGTGGCACCAATGATATTGGCACCAAGGAAGCGTCGACTGTTCACAAAAGCCAGTGCCATCTGACTAGGATCGAGTTGATGCTGTTGAGCCAGATCCACATAAGCCTGAATGGTTTGTTCTGCTTTAGCACTGGTGTAACGCTGAAAACGTGTATAAAGCGTTAAGCGAGCATTTGCAGGTCGAGCCCCCTTAAGATACTTACCACTTAAGGCTCCGAATGCGAGAGGTGAATAAGCTAACAGAGGCACCTGTTCTCGATGGGCAATCTCAGCCAGAGCAATCTCAAAAGTACGGTTTAATAGGTTGTAAGGGTTTTGAATGCTGGCCATACGGGGGAGATCATGTTCTTTCGCCAGTTGTAGATAATTCATCAAACCCCAAGGCGTTTCATTGGACACTCCGATATGACGGATTTTCCCGGCTTTGACGAAGTCATTGAGTGCATCCAGGGTTTCCAAGAGCGGTGTTGCGCTTTCATCGTCTTGATGTTGATAGCTTATCTGGCCAAAGAAGTTGGTGTTACGATCCGGCCAGTGAAGTTGATAGAGGTCCAGATAATCTGTTTCTAAACGCTTCAGACTATTATCCAAAGCTTGTTGTAGATGTTGTTTATTCAGTCTTGGGCCGCCTCGTAAATAAGATAACCATTCCCCTGGACCGGCCGCCTTACTTGCTAAAATGACTTTATCCCGGCTATGGCGGCTTTTTATCCAGCTACCAATATATTGTTCTGTTTTCCCTTGTGTGTCTGCTTTGGGTGGCACAGGATACATTTCAGCCGTATCAATAAAGTTAATGCCCTGTTCTAGAGCATAATCCAATTGCTCATGAGCTTGAGCCTCTGTATTTTGTTCTCCCCATGTCATGGTACCCAGACAAAGTTTGCTGACGGATAGATCGGTATTACCCAGTGTTTGATAGCGCATAATTATCCTCTGAACTTGGTTTCTTTACGAAAAAGAGTGTCTTGCTGTAACACATTATTGCCACATGACAGGGTTATTGTGTGATTTGTAACAATATTCATCGAGCATAGTCTTGCCAGTCAAAAGTAGGGTGATAGAATGCCCGGCTCGAAACAAGGCATACATCATATTTAAATAATCCTATGACTAATGGTTGCATTATGTCTGAACAGACTCGTGTTGTGACTCGGTTAAAGTTTTTTCTAGCTGAGAAACTGTTTCACTCTTCTATATTGAAGGGCTCTAAACTGAGGCACCAATGGGTGATGAAGCTATTTAAGCAGTCCGCAAATGAAGGGCACTTAAAAGCTCTATCCATTTATGGCCACCTATTGTACTTCAGGGGGGCTTCTCCTGTGGACAAAGGGCAGGGAGCAAACTATTTATTGGATGCCGCTAAACAGGGCGATGTGAAGGCTCAGTATCAGATGGCTTGTATCTATGAAAAAGGTTATGGTCACATTCAAAAGAACTTTGAGTGTGCTGTGCGCTGGTTTGTACGTTCTGCGGAACAAGGGCATCCTCTTGCATGTCGTAAGCTGGCAACGGCTTGTGAAAAAGGGGAACTGGGTTTAGCGAAGAACCCGGATCAAGCAGAATATTGGCAGAAGAAAATTCATCGTAGCCTTAATGCGGTACCGGAAATACATCTGCAGCAATCTGTGACCTAATTCCCGGCATGTAAATTGCTTTTCTAATAAACTTAAAGACGTTGCACATCGGACGTACAGCGGTTGTCCATGTGGTATTGGGACCGCAATCCGGGACGAATAATTTTGACGACACAGATAAAGCAGATAGAAATGCCATTTATTATTGATGTTGAAGCCTCAGGGTTTGGTCGTGGTAGCTACCCTATTGAGGTAGGCTTTGCTCGTCCTGACGGCAGCGTATTCTCTTGCCTGATCAAGCCTGAAGCAGATTGGGAGCATTGGGATGACAGTGCCGAACAGGTGCACGGTATTCCTCGTGCGACTCTATTTGAGCAAGGGTGTTCGGTGCAGGATGTTGCCCATAAGTTAAATGAAGAGTTGAAGGGTAATGTGGTTTATACCGATAGCTGGGGGTTTGACAGCAGTTGGCTATCGTTACTGTTTTACCATGCCGGATTACGCCAATTGTTTCGGTTGGAAACACTGAGTAAGTTACTTTCTGAAAAACAAATCGCTATTTGGGGCACAGTGAAGCAGCAAGTCACACTGGATTTAGAAATTGATCGTCACAGAGCAGGCCCAGATGCCAGAATGTTACAGCGCACTTTCGAGTTGACGGCAACCGCTTAGCAGTGGATTTATGGCTTAAGTTTGTGACAGCGTTATTTTGAAAAGACGGACTTAGGTTCGTTTTTTTTCGTCTGTCTAAATGGTATAGAAAGAAAAGAGAGGCCTGTAAAACAGGCCGAGACTGCCAGTATTACTCGCCGTCTTTCATAATATTGTTACGGATAAAACCAACACCGAATACACAGATTGCAATACAACCAACAACCACAGCTAAACCAGCAACGACAGCAGCATCAACGTACATAGTTTAAAAACCTCATAGGGGAATTCTTAGTTAGCTGGGCAATTTAATGCTTTTATCACAATAAATCACCCCTACTAAGGAGTAGAATTTAGACTGTTTTGGTATAAGCCCTAAAAATAATTTCTATTTTGAGTTTTGTGCCTACTTAAGCATAATAACGACCCTAGATCTTAAAATGCGTATTGATTGAGTAAAAGAGACGCAGAATGCAGAAGAAACAACCTAAAAAGCCGGTCAATGTGCATTGGAAGGTACGCATTACTCGGGCAAAGCATAAGCCCTATATAGCAAGGACACTGAGTCTTTCTCATAAACACCTGCACTTGGAAAATGAGTTCAATTTAAGAACCGGCGAAAAAGTGAAGGTGGAGGTCTTGGCCCTGCATGATGGAGAAAAGAAAGTTCTGATGGTACTAGGCACAGTACGCAGCTCTGTTTTGTTATCAACAGGGAGTTCTTATGGGCTGGATGTTTTTATTGATAAGATTACACCCGAGCATCAGCAGTTTATTGATCACTATATCGAGGCCCGTGATAAGCTTGTGGTAAATCGATAAAGGCATCAAAGAATAAAGAATATAAGGCAGCTTTCGAGCTGCCTTTTTATTTTAAGATATTCTTATTTAAGCTTACTCGACAGACGTTTTATGGAATCAGATCAGCAATACCAAACTCTTGATCCATCCATTGACCCACCACATTATGACCCCCAAGGTGATGAGCGTACTGAGTATGCAGGCATCGCACCGTATCCCAGTTAGCGATACCACCAATGCCTTTTTCTTTC
This sequence comes from Oceanospirillum sp., assembly GCA_047518265.1. Taxonomy (GTDB): domain Bacteria; phylum Pseudomonadota; class Gammaproteobacteria; order Pseudomonadales; family Halomonadaceae; genus Oceanospirillum. Next base: position 7,835 of record JAKZRG010000031.1, read on the forward strand.
AGTAGGGTAATAAAGCCCGCTTGTTCAGCAAATTGACGTTCTTCATCCGATAAATGGCGTAAACGCTGATCAACATAGTCCTGATGGCTGGCATGATAGGCCTGCAGAAATTCAGAGTCTTCAATCAAGCGCTCTTCCAGTTGCTTGATCACTCCCCTCGCTTCGATATGGCTGATCTCTTTTTTCAGCAGTTCTGATGTCATCCAGAACAGTGTCGGAAAAGGTTTTTTATCCACAATGGAGTGCATACGCACCACCAGCGGGGTACCTAGGCTATCGGTTGCGGCAATCACTTGGATGCCTCTGGGTACTCGGCCAATCTGGGCCTCGATACGTTCAATCAGTTCTGGTGTTGGTTGAATATCGGTTTTTTGGTACATCGATTATTTATCCGCTCAGTCTCTGCTGCGCTTACAGGCAGGTTTCCAGTATAATAGCCGACAATTTTGACCCAGATAGAATAGGAAAGCGAATAATGAAGAAATTGTTGCGTGCCTGTGCCTTGGTTGCTGCATTTATCACATCAGGTGCCGCCTCTGCTGCCGCAACTGATTATGCCATAGGTACTGATCTAATCCGTTGGAGCGATCCGGCTCAAAGTAACGGTATGGCAAACTTGGTATTCCAGAAAGCATTGGGCCGAGAAGATGCGTTATACGTGGATTTTGCCATGAAGGATGAGCGCTACATGTTGGGTATCGACTATAAAGTCTATAACCAGCGTTACTACTATGGCTCCTTTATGCAGCTGGGTGGTTTGCTCGTTGTTGATGATGGTAGTGCGACTGTTGGTATCGAAGGTGCTATGGGCTATGAGTTCTCACCAGCTCAAAATTGGGTGGTATCTGGCGATGTTCAAATGATCTACGGTCCGAAGCATCCAGTGAAAGACAGTGAAGTACCTTGGTTTACGCCTCGTTTACGTGTGATGTATACCTTCTAAGTTTTAGTGGGACATGTAATAAGCGAGACTAAGAACCTGTCCTAGTGACAGGTTTTTTGTTTTTTGGTCGGAAAATTATTCTGAGATTGTTGTGACGGATCACTTATCGGGAATAACGCCGTTTTTAATCAGTCCGGCCAATACTGGCCCACTTGCCGCGAGTCAGCTTGAGTAAATCTTCAGGCTTTAGACTGATCTCTAACCCTCGTTTTCCTGCGCTCACATGAATAACGGTCAAATCTTGAGCACTGCTATCAATAAAAGTGGGCAATTGCTTTTTTTGACCCAGAGGACTGATGCCTCCAACCACATAACCTGTTGTCTTTTCTGCTTTAATGGGGTCAGCCATTTCCATTTTTTTACAACCACTGGCCTTGGCTAACGCTTTTAAATCCAAAGTACCGGCTACAGGTACAATGGCTACGACCAGTTTTCCATCGTTACTTTGAGCCAATAGGGTTTTAAAGACTTCGCTTTGGGCGACACCTAATGCACTTGCAGCCTCTTCTCCGTAAGATTGGCTATTCGGATCATGCTGATACTCTTTTATCTCAAAAGGGATACCGGCTTTTTTAGCCTGACGAATACCTGGCGTCATGGAGCTGTCCTTTATTCTCGTTAGTTGGGGCTGTCGTATTTGGGCTTTTATTGTTGGTGGGCGATTAACTGTTGGCGAATATCTTCAGGTAGAGGTTCCGCTCTTTTTTCGGAAAAATTAAAATGAACCATAACCGCTTCACCTTTTGAAGCCAGCCGTCCTGCTTGCCAGGCTTCCTGGCGCACTCGAAAGGAAGCATTGCCGATATCTCCGATATAGGTTCTAAGGGTGATATCCTGACCATAGAACAGCTCACCGACATACTCTACTTCAATTTTAGCCAAAATCAGGCGCCACTTTTTAGGGTCAAGATCCGGCGTGAATATTTTAAATAGCTCATTCCGAGCCTCTAAAAACCAGATAGGTAGCTTGGTATTGTTGATATGACCCAATGCGTCGGTATCACTAAACCCTGGGGAAATCACCTGTTCAAACATGATTTACTTTTCCATACATTAGAGCAGTGTTTTTTCTTTCTGCCCTCACACTAAAAATTTAACAACCTTTGTCGCAATCTATCCACATAGGGTGGTGCAATTATCAGATAAATCGTGGCAAAAACAAAAGATAGCAAGGTGCCCCATAACAGCCCCAATGTTGGATAACACCAGGCAATGCTTGTGGCATAGACCATTAAAGAGCCTAAACCTGTGGGATAGTGCTTAATAATGGTATGGGCTTTACCAGAGCCGTAGGTACGATGCATTAAAACTAAGAAGGGGAACATGGAAATAGGGAAAGCCGCTAGAACCCCTGCCATTGATGCTGGAACAATATGAGCTGCACCGGTAATAATTAATACAATAGTGGCTGCAACAATGGCCCGGAATATTAGCACTGAAAAAGACATTTTAACCTTTTTACCAACCTGAGTTTCTGGGATATGGCGATAAGCCCAGATACAACACAGGATAGCCAGAGCAGGTAAAATAGCCGCGGTCACTAGATTAAGATCAATACTTTGGATCGTAAAACCAGAGAGTAAAAATAACCCGATCCCCACCAAGCTGGCTTTTATAATATTTAACCACGACGGGAGCGGGGAGTTAATGGACGCAGTCTTTGAAAGCGGTTCAATATTTTCAGTGGTTGAAGCTTGACGACTCCCCAACCAATAACCTGTGGTTAATATTAGGGTGCTGGCAAAACCGGCCAGAGTATATACCGCTCCTTCTGCAGCAAATTCAGGACTGATTTCATAACCAATGAAGAACAGAGCAATAGCGGTGCCTAAGGGATAACCTGATAATAAGCCCGCGATACGCGGGCTGACATGTTCTGCAATCAGAGATAAAGCAATAACGGTTGCCACTGAAACCAGAACCTTAATGATAATTAAACTGAGCATTAGCGTAGCAGCACGACTTTACCTAAGGCTTGCCCTGCTTCTACCTTGGCGTGAGCTTGGCCGACCTCTTTAAAGCTGTAGATAGTTTCATCCAATAACGGACGAACATAGCCGTCACCGGCCAGGCTGGTCATCGCCTCAAGGGCTTCTGCCTGAGTATCAAAGTCTCGATTATAAAGTAGCGGTGTGGCAATAAAGACCACATGCAGGCTGAGATTTTTACCGTGTAAGGGTGAAAGGTCATGGTTGGAGCGGGCTGCAATGGTGACTACAGTGCCGCTGACACGGGCTGCTTGGAAAGATTTATCCATATTGTCAGTACCCACCGTATCAAACACCACATCAAAACCTTCGCCATCGGTACAACGTTGGACATACTGTTCAACCCTTTCTTCCCGATAATTAATGGTGTCATCGGCCCCTAGCTGACGGGCTATTTCTGCTTTTTCTTCACTGGATACGGTGGTATAGACCTGAGCTCCGGCCCATTTTGCAATTTGAATAGCCATATGGCCCACACCACCCGTACCGGCATGAATCAGGACTTTATCCTTGGGTTGTATCTGTGCTCGATCAATTAAGGCTTTCCAGGCGGTAATAAAAACAACCGGTAAAGCGGCAGCCTCGGCAAAAGCAAGATTGTCCGGCTTTTTCGTGACTAAGCGAGCATCGGCTAACATGTAATCAGCCAGAGCACCTTGATAATTCTTTAGACCGCCAGCATAACCAAAAACCTCGTCTCCAACAGAAAAATCTTCAACACCTTGGCCTACCTCCGTGACAATACCCGCTACATCACCGTGCAATGTTGCAGGGAAAGGAGGGTTAGCCTGTACTAAACCTGCACGAATTTTAGTATCCAATGGATTGACGCTGCTGGCCGCAACTTTAATGATCACATGACCCTCTTGGATCTTAGGGGCTGGCACTTCCTGCTCAATAAATTGCTCGGTACCACCGTACTGTTGGATAACCATTGCTTTCATTTTTTTGCCCTTATCGCTTATTGGCCAGTTGTATTAAAACTGGGGTGCTAATTGGATACTTTTAACATTCTCACCTGTAAATACTTTGCTTTCAATATGACTGATCGTCAGAGTGTTTTTAAAAACAATATAAAAAACAGGGTTATAGGGTTCAGATGTTTTGTGTTGTTACATTTTGCAACGCAACAGAACAGTAAATGAATTGATATATATCAGTTGAATCTATTAAATGCCCGCTAAAGAAGGCATTGCTAAATAAGCTATAATTATATTGAGATATATATATTGAGCCGTATAAAAATATAACAAGCGGCCACTCCCCCCTATAAGCACTTGACCCCGAGGTATCCGTGATGGAGATGTTATTTCGCCGTTTTCCTATTCAGCATCGAATATGGTTTATTCTGTTGTTGGCATTAGCCGGTATGGCGTTAATGCTATTTATCGTTTTAAAACAAGAACGAGCCAGTTTTACCGAACTAAAAGAAACAGAACTACGACATTTAACAGAATCTGTTGTCAGTATGATTACTAGCTTGGATCATCAGGTTAAAGCTGGGAAGTTAACGTTAGAAGAGGCTCAGGCTGAAGCTAAAAAATCCGTTAAAAGTATGCGCTTTAATGGGTCTGATTACTTTTGGATTCAGGATCTAAAAGGGGTGATGTTAATGCATCCGGTTAAAGCTTCGCTAGAGGGTAAAGATCTTAGTGGCCTAAAAGATGTTAATGGCAAACAGTTTGTTGCAACACTGACGGACAAAGCTCGTAGAAGCGGTGGTGGTAGTGAATATTATCACTGGTCGAAACAAGGCAGTGAAAAACCAGTCCCTAAGCTATCTTACTTGAAAGCCTTCCCTGAATGGGGCTGGGCTGTTGGTACTGGTGTTTATGTGGATGATATTGAAAGCCAGTTTTGGAAGCAGGCAATATCCGTATTAACGTCAGCGGCTCTATTAATGGCTGGTCTCTTTGTCATTGGCACCCTGATAGCCCGTAGTATTACCCGACCTCTCGTTGCTACGGTAAATGCTCTAAAAGGTATTAGTGAAGGAGAAGGCGATCTGACGGTACGCCTGCGCGTTCGAGGTAATGATGAGATCACAGGTCTAACCCGTTACTTCAATGGCTTTGTTGAAAAAGTACACAAGGTCATGGAAGAGGTGAATAGCTCATCTTATGCGGTATCGGCTTCAGCAGAAGAGCTATCGAGTATTACCGAGCAGGGCAGTAAAAGCATTGCTCAGCAAGCAAAAGAAACGGATCAGGTGGCTACGGCCATTCATGAAATGTCCACCACAGTACATGAAGTCGCACAAAATGCTGGAGAAGCGGCTGGTGCGGCTAATCAAGCGGATCAGGAAGCCAAGCTAGGTAAAACCCAAGTTGAGAATGCCATTACGGCTATTAATGCCCTATCGGGACAGGTGCAAGGCTCTGCGGATGTGATTCAGCGTTTGCGTTCCGACAGTGACAATATTGGTACCGTATTAGAAGTGATACGGGGTGTTGCGGAGCAAACGAATCTATTGGCATTAAACGCCGCCATTGAAGCCGCTCGTGCTGGTGAACAGGGACGAGGTTTTGCGGTAGTGGCAGACGAAGTGCGTACTCTGGCTCAAAGAACTCAGGAGAGCACGGATGAAATCCAAGCCATGATTGAGCAGTTACAAAAAGCGGCTCAAGAAGCAGTGGTGTCTATGGATGTTAGCTTACGATCAACAGAGGAAACGGTGAAAACAGCCAGTGAAGCCGGTACTTCCTTGGATGCTATTTTACAAGCGGTAGAGTCTATTCGAGATATGAACGATATGATCGCCAGTGCTGCAGAAGAGCAGTCTCTTGTAGCAGAGGAGATTAATCGCAATGTGGTCAATATTGTGGACTTATCACAGGTCTCAGCAGACTCAACCCAGCAAGTGAATCATGCCAGTGAAGGTTTGGCGAAGCAGGCGGATAACCTACATAACTTGGTAAGCCAGTTTAAAATTTAAGCGTTAATTTGATGTTGAACTCATAATGAACAAGCTGCTATAGAGAGAAATAGCCCTGATGTGAATACTGTTCTTTTATTTAAGAACGATAGTCTCAATCAGGGCTTTTGAGATTCATCTATAGGATTAATCCCGACTATACCAAGCAATGACACCGCTGATGAACACAAGTGCTGTCACCAAACTGGCGACCCCCGTCCATTGCCAATAATCCCAGAAATACCCTCCCATTACTCCCCATACGCTGGAACCAATATAATAAAATAATAAGTATAAAGCGGAAGCTTGAGCCTTAAACTGATTGGTCACCTGTCCGCACCAACTGCTGATAATTGAATGAGCACCAAAAAAGCCAAATGTGTATAAACCTAGCGCCAATACAATGCTGCTAAAATAGGGAAAAAGAGACAATAAGCTACCGGATAGCATCAGAACAATACACAGTAAGAGAACGTATCGATGCCCGTAATGATCTGCTTTTGACCCTAGCCACGTTGAGCTGAATATCCCTAACAGATATAAACTGAATAAAAGGCTTAAACCGCTTTCTGTCAGCTGATAAGGCGGAGACTGTAAACGAAAGCCAATGTAGTTATAAAGTGTGACTAGGCCTCCCATAAGAAGAAAACCTTGTAGAAAGCGTCCAAATTGTGCCGGTTGTTTTAGGTGAAAGGTAAATCCTTTTCTTATAAGGGAAAAAGATAAATGTCTGGATGAAAAGTGCTGAGATTTAGGCAGAGCAATGGCAAAAATAAGCGTACAGACAAGACTAATGGCTGCCAATACCTGCAATGCAGATGTCCAATGATACAGTTCGGTCAGGTTACCCGTAATAATCCTTCCCATCATACCGCCTACGGCGGTGCCACTGACATAGAGCCCCATCGCAGTCCCACGACAATTGGGGGCAAATTCCTCGTTTACATAGGTCATCGCAATTGATGCTAATCCGGCCAAGCTTAATCCTTGCAGGGCTCTAAAGAGTAGTATCAGTAGGTAATGATCACTTAAGGTGACAGCAAAACCAAATAAGGAGGTTAATGCCAAAGAGGCTAGCATAATGCTTTTGCGTCCCAGACGATCTGACAGTCCAGGGGTGAGCAGAAGTGCAAAAGCTAAAGCCCCAGTGGCAACGGATAAGCTAACGCTGGCAATAGCGGGTGATATATCGAACTGTTTCGCCAAAAGAGGCAATATCGCCTGAGTGCTGTATAGGTTGGCAAAGGTAACAAAGGCTCCGGCAAACAATGCTAGGCTGGCACGCCAAAAGGCTGGGCTGCCTCTTTGAATATAGGGAGCGGGATTGGTATGCACGGTTTTATTGGACATAGTGTTATATCAAATAAAATAATAGGTAGGCACGATAGTGCTTAACCCGACAAGTGGTCAATAGTGCTGAGTCACTGTCGGGGCTTTGGTAAAACGGTCTGCGAGAGACTGTCGATAAACCTTTTACGAGTCTTTCGTAGATTCAGTTATTCCGTACGAAATTGCCGAGCCATCTGTTGGAGCTCTTGGCTTAAGCTATTGAGTATTATGCTGGCTTTAGCTCTTTCTTCTGTTGCCTGAGCACCTTCGTTTAACGTTTGTTGTAGCGCAGAGCTTTGCTTTTGCAGGGCATCGACCTGTTTTTGTTGATTAGAGGATTGTTCGGTAATGGCTTGAATCTGTTGCCCGGTTTGTTGTGCACATAGGGCAATCTGTCTTAGGGCCTGTTGGGTTTTATGGGCTTGTTGCTGAGTTTGCCCTGACTGATCTTGTAGCTGATCCATTTCAGAGCAAGTGTTTTGTACGTCAGAACGCACCTTACCGATAATGCCGACAATCTGTTCCGTCATTTGATGAGTGCGGCTGGATAGATGACGCACTTCGTCGGCAACGACCGCAAATCCTCGCCCATGTTCCCCAGCCCGAGCGGCTTCAATGGCAGCATTAAGGGCTAAAAGACTGGTCTGATCCGCAATGCCCTGAATATCATCCGTAATCTCAGTAATTTGAGCTGTACGGTGATTTAAGCCCTGCATCTGTGTGGTACAGCGTTCCAGTTGTTGTGAAAGTAGATCTAAGGATGCGTTGGTTTGCTCTATTTGCAGTTGCCCTGCTTGAGCTTCTTGTTCCGTTGATGCGCTCACTTGATTGGCTTGCTGAGCATTATGATCGATCAGGTCAATCTGCATGACCAATTGTTGAATGGCTTCGTTAATGGAGTGCACACTGTCTTGCTGCTGTTGAGCATTGATCACACTCTGTTCGCTATTACTGGCCAGTTGGCTGCTGGCGCTCGCTAGGCTATCGGTGGCTTTCACTAGCTTGACGATAAGGGTTTGTAACTTCGTCATAAAGCCATTAAAAGCTTGAGCAATTAGGCTCAGTTCTTTCCCTCCTTGTTCTGGTAAGCGAGCCGTTAAGTCGCCATCTCCAGAGGCGATATCTGTAAATCTCTGATGCAGATGCAGCAATATCTTGCGTACATTTCTACTAATCAGGATCGCCAATAGTAGACCGATGACGACGGCTAAAGCGCTGGCGCTAATCAGACTCACTCGGGTCTGTTGACTCAAGTCTTGTACCGTACGTGTTGTGTTATCCAGTAGCAGGATAATGCCCTGATTCAGTTTTAGTGCAGCAGCGGATATCTGTTCGCTGGTTTGATCCAGAGACCGTTGAGCTTGATTACGTCGCAGAGTTAATTCTCGCCCTTCGGCAATGACCGCAGTGACACTGTCCAGAGAATTTTGTAGCTGAGTCACTCGGCGTAGCAGTTTACCCTCCAAGTCTGGTTGCGATAGTTGCTGCTGATAATTCTGAGCTTCTGCCAGATAAAACTCTGCCTCTGCTAATAGATCAGCGGAACGGTTACTCAGGTATTGATGCAGATAGATACGAGATTGTTGAAAATTCGCTTGGAGTTGATTGGCCGTGACCAGCATGTCGTCTTGATTGTGATTTACCGCCAGAGTAACCAGCTTCTTCAGGGCTCTATCCGTGCCTCTGGCAGCGGATTCTAAATTTTCACTCAGATTTTGCTGCTGATTCATTTGATCCACGAGTTGATTACTGAACAGATTAGAGTATTGCTGGCTCAGTTGTTGGATCTCTTGCAGAACAGATTGTTGCTGTTTTGTGGTCAGGTAAGGCTGTAACAGGGCTAAATCCTGATTGAAGGTCGTTTCGTTTTCGGCGAACTGCTCCAATAAGCTAGGTTGAGGGTTTTGTTGATAATTAAGTACCAGAATACGTTGGTTCGCCAGATAGCGACTAACGGCCTGGGCCTGCTGGGTAACAGGGGCGATTTGGGTGGTGACTTTGGTCACATCCTGATTAATACGCTGCAGTGACAACAGAGCGATAGCGCTCACAGAGATCAACAGTAACAGAATAGTGATAGGAGAGATCAAAACTCGACTGGTAATCGACAGCTGACTAAATCTTAACGCGTGCATAGGTATCACATCATTAGAATAGAGCGTGGACTAAAGTCGTAGATAAGAGAGAAGGTCTCCAATACTACGTGAAAATAATCCGTTTGATGTAACTTTTTGTAATCAAGGGGCCGTGATTTTAACGGCTTTAGGGTAAAAGCCTTGAAGGGATAAAAATTGCCCCCATTGATTAGGCCTCGGAGTGCAAGCTGCAGGCATCACTCTTCTTGTTCTCTTTGCTTTTCGTTTATTTAAGGACGTTGTCTTGGCGCTGTCTTTTCCGTTGTTCTTCTTTTTTCTGGCCTTGTCAGCTCTGTTGATCTTGCCCATTCTGGTTCTGTTATCAGGATTGATTCAACCTGCGGTACGCAACCCAGAAGCCAGTTATTCGCTTTCCCTAAAGCAGTTTGCTCTACAGCAATGGCTTATGTTGATCAGCTTGGTGTTGCTGGCAGTGATCGGTGTGGTTTATTTACCTGATTTTTCAATAGGGTTTTGGCTCTGCTGGGGGATTCTGCTAACGGTTCTGGCTGCTTCTTTTTGGGTTAGAGCTGTGGATCTAGCTCAAGCCATACGGGGTATTCATTGGAACGGTGCCCGTAAGCGCAGTCGACACCTAAAGGGACTTTTATGGTTACAGGTCTCCGCTTCAATTGGACTGATAGTAACCGGGCTGACTTTTAGCGTGACTTAGGGGCTCTTTTTCTATTAGCGAGCGGTATAATATTCTTGCTATATGATGACTTAACCGTATGGGGATTGATCCGTGACACCTGAACGTTTTGCCAAAATTAAGGCGGTATTAAATCGTCGTCAGCCTGATCTGGCTGTAATTACTGACAATGTGCATAAGTCCCGTAACTTATCCGCCATTGTGCGTACCTGTGATGCGGTGGGTATTCCTCATGTTCACTCCGCAGAGCCAGACGGAGGTTATGGTACCTATCACGGTACAGCCAAGGGCAGTCATCGTTGGGTGGGTGTCAGTATTTATGACACCATTGAAACCCCTATCAGTCAGCTAAAAGAACAAGGTTTTAAGGTTTATGCCGCGACTTTAAGCGACAAAGCCGTAGATTACCGTACTCTGGATTACACTCAACCCTGTGCTATCTTGCTGGGAGCAGAGAAGGATGGCGTCAGTAATAAAGCGGCAGAACTGTCTGATGAGCATATTATTGTGCCTATGATGGGTATGGTGGAATCCTTCAATGTGTCTGTTGCCGCAGCCATTATTCTGGCAGAAGCCCAACGTCAGCGCAGTGAGTCCAATATGTACGATGCATCGCGTATGGATGCAGCCTTATACGAAAAGACCCTATTTGAATGGGCTCAGCCTGAAATTACCCGCTTCTGCCGAGATCGACGCTTAGATTATCCTGAATTAGGAGAAGATGGCGAAGTGGTTGAGTTGTCCCAATGGTATCAAACGGTTCGGGCTGAACGGGAAGCTCGCGGTGGCTGGCCAAAAATGGACAGCGCTGAAATACCATCTTAATTACCCTCGACCACTTTAATCAGGCCAATGAATAATTTGGCGATACTGTTTGTATAATTTTTAATGTACATATCACTGGCGGTTTATAAAAGGCATCTGCTATGTTGATGCCTAATATCAATATCGATACGTTATAAGCGAATCAGTCTTTGCTTATTTCGCATATGGGGTATTATCGGCATTGGTACCCCTGATAACTTCAAATAAAGGATCGAAAATGACATCGGCAGAGGCACCGGGTTTATTTGACCCCGTTATTGTAGGCAAAGCGATCAAAATTGCTTTAGTGGTCGGCACATTACTGAATTTAATTAACCAGAGTGGTGCACTTTTGGGCGACGAAGCCTTTAAGCTTATACCTGCACTTCTAACCTATCTGGTTCCTTTTTCTGTCTCTCTGTTCAGTGCTTATAGCAGCATGAAACATATGCATGAGCGCCAAGTCGAACAGCAACGGACACAACAGCAAAACTCAGCACCAGTCGAGCAACTGGGCTCAGTCATGAGTAGCCTACAAGGCTCTGCCAAAGAGGTTTGCGGCAACGCCATGCGAGTGAATGAGCGCTCCAAGGCCCGTGTTTCCTTTGCTGCAGAAGCCGTAGAGCTTTCTCGCTCCGTATCCAGCGGTTCCGATCAGGTGGGCAGTGAAGTCGAAACCGCCTCCGAGCAGATTAAATCTTTGAATACACAATTATCAGAACTGAACCGTCAGAATAAATCCTTTACCCAAGAGTTTGCTCAAGCCTCACAATGGGCTGGTGAACTGCTGTCTGACACCCAAAAATTCACCAGTGAATTTGCAAAGATTGAAGCCATCGCTTCAACCATTACCGGTATCGCAGAACAAACCAACCTGCTGGCGCTGAATGCTTCCATTGAAGCAGCCCGTGCTGGAGAAGCCGGTCGTGGTTTTGCAGTCGTGGCCGATGAGGTGAAAAGCCTAGCCAATAAATCTGGTGAATATGCAGGAGAGATCAACAGCTTAATGTCAGTGCTGAGCTCCTCTAGCCAAGACCTGTCCGATAAAGTGCTACACTTTTCTCAATCTATGGAAGAGCTGCTGGAACAACGTAATGATGAAAGCATCAAGGTGATCGAAGCGTCTATTCATTCCCTACAAGGCACTATGGGCTCCGTATCCCAGCTGGCTTGCGATCAAATCTCTCAAATGCAATCCGTAGTAGACCGTGTAGAGCAGATGGCTAATGATGCCCAAGCGGCAGTAGATGGCTCTGCTACTAATATGAATCTAAGTCAGCAGATCGCCGGAGAGTTAGAGCAATTAAAAGGCTTAACCCTATCCCGTTGATATCTGACCTTTACAGATATTAAGAATCAAAAAAACCGGCTAAATAGCCGGTTTTTTTATATGAGAAAGAATAATTGCGATTGATTGATAAGCACATAAGTCTTTCTACATAATAGCCGATACACGTAGCGTGGATAAGCCAGAGGCGCATCCGCGAATACCCTGTCACGTCTGAATGAGAATATGAAAAGCGTTTTTAGCTGCTGCCTAGGGAACCGCTATTAACTCCATAAGGGTTTCTATATCAGTTCTACTAATATTATCCCTATCACTGTTGTCTCCCCAGCAACCATCCGCTTGGTTCTCATTATAAGTCTGACTACCACCTGTTTCATCCATAATGGTAAGAGAGATAAAGTGCCTATCCCCTCCGCAGTTACTATCACCGGTATCCGTGGTTGTTTTTATCGACTTAAGATGTGTTAGTACGCTCGAATCTAAAGTATCAAGGAAGTAATCCTGAGATACCCCGTTCCCCACGTGACCTCCTTTCGCTTCAAAATAAAATCCTTGGCTTTGATCATTCCAAATACGAGTACTTTCTGTTTCTGCTGCTTCTTCATTACTTGAATCGCAGCCAAAGAGTAGGAGTGTAGTAAATATAATAGATGATTTTTTCATTGAACTAACCTCCGTGATAATCATACGTAAGCGAGAAAACCGGCTACTAAGCCGGTTTTTAATTGCAATTGAGAGCGAAAGAGATTTTTAATAAAGGCGGGTTAAAAGCTCATTTCAACAGATGCTTGGTAAGCATTAATCTCTAAATCTCCAGGGGTATCACGAGTCCACTGTAAACGACCCGAAAATTTATTATTAAACTGATATTGACCACCTAGACCAAAAGCGAACGTTTCTTCCGATTCTGATTCTGATGTAGGGGTCGCACCGCCAGTAGCCTTATAGGTAATATCGTAAAATGAATAACCCAGTAATCCAAATGCGCTAAACTTGGCATTAATAGGGTGTTGTAATTTTGTATTTATAAAAACTTTCTCTGAATCAATGGAGAAGTCTTTATTTACAGGCTCAAAGACATTAACTAAAGGATCTATTTCTATCGAATCATTTATTTTTTCCAGATCAGAATAACCCACTTCAAATGATATATTTTGATTGAGGTTATAGCCCATATATACAGAGGCCATTCCGCTATTACCTTCTACTTTCTGTCCGGGAAAATATATTTCATACGGCATCTCCGGACCTTCAATATTTGCTGAACCTATGCCCAATCCGGCGTAGAAATTAGTGTCACTTGCTTGGGCTGAAATAGCCAATAATGACAAAGACAGTAGGAGTAGGTTTTTCATCTGTATTTTATATCCAATAATTAAATATATTAAACCGGCTGGAAAACCGGTTTAATATTTGCGATTGAGCGCGAAAGGGTATCAATATGTTGGAATGTTTAAAAACTCATTTCAACGGATGCTTGATATGCATTAATCTCTAAGTCCCCAGGGGTATCACGAGTCCACTGTAAACGTCCCGAGAACTTATCATTAAACTGATACTGACCACCTAGACCAAAAGTGAATGCTTCCTCGGACTCTGATTGTGATACAGGGTCTGCGCCACCGGTAGCCTCATAGTTGGTATCAAAGAAGGAGTAACTAAGTAATCCAAATGCGCTAAATTTATCATTAATATGGTGTTGTAATTTAGTATTGAAAAAAAATCTTCTCTGATTTAATAGAGTAATATTCGTTTATAGCTACAAAGTTAGATACGTTAGGATCTTTTTGTACTTTATCTTTGATTTTTTCAAAATCAGAGAAACCAAGCTCAAATGATATGTTCTTGTTAATACTATAACCTATATAGATGGATGTTAGGTTGCTACTATCTTCTACCTTTTGATTAGGAAGGAGTAAGCCTGACTCTAGTTCAGGGCCTTCAATATTGGCTGAACCTATGCCCAATCCGGCGTAGAACTTAGTGTCACTTGCGTTGCCTAAAATGGGTAGGAAAAGCAAAGAGATAGACATTAAATGTTTTCTATTAATATTCTTCATGTTTAATCTTTGGTTGTTATCATCGATTATGGAATGTTGAATCAGAAAAGGGTAGAAAACAGAGCCCTAAAGACTCTGTGTGATAGATATCTCATGGTTATTTTGTTTTTTCTGCCGCAGTTTTTCTATGGCAAGTTCGGCGGCTTGTTGATCAAAGCGTTCTGGCAGTAAGTTCAGCTGTTCGGTGGCGGTTTTCTGTTTATGGATATTTTGCCAAGCATTTAACCACTGCAGCCATTCTTGCTCGGTTGTTGGGCCGGTAAACTGTGGCATCTGGCTCAGTAGGTGAGTGGCGGCCAGTTCAAAACTTTGTATGGCGTCGGTGGCGAGAACTTCTTCCAGACTTGATCTAGTGAATTTGTCGTGCCATTTTCGACTTAACCAACCCTTTAATCCTGCAGTGTCGGCCAGTACTCTTACTAATAGCGGCTCATCTCCCTGTGCCTGTGTAAACCAGTGATTTATTGCGTATAAATCGGAGGGGATCTGAGTCATCTGTGCTATCCGTCTTGTGTGATTAAGCGAGTTTACCCTCGTTTATATTATTTACTAGGTGGGAATTCCCCACTTGTTATGACTTCTTTTATAGGTTCTATAATTTTATTATGTTGATAGTTAATAAAGTTGTTAATTAGCATGTCCTTTTGTTTTGAGGTGATTCTTGGAGTGAGAAGGTAGGTATATGTCCAAGCAATATAACTCGATAGTGACTCGTATGAAGCCAGTATGTCAGGAGTATTTTTTGTAGAGAGGTTTTTATTTGAACGTTTAGGCGGGCAGTGTTTTATTGTTATTGAGTATCTAAGTTATGACATATTAAATCAGTAGGGCTGTAGAAAACAGAGCCTTAAAGGCTCTGTACAATTGATATCTCGCCGTTATTTTGTTTTGTCTGTAGTAACTTTTCCATGGCCAGTTCGGCTGCTTTTTGATCAAAGCGTTCTGGTAGTAGATCCAGCTGTTCCGCAGCACTTTTTTGTTTATGGATATTTTGCCAAGCGCTTAACCAGTGGTGCCATTCTTGTTCGGTTGTTGGGCCGGTAAATTGCGGCATCTGGCTCAGTAGGTGGGCCGCAGCCAGTTCAAAACCTTGTATGGCGTCGGTGGCTAGGATTTCTTCTAGGCTTGCGCCGGTAAGCTTGTCGTGCCATTCACGGCTTAACCAACCTTTTAATCCTGCGGTATCGGCTAACACCCTAACTAATAGCGGCTCATCTCCCTGTGCCAGTGTAAACCAGTGATTTATTGCGTATAAATCGGAGGGAATCTGAGTCATCAGTGCTATCCGCCTTATGTGATTACGTCGCTAAACAAGTGTTTTATTATCTTTTAATTGAGCGGTAATGGTGAATTCGCGGATGCGCCTCTGGCTTATCCACGCTACGTATACCGTTTCCATTGTAGAAAAACGTATGTTCTAGCGTTCAAGATTGTGTGTTCTAACCGGAATAATTTAACTTGTGCGATTAGACTGGCTGGCAGTATAACAATTGTTGAGCAAAAACCTAGGGTATAGGGAGTGGATATGTCTCAGTCTGTTGATTTTGATCGGGCAAGCAATCGCCATGAGAGCGATAGTATCAAGTGGCAACGCTATTCGGATAAGGATGTGATTCCTATGTGGATAGCGGATATGGACTTTGCAGCGCCAGATGCGGTGGTTGAGGCGTTGCAATCGAGGGTGGCTGAAGGGGTTTATGGTTATGGGGTCGTGCCCGATGGTTTAGTGGAATCTGTATGCGCTTGGTACAAGGAGCGTTATCAGTGGACCATTGAACCCAGTTGGTTGGTTTGGTTGCCGGGGTTAGTCAGTGGATTACATGCGGTGGCTAAGGCTTTTGGTGAGCCAGGTTCTGGTGTCATTACCCATACGCCCGTATATCCGCCTTTTTTAAAGGTGGCGGAGCGTTGTGGTAAGCGATTAGATGCGGTGCCTATGTTATTTGAGCCCGGTGTTAATCCAAATAGAGGAGAGAGTGAGGCTACGATTGGTGAAAAAGATAAGTCGTGGCGCTTAGATCTTGACCGGATGCAGCAAGCGGTAAAAGAGGACAGCCGTTTATTGATGTTTTGTAATCCCCATAACCCTACCGGAAGGGTATTTCGCAGGGATGAACTGAAACAGGTCGCAGACTTTTGCCTGAAAAATAATCTTTTGATCTGCTCCGATGAGATTCATTGTGATCTGGTATTAGAGCCTGATTTACAGCATATACCCATCGCCAGTTTGTCCCCTGAGATCGCCCAGCAAAGCATTACACTTTTGGCGCCTAGTAAGACCTTTAATATTGCGGGGCTGGGGTGTTCGATTGCGGTGATTCCCAATGCCGGTTTAAGGAGGCAGTTTAAGCAGTCCATACAGGGACTGATGCCTGGGGTGAATATATTGGGCTATGTGGCTGCAAAAGCGGCTTATGGTGATGGTGGGCCTTGGTTGGAACAGCTACTGGATTATTTACAGCAGAATAGGACTATTCTGGTGGATTGGGTGGCAGGACATCAGCGTTTATCGATGTCGGTGCCGGAGGCAACGTATTTGGGCTGGATCGATTTTCGGGATTATGGTCAGGAGCTACCGGCTAAATGGTTATTAAAGGAAGCAGGCGTCGCTTTATCTGAAGGGGCAGATTTTGGTTTACCCGGTTTTGCACGGATTAACTTTGGTTGTCCGGCGGAACAGTTACGCCAAGCGTTAGGGCGTTTGGATCGGGTATTATAAAGCCCTAATATTTGGAGCCAAATTTAGCTTCAAATTGAAAGGTGATACTTAAATCTCTCTCATAGTTATTGGATGCGGTGTGGCGATCGGCTGGGATTACATTGAAATAGAGCCAGTTATCATGAATACGTCGCCTTAGACTGGCGGAAATTTCAAAGGTCTCAACGGTTTCATCGGATTCACTGTTGGCATAAAACCGGACGTTATAGGTGGTTCTGATATCAGGAGATAGTTGTTTGGCCAGCTGCCAACCGTGGCTGAAATAGTTTGTTCGGCTGTCAAAATAGTGATGAATATTGGTACTGTTTTGTAGTGTGGTTTCTGGGTTTAAGCGGGTTCTACTGTGTAAACTGAAACCGGCTGCCATGCCATTGCTGGGGCTCCAAAAAACATTGGGTTCTGGTTGTATCTGCCATTGATTCAGTTGATACAGGCGACTCACCCTAAGGTAGCTGATAAATTCGAGATCAACGCCTTTAGTAGTAAAACCAGCATCAAAGGTATTTTGCCATGGCGTATTAGGTATCTGGCGAATCATACGGAAGAACAGCCCGGCGTCGCCGCTTTTAATGGTACGTTCGGTCAGATCATCGTTGATACTGTTATTGGTGCTTGTTTCTTCATTTTCACCAATATTATCTTCCCGTTGAGCCCGGATATAGAGCTGCATTTTTTCAGCGGTGGAGGGTAAATCCGCCCGAAAAGATATGGAGTTCACCATGCTGGCATCGCTGGTATCATCCCAAAATATACCGGAGCGAATGATCATGGTACTTTGATTCGGCTGATCTTTGTCCGGTGAGCTGAACAGGGAATCTAAACCAATGCCTATGGCACTGGCCGTGTTGCCTAACAGGTCACGGCTTTGAATCACCGCTGGTGGCAGTGGCGATGGCTCTGCGCTGACCTGAGGACTTAAAGCGAAAAGAATTAAGCCGAGGGGCGATGCAGAGAGTAAGCGCTTCAATGTCTTATTTATTTTGGCGGCCACTTTTTTGTTGGGTGGTTTTAATAGCGCCATTGGGAGATTGTGCTCTGACTTTATTTACCAGCTGAAAACCTTTTTTCTTTAGGTTGTTTTCTAACCAAGACATGGCGTTCATACCAGCCCAAAGGGGGAGGGTAACGGCTAAGGCTAAAAACGTGAGCGCCAGCATCTGCATTCCCATATTGCTGCCAATGGCGATACCGGCAATACAGGCACTCCAACCTATAAATAGTAGACTACTTGGCCCCCATAGACTATTGGAGGCCGTCCATATAAAAGAAAATATAGCAGCAGACCAGTTAAAACCGGAGGGTAAAGCGGCATAACCCTTTGTTGGGTGATGATAAACGCGATAAACCTGCATTGTTGTTGGTCTCTATTTCCGCAAAAGAGCTAATCATACCTGAGTCTAGTCATGGCTTTAAATGGGAAAACAGCAACATCCTGCTAAAAATAGCAATTGAAATCAATTTTTAACCAACCGGACTAAACCGGTTGGTTGTTTTTTATACGATTTTTCTTGTTCTATTGGTGGTATAGGGGATTAATTTAAGCGGAAGGCGCTTAGGCGATCCCTTAAGCTATCCGCCATATTTGCAACATCCTGACTGCTGCGAGTAATGGTGGCGGCTCGTTCCAGTACATCTTGTGAGATATCTCGAATGCCGATCAGGTTGCTGTTGATCTCTTCGGCGACGCTGCCCTGTTGTTCTGCGGCAGAGGCTATCTGAGTACTCATATCGCTCACTCGGCCAATATGGCTAACGATGCTATCCAGATCCTGACCTGCCTGACTGATTAGCTCAACCCCTTCATGAGCCTGCTCTTCACTCTGATTCATGCTCTTATTGGCGGCTTCTGATTTAAGCTGTAGCTGCTCGATAATATTTTCAATTTCACCGGTTGAGCCCTGAGTTCGGCTTGCTAGGTTACGCACTTCATCGGCTACAACAGCAAAACCTCGACCCGCTTCACCGGCTCTCGCCGCTTCAATGGCTGCATTTAATGCCAGAAGGTTGGTTTGCTCGGAAATTTCGCGAATCACGCTAACCACGCTACCAATCTGATTGGTTTGTTCGCTAAGTTGGCTCATTACACCACTGGCATTGGCGACATTTTCTGCCAAGTTGTTGATGGCCTGAACCGTTTGATTGACTTCTTGCTGGCTATTGCTTGCTTCAGTATTGGCATGGCGGGTGGTTTCTGCCGTATCGACGGCATTACGAGCCACTTCCTGAATAGTACAGGACATCTCTTCCATGGCCGAAGCTAGTTTATCGACCTCATGGAATTGCTTGTCCATACCCGCTCGGGTTTCTTCGGTGTTGTGACTCATTTCACCGGTGTGGCTGCGCAATTGATCTGCTGCTAGTTCAACATCCGATAGGATTGTTTTCAGTGAGCCCGTCATCGCGTCAATTTCTCGACCCAGCTGACCAATCTCATCCCTACGTTGAAAGCGGACCTGGTGAGTCAGATCACCGGCAGCAATAAAGCGTACTGTTTCTAACATTTTATTCAGAGGACGGGTGATATTGCGCACCATAACCCAACTGCCCCAAGTGGCAAGGGCCATTAGGATAAACTGAAACAGCAGGGATTCTGTCAGCGCCGCCCAGAAAATATCGGCTACATCGCTCAGATAAACGCCGCTGCCAATCACCCAGCCCCAAGGCTTAAAGCCTTTAACAAAGGAGGCTTTGTCTTTCGGTTTATCAAACTGAGGGCCTTTGTAGGTGTACTCTACAAATCCTTCTCCCTGATTTTTAACCACTTGCACCATGGCCTGCCAATGGAATTTACCGGAAGCATCCTTGGAGTTGGTCATATCCTTACCAATGATTTTTTTCTTAATGGGGTGCATGACCAGTTTATGGTTCATGTCATTGACCCAGAAATAACCATTTTTGCCGTAGCGCAGACTGGCAATGGCAGCGAGGGCTTGAGCTTTGGCTGTTTCTTCGCCTAATTCAGGTACTTGTTTGTAATAATGATCCATCAGGCTATAAGCTGATTGTACCTGTTCTTGAACTTGAGCCTTTCGAGAGCTAAGGAGTTCATCGTATAAGCGGTATAGGGAGTTTAATTCGATTAACATCAGAGTGCTCATCAGCAATCCGATCAGCAGTGCCAGTTTACGAGCAACCGGCCAATGGCGTATATCCATCTAGTTCCAGTCCTTACTTAATAGTCATTTATAGGGTTTGCATCTAGGGCTTGTAGATATGTTTCGATTCTTTTAATTATGTAATTGAATTGTAACTTAGCAGGGGTATGTGAACAATAAAGTTAGGGTTATTGCTCAGATGATATTTTTATGAGTACAACAGGTTTTGTGAATAAAAAACTTAATATAGGTGGATAAATAGCGTTATCAACTGATTTTATTGTCTTTGTCTGTTGTACTTTAGTGTTGGTTTTTCTGTTTTCTAGAGGTGTGGGAATGAAAGAGGATATATTGCAATACTTAGATGATAAGTTGGCAAACGCACCAAAAAGCCATAGTCAGGATGATCTCTGGGCCAAACTTTGTTGTCAGCAGGCGCTTTTGGCATTGGAGCAAGGCAGTTACGGTGTGGGTGCCGCGTTGGTAGACAGTGATCATGAGTTGATATGTGTGGCGCATAATAGTGTCTTTAGTCCCGGTTATCAGTCCCATCGTCATGCGGAAATGGAGTTGCTGAATATTTTAGAACAAGACTTTTCTCATCTGGTGCGTCAGGAATTGACTCTGTATGTCAGCTTAGAACCCTGCTTGATGTGTACCGGGCGAATTCTCTTATCCGGTGTGACCCGTGTACGTTATCTAGCGAAAGATAAAGATGGCGGTTTTGCCACTCATTTGCATCACTTGCCCCCGGTTTGGAAAAACCTAGCCTCTCAGTTAACAGTAGAGAAAGCACAGGTCGATTCTTTTTGGTCTGATTTGGCTTTAGAGATGGTGCAGACTCAGTCTGATGATATGAGAGGAAAAGTCATCAAGGCTTGGCAAGGGTAGCTCTGGAAAAAGATAGTGCTAGAAAAAGAAAAGGCCCTATCTATGATAAGGCCCCTCTTTTTATATACTTGGTGGGCAGGCTTAAAATTTTAAACTTGCAGTACCTGTCTTTGGATTAATCCCAGCTTAGAGCGCCGCCTACCTGATATTCAGTAACACGGGTTTCAAAGAAGTTTTTCTCTTTACGCAGGTCGATAATCTCAGACATCCACGGGAATGGGTTAGTGGCACCTGGGAATTGTTCTTTCAGGCCTAACTGCTGCAGACGACGGTTACAGATAAAGTGTAGATACTCTTCCATAATACTGGCATTCATACCCAGTACACCGCGCGGCATGGTATCCCGTGCATATTCAATTTCCAGCTCAGTACCTTCCAGAATCATCTGGGTTACTTCGTCCTGGAATTCAGTTGTCCAAAGGTGTGGGTTCTCAATCTTGATCTGGTTGATCACATCGACACCAAAGTTCAGGTGCATGGACTCATCACGCAGAATATATTGGAACTGTTCGGCCACGCCCGTCATCTTATTACGACGACCCATGGACAGGATCTGGCTGAAACCACAGTAGAAGAAGATGCCTTCGGTAACACAATAGAAAGCGATCAGATTACGCAGTAATTCCTGATCCGTTTCTGGTGTACCGGTTTGGAAAGTCGGGTTAGACAGTGAATGTGTATGGCTCAGGCTCCAAGTCGCTTTTTTAGCGATGGACGGCACTTCACGGTACATGTTGAAGACTTCACCTTCATCCATGCCCAGAGACTCGACACAGTACTGGTAGGCATGGGTGTGAATCGCTTCTTCAAACGCTTGGCGCAGCAAATACTGACGACACTCTGGGTTGGTGATCAGGCGATAGACTGCCAGAACCAAGTTGTTAGCAACCAGAGAATCCGCCGTGGAGAAATAACCCAGAGAGCGCATCACAATAGTACGCTCGTCTTCAGTTAAGCCGTCCTGACTTTTCCACAGAGCAATATCCGCATTCATGCTTACTTCTTGTGGCATCCAGTGATTAGCAGTGCCATCCAGATACTTCTGCCAAGCCCAATCGTATTTAAAAGGAACCAGTTGGTTCAGATCCGCACGACAGTTGATCATGCGTTTGTCATCAACTTCGATACGGGCAGCGCCCATTTCTAGGTCTTCCAGACCTGGGGCGACGTCTAGATCTTCGATTACTTGACGGGCTTTTTCCTGAGCGCTGACATTAGCAGGCTGGCTGACAGTCACAGGAGCAATTGGCGCTTGAGGTTCTACTTTAGCAACGGGAGCTGGTGCAGGTTTAGGAGCGGTTTGTGGCGCAACGTTTACCTGAGGTGCTGCAGCTTGTGGCGCAGCTTTTGGCTGTGCGACAGGTTGTGGTTTCGGTTCAGTAACGACGGTATCGTCGGAATCAAATTCGTCCCAGCTAAGCATTATGGTGACCCTCTAAAAATATGAAATCAGGTGGCTGATTATTTATACAGTATAGCTCGATTTTCAATGCATCGGCTTGCCACAGGGCTCTTGATTGCAAGATTTAAGGCAAATCTATAAAGGCAATCTGCTGAACAATGGCTTAGATATCATCATTAAAAGCGGTTTTAAGGCTCTGGTATAAGACGATGATTTAAAAGCACTGTGGCAAACCGTTCAGTGATAAACGGCTGATCTAAGATGTAATGTGAGCATCCCTGCCTAACTGAGCCCGAAGGCTCAGTTATCTTATCCACAACCTGTTGTTCGGCTTGCGCTATTGGCAGGCTTCACAATCTGGGTTGTCAATGGAGCAAGCCAGAGGTACAGCGGCAGCTTCACCATTCAGTTCAAACTCATCCGTTACCGGCGCTTCAGAAGCGTTGGTATTAACCGTTAAGGTATCGGCTTCGGCTTTACCGGCAACTTCAGCGAAGGCAACCGTTTCTCGAACCTTTTCAACCGCTGCTGGAGCGACAGCAGGAACCGCCGATACAGGTGCTGTTGCTTCGGTTGCAACCGGCGCGGCTTCTGCCGCAGGAGCCGCGGCAAGACCTGAGGTATCACTACCGGACGATACGGCATTATGAGTGCCGCGATCGACGGTGGATTTCTCAACGGTTGATGCGCCCATCGCACGTAAGTAATAGGTCGTTTTCAGACCACATAACCACGCCATGCGGTAGGTAATATCAAGTTTCTTACCGTTAACACCTGAGATGTATAGGTTCAGAGACTGTGCCTGATCGATCCATTTCTGACGACGGCTGGCAGACTCAACCAAC
Organism: Oceanospirillum sp.; assembly: GCA_047518265.1. Taxonomy (GTDB): domain Bacteria; phylum Pseudomonadota; class Gammaproteobacteria; order Pseudomonadales; family Halomonadaceae; genus Oceanospirillum. The sequence continues at coordinate 30,900 of JAKZRG010000031.1, forward strand.
CAGCGAGGTTCAACCTCAAAAGCGTTGGCATACAGAGCCTTCAGATCTTCTGGAATACGTTCGATAGGCTGTACGGAACCGTCGTAATATTTCAGATCGTTAACCATAACCTCATCCCACAGGCCACGTTCTTTCAGATCGTGCACCATGTAAGGGTTCACAACCGTGAACTCACCAGAGAGGTTCGATTTTACGTACAGGTTCTGATAAGTAGGCTCAATCGATTGAGAGACACCACAGATATTTGAGATGGTCGCTGTTGGTGCAATCGCCATCACATTGGAGTTGCGCATACCCTGAGTTTGCACTTGATCACGCAGTACATCCCAGTTTAACGTCGTGGTTTGATCCACTTTAATAAACTTGTCACCACGGGCTTCGATCAGGTTGTTCAGAGAGTCGATGGGCAGTACGCCTTGACTCCATAGAGAACCGTCGAAGGTTTCGTATTGACCGCGTTCTTTTGCCAGATCACTGGACGCCTGAATCGCAAAGTAGCTAATAGTTTCCATAGAGCGGTCTGCAAAGGTGACCGCCTCGGGAGATGCATAAGGTGTTTTAGACTTATAGAGAGCATCTTGGAAACCCATAATGCCCAGACCTACCGGACGGTGTTTCAGGTTTGATTTACGAGCCTGAGGTACCGCGTAGTAGTTAATATCAATCACGTTATCCAGCATACGAACCGCAACGGTTACTGTATTGCGGATTTTATCCACATCCAGTTCACCGGCATCCGTTACGTGTTGTGCTAGGTTAACGGAACCTAGGTTACACACTGCAATTTCATCTGGGCTGGTATTCAGTGTAATTTCAGTACACAGGTTAGACGAGTGTACAACGCCTGCATGTTGCTGAGGTGAACGCAGGTTACAAGGATCTTTAAACGTGATCCAAGGGTGGCCTGTTTCGAACAACATGGACAGCATTTTACGCCAGATATCTTTTGCTTTGACGCGTTTGAATAGGCGAATTTCACCCATATCCGCTTTACGCTCATACTCTTCGTAGCGTTTTTCAAACGGCAGGCCAAACAGATCATGCAGGTCCGGTGTATCGGAAGGAGAGAACAACGTCCACTCTTTATCTTCAAAGACACGCTTCATAAACAGATCTGGCACCCAGTTTGCCGTATTCATATCATGGGTACGACGACGGTCATCACCGGTATTTTTACGCAGATCCAGAAATTCTTCTACATCTAGGTGCCAAGTTTCCAAATAAGCACATACAGCGCCTTTACGCTTGCCACCTTGGTTTACGGCAACCGCCGTATCGTTGACCACTTTCAGGAAGGGGACAACACCTTGAGATTTACCATTGGTGCCCTTGATGTAAGAACCTAAAGCACGTACCGGTGTCCAGTCGTTACCTAGACCGCCAGCCCATTTAGATAGCAGGGCGTTGTCTTTGATGGCGCCGTAAATGCCTTCCAGATCATCAGGTACATTGGTTAGATAGCAAGATGACAGCTGTGGACGACGAGTACCTGAGTTAAACAGGGTTGGCGTTGATGCCATGTAGTCGAAGCTGGACAACAGGTTATAGAACTCAATGGCGCGCGCTGTTTGATTTTCTTCGTTTAACGCCAAGCCCATGGCCACACGCATAAACATCAGCTGAGGCAGTTCATAACGGACGTCGTCGCAGTGCAGGAAGTAACGGTCATATAGGGTCTGTAAACCCAAATACGTAAAGTTATTATCGTTTTCTGGCTTGATGGCAGCACCCAGAGATTCTAGATCATACTCTGCTAGAGCAGGGTTCAGGTGATCCAGTTCAATACCCTTAGCCACATAAGCACGTAGCGCTTTAGGGTACAGGTCCGCCATTTCATGCTGGGTGGCTTCGTTAGCAACATTCAGGAAGCTCAGGCCTTCGCGACGCAAGTTGTCCAATAAAAGACGGGCAGTCACAAAAGTGTAGTTCGGTTCTTTTTCAACCAGAGTACGAGCTGCCATCATTAGGGCCGTAGAAACACCGTCAACGGGTACGCCGTCATATAGGTTTTTCAGGGCATCATCGATGATCAGCTTTTTATCGACTTCGGCAAGGTCTTCACAAGCTTCAGATACAACCGTATCAATACGGCCCAAATCTAGAGGCAATTTGCTGCCATCCAGTTGAGTGATATTAATGGTTGGGTGTGGATTGTGAATGCCCTTTTCTTTAGCGGCACGTATACGTGAATGCTCATCGCGGTATAAAACATAAGCGCGGGCAATTTTATGTTCGCCTGAGCGCATCAGCATCAATTCAACCTGATCCTGAATCTCTTCTATATGTATAACACCACCCGCAGGCATACGTCGCAAGAAGGTATCCACAATATTCTGGGTGAATTTTTCTACTTGCTCATGAATACGGCTTGATGATTGTGCACTATCGCCTTCAACAGCGATAAAGGCTTTACTCATTGCAACTGAGACTTTGCTTGGATCAAACGCCACCAGATCTCCGGTACGTTTCATAATCTGGAGATTGCTCAGGGCTGCGTTTTGAGTTGTATCCTGTGCCATAGCTAATAATGCCTGCTTGTCGAGTGTTTATTCCGCAATGCCATTGTTTTCAGTCAGAGGATAGCTCTGGCCTGATATAGAGAACTTTTTTGTGGCAACAAAAGTCCCGGCCAAACAATAAAACCAGATTTGATCTGGAAAGCTTGGCTATTTCAAAGGCTTGTATTGAATTGTAGTTCGATTTGTGTATAAACCCAATATGTTGGGTCTTATGGGAACGTGGGCACAAGATAATGTTGTTTTGATAAGCTTGCAAGTGGATAAGTTGTGAATAAGTTGTGTTTATTACGGGTGTAAAAACCTACTAACCTTGAAAGGGTTAACCTAGAGGGAAAACAAAAAATTCAAGTGCAAAAAGAGAATTTTTTTTAGCATTAGAAGTGAAAAAAATGAAAGTTTTTGTTGATCTTGCTCACTCAATAAGCTGCACAGGAGATATTGTTTTAAATGTAACCTGATGTATGATTAAGGTTATGAAAAGATACGATTCATACGACAAAATAGCATAAGAAATGCTATTTTAAGTATTGATCTAAGCACCCGGGCAAAAGTTTCCGACAAAGAACCACCATTTATTTTAACGGGTGGCAGTCGGTGTCGGATACTTCTGTTTAGGTATGTAATAATTGATCCAGGTAAAAGCACGGCTCTATATAGAATTGGTCTGTCATTGATGGGGCTGAGCTTATAATTGGCCATGGGCTGAAAACCGAGATAACTAGAGAGCATTCCGTGGATACACAAGAAACTTCCCGCATTCTGATTGTTGAAGATGATGAGCGCCTAGCAACCCTGACCCGAGAGTATCTGGAGGGTAATGGTTTTGAGGTGGGTGTTGAAGGTGATGGTAATCGCGCGGTTGAGCGTATTCTAAATGAGAAGCCAGATATGGTTATCTTGGATGTGATGTTACCAGGTGAAGATGGTCTAGGGGTTTGCCGTCGAGTACGTCCAGAATATACCGGCCCTATTTTAATGTTGACTGCCCGTACGGATGATATGGACCAGGTGGTTGGTTTAGAAATGGGCGCCGATGATTATGTTTCTAAGCCCGTGCGCCCTAGAGTGCTTTTAGCTCGGGTACGCGCTTTACTGCGTCGCGTTACTGGTGGTGAAGAGCTGGTTGAAGTGGCCGGTGATGATGAAAGCCGTATACAGTTTGGTGATTTGGTCATTGATAATGCCATGCGTGAAGCTTGGCTAAAAGATGAAAGTATTGATCTTACCAGTGCTGAGTTTGATCTATTATGGCTACTAGCATCTAATGCGGGCCGTGTGTTAACTCGGGAAGAGATTTTTACTGCCCTTCGTGGCATTGAGTACGATGGGCAGGATCGCTCCATTGATGTTCGTGTTTCCCGTATTCGACCTAAAGTCGGTGACGACCCTATGCATCCACGCCGTATTAAAACGGTACGCAGTAAGGGCTACCTTTTTGTGAAGGAAGTTTAATACTGGCGTAAAGAACGTTTAAGATAGAAAGGCAGGCTAAAAGCCTGCCTTTTTCTTTGCTGCTTACTTTGTTCTGGTGATCTGATTCTGTGAAACTTGCCAACTCCCTGCGTATCAACAGTATTTTTATCCGTGTCTATCTACACATGCTATTGGCTATGTTATTGGTCGTTGTTTTGGCATTAGGGGCAGTCTCTCTCATTAACCATGTACGGTTGGAGCAGTATCGAGAGGAGTTGGCTTCAGGGACGTTTTATTTGCTATCGAAGGGCTGGTTACAGCAACCGCCAGAGCAACGTGCAGAATGGCTATCGGGTACAGCCCATCTATTGGAACTGGATCTCAGTCTTGTCCATATTGATGATACTGAGCTAGATATTTGGCAACAAACACGTTTGGCAGAACATAGAGTGCTGTTGCTGGATGATGGCGATGAGAATGAGCTTGTCGCTTATCGTTATTTAAATTCTGAAACGGGTTTATTGGTTAAGGCGTTAATACCTCGCTTATCGGAACAGCATGCTCGGGCTTCTGTGCAGTTGTTGCAGCAGACCTTGGAAGAGTCTGGTGTATCTGTGGCTGAGATACTTTCGGATAGAAAGAAACAATTTTTTTATGAATTAAATCTAGTGGATGTAGCATCTATTGAGCTAGGACGGTTAGAACGCCAGCAGCTGTCTGAAGGGGAGATTGTCTTATCATTCTCTAACGGTGGTCGGTCTGTGACGGCTTATGCAGGCTTTACGGATCATCAGTTATTACAGGTAGGGCCTGTGGAATTATTTGACCCTTACCCTGTTATGTTAATGTCTGCCATTGCCTTTATTGCCTTGCTTCTGTCTGGTAGCGGTGTTTACTTTTCAGTCAGAATCCTAGAGCAGCGTTTACAAAAAGTGGAACAAGCCGCCAGTCGTATTGCTGCGGGACATTTAAGTACTCGTGTGCGAGTGGAGGGAGATGATTTTGTTGCTCAGCTCGCCAAAGCCTTTAATTCGATGACCAAGCAGGTTCAAGAGCTGTTACGTACTCAGCAAGAGATGATTCATGCTGTATCCCATGAACTAAGAACCCCTGTTGCACGTATCCGGTTTGGTATGCAGATGATTGAGGATATGGTGGATGATTCCTTTACTCAGAAGCAGTTAAAAGGCATCGACAGTGATATCCAGGAATTGGATGAACTTGTGGATGAAATTTTGACCTATGCACGTTTAGGCCAGGAGAGTTTGGATCTGCATTACGAGCACGGCCGTGTTTTATCCTTAATTGAGGACGTGGTAAAAGGGCTGCAGGTACTTAAGCCGGAACTGACTCTGGAAGTGAAGCATTTAAACCCGAGTCAGGGAGATGATGCTGAGATTGAGATACGTTATTTTCAGCGTGCAGTGCAAAACTTAGTCAGTAATGCTTGTCGTTATGCGCAAACCACAGTGCGAGTAAACTGCTATGTAGAAGCAGACAGTTTGCGAGTGGATGTGGAAGATGATGGGCCGGGCATTCCAGAATCAGACTGGGAAAGAGTCTTTACGCCTTTTTCTCGTTTGGATGATAGTCGAACGAGGGACACAGGTGGTTATGGCTTGGGTCTATCGATTGTACGTAGGATTACTTACTGGCATCAAGGAAGTGCGATGGTAGAGCAAAGTGATGACTTAGGAGGGGCTCGTTTTAGTCTTATTTTCCCGCGTTTCCGCAGTGAAACGACCTCTTAATGGCGGATCTTAGGACATATTTGTTCTAACCCTTGGAAACTTGATGCAGATTAAAAGTTGCACCGGATTTTTTTGATGAATATCAAAAAAGAGTAGAGGGTCATTCAGTACTATCTTCCTTGCAGTAAATTGGAACGCAGGTTGATTTGTAGCTGAGACTTGATGTTCTATCCTTTATCTCTCCTTGTTGAGAAGGGGCCATGCAGTGGGCCCCTTTTTTTTGCCTGTTATTTACGTTTCTATTCTTATAATACCAATCCCAATAATTCCTTATAGGCGAAAAATAAGGAAAAACCGGCTGTCTCATTGATAATATTAGTCCGTATGAACGGGTTGAATACCACTTAAGGTTCTAAAAGAAACATCTTTTGCGGTGCGTAGAAAATCCTTCATATAGGCGGCTTCAGCAGCATCTTTGCGGATGGCAGCATAGAGCGTGCTCCATAATCCTTTTTCTCCCAAGCGTACTGCCCGTACATAGTCTCTTTCCAGATACTCAGTCAAAGCCCAATTCGGCAGAGCACAGACTCCACGACCACTGGCGACTAATTGCATCATCATGATGGTGAGTTCTGCGGATCGGGTTTCTTTAGGTTCCAGACCTGCTGGAGTCAGGAAGTGGGAAAATACATCCAGCATATCCCTGTCGACGGGATAAACAATGAGAGTTTCTTGAGCCAATTCCTGTTCTGTAACATAACCTTTCTGTACAAAATCATGCTGTTTGGCGATGGCTAATAGGCCTTCATAACGAAATAGCGGGATATATTCAACGCTGCTTAGAGGTTGAGGGTCTGAAGTAATTACTAGATCCAGTTCGCCTCGTGCTAAAGCCGGTAAGGGAGCAAAACTAAAACCAGAGGCAAAATCCATCTCTACTTCCGGCCAGTTATTACGGAAGCTATCAATGGTGGGCATAAGCCATTGGAAGCAACTATGGCACTCGATGGCCATATGCAGTCGTCCAACCTCACCGCCAGCCATACGATCTAGATCTCGTTGGGCGGAACGGATCAAAGGGGTAACATCATCAGCTAACTGTAAGAGGCGCATACCCGCACTGGTAAATTGTAGCGGTTTACTCTTACGTATAAATAGGGTGCAGCCCAAACGTTCTTCAAGATCTTTCAGCTGATGGGAGAGCGCTGACTGTGTTAAGTGAATGCGTTCAGCCGCTTCTACTAGGCTGCCTGTATCCCTAAGTGCCATCAGGGTTTTTAGATGTCTGATTTCTATCATGGGAAGCCCGTTGAAATAATCTCAAGATAATTATTAGATAATTTAGTTTGATTCATTATATATTGCCAATAATAATCATGGGTATTTTTAAAACAATATGTTCTAAGGGGTGGACTGGTTAGATAAACGCATCGAAATGTCGGCTAATTACAGAGAGCTGTTTTTCTGGGGCGTTAGAAAGGTTGGGAGGGTGTAATTTAGATATTGCAGATATTCTGTCTGGTAAATACCTGACTATAGCGCTACAGTTTTACTTTTTAATAAAATGTAAAAAGACTTTACAGAGTTTGCTTTGGAAATCCGGTAGCTTGGTAGGACTGGTGAGTTTCGAGGCGATATATTTGAGATAATATATCGGTATACAGCAGGGATGCGATAAACGGATAGCCGTTTTGGACTTGAGGGAATCATGACGATACTAATACGTAAACTCCTACCTAACCTTGTACCGGATGATTCGCATCAAATGTTGCGTATGCGCCGGACGTTGATGGCCACAGGTTCTGGTCTTGTACTGACGAGTGTCGTCGTCGTTGCTATGGTGCTGGGTATGGTGGATATGCCCGCAACCACTTTTTTTTTACTGTATAGCTTAATCTGGCTGATCAATCTCTCTTTTCCTTTGATGATCAGTTACGACGTTAACCTTTTATTTAAAGACCCCAGCCTAACCATCCCTCAATTAATTTGGCATACCTTAAGCAATACAATCTCTATCTATCTTGTGCCTGATTTACACAGCGTTTTTTTAATGCATTATTTACTGGTTGTACTTTTTGGTGCTTTTAGGATGCAGCGCAGAGGGTTCTTTATTGTCGGAGGGGTCATTCTTAGCTGTTACACCTTGGTTATGCTGATATTAGACAGTAGTGGTCGTTATAGTTTTTCTTTTCAGGAAGAGATGTTAGGTGGGGTAGTCTTTCTCTTTATGCTAATTGGCGTCAGTATTATTGGTACAGAAATCAGTAGCTTACGTTGGGCGTTAAAAAAACGTAACTCTGAGCTTAATATTATTATGAAACAAGCTCAGGAGCAGGCCATTACAGATGACCTTACAGGGTTATTTAATCGTCGACATTTAATGGATATTCTTCGCCGACAGCAAGCATTAGCAGCCCGTGGGGATTATCATTTTTGTCTCTGTTTTGTGGATTTGGATCATTTTAAATTAGTTAATGATAAATATGGTCACAAAACAGGAGACGAAGTTTTACAGACCTTCGCTGATTTAGCCCGTAATAGTGTTCGAGAAGTCGATTTCGTGGCTCGATTGGGTGGCGAAGAGTTTGTTTTGGTGTTGATTCGAACGCCAATGGAAGGGGCGATTCAAGTGGCTGAGCGATTGAGAATAGCGATGGAAAATGCTCGTTTGGAGGTTTTAGAGCCTGGGCATAAAGTGACGGCCAGCATAGGTATTGCACAGTACCAAGCGAAAGAAACGATTGAAGAAACTATGCATCGTGCAGATATAGCGGTGTATTCAGCAAAAAATCGTGGGCGTAACCAAGTAGTGACTGAAGATGACTTAAGCAGTTTAATCATCTCTTCTTTGCATGATGATGCGGACTTGTACACAGATCATAAATAGACTCTATTTTCATAAATGAGTATCTATATGATTTGGTTATGATAATTGTTATCATAAATAAAAGTCATAAACGAAATCCATGTTGCAGGATCTCTTGCCTGCTATCCCGTCTAGTGTATAAAGTAGCCGTAGGTAGACTTCAATGGGCAAAACACTTAAGCCTGGTAGTTTATGTAAGCTTGGTAAAGGTGATGTTAAAAAGCACTTTGACGAGCTGGTCGAGATTACAAAAAAGAGCCGTTATTTATGCGCGAAGTGCGCCCGCTCTGCCGGTGATAGACGGCGGCTCTGTAAACCGTTAGAAATGTAAGATTTTTGGGGTGACAATGTTGAAAGAACCCCTCTTAGGAGACTCCATGCTAAAGCAAGCCATGATTGACCGGTTAAATGAACAGATTAATTTGGAATTTTATTCATCAAATCTGTATCTGCAGATGAGTGCTTGGGCTGAATATAAAGGCTATGAGGGCTGTGCAGCCTTTCTGCAAAAACATGCAGATGAAGAGATGCAACATATGAAACGTCTTTTCACTTATGTGAACGAAACTGGTGCAATGGCAAAAATTGGCGCGATTGATTCACCGCCAGCAGAATATGGTTCAGTGAAGGATCTGTTTGAGAATGTTTTTGAACATGAATGTTTAATCACGAAAAAAATTAACGATCTGGCGCATACGGCATTCACTGAGCAAGATTATTCAACCTTTAGCTTCCTACAGTGGTATGTGGCAGAACAGCATGAAGAAGAGAAGCTGTTTAAAGGTATTTTGGATAAGATCGAAATTATTGGTGAAGATGGCAAGGGACTGTTTTTTATCGATAAAGAGATTGGGAAAATGGTTACAGCAGATACCGGTAGCATTATGGAAGCTGCTAGCGGAGAAGTATAATTGCCTGAAGTCGGCGGCATTTAATATCAATCCCGATAATTCCTTATAGATGAAAAGTAAGGAAAGTCTAGATCACTCTAGGTGTATTCGAAGGTTGTTATCACTAACAACTTATCGGGAATGGTATAACTTCTTTTAAGCGGTTAACACAAAAAAGCCTCAGTTTTACTGAGGCTTTTTTGTCTGAGCATTCTGCGTAAAAGACTTTTATACAGAAAATTTTTTATATAAATAAAAATGATTATTGGCTGAACTCATAAGCCAAGCCGTTGCTGGCTAAAGCCCGGTATCGGCCATCACGTGAAAATGCCAGATCCATTAAGCTAACGGCTGATGGTTTCCATTTATCACGTTTTGTCGCTTCCCAGCCAGCGATCTGTTCTTTTGTCGCTAGATTCCAAAGTTTCACCTTGCCCGTACTGCTACCTGTAAGGAGTAAGGGTTGTTCAGCGGCAAACTCAGCAGCGGTGTAAGTCGAAGCTGCAATATCTCCTCCTCGATTAACGTCCATATTCATGGCAATCTTTCCGCTGGTCAGATCAACCGCTACAGCAGATCCCCCTTGAGCAGAGCTAAAAGCAAAGTCGCTTCTAGGGGATAAGGCTACTGAACGAATCTGATTGTCATGACTCCATTGACCTTTAACTTCTCCATCGGGCAAGCTCCAAACATAAACACTACCGGTTCGGGTACCTGCAATTGCTAGAGAGTTATCGGCGCTAAATCCAACAGCGGTGACCTGATCATCTGTCGTAAAGGTTTTTATACCCTGTCCCTGACTGGTGCTGATTAATACGGCAGTACTATTATCCAAGCCTGCTAATAGATAAGCGCCATCTTCAGATAAATCCAAGCTACGGATATCATTTGGCAGAGCTAGAAAATTAGCCGGTTTCCCGGATGTAGCATCCCAAAGGGTTAACCGGTCTTGCTCCGCTGTCGCACCGTATCGACCGTCACCGGAGATGGCCACTTGGTTGAACAGAGAGTATTTATCCGCTTGATGATTCCAGTTATAAACTCGCTCATGTTGAGGAAGTTGCCATAAACTACCACCATGATTGATGGAGGCGATAACCCCCATGCTGCCATCACTGGACAAGGCCGCGTCATAGGCGCCTTGAGTTGCAAGGGCCCATGTATTGCTTGGCGGAGTTTGATTACTGCAAGCGGTTAAGACAACAGCGGCACCTATGACCGCTGAAAGGATGGTTTTTCGAGCCAAACTCATGTGTCAATCAATTCCTGATGCGCAGTGTGCAGTGTTTCGATCAGTAGATCTTCATGTTGGAAGCGATCAGCTAGGTGTTCCCCTAGGCCTGATAGGTGCAGTGAAAGTGCTTCCAGTTGTGTTTTTTGGAGCTCTTTACTGTCGTAGGCTTCATTGAAATCCAAAATGACATCTGTACTGGTTTGAATCATTGGCATGACTCGATTACTCAGTTCGATGGCTTTTTGGTCAGAAAAAGCTTCAGCTTCTCGATAGAGTTGTTCAAAAATTTCAAAGTGACCGGCAGAGGTATAGTCCACCATGATTTCACAAAGACTTTGTACGTTGTTCGAGTTAGGTAATGCGCCGGTTGAGATCTGTTGAACCAGCTCGGTATAAAGCACCAATAATTCTTGGCGCTCATGGAGCCACTTATCAACTAGATCATGTACGCCACTCCAGCGTTCCTGGGCATTCTGGCAACCTTCCAACATGGTGCGACCTCCTGCATAACTGAGGTAGGGAGAGTTAGCTTGTGTGTGTCTCTAGCATACGGTAGCCCTGAAATATTGTCACCTGTTAATCTTTGTTACGACGCAGGGCAATAAAGACAATAGCGGCTAAAGCTAAATAGGCAAAAAGCGTCCACCAAGGAATGGATAAGCCTAGGAAGGTCCAAGAGACTTCAGCGCATTCGCCGCTACCTTTTAATACCATCCCGACAACATCCGCGTAAGGGAGGACTTCCATCATATAGTCCAAGCCTGGTCCGCAAGAAGGGACTTCGCTAGGAGGAAGGTTCTGTAGCCAGATGTGACGCAGAGACAGCCCCATACCGGTAAAGAGAGATAAAAGGGTTACACCGCTATAAAAACCTCGGCCCTTACCTGATGTAGGATTGTGTAGTGCCGCTAATAAGAAAGCGGCTCCAGCAACCATAAAAGCAACCCGTTGAAAGATACATAATGGGCAAGGTTCCAGTTCCAGTGCATACTGCATGATCAGAGCTGAAATAATCAGTACAGTACAGGCCAAAAAACCGGCCATATTAAGTGTTCGGTAGTTCAGGGGCATCCGTTATTCCTTTAGCTTATTGGTTAGGGTGCATATTATATGAAGAAGGCGCATTGGAAAAAGTGTCTTCACGCCATACAATGTTCATTAGGTAAGTAGGGTAGATGGCTTTTTTGCTAACAGGTTCCCTATAGCGCTAAAGGATGTTAACAAAGCGGAGAATTTTGAGTGATTAAGTTAGTCAAACATGGCTTAGTAGCCTTATTAATTACCCTGACAACCATGAGTCAGTCTTGGGCTGAAGAATCTGAGATTATTTATACCGAAATTCAACCGGCGTTTGTTGTTAACTATGGTGGCCCGGGACGATTAAAGTATTTAAAAGTGACTATCACTATGGTGACCAGTTCGACAAAGGCCACGGAGACCGCTGAGCATCACATGCCCTTGGTACGTAATGAGTTGGTATCTATGTTAAGCCGTCAAACGGATGAAGCGGTTTCTAATCCAGTTGGGCAGGATCAAATGCGACAAGAGGCGACTCAAGCCGTTAAAGATATTTTCCAGAAAGAAGTGGGGCATCCAGTGATTGATGATCTTTTATTCTTGAATTTTATCTATCAGAAATAAGCTCTTTTTTTGTATAAAAAAACCCGCTACTTGCGGGTTTTTTATTGCCAAAAAGAGATATCTTGGTCTTAGCTATCCGATTGTTGCGCAGCCATATAGTTATCTAGGAATTGGTCGAAATCCACCGTATCAGCAGCTTCAATGTCAGCTTGTTGTTGGATTGAGCTTTCCGTCAATTGGCTAAACAGCGCTTCTCTGGCTTTATTGATAGGCTCTGCTTTTAGGTTTTCTGCTTGAGTTTTTGCTTGTTGCAGAGTGAAGTCTACAAAGCTACCGGCTTGCTGAATACCTGCAAGCACTTGTGCTGAAGGCGTCAGTTCTGGTTGATCAATCAGCTGGCGATAATGATCCAGAGCGTTTTGGTGTTCCGGTTGTTCAAGGCCTTGATCCAGCAGCTCTGCCACTGATGTTAAGCGATCAAATAACTGATGACTCCACGTTTCTCGTGTGATCATACCGTCAGGTGTTTCCAGCTCCAGTCCCGTCATTCGACCTTGATTGACGATCCTGCTGTGATTGTCTTCCAGCATTTGGCACTCATCATCTGGAATATGAGCGCTATTTTCCAATAGACAGAATACCAAGAAGGTATCCACAAAGCGGGCCTGTTGCTTGTTAACACCAATGCTTTCAAAAGGATTAAGGTCGATACAACGAACCTCAATATATTCAACACCACGATCTATCAGTGCTTGAGAGGGGCGTTCACCGGAAGCTGTAACCCGTTTAGGCCGAATATCGCTGTAATATTCATTTTCGATTTGTAGAATATTACTGTTCAGCTGACGGTACTCACCATCGACCTTAATACCGAGCTTCTCATAATCTGAATGAGGCGTATTAATGGCGTGAGTGAGTGTCGTGACATAGTTGTCCAAAGAATTAAAACAGATCTTCAGACTGGCCTGAACATTGTTTTGATAACCCAAGCCACTCATGCGTAGCGAGGTGGCATAAGGCAGATACAGACTATCATCATCTAGGTTTTCCAGTGGGTGCTCTCGACCTTCAACAAAGCTCTTATCGATGGCTGGTGAAGCACCAAACAGATAGAGCAATAACCAGCTGTAACGGCGGAAATTACGAATCAAAGCAAAGTATTGCTCCGAGATAAAATCTTGTGGTGCTTGAGCCTTAACATCCGGGTTATTGCTTTGCAGATGTTGTAGTGCTGGCCATAATTGCTCTGGCATGGAAAAGTTGTAATGCAGACCTGCAATAGATTGCATAATACGACCATAACGCCAAGACAAGCCTTGTCGGTAAACCTGCTTCATCGTGCCGGAATTAGAACTGCCGTAATGGGCGATAGGAATGCTTTCGTTGCCGTGCAATTTGCAAGGCATACTGGCAGGCCAGATCAGCTCATCACCCAGGTTTTTTTGAGTGAATCTATGAAGATCTGTCAGGAACTCCAGTGTTTCATCCAGCTTGGATGAGGCTGGAGTAATAAATTCCAGTAAAGCTTCTGAATAATCCGTCGTGATATGGGGATGGGTCAATGTTGAACCCAGCTTAACCGGATGATCTGTTTGTGCCAGTTCTGCATCGGAGGAAATACGCAGGCCTTCTTTTTCCAATCCACGTTGGATTCGATTAAACAGCCCCTGTTGGGCTAAGGGCTGCAAGAACTGCAGTCGGTCTTGAATGGTAACTGACAAGTGGTATCCCCTATCGATAATGATCGAACCCGGTTAAATTGAAAAGCCTGATTTGCCAATATGGGGGCAGCAGATCAGGCTTCAAGGGTTTTAATTAAGTTTAGTAAGAGAGCCCTTTAATATGTCGCTTTTTCGACTTAAGACGAATAAGAAAACGGTTTATTAAGGTTGCCTATTCCAGGGCTCTCTTGATCTAGTGTTAAATAATACCGGGTACTATTTTCGTTTTTTCTGTTGTGCTTGCGCCAGCAAAGCACCCAGCGTCCCCATTTGACTACTGGAATCCTGAGGCTTGCTCTGATAGCCGGATTGTCCGCCTCGGTTTTGCTTACGACCTTTGCCTGAGCGATTATTGCTATTACCTGTATCGCTATCAGCGCTACCACCTCGACTGCCTTGTGCTTCTGGCTCATCATTTAAGCGCATGGACAGTGCAATGCGCCGACGTTGCTGATCCACATCCATCACTTTGACTTTAACGATATCACCCGCTTTTACTACGGCTCTCGGATCTTCCACAAAACGATCCGATAGAGCAGAAATGTGTACTAGGCCATCTTGGTGTACACCGATATCTACAAAGGCACCGAAGTTGGTCACGTTAGTCACTGAGCCCTCAAGAATCATCCCTGGTTTCAGGTCGCTGATCTCTTCCACGCCTTCCATAAACTCTGCCGCTTTAAACTCAGGGCGAGGGTCACGGCCGGGTTTGTCTAATTCCTGAAGGATATCGGTGACTGTGGGTAGACCAAAGTGCTCATCCGTATATTGAATCGGATTTATGCCTTTTAGAAACTGGCTATCGCCCATTAAGCTATCCAGCGCCCGATTACTGGTCTGAGCAATCTTCTTCACTACAGGATACGCTTCTGGATGCACAGCGGATGCATCTAATGGGTTTTCTCCGTTCATTACCCGTAAGAAACCGGCGCACTGTTCAAAGGTTTTAGGGCCTAAGCGTGGTACATCTTTTAAGGCTTTACGAGAATCAAAAGCGCCGTTTAGGTCTCGAAAGCTGATAATGTTTTGTGCCAAAGTGGCATTTAAGCCTGAAACCCGGTTCAGTAGTGCCACGGATGCCGTATTAACGTCCACGCCGACGGCGTTTACACAATCTTCTACGACCGCATCCAAGCTACGAGCTAGCTGGGTTTGGGAGACATCGTGTTGATATTGACCTACGCCGATAGATTTTGGATCGATCTTCACCAGCTCCGCTAGAGGATCTTGTAGACGTCGTGCAATCGATACCGCTCCTCGGAAGGTCACATCTAGGTCAGGGAATTCTTTGGCGGCCAGTTCTGAGGCAGAATAAACGGAAGCGCCGGCTTCGCTGACCATAATTTTGCTGACCTTATGGCTAGTAATCAGCTTCACCAGTTCAGCGGATAACTTATCCGTTTCCCGAGACGCGGTACCATTACCAATACTGATCAGATCAACCTTATGTTTTTGAACCAGCTTGGCCAGTATGGCCAGAGATTCATTCCACTGATTTCGTGGCGCGTGAGGGAAAATAGTGGCGTAATCCAGTAATTTACCAGTGGCGTCCACTACGGCGACTTTGACACCGGTTCTTAAGCCAGGATCAAGACCCAGAGTGGTGCGGGGGCCTGCTGGTGCGGCCAATAACAGGTCGTTTAGGTTACTGGCAAAGACCTTAATGGCCTCACCCTCTGCATCCTCCCGTAGCCGCCCCATCAACTCTGTTTCAATATGGGTCAGCAGTTTGACACGCCAAGTCCAGCGAACCACCTCTTTCAACCAGATATCCGCTGGGCGACCTTGATCACGGATTTCAAACTGTTGCGCGATTTTTTCTTCGCAAGGGTGAACTTTCAGTTCTTCGCTATCAGGCAGGGTAATGCTCAGTTGCAGGATGCCTTCATTTCGACCACGGAACATGGCCAGAGCCCGATGAGACGGTGCTTTTTTAACCGCTTCATTGTGTTCAAAGTAGTCGCTGAACTTTTCACCGGCAGCTTCTTGACCCGGAACAACACGAGATTGCAGCTCACCTTGATGCCATAGATAGTCACGCAGCAGAGCGAGTAATTCAGCATCTTCGCTAAAACGCTCCATTAAGATCTGTTTAGCGCCATCCAGAGCTGCTTTTTCATCATTAATATTCTGCTCTGGATTGAGGTATTCGCGTGCCGTCGCTTGTGGGTCTAGCTCAGGTTTGTCAAATAGGCTATCGGCTAAAGGCTCCAGACCGGCTTCGCGAGCAATCTGGGCTTTGGTGCGGCGCTTAGGTTTGTAGGGAAGATACAGATCTTCCAGACGTGTTTTAGTCTCGGCGCCTAAAATATCCTGCTTCAGCTCATCGCTCAGCTTGCCTTGATCTTCAATGCTTTTCAGTACCGTACTGCGACGATCTTCTAGTTCACGTAGGTAGCGTAGGCGTTCTTCCAGGTTACGTAGCTGGGTATCGTCCAGAGCCCCTGTAACCTCTTTCCGGTAACGGGCAATAAAGGGAACGGTAGAACCTTCATCCAGTAGGGCAATGGTCGCGCTGACCTGGATTTTTTTAACATTAAGTTCATCAGCAATACGCTGGGCGATCAGTTCCATTAAGGTAATTCTCTTTAGCTTACAAGATATTAGGGTGAAACAGCTTATAGTGAATTAATAGGCTGATATATCTGTTTGTTTATACAGTAAAAGCTATAGGCTCGCAAAAATGATGCTCTCATGCCAAGCCCGATAAATGTTTCAGTGTTAATAACTCTATCGAGATTGGTATAACCCTGAAAGGATAAAAATAAGATAAAAAAAAAGCGGACACCGAAGTGTCCGCCTTTCTTTTGACGAGATCCGCTATTAAAGCTGAGGACCTGCAGCGATGATCGCTTCGTCAACGTCTTTGAACTTCTTGAAGTTCTCAACAAATTTAGCGGCCAGCTCTTTTGCTTGTGCGTCGTAAGCTTCTGGATTGCTCCAAGTCTCACGAGGCTGTAGTAAAGCAGAATCAACACCTGGTACTTCAGCAGGTACGGCTAAGTTAATGCCGTCCAATTGTACCGTAGGCATATCTTCCAGAGCGCCACTTTGGATTGCACCAATGATGCCACGGGTCGTTGGGATGCTGAAACGCTCACCTTCGCCGTAAGAACCACCGGTCCAACCGGTGTTAACCAGATAAACCTTAGAACCAAACTCTTCGATACGCTTGATCAGTAGCTCGGCATACTCAGCGGCTGGGCGCGGGAAGAAAGGTGCACCAAAACAAGTAGAGAAGGTCGACTTGATACCGCCGCCAGAACCCATTTCGGTAGAACCGACTAGAGCTGTATAGCCTGACAGGAAGTGGTAAGCAGCGGCTTCTTTAGACAATACAGACACTGGAGGCAGTACGCCAGTCAGGTCGCAAGTCAGAAATACAATCGCTTTAGGCTCACCGGCACGGTTTTCCAGAACGCGTTTTTCTACGTGCTCAAGTGGGTAAGCGGCACGAGTGTTCTGGGTTTTGCTCACATCGGTGTAATCTGGAGTTTTGTTGTCGTCTAGCACAACGTTTTCCAGTACAGAACCGAATTTAATGGCATCCCAGATGATTGGCTCGTTTTTCTGAGACAGATCGATACATTTAGCGTAGCAACCGCCTTCAATATTGAAGACAACGCCTTTGCCCCATCCATGCTCGTCATCACCAATCAGTGAGCGTGCAGGGTCTGCGGATAAAGTCGTTTTTCCTGTACCAGACAGACCGAAGAACAGAGTTGTTTCGCCGTCATCACCTACGTTTGCGGAACAGTGCATAGGCAGCACGTCTTTTTCCGGCAGTAGGAAGTTCTGTACAGAGAACATGGCTTTTTTCATCTCACCGGCATACTGCATGCCTGCCAGTAATACTTTGCGTTTGGCAAAGTTGATGATTACTGCGCCATCAGAGTTGGTGCCATCACGCTCAGGCTCACAAACAAAAGAAGGCGCATTGATGATCTGCCACTCACCCTTGGTTTTAGGGTTGAACTGCTCAGGGCGTACAAACATAGTACGGCCAAACAGGTTATGCCATGCGGTTTGAGTGGTCACACGGATTGGCAGATAGTGCTCTGGGTCTGCACCAACGTGCAGTTCAGAAACAAACGTATCTTCTTGCGTCAGATACTCTTCTACACGATCCCACAAGGCATCAAATTTTGCTGAATCAAACGGACGGTTAATTGCGCCCCAGTCGATCAGGTCCGCAGTGCTTGGCTCTTCAACAATGAAACGATCCATTGGAGAGCGGCCGGTGCGGTGGCCGGTGGAAACTACCAGAGCTCCATTACTCGCTAATTCACCTTCCTGACGTTGAACGGCCATTTGAACCAGTTCGGCAGTGCTTAGGTTAGTGAAAGTCATTACAGAGCTATCGTCAATCGTTGTCGTCATTAACTTGTGTCCTTCGGCTCAAGCCGATCAACTAGTACCAAACGGTAGATAGTCGCGGTGATTTAGTTAGTAAACCACGCGAGTCTGGTGGTGTTTTTAGGCGCGTATTATGTCAAAAAAAAGTGGTGTGTGCGAAGCCCTGACAGAGAGAAAATTCTGAAAAGCAGTTACAAAACAAAAATCTTGGTGCGAGTGCACAGAATTGTATAGGGGATTTTAGAGGAAAACGCTAAAAAAACAGGAGTTATAAATGCTAGATGTGCGAATGCTAGTGATTCTTACTAAAGTGACCTCTTGATGAAGCCCAGTAAGAAAATGAAAAAAATTATAATTTTTGCTGATAGCTCGTCAATACACCCTAGGCTATAGCAAAAATGGGATCGTTTTATTGATCAATGTAGCCACACTACAATAAAAGAAGGGGGATTGCAGCCGTTTATGGTAGGAAAGGTGTTTGATTAATTTTACACTTGATGTTGTTGAAGGGAAATAATTGGCTACGATGGGAAACATGGTAGCCAATAGGATACTTAAATTATATTACACAGGATCAGTGTAGGATTGGCGGTGGTGCGCTTGGCTTATCAAATAAGTTTTCGATATCTGCAGCATTAAATGAATACAGGGTATTACAGAACTGACACTGGCTTTCTACTTTACCTTGATCGGCAATAATTTCGTTCAGCTCAGCTTTACCCATGCTGACCATGGCATTTTTAATCTTCTCTTCTGAGCAGGTGCAATTAAACTGAAGCGAGCTGCCTTCAAAGATACGCACTTCTTCTTGATGGTATAGACGGTGCAATAGTTCTTCGAACGGTAGTTCCTGAAGCTCTTCTTCTTTCAGGGTTTCGGCCAGGCTTACTGAGCGCTCCCAGGCATCCTGATCTTCTTCCGTATTATCTGAAGGTAGAGCTTGCAGCATAAAACCAGAGGTGACGGTATCGCTGGTGTTTAACCATAAACGACTTGGCAGCTGTTCGGATTGCTCAAAATATTGCTCTAGGCAGTGAGCAAGGGTTTCCTTCTCCAAGGAGACGATACCTTGATAACGTCTACCATTTTTAGGTTCCATAGTGATAATCAATTGGCCGTTACCCATCAGTTGTTGCAGGGTTTCTGGTTCGCCAATATCACCTTCCCAGCTGGCAATGGCTCTTAGATCACCACCTGGGTTTGATTCTGCCATTAACAGGCTGCAGTTACCTGTTCCGCGAGCTTGCAGAGAAAGAATGCCGTCTATTTTCACCATGGCTGTTAATAGAGCCACTGCAGATAGCATTTCACCCAGTTGTTTTTGAATGGACGCTGGGTAATCGTGTTTATCCAGTACGGTTTGATAGCTGTCTTTCAAGCGAACGATTTCACCCCTAACTGGGGAGTTGTCGATGAGAAAGCGTTGGATAAAATCAAATTGGCTCATAAGGATATCTTTACTATTTAGGTAATGGCTGCAGCACTATATTTCAGCAGTGATTGCAGTGATTAATACATTTATGGTGAATGGGATTGTGGTCATTTCACGGTATGTCGCCATAAACCGAGCTTTACTCACTATCAATTCGTTTAAACTGATGAATCTGGCGACGGGCTTTTTTATTCGGTCTGTGTTCAGGGGCTTCCTGTGCCGCTCGAATCAGTTTTCGGCGTTCCGCTTCTGCTTCCCGTTTTTTAACGCTGTCTTCTGTTTCTTTATAAAGCAGGGCTGCTTCCGGTGCGCCACGACGTTTATCAGATAAGGCGGTAATCTGTACCACTTTTTTATCCCAGCCTTGGGATAAGCTTAGCATGGCATTCACTTCTGCCATTTTACTGCTTTTACAACGATCGCCGTTGTATTCTACTTTACCGCCTTCAATGGCTTTTTTGGCTAGCGCTCGGGTTTTAAAAAAACGGGCGGCCCAAAGCCATTTATCTAAACGGACTTTTTCGACTTGTTCAGTCATTGCTCTATTCAGCCATCTTAGTGTTTAGACAGATATGAATTTCTCCATATCTGTGTTGAGTCTTCGATTTTGTATTGAGTCATCCATCCATAAGTACGAATAGCTTCTCTTCCAGAAGATGCATCGAATGCTTAGGAGGTTATTTGATTAAATGTTTTAACACCGGGGTAGCGTGTGACGGAACGTTCCGGTGATTGCATATCCGGTTGCATAATGGTGTAGAGATAACGAATACCAAAAGCCTGTGCGGAATCTAGCACCTGTTCATTATCGTCAATTAATAACGTGGTGGCAGGATTATAGGAGACTTTTTCCTGCAGTGCTTGCCAGAACGCAGGGTCTTCTTTGGCGATTCCCAGTTCTGCAGAGCTGACAATATCATCCACCAACTGATCCAGTCCTGTGGGGGGGAGTTTCAACGCTAAGCTATTTTGATCGGCGTTAGTGGCCAGAACAACTCTTGCTTTATGTTGCTGCAAAAATTCTAAAAGGTGCTTGGCGTCGCTGCGAAAACCGATCAGGTGTTGTACTTCCTGTTTCAGCGCCATGATATCCAGCTGAAAACGCTCAGTCCAATAATCCAGGCTGTACCAGTTTAAGGTGCCTTGTTGGCTTTTAATGGCTGTGAGTACGTGATCCTTAGCACTGGCTTGATCCAATTTATGCAGTTCGGCATAACGCAGAGGCAGATGTTCCAGCCAGAAATGGCTATCAAAGTGAAGGTCCAGCAGGGTGCCATCCATATCGAGAAGAACAGTTTCTATTTTATCCCATTCCGGTGTGATGGGTGGCTGTTCCCCTGATATGGGAGAGGTGTTATTTGTCATACCGAACCTATTACTGATAGCCAGTGGATTACTTGCGTGTTGATTATAGAATGGGGGAACTATGGCTTATTTCAAGTGGGCTCCTGACACCGACTCAATAACATTATCTGTGCTGTGCTGCCTTCTATTCAGTGATTCTCTCCGTGTTGTCCGAGTACTGGTGTGCGGATTTTCGACCAGAGTCTTTCTTATCATCCTGTTATGTCTGAAATTTGTGCGAATTATCACACAGCCTTGCTTCTATTGATGAGAGTACTGAGTTTGTTATTGGGTGGAAGCCAATATTTGTCCTCAAAAGGTCAAAATTAACCTGTTTTCTTATACCTAAGTCTACTGTGCGCCTGCAATAAGTAGGCGATATTCCCTCCAGCTTTTCTTTATGGGTGTGGAAATCCGCTCATTACCGTATTTCTCTAATGCATTTTTTATTTTGTTTTTATAAATATAATTCTTTTTAAATCAGTTGCTTACATATAAATAAATGATTTTTTATAGGTTGGCATCGATCTTGAAATAACCAAGATGTACAGCCTTTACAGTCATTTAGGCTGGCCTTTGCATTGCGGCCGCCGGTCGGCGGCCACTTTTTTAGGTTTTTAGACACACTTAGGCAAAACAAGAACAATTTTGGAGTCGGATCAATGCGTACATTAACCAAAGCCGTAGCACTTGCCACTTGTATGATTGCTGGCGCAGCATCTACTACCGCTGCTTTTGCAGCACCGGTAAAAATTAAGTTTTCCCACGTTGTGGCTGAGAACACACCAAAAGGCCAGATGGCACTGAAATTTAAAGAGCTGGCTGAGCAGCGCTTACCGGGTAAGGTAAAAGTTGAGGTTTATCCAAACTCTCAGCTGTTTGGTGACGGTAAAGTACTAGAAGCTATGTTATTAGGTGATGTACAGATTGCGGCTCCATCTCTGTCAAAATTCAAGAAGTACACCAAGCAATTACAGGTTTTTGATCTGCCGTTCTTGTTTAAAGATATGGAGGCTGTTGATCGTTTCCAGAAGGGCCCAACCGGTCAGAAACTGCTGACAACACTGGAAAAACGGGGTCTGACGGGGCTGGGTTATATCCATAATGGTATGAAGCAATTGTCGGCCTCCCAACCTCTACGTGTTCCTGCTGATGCAGAAGGTCTGAAGTTCCGAATTATGACCTCTGATGTATTGGTCTCTCAGTTTGAAGCCGTTGATGCGATTCCTCTGAAAAAGCCTTTCTCCGAAGTCTTTACTCTGCTGCAAACTAAAGCCATTGATGGTGCTGAGAACCCTTGGTCTAACCTGTATTCGAAAAAATTCTTTGAAGTTCAGGACTATGTGACGGAGTCCAATCACGGTGTTCTGGATTACATGGTCGTGACGTCTGCTCGTTTCTGGAAAGGCTTGCCTGAAGATGTTCGTCCAGTCCTGAAAAAAGCGATGGATGAAGCCATTGCACACGGTAACAAGGTTGCAGGCCAAAAAGCCATGGGTGACCGTCAACGTATTATCGATTCTAAGCGTACCCAGGTACTGCAGATCTCAGATGCTGAACGTCAGCAATGGGTTGATGCTATGAAGCCTGTATGGAAGCAGTTTGAACGTCAAATTGGTAAAGACGTGATTGATGCTGCCATTAAAGCCAACCGCTAAGAATTGAAACCCTAACAGCTCAAGCCGAGTGAGCCCCCTTCTGGAATGGTCACCGGCTAAGTTGTACACGCGTCGTAGAGAAGAAGAAAACCCACTTTCAGTTTGTAAGGTCTATCTATGGATAGGGTCTGGCATCTTATAAGAACCAGATATCTCGTCAGCGGCTAGGTTTTTCAATCTGGAAGTGGTGTTTTAAAAACGAAAGGCGCGAACACTTCCCCCCACATATTGGCTAATCAAGACTGGATTCCCGGATTGTTATCACACAGTGACGTGAGCAATCGCTTTCGGGTGTTTACGGATACCTGCGCTCGGTATTTGAAGTCTGGGAATAGATCAGCCGTTTAACGAAACGATAAGAGTTTAATTATGCTCCGTCTAATTCATAAGCTTGAAGAGAATATCGTTGCTCTCTTACTGGTAGCCATGACCCTGCTAGTGTTTCTCGAAGTGGTCATGCGTTTCGGTTTTAACTCCGGTCTGATCTGGATACAGGAAGCCACCCTGTATACCTCCGCCTGGTTTGTACTATTTGGCGCCTCTTATGGTGTGCGTATTGGTGCCCATATCGGTGTTGATGTGGCGGTGAAGCTACTGCCAGAACCGATGCGCCGTGTAGCAGGTTTGATTGCTATTTCCCTGTGCTTTGTTTACTGCGGTTTATTCCTGATGGGTTCTTGGGATTATTTGCAGTTGATGCACATGATCAATATCGAGATGGAAGATCTGCCTATTCCTAAGTGGATGGCCATGATGATTATGCCGGTGGGTTTTGTACTGTTGGTGATTCGTTTTGCGGAACTGGGTTGGGCCATTCTGACCGGTAAAAAAGACGGTTTCCATCTGGCGGATGAAGGTAAAGAAAGCATGCACCTAGCAGAAGAGCTGCAACAGGCAGCAGACTCTGCCAAGGCCGATATGAAAAAAGATGATAACAACCCAGGAGAAAGCAAATGACTATTGCCGTACTCTTTATGATTCTATTTGGCTGTATCTTCCTGGGTATGCCAATCGCCGTTGCGCTGGGTTTATCCAGTGTGGGTACTATTTTGATGTTTTCCGATGATTCTTTGGCATCGGTGGCACTGAAACTGTTTGAAGCACTATCTCACCACTACACACTACTGGCGATCCCATTCTTTATTTTATCGTCAGCCTTTTTATCCACAGGAGGTGTGGCGAAACGACTGATTAACTTTGCAGTAGACAGTATCGGCCATGTAAAAGGTGGTCTGGCCATGGCATCGGTTATGGCTTGTATGCTATTTGCCGCTGTTTCCGGTTCATCCCCGGCAACCGTTGCAGCCATCGGTACGATTGTTATCGCAGGTATGGTGCGTGCAGGTTATCCAGAAAGCTTTGCCGCTGGCGTAATTGCCAACGCCGGTACGTTGGGTATTTTGATTCCACCATCGATTGTTATGTTGGTTTATGCCTCCGCTACAGAGGTGTCTGCCGCACGTATGTTTATGGCCGGTTTGATTCCTGGCCTGATGATGGGCGGTATCCTGATGATCGCCATCTATGTTGTGGCACGTATTAAGAACTTCCCGGCTCAGCCCTTCCCTGGGTTTGTTCAGTTATTCCGCTCTGGCGCGATTGCCATGGGTGGTTTGATGCTGATTGTGATTGTACTGGGGTCTATCTATGGTGGCATCGCATCACCGACAGAGGCAGCAGCGGTCGCTGCCATCTATGCCTTCCTAGTGGCGGTATTTGGTTACCGTGATATGGGGCCATTAAAAGATAAGCCTTGGCACTATGCCGGTGAAAGCTTAGTGGCTTGTGTGATACGTAATATCAGCCAGATTTCCATAGGTTTACCGAAGTCATTTTTTGATCCTGAAGTAAAACGTGTGGTGTTGGATGCGGCCAAAGTATCCCTGATGCTGCTGTTTATTATTGCTAACGCCATGCTGTTTGCCCACGTACTGACCACAGAACGTATCCCTCATACTATCGCAGAAACCATTATTGGCTGGGGTTTACCGGCTTGGGGTTTCCTGATTGTGGTGAATATTCTGCTGCTGGCGGCGGGTAACTTTATGGAGCCATCGGCCATCCTACTGATTATGGCGCCGATCTTGTTCCCTATCGCGACTCAGCTGGGTATCGACCCCATTCACCTGGGTATCATCATGGTGGTGAATATGGAAATCGGTATGTTGACGCCGCCAGTGGGGCTTAACCTCTTTGTTACCGCAGGGATTACCGGGCGCAGCATGGTTTGGGTGATCAAAGCCGCACTGCCTTGGTTGGCACTATTACTAGGCTTCCTGATTATCGTTACTTATGTGCCTCAGGTCTCTCTGTTCTTGCCAGAGTATATCGACAGTCTAAACGGTTATTAAGAAAGAGGTGTTTTGCTGAGAGCTATCGGATCTACCCTTGTGATGGCTTGATAAAACAAGCCATCCGACTCTCCTGATTGTTATCCGTTTGCTATGCCTTAAGCAGCTTGGGCTCCATCGATTGATGGGGCTTTTTTTTGCCTGAAAGAAAGGTGTTCTTTGCACTCTTATTGGATAATCTCTAATGTATTGATATAGAAAACCATCGTCGGAGAAGAAGGGTTAACAATGGATACCATAAGCTATTCCGAATTTCGTAATGACTTAAACGGCGCTCTAGATAAAGTAAATGACGAGCATAAACCGGTGTTGGTAACTCGTCAAAGCGGTGAGCCTGCAGTTGTTATGAGTCTGGAAGATTTTCAGGCTTATGAAGAGATGGCTTATCAGATGATAAAGTTAAAAAATGCTGAGTGTCTTAAGTGTGCTCTTGCTGAGGCTGATAGCGCAATAAATCAAATAGATTAATCATATCCTTTCTCTCGAAAACAAACAAACGACTGTTTGAATTGCCCTTGATTTAGTTTACTCTGATCATTCCTGCTAATAACAAGAATACCGGAGACTCACATGTCACAGATGTGTTCACAGAAAAATCCTGTTGTATTTTCGCGCGTATTACAGATGGCCCTGTTGGTCACTTTTTCACTGCAAGTTACTGCATCAGTAAACCTTGATAAACCACTGCCTCTGGTCAGTATCCAAAAAGGTGGTGAGCTGGTGATTTCCGGTAAGAAAATTAAATATCAGAATTGGCAGAGTGATCAGCTGACTGGCAAGGTCTATATGATTCAGCATATGGCGGGCCGTAGTTCAGCGAAGGCACTAAATGAGCCGATGATTGATCGTATTAAGGCGGCTAAGTTTGATAAGAGTAAATATCAAACGGTGACAGTGGTGAATACAGATGATGCTATCTGGGGCACGGGTGGAATTGTTAAGGGCAAGCTGGAAGACAGCAAACAAGAATTTCCTTGGTCTATGATGGTATTGGATAAAGAGGGTGTCGCGAAATCCCAATGGCAACTGGAGAAAAAGAGTTCGGCTATCATGGTGGTGGATAAAGCAAATCAGGTGCGCTGGATGAAAGACGGTGAGTTAAGCGAACAGGAACAGTTGCAGGTGATGCAATTGTTGCAGACGTTGATGCAGGAATAACGTAAGTATTTAAAGAAAAACCTTTCTACAGAAAGTTTCTATTTTCTCTGACTACCGGCTGGGAAACGAACCCTTTTTGTTTTGCTATGTCGCTTCTCATTTAACTATGTATTCGCTAGTATCGCGCTGTCGATTTCTAGTTTGATATATAAGGATATTGTGAATGAGTTTTGACTATAAAGAGTACCCAAAGAAACTAAATTTAGGCTGTGGGCTTGATAAAAAAGAGGGATTTGTAAATGTCGACCTTAATGATTTCCATAGCCCGGATTTAGTATGCGATGTATCTTGGTTAAAGCCTCTGCCAGATTGTTATTATGACTATATCCTTGCCAATGATATTTTAGAGCATATTCCTAGGAATAAGTGTGAAAATACATTGATGGAGTGGAATCGAGCCCTTGAAATGAAAGGGCGATTGGATATGCAGGTGCCCAATGTTTTAGGCCTGTTTGATCTCTTAAGTCATCCCGAACACCAAAATGTTGATAAGCAGAATCAGCTGTTGAGAAATTTATACGGCAGTCAGAATTACAATGGTGATTTTCACTTCAATGGCTTTACTGAACTGACACTGAGGGAGCACTTAAGCCAAGCTGGTTTTAGTGTAATAAAGATTGATCTACTTGATGGTTGGTTGTTTCACGTTTTGGCCGAAAAGGTAGAGCATAAAGCCTGTGATGCTATGTATTATGAAGAACAGGATGCTGACTTTGTCACCAGTGCTTTTTTAACGGTACTGCAAAGAGACGCTGATGATGGTGGGCATGGCTTTTATATGGATTTGCTTTCTACAGGGATCTGTCGAGAAGCCATTGTGAGTGCGCTGAAAGACAGTGAAGAATATCTTGCCCTACAAGATTAATATCTTGGAGTGATATAACACCGCCTTTCTATTAAGGCCGCCGATGATTTGAAAGAGATATCATCGGCAGTTTTTTATGTTCTAAGTGGTTAACGACGCTTAGCATTTGCCCATGGATCGTTACTGCTTTTGTTGGACTCTGACGCGGAGCCTGTCGAACGCTTTTGATTAGAACGAGGCTTGCCCTCTGAACGATTGTTTTCTGAATTACGACGTTCAGAACTGGTACGTTCACTTCTTCTTTCGCTGCCGGAGCTTTGACCTCCGCCTGTATGACGTTTGTTTTTACCCGTAGGCTTATGACCGCGAGCATTTTCACCGGAGCGTTGACCATCCTGATGCTCGGAGCGTGCCTGTCTTGGGTTTTTCGGTTTGTGGCGCTTTGGCGGTAACGGCTTACGAGATTCTGAAAGCTCATTGACCGGTTCAAAACCCGGCACAACTTCTCGTTCCAGCTGTTGTTGAATGAGACGTTCGATATCCACTAAGTGTTTTGTTTCATCAGCGCATACCAGTGAAACAGCTTGCCCTGTAGCGCCTGCTCGACCGGTACGGCCGATACGGTGTACATAATCCTCGGCAACATTCGGCAAATCAAAGTTAACCACTTGTGGTAACTGATCAATATCCAAACCCCGTGCGGCAATATCGGTTGCGACCAAGGCGCGAATAGAGCCGCTCTTAAATTCGGCCAAGGCCTTGGTACGCGCACCCTGACTTTTATTACCGTGAATTGCGGCAGCGGTAACGCCTTTACTTTCTAAGTAACGAGTCAGGCGGTTAGCGCCGTGTTTGGTACGGGAAAAAACCAGTACTTGTTGCCACTTCTGCCCCTGAATCAGATGAGCGAGAAGCGCTGATTTTCGGTTTTTATCTACAGGATAAATAAGCTGGCTAACACTTTTAGCTGTGGTATTCGCTTTGGCTACGGAGATCTCAACAGGCTTGTTAACAATGCCTTTTGCCAAGGTGCGAATATCATCAGAGAAGGTGGCAGAAAACATCAGGTTCTGACGTTTTGCTGGCAAGATCGCCAAGATCTTACGAATATCGTGAATAAAGCCCATATCCAGCATACGATCGGCTTCATCCAGTACCAGTACTTCCAGATGATTAAACTTTACGGCGCCTTGCTGATAGAGATCTAGTAAGCGTCCCGGTGTCGCGACCAGAATATCACAGCCTTTTTTAAGGTTGGCGATCTGAGGGTTGATCTTAACGCCACCAAAAACCACATTAGATCGCAGTGGCAGGTGCTTACCGTACAAATGAACATTGTCTGCAATTTGTGCCGCCAGTTCACGGGTAGGGGTTAGGATCAGTGCCCGAACCTGATTGCCGCGAGAGCGTTGGCTTTGACTCAGTAATTCTAGAATTGGAAGTGTGAAACCTGCTGTTTTACCTGTACCGGTTTGAGCTGCTGCCATAACATCCTGACCGGTGAGTACCGCAGGAATAGCTTTAGCTTGAATCGGTGAAGGTGTTTCATAGCCTTGCTCACTAACAGCAGCAAGGATGGGGGCCGATAAGCCCAGTGAGTCAAAACTCATAGCAGGTCTCTTGTAAACTAGCGGGTAAGAAATATCAGATAATAATCTGAAAACCGTTTAACAACGGGGGCGCTGAAGCTTACAGGATCTAGGACGGTACGGCTATAAGATAATAAAGCTGTATGGCCTGATCTATAGGCTTCTTCAGCAAGAAACTTGTTTAGGAGTTGGGAGGATTAAAGCGGCTGATACAGGTTTTTAGAGCCTGTTTGTTTTGTTAGTCCATAAGCTTGCTAACAGAAATATTGCAAGCTTACGGAGAGACTATTCGTTAGAAGATAAAGTGATTATTGCACGTACTTCTCTGCCAATGCATCGCCTTGTTCGGTAATGATCTTGGTTTGTTCATCCCAGATCATTTCTGCCAGCCAAGGTTTTTTGGCGTAAAACTGGCGACTTAACATCAGATAGTAGTCTTCGGTTATTAAAGGCTCTTCTGCTCGACTGATAAAACCCGCGAGTTCAGCGTGTTTTCTTGCAAGAGTTTCCACATGATTAACGGCCAGCACAGCCGCTGGTGCTTCACGTTGTAGTAGGCTTTGCAGTGCCGCAGTGGTTGTGGCGAAGTGCAGTAATGGGTAGTTCTGTTCTTTTAATAGAGTCTCTACAGCATTGTGCTGAGTGACAATAACACTACGGCCTTTCAGACCGTATATGCGGCCACCATCTGTGGATACCCGCGTATCCTTTACTCGGTATAAGGCGTACTCTTCGCGATAAATTTTCTGTCTAGGGTCTACCTTGGCTTTGGTAAAAGGATATTTGCCGGTAAACAGCCATTCATCCCGATAAGGCACATTAAATAAACCATCTAACTTTCCGGTTTTGATCTGTTGTAAGCAGTCATTAAACTCACAGCGTACGAGCTGAAACTTAATCTCTTTAATTTTTTTACCTACTTGTTGCATCACTTCTACGGCAAAACCTGGATTGTTCTCAGGAATTGCAGTGCCATCATCCAGATAGTAGGGGGCATGAGACTGTATCGGATAACCCACCAAAAAACGTACTTTAGCGGCTGCTTGAGCGAAAGGGGTGGTTAATAAAAGTGTGCAAAGACTGGTCGCTAGGGCGAAGGCAGAAAGTTTACTGCGTTTGGTTGGCAAAGAGCTAAGGTACATAGTGCCTCCGGCATAATCTAACCCTGAACATTGGAGTAGGGTAATCCATGATAATTATCAATTCTAAGGTGGCGTCTGAATTTATTAGCCTCTTTATAACATAGCATGGCTATGATGAAGATCTGTAATAGGGGATATTTAATCCTTTTTAGATCTGGTTCATATTTTACTCCTATTGGAGACTATTGAATTGAGAAAACCTTGACCGTAACTGGGCTGCTGATAATCTGCTCTTCTTTTTCTCTTCTGATAAAAATGAGGCGATCTTTAATCACATGAGTCATAAAGCCGAATATTTTATGCACAGGGCCATTGAGTTGGCGCAACAGGCTGCCGAGCAGGGTGAAGTGCCCATAGGTGCGGTTGTTGTGCGGGATAATGAAATCATTGGACGAGGTTGGAATCAGCCTATCAGTGGCTGTGATCCTTCTGCCCATGCGGAGATTATGGCCTTAAGAGACGCAGGACAGGCGTTAAAAAACTACCGACTGAATGAGTGTGATCTTTATGTCACCGTCGAGCCTTGTACCATGTGTGCAGGGGCTATTATTCATAGCAGAGTGCGTAAGGTGTACTACGGTACAGCAGAAGCAAGAACCGGTGTTAATGAGAGTATTTGTAATCTGTTTGCTCAGCCTTGGTATAACCACCGAGTCGAGGTTGAAGGTGGTCTATTACAGGGGAAATGTCGCAGTTTGTTAAAACAGTTTTTTGCTGAGCGTAGAAAAAAAGCAGAGGAGAGATAGTAGGAATATTGGTTTTGGTAGAACTCAGTTTTTAGGGCGCTATCAGATACTCAAATAGAGTAGATAAAGGGTAACGAGGCTGAATAGACGTTATAAAACAGGCGGCACGATGCTAAAGCTCACACTTTGTGTCACAGGTCGTTCCGTAGCCTGGTTTTTGGCCAGTTGTTGTAAACGAGTGTCGTACCAGCTGAGAATGTCGTGGTACTGGCGGATATTTTTTACATAAGTGACAGGCTCTTGGCCCCGAGCAAAGCCGTACTTGGTATGTTTATACCAGTTACGTTTTTGTAGGAGAGGCAGGTGTTCTCGGACATCGACCCATTTACTAGGGTCTTTTTTCATATGCTCGGTAATAATACGGGCGTCTTCTAGATGACCAAGGCCAACATTGTAAGAGGCCATGGCCATCCATGTTCTGTCCGGTTCGATAATACGCTCTGGCATGCGACGAATAAGATTGGATAGATAGCGAGCGCCACCATAAATACTTTGTTTGGCATCCAGTCTATTGGTAACGCCCATATCTTTTGATGTATTACGGGTTAGCATCATCAAGCCCCGTACACCTGTGGGCGATTTCGCCAAAGGTTTCCAATGAGATTCTTGATAGCCCACTGCCGCCAGTAGCTTCCAATCCAGATCGTATTTCTTAGCTGCGCCGCGAAAGTGACGTTCATATTTAGGTAGGCGATTGCGCACATGGCGTAGGAAAAGTTGTACACCGACATAATTCAGCTGTTCTTTATGACCGTAATAACGATCCTTCATCTGAGTTAAGGTGCCATCAGCCTCTAGTTTGGCAAAAAACTTTTTTGTTTCCTGATAAAGGCTATGGTCGCGAGTTTTAGGCATGACCCAGGCCAGCTTGTGAGCACCGGGTAGTTTGAAGGCTTCTTTAACCTTGGTGAAATAGGCCAGATTAATATCCAGTTCATTCGAGTTAATAACGGCATAATCCAGCTCCAACTCCTGTACCATGCGGATTAGGTCGGTAGCTTCTAAATCTCGGGTTTCTTTCCAGCTCAGTTTTGGGTGTTCCGACTGAAGTTCTCTTAACAGGCGAGCGGATTGGGTTTCGGCAATAACGGCTATCTGGCTACCAATAAGGTCATCCAGTGTTTTCGGTTTTTTACGTTCTTTGTTTTTACGATTGTAAATAACAATAGGTTGCACCTGCATATATTCGGGTGCATATAGGAAATTATTGATTTTATCTAGACTGACCTCTAGACCTGCAGCGGCAAGATCTGCTTCCCCTTTACTGAGAGACTGATAAATCTCTTGAATATCATGGGTGCTGTCGATTTCTAGTTTAACGCCAAGATGTTCGGCAAAAAGGGTGGTCAGTTCATATTCTAAACCGGAAGGGCCATCAGCACCTTCGTAATAGGTCATTGGCGTATTGCGGGTCAGTATCTTTAAGACGCCTTTTTGTTTGATCTGTTCCAATTCACTGGGTAATTCTTCTTTTTGACAGGCAGACAACAACAGAGCCATCAGCAGCAAAACGGCTAATGTTATCAAAATGTGTGTAGTTTGCTTTACCTGTTGCACAATTAAATTACCCTGATTTTGTCCTTGTTATTAGGTACTGCACGAGCGATTAATGGCATTGTCGCACTTTTTTGACATTAAAATCTCTAAACTGCTTCACAATTCGGTCGAAAGTTATCGCTGTGTTGGCGTTCGCTGTGCTGTTTGCAGTATTATTGCACGCCTATAATGTCTGCTTAATGAAAAGCAGGCCTGCAAGTATATCCTTGTTTGTCTGTTTACATAGAGTAGAACACGTCCCGGTGTCTGAAACTTTTTTTAAGAGGCTTCTTTTCGTCATGCTTAAGTTGCGTGGAGCACCCGCCCTATCTGCTTTCCGAGCCCGTAAGCTTTTAAATGCACTGCAAACAGCAATTCCTGCTGTACAGGCTGTGCATGCTGAGTTTATGCATTTTGCCGAATTGTCGGCCAATCTGACCAGCGGGCAGGAGTCTGTTCTTGATCGGATTTTGCGTTACGGCCCAAAAGCAGAAGTTAAGGAGCCTACCGGCACCCTATTTCTGGTTGTGCCTCGTCCGGGAACGATTTCTCCCTGGTCTTCTAAAGCCACGGATATCGCTCATAACTGTGGTTTAGGCAGTGTTGAGCGTATTGAACGCGGTATCGCTTACTATGTACAGGCTGATAATTTATCAGCGGGTGATCAGGCAGTTCTGCAAGCTCAGCTGCATGATCGTATGACTCAAGCGGTTTTAACCGACTTGGATCAAGCGGAATGTCTGTTCAGCCATGAAGAACCTCGTCCAATGACCTCAGTGGATATTCTGGGTCAAGGCCGTCCTGCACTGGAAGCAGCGAATCAATCTTTGGGTCTGGCTTTGGCTGACGATGAGATTGATTATCTAGTGACCAGTTTTATTGATCTTGGCCGTAACCCCAATGATATCGAGCTAATGATGTTTGCTCAGGCAAACTCAGAGCACTGTCGTCATAAGATCTTTAATGCCAGCTGGACCATTGATGGTGTTGAGCAGGAAAAATCTCTGTTTGGCATGATTAAAAATACTCACCAGCAAAATCCAGAAGGTGTACTGTCAGCCTATAAAGACAACGCTTCTGTAATTGTAGGCCATGAAGCCAACCGCTTCTTCCCAAATCCTGAATCAAAAGAATACGGCAAAAATAATGAAGCCGTACACTTGCTGATGAAGGTGGAAACTCATAACCACCCAACAGCGATTGCCCCTTTCCCGGGTGCAGCAACGGGTTCTGGTGGTGAGATTCGTGATGAAGGTGCAACGGGTCGTGGTTCCAAGCCTAAAGCAGGTCTGACCGGTTTTACCGTATCCAACCTGAATATCCCTGATTATAACCAACCGTGGGAAGGCAATTACGGCAAGCCAGGCCGTATTGTTTCTGCTCTAGATATTATGATCGAGGGCCCATTAGGTGGCGCTGCGTTTAACAACGAGTTTGGTCGTCCTAACCTGAACGGTTATTTCCGTACCTTCGAGCAGAAGGCTACGGGTGTAAACGGCGAAGAGATGTGGGGCTACCACAAGCCGATTATGCTGGCCGGTGGTATGGGTAATATCCGTGCCGATCACGTAGAAAAAGGCGAAATTATTGTTGGCGCTAAGCTGATCGTTCTGGGTGGCCCTGCCATGCTGATCGGTTTGGGTGGTGGTGCAGCTTCTTCTATGGCCACAGGTTCTAGCTCGGAAGATCTGGATTTTGCTTCTGTTCAGCGTGAAAACCCAGAAATGGAGCGCCGCTGTCAGGAAGTGATCGACCAATGTTGGCAGTTGGGTGATGAAAACCCAATCAGCTTTATCCATGATGTGGGTGCGGGTGGTCTGTCTAACGCCCTGCCTGAATTAGTCGGTGATGGTGAGCGTGGCGGTCAGTTCAACCTGCGTAAGGTTTTGAATGACGAGCCGGGCATGAGCCCATTGGAGATTTGGTGTAACGAATCTCAGGAACGCTATGTTATGGCAGTTTCACCTGAGAATCTGGCAGCCTTTGAAGCTATCTGTCAGCGTGAGCGTTGTCCGTTTGCGGTCGTGGGTGAAGCTACTGAAGAACTGCACCTGACGGTACAGGATACAGTTTTCAGTAATGAACCTGTTGATCTGCCGATGAGTGTGCTGTTTGGTAAGCCACCTAAGATGCATCGCGAATTTAACCGCGTAAATCCTGACCTGCCTGCGCTAGATTTTGCTGAGGTGGAGCTGAAAGATGCGGCGTCTCGTGTACTTCAGTTGCCGACTGTGGCAAGTAAATCCTTCCTGATCACCATTGGTGACCGTTCCATTACCGGTATGGTGGCTCGTGATCAGATGGTGGGTCCTTGGCAGGTACCAGTAGCGGACGTTGCGGTAACCACAACGACCCAAGATTCTATCACCGGTGAAGCCATGGCGATGGGTGAACGTACTCCGCTGGCGCTGATTAATCCTGCGGCGTCTGGTCGTATGGCCGTCGGTGAAACCATTACTAACCTAGCCGCGGCTAACATCAAGAAGATGGGCGACATTAAACTGTCGGCTAACTGGATGTCTGCAGCCAGTCATAACGGCGAGAACCAGGCGCTGTTTGATACGGTGAAAGCCGTAGGTATGGAGCTGGCTCCAGAGCTGGGTATTGCGATTCCTGTGGGTAAAGACTCTATGTCTATGCGCACGGTTTGGGATGACGAAGGCGAGCAGAAGTCCATGACTTCTCCATTGTCTCTGGTAACAACGGGTTTTGCTCCCGTTGAAAATGCGGCTAAGACTCTGACACCAGAACTGCGCACTGATAAAGGTGCTACCGATCTGCTATCGATCGATCTGGGTCGTGGTCAGAACCGTCTGGGTGGTTCAGCTTTGGCGCAAGTCTTTAATCAGGTCGGTAATGAAGCCCCTGATTTGGATGATGCGGAAGATCTGAAAGCGATGTTTGCCGTGATTCAAGGTCTGAATCAAGACGACAAACTGCTGGCTTATCATGACCGTTCCGACGGTGGTTTGTTTGCCACACTGACCGAGATGGCTTTTGCCGCTCATACGGGTCTGAACATCAAGCTGGATCTGCTGGCTGATAGTGCTGAGACTGCTGATGTATTAGCGGCGCTGTTTAATGAAGAGCTGGGTGCCGTCATTCAGGTCAACCGTGAGAACACCGAAGAAGTATTGGCACAGTTTGAAGGCGCAGGCCTAGGCGATTGTGTGGCGGTTATTGGTGAGCTAAACGACGAAGATTGGATACGCTTTACCTTTGATGGTGATGCTGTATTAGAAAATGCTCGTGTGAACTATCAGCGCATGTGGAGCGAAACCAGCTTCCGCATTCAGTCTATGCGTGACAACGCCGATTGTGCACAGGAAGAGTTTGATACCATTTTGGATTCGACCAACCCAGGTCTACACGCTGAACTGTCTTACGATGTGAATGACAATGTCGCAGCGGATCTGATCGCTTCCGGTAACCGTCCTAAGGTGGCTATCGTACGTGAGCAGGGTGTTAACGGTCAGATCGAAATGGCTGCAGCCTTTGATCGCGCCGGTTTTGCTGCCGTTGACGTACATATGAGCGACATCCTTGAAGGCCGTACTACTCTGGACCAATTCCAGGGTCTGGTGGCTTGTGGTGGTTTCTCTTATGGTGACGTTCTGGGTGCTGGTGAAGGTTGGGCGAAGAGTATTCTGTTTAATGCCGTAGCGCGAGAGCAGTTTAAAACCTTCTTCCACCGTGACGATACTTTTGCTCTGGGTGTATGTAACGGTTGTCAGATGCTGTCTAACCTGCATGAACTTATCCCAGGTGCTGAGCACTGGCCGCACTTTGTCCGTAATCAGTCCGAGCAGTTTGAAGGCCGTGTTTGTATGGTTGAAGTACAAGACAGCCCATCGGTACTGCTGCAAGGTATGGCGGGTTCTCGTATGCCAATCGCCATTGCCCACGGTGAAGGTCATGCGGAATTTGCTGATGATGCGCACCTAAGCAACATGCTGGACAGTGGTGCTCTGGCCCTGCGTTATGTGGATAACTACGGCAAGGTCACCGAAACTTATCCAGCGAACCCGAACGGTTCTCCGGCGGGTGTTTCTGGTGTTACCACGACTGATGGCCGTGTCACCA
The DNA here is from genome assembly GCA_047518265.1 of Oceanospirillum sp. Lineage (GTDB taxonomy): Bacteria > Pseudomonadota > Gammaproteobacteria > Pseudomonadales > Halomonadaceae > Oceanospirillum. The sequence goes on from JAKZRG010000031.1 coordinate 67,015, forward strand.
TCATGATGCCACACCCTGAGCGTGTGTATCGTGCCGTGACGAACTCCTGGTCACCTGATGACTGGAGTGAAGATGGCGCTTGGATGCGTATGTTCCGCAATGCCCGTACTTGGGTAGGTTGAGAGCATGTAGGTTAGAGTAGGTTAATTCCTAGCTCTATCGCGTGATAAAAAGGCAGCTTCGGCTGCCTTTTTAATGCTCTGAACTTTCTTAAATATCAGGTCTCTTTTTATTAAGGTGTAGTTAGTGGGTCAGCTCTGTTACTTCACTTTATATTTAGAATAAAGATGATTGCTCATTTTGTTGTTCTGGCCATAGTGTGAATAAAGCACTATCTGGTATCACCCTATTAATCTGTTCTGCAAAATAAGCTGCGACATCCGGCGCATGGGCATTATTGGGCGTATGCAAAAAGACAAAGGGTGTGCGGCCTTCTTGTAGCCATTGGCAGATTTTTTTCACCCAAGGATCAAGATAATGCAGTGTACCCTGCCAATCCTTCGCGGTAATAAATCTCACCATGGGCATTTGTCCGGTTGCTAGTACATGCAGAGGAACATTGGGTTTGGCTTTTAAGGCTTCTTGAGTCTCGTCATCCGGTGTTGGGTTTTGAAATAATGCCCGGGTATCAAACTGAATACGGTTGATGCCTCGTTCCATCAGCAGGGCATTCAGATAACGCTCGGTCTCATCTTTTTTAAAGAAATCTCTGTGTCTGAGCTCTAAGGCGTAATTAAATTCGGCAGGTAAACCTCTCAGAAAGCTTTCCAGTATCGGTAATTCTTCCGGCGAAAAGGAATCCGGCAGCTGGATACAGAGCAAACCAAGCTTTTCCTGAAGTATGGATAAACGATTTAAAGCGTCTGTTAATTCAGAGTCGCAATGACGCAGATTGAGTTCATGGGTAATAGTTTTGGGTAGCTTAAAGCAGAAGCGGAAATGATCCGGTGTTTCTTTATCCCAATGTTGCAGCGTCTTTATTTCTGGTAAGCCATAGAAGGTAGTATTGCCTTCCACAGAGGAGAAATAACGGGCATAACGCCCCAGAGGGTGGTGGGCTGAACTTCCCGCCAAAGGACCATCTGTCCAGTTGGAATGATTCCATTGAGGCAGGCCGATATAGCAGGCTGGCTTATTCAAGGTGAATCTCCATTGATCGTTTAGTGATTGCATGATGATTGCCATTAGTTAAGGCTCTTTCACCGGTGCATCAAATAGGCTTTGTCCGCAATGGGGGCAATGGATCTTATGACCCAGTTCCAGTCGTTGGTTGTGGATAATTTGATTCAAGTCTGTTTCGGATATGCCGTATTGTTGGCTGAGGCGCTTTAGTACGATCTGTTCCTGATGGCTAAGCTCACCATCTTCCAGTGCGTTAATCACCTCTGCGGTAATGGAGGCCTTTCGGTTTTGCAGCTCTTCAGAAAAACGTGCTGCCAGCATACCGGCTGGCAATGCAACGGTGCCCACGCCCAATAACATAATCAGGATGGCGAGGATTTTTCCTCCCGCGGTCACGGGAGTCATATCGCCATAACCTACTGTGGTCATGGTGACTACGGCCCACCAAATGGCATCTAATACCGTTTTAAAGGCTTCTGGTTGTGCTTGGTGTTCTAAAGTGAACATCAAGCAAGCAGCTAAGACAACCAGAACCAATACCGCAAAAATGGCAGAGGCAATAGAGGCTAACTCTGAGCTTAGAACCTTAATAAAAACATCCATGCTACGGATGTAATGGGACAATTTTAACAGGCGCAGTAAGCGTAATAACCTAAGGTAACGTAGATCGATACTCATAAAGAGAGAAAGATAAAAGGGCAGAATCACGATAAGGTCAACAATGGCGATAGGGGAGCGCATATATCGGAATCGCCCTTTGAGACCGTGGCCAAATCGTGGGTTTTCCGTTGCTATCCAGATACGAGTGAGATATTCCAGAGTGAAGACGCCAACAGAAAAAACCTCAAGCCATCGAAATGCCTGTTGGTATGCTTGATAAACCTCAGGTATAGATTCAATAATCACTCCTATGACGTTGATGACAATCAGAGTAATAATAAAGCCATTAATGATGTTGCCTATTAGACTGTTGGACTTTTCTCCGTCCAATAATTGGTAACATCGGTTGCGCAATGTATTGCTAAGTGCTGTTTTGTTCAACGCGCTATCCCGGCAAGTGTTATTAAGGATTTATCTTTTCGTTATTGGCTTAAGGGTAAGAATATTAAACATGCAAGTAAATACACCAATTACAGTACCTGTATTAGAAACTGAGCGTTTATGGCTAAGATCATTCGTTCCAGATGATTTAGATGACTACCTCATAATGGCTTCAGATCCTGAGGTTGTACGTTATATTGCTCAAGGACAACCCTTAAATAGAGATCTGGCATGGCAGAGCTTGGCTTATCTACTAGGGCATTGGCAAATGAAAGGGTACGGTTTATGGGCTGTAGAGGATAAAGCGTCTGGAGAACTTGTCGGGCGGGTAGGGCTATATGATCCGCCTGGGTGGCCGGGTATGGAGATTGGTTGGATGGTTACAAGAAGTCGCTGGCGTCAAGGCATTGCCTTTGAGGCAGCACAAAGGGTTTTGGATTGGAGTAGTACTCAGCCTGACAAGCAGCAACTAATAAGTCTAATTCACCCAGAGAATAAAGCCTCAATTAAGCTCGCTCGAAAATTAGGTGCGCATTTTGTAGAGATGATTTCAATTGGTGAGTTGAAAGCACTGGAATTTGCCTTTGATCTGCAAAAAAGCTCTGGCACACTGAATGCAAAATAACCTGACAAGGATTGAGTTATATGAGTAGCAGAGATGTGCATCCAAAGCTTGAGTCGTGGCGCCAGTATTTAAATCAGCTGATGGCAGAGCAGGTCGCTCAAGGTGTTGATATGACGCCTGAAGCAGCCCGTCAGGGTTTGGCGGATATGACTCATCACTTTACTTATCCAGGGCCTGAGGTTGCTCGGGCAGATGACCTAGCGTTGGATCTGGAGGATCGTTCGATCCCTCTGCGCTATTTTCAGGCTGATTCCGAACGGCCAAAAGAGCTTATTCTATTTATCCATGGTGGTGGTCATATGGCCGGTAGTGTGGATGTTTATGATCCTATCTGTCGTCGAATTGCTCATTTTACTCAGCAAGGTGTGCTTTCTATCGATTATCGTTTAGCGCCGGAAAACCCTTGGCCCTGTGGTTTAGAGGATGTTCGTGCGGTGATGGCTCATTTGCCTTCTTTGCTGTCCGGTTTGGATCTGCCGATCACGGAATTAAACGTTCATATAATGGGAGATTCTGGTGGCGGTGCTATGGCCGCGACGGTATGTCTTCAGCCTGATACTGGCTTAACGTATGCCCTCGATAAGTTGGTTTTGATCTATCCAAGCCTAGATTATCGGATGGAAACAGAGTCTGTTCGGTTGTTTTCTGAGGGTTATTTGCTTACAGCAGAGCGAATGCAGTGGTACTTTGATAATTATCTGCAGGGGCAAGCAGATCCTTTGTCGATATCGCCATTGGAAATGCCTCTACCGGATTATTTTCCCCAAACGCTGATTATTAATGCCGGTTTTGATCCTTTAAGGGATGAGGCTGAGTTATTTAAAGATAAGCTAGTTGGAGCGGGTTTATCGACTGAGCTAAGTTGTTACCCTGATATGTTACATGCGTTCTTGAATCTGGAAAGCATGGTGCCAGAGGTGTGCGATAAGGCTTATCGGGAAATAGCAGATTTTTTGAGGTAGATAGAAAAATGGCTGAGACTCAAAGCTCAGCCATTTATGCATTAACGATAGAGTCTATTTTGTCGGATGGATTTAATTGACTTCATCCTGACTCCAGCAGCGTACTTTTTGTACTAGGTTGCCACTGATTTCAGTCGTTTCCAGATAATAATCGCCCACCTTTAAGCAGACGTGGGCCTCTGGTATTGATTCTAGCTGTTCAATAATCAAACCGTTCATGGTTTTGGGGCCGTCGACTGGCAGCGCCCAATCCAGAGATTTATTGATATCCCGAATGCTGGCAGTGCCATCTACGATAAAGTTCTGACCATCTGAATCATTATTACTGGATTCTGGTTGGATCTCTTCATTCTGACCATTCATTGGTGAAGTAAAGTCACCGACAATCTCTTCCAAGATATCTTCCAATGTGACGATGCCCATAACATCACCGTATTCATCCACCACGATAGAGATGCGACGCTTAAGCTTCTGGAAGTGCAGTAACTGTGTCTGAAGAGGTGTTGTCTCAGGGATAAAATAGGGTTCACGGGCCTCTGTCAGAAGGTCTTCTTTGGTCTGTGTTTTACGGGCCATAAAGCGAGAGGCATTACGCATATGCAAAATGCCCAAGACATTATTGATATCACCCTTATACAAAATCAGGCGAGTGTGACGGCAGTTTTGTAGTTGTTCCAGAATAGATTCCAGAGAGTCGTCCAGATCTATACCTTGAATCTCGTGACGGGGAATCATGATGTCATCAACAGTCATGGACTCCAGATCCAGAATACTCAGGAGCATAGTCTTGTGTCGACGGGGGATCATAGCCCCTGCTTCCAATACGACGGTACGCAGCTCTTCAGGTGTCAACTGGTCATTGCTGCTGTCGTTTTGATTGATTCCCATCAATCTGAGCAGGCCATTGGTAATAGCATTGACCATAAAAACCAAGGGATACATGATTTTTAGTAAAGGCTGAAGTAACAGAGAGGCTGGGTAGGCAATTTTTTCTGGGTGCAAGGCTGCCAACGTCTTAGGCGTTACTTCGGCAAAAATTAGAATGACAAACGTCAGTAAGGCCGTAGCAATAGCGATACCCGCATCACCATAGAGTCGAATAGCAATAATGGTGGCGATGGAGGAGGCCAGGATATTCACGAAGTTATTGCCGATAAGAATAACGCCGATCAAACGATCCGGCCGTTCCAATAAGCGGCTGACTCGAAGTGCTGAGCGATCCTTATTTTTTGCCCGGTGGCTTAAACGATACCGGTTCAAGGACATCATGCCCGTTTCTGAGCTTGAGAAGAAGCCGGAGCAGATTATGAGAAAAACCAATAGGCCAAATAAGATGCCAAGGGGGGTATCGTTCAAGAGCGTTATTTTCCTTAACTTTACTGTGAACTACTTTTTAGGGATTTAAGGGCTAACTGTCAAGATGATCAGTGAAATTGCTGTGATCTTTCTGATTATTTTGACTAGGAACTGATTCAGTTCCTATTTTAGCCTTTATAACGGTTATTTATGGGCGATCATTCAAAGATCTGCTTACAATAGGATGAACTTGGTTAATTGATAAGAACTTCCAGTGCAAACTTGCTACCAAAATAGCCTAATACTAATAAGGTTGTACCGCCTAGTGTCCAGCGGACGGCAGTCATGCCTCGCCAGCCCATGAGATGATGTCCCCCCAATAGCACGGCAAATACCAACCAAGCCATTAAGGTTAATACGGTTTTATGGGCGAGGTGCTGGGCAAACAAGTTTTCGATAAATACAAAGCCTGTGGCTATTGCCAGAGTTAACGCCAGTACGCCACCGCAAATAAGCTCAAACAGAAGTCGTTCCATTGTCTGTAATGGCGGCAGGACTTGAATGATGCCACGGGTATGTTTGTGTTTGAGTTGGTAGTTTTGCACGGCAACCAGCATGGCTTGGCAGGCGGCAATAATGATTAAACTGTAGGCGACCAGAGAGGTCATAATATGGCTGAGCAACCCATGGGGCATCTCGCTGGGAGCAGAAGTGGGCCCCCAAATAGCAAATAGCAGGGCCAGCATGGACATAGGGAAAACGCCTACGGCCAAATTCAGTACAGGTTTTTTCAGGCTGCTAAGCAGCAGCATGACACTGATCGTGAAGGTGGCTAATAATCCCATTTCCGTTAAACCAAGATGAATGCCATCCGGTTGAAACATCGCCAGCCAAACACTCAGGCCGTGATTAAGTGCTGCTGCGCTACCCAATAGTTGAATCATGGACGGACGGACAGGGGCTTTGCGCCGGAGGGCCATAAATTGGTAACTGGCGGCTGCTAAATAAAAAACAGTTGCGATCAGAGCTAAGGCAATAGCATCCATAATCTGTCTGGTATCCCAAATATAAAAAGAGCTTCAATGGCGCTGAAAATTAAGTCGTTAATAGTACCTGATTGCAGCACCTGCTGCATCATTCAACACTTGCCCATAGATGCCAAGGGCTTGCACCGGTTATAATGTCGGATAATTGCGCTTAAATTGTATTGAGATTGCGTTTCTTTAGCTTTTAATTGCACTGTCGATAGTGTTTCTGCTGTATCTGGCAGCGAGGATGTGTGGATGTTTGAGAATTTAACCGATCGCCTTTCGAAAACCCTGCGTTCGATTACGGGTCAGGCCAAGCTGACCGAAGATAATATTAAGGATACCCTGCGAGAAGTACGCAAGGCATTATTGGAAGCGGATGTTGCTTTACCAGTAGTGAAAGCCTTTATCGAGAAGGTGAAAGAGCGGGCGGTAGGGCAGGAGGTCAGCAAGAGTCTGAGTCCTGGTCAGCAATTTGTGAAAATTGTTCAGCAAGAACTTGAACTCATTATGGGTGAAGCCAATGAGACGCTGAACCTGAATGCGAGCCCTCCAGCGGTTATTTTAATGGCTGGTCTGCAGGGTGCGGGTAAAACTACCTCTGTTGCCAAATTATCCCGTTACCTGAAAGAGCGGGAAAAGAAGAAGGTTCTGGTTGTTAGTGCCGATGTTTATCGTCCTGCGGCAATCAAACAGCTGGAAACTCTGGCTGGCGAAGTTGAAGTTGAGTTCTTTCCAAGTAGTACCGATCAAAAACCGATTGCCATTGCTAAAGCGGCCATTGCACACGCAAGGATTCAGTTCTTTGATGTGGTGATTATCGATACTGCCGGTCGTTTGCATGTCGACGAAGGCATGATGGATGAGATTAAAGACCTGCATGCGGCAGTGACTCCTGTTGAAACACTGTTTGTGGTTGATGCCATGACAGGTCAGGATGCGGCGAATACGGCGAAGGCCTTTAATGATGCCTTGCCTTTGACCGGTGTGATACTGACCAAGGCTGATGGTGATGCTCGTGGTGGTGCGGCGCTGTCGGTGCGTCATATCACCGGTAAGCCTATTAAGTTTATGGGTATGGGCGAGAAGGTTGATGCCTTAGAGCCTTTCCACCCGGATCGTGTGGCTTCCCGTATTTTGGGTATGGGCGATATTCTGTCTCTGATTGAAGAAGCAGAGCTGAAGATCGATAAAGAAAAAGCTGAGAAGCTGGCGAAGAAAGTTAAGAAGGGCAAGGGTTTTGACCTGGAAGACTTCCGTGATCAGTTGCAGCAAATGAAGCAAATGGGCGGCATGTCAGGCCTGATGGACAAGTTGCCAGGAATGGGGCAGTTGTCTGAAGTAGCGAAAAGTGGTGCCGCTGAAAAAGAGATGGGCAAATTAGAAGCCTTGATCAACTCTATGACACCGGAAGAGCGTCGTAAACCTGATCTGATCTCAGGTTCTCGTAAACGTCGTATCTGTGCGGGCTCTGGTTTGCAGATTCAGGATTTGAACCGTCTGTTAAAGCAGCATAAACAGATGCAGAAGATGATGAAGAAAATGGGCTCTAAAGGCGGCATGTCTAAGATGATGCGCGGTATGGGTAATATGCTACCACCGGGTATGGGCGGTGGCGGTAACTTCCCTCGCATGTAATCCGTATTGGGCTGGCCGGTTGGGGATAAGATCTGACCGGCTCTGCTTTATCTTAAGTGTCCTTGCTTTATCGCTTCCTTTCCCTCCTCTTCTTTCTTTATATATACCTTTTGCCCCTCCTTATCCCTGATTTTTCTCGCTATTTTTGTCCTTTTTGTCCTGATAATTACTTATCTTTAGGGGTTAACTGTTTAAATTCACGGAAGTTGCTTGCGTTTCCGCTCAGTCTGCCTACAATAGCGGCACATTTTCAGACTCTTATATCCGCTCAACCCAATAAGAAATGTTGTGGTTGTGGTGGAATATTGTGCTTTTGTGGTTCCAAATGTCGGTGTTTTCCCTTAGAATATGCCGCCTTTCGGGCCTAAAGGCCAAATATGAAAGTTTGTAGCGATATTTCGAGAACTCCGAACATAGGATCAGACAGGCAATGGTAACCATTCGTCTTGCTCGTGGTGGCTCTAAGAAGCGCCCGTTCTATCATCTGACTGTAACTAACTCTCGTAGCGCCCGTAACGGTCGTTTCATCGAGCGTGTTGGTTTCTTTAATCCACTGGCTCGTGGCCAGGAAGAGCGTCTGCGTGTAGACCAAGAACGTGTTGCGTTCTGGACTGCTCAAGGTGCTACTTTGTCTGATCGTGTTGCTAAGCTGCTGAAAGACGCTGCTTAAGTAATTCTATCTGACGATACATATAAGAGAATAAGACTGACTTATGTCCGATCAAAAAGATGATTTTGTTGTTTTAGGCAAAATTACCAGTCCTTTTGGTATTCAAGGCTGGGTCAAGGTCTATTCTTATACTGACCCTATAGACGGTCTGTTTCAGCATAAAAAATGGTCTTTGTGGCAAGACAACAAACCTCTGGGTGAGTTTGTCGTGGGCAAAGGGCAAAAACACAGTAAAGGACTTATTGTCCGACTGAAATCGGTTGATGATCGAAATCAGGCTGAAAAACTGTGTGGCAGCGAAATTCGCATTAGCAAAAGCTTGCTGCCAGAGCTGGAAGACGGTGATTACTACTGGCACCAATTAGAGGGGCTGGAAGTAAGAACGGTAACAGACGTTAATTTAGGTCAGGTTGACTATCTGATGGATACAGGTGCCAACGACGTTGTAGTGGTTAAAGCAACCGCGGACAGTGTTGATGATCAGGAACGCCTGCTTCCGTATCTTTTAGATCAGGTAGTAAAAGAAATCGATCTCAGTGCCGGCACTATGCTGGTTGACTGGGACCCGGATTTCTAAGAGTTATTGCTGTGTGGTTAGGTATTGTATCCCTATTTCCGGGGATGTTTGACGCGGTCACCGAATACGGTGTTACCGGGCGGGCAGTTAAAAAAGAACTGCTGCAGCTGGAATTCTGGAATCCTCGTGATTTCGCAACCGACAAACACCACACGGTTGATGATCGCCCATACGGCGGTGGTCCTGGCATGCTGATGAAGGTTGAGCCTCTTCGGGATGCTATTTTAGCAGCAAAAGCTGCTGCAGGACCCGATGCTAAGGTGATCTATATGTCTCCACAAGGGCGTCCTCTTGATCAACAAGGGGTGCTTGAGCTGTCCTCCCGTGAGCGAATGGTAATCATCGCAGGCCGGTATGAGGGTATCGACGAGCGAGTTGTGGAGACATTAGTCGATGAAGAGTGGTCTATTGGTGACTATGTTCTCAGCGGTGGTGAACTAGCAGCTTTAACCCTCATCGATAGCGTATCACGCATGGTTCCCGGTGTACTGGGGCATGAGAACTCTGCTGAAGAGGACTCTTTTGCTTCTGGTTTACTGGATTGTCCTCACTACACTCGACCAGAAGAAATTGATGGTCAGGTGGTGCCGGACGTTCTGCTAAGCGGGAATCACGCAGCCATTCGTCGATGGCGTCTTCAGCAATCTCTGGGCCGAACCTGGTTAAGGCGGCCGGATTTGTTGGAGAAGGTCGACCTGGACGATGAGCGCCAGGCATTGTTGGAAGAATTCATCCGCAATCATGACGGTTCGCGCTAAATGCGCAAGTCGAGCGGCTTTAATCTAGGAGCGAGCTAATGAGCAGCAAAAATTCTGTAATTCAGGCGATTGAAGCCGAACAGATGAGTAAAGAAATACCTACTTTTGCACCGGGTGACACTGTTGTCGTTCAGGTAAAAGTAAAAGAAGGTACTCGTGAGCGTCTGCAGGCGTATGAAGGTGTTGTACTCGGTAAGCGTAACCGTGGCCTGAACTCTGCATTCACTGTACGTAAAATCTCACACGGTGTTGGTGTTGAGCGTACTTTCCAGACTTACAGCCCAATCGTTGACAGTATTTCTGTTAAGCGTCGTGGTGATGTACGTCAGGCTAAACTGTACTACTTGCGCGAGCTGAGTGGTAAAGCTGCACGTATTAAAGAGAAGCTGGGCTAATCTAACCGATTGGTTCGACTTGCTTGAAAAGACGGATAATCCTTGCGGGTTGTCCGTTTTTTTATGTCTGGATTTTATGCCATCATGCCTTTGTTTTAAATTGCAGCTTTTAACTGTTCGTCTATAGCATTTACCTATGATTTACCTATGAGTACCTGTCTATGACTTCTCCCTCTCGATCAGATGCCCTGCCCTCAGAACCTGTCTTATTAACGGAATTTAATCAGTATCTATTGCTAGAAAGAGGGTTGAGTCAGCATACGCTCCAGGCTTATCGTCGGGATCTGTTGCAGCTTATCGCTTGGTTACAAGGTCGTGATACTAATGCCGAGAGCCCCTCCCTTGATGGGGTTGATTATAATGACTTTGATCTGCTTGCCGTGACGACCGATCAGCTAAAAGGCTTTGTGGCAGATAGTTTCCAGCAGGGAAAAAATGCCCGCTCAGTAGCTCGATCAATCAGTGCGTTAAAAACCTTTTATTACTGGTTGCTGGATGAGGGTAAGGTTGTATCAAACCCTGTCAGTCTATTACCTAAGATCAGCCAGGTGAAAAAATTACCCGGTGTTTTGTCTGAGAAGGATGTGGATCGTTTATTGGCTGAACCTGATTTAAGCGACCCCTTACAAGCTAGGGATCGCTGTATGCTAGAGCTTCTCTATGCGACGGGCTTACGAGTGTCTGAACTGGTTGGCTTAGAAACAGGGCAGGTAAGTATTCAGCAAGGTTTAGTAAGGGTAACCGGTAAAGGGCAAAAGGAAAGGCTTGTACCTTTAGGGGAGCTAGCTCTGGACGAAATGGAAAGTTATTTGCGCTCAGTTCGACCTGAAATAGCCGGTATCAGTCAAGACAAGGTGTTATTTCCCAGTCGTAAGGGTGGTTTTATGACCCGCCAGGCCTTTTGGTATCGCATTAAAAAATATGCGTTACAAGCCGGTATAGAAACATCGATATCCCCTCACCAGCTGCGCCATGCTTTTGCGACACACCTATTAAATCATGGGGCTGACTTAAGATCAGTCCAGTTGCTTTTGGGCCATAGCAGTGTTTCAACAACTCAGATTTATACCCATGTGGCAAACTATCGCTTACAGCAGCTGTATCAGGAGCATCACCCTAGAGCTTAGCTTTTAAGGTGAGTTGCCTTGTATAAGAGAGAAGGCAGTTCGGTAGGATCTTGTCCTGTAGTCTAATCCTTCTATAGGATTGATGGTGCTAATAGTACTGGCAGCACTATAGCGTTGATATAAATGGCGTTGGCGCTAGGGTATCGAGTCGGTATAGTTGAACGTTTAATTGAGGCTGCTGTCACAGCAGAAGGTCGGGACAGATTGATTTGTCCATTTTCGAGTCTGATATTTATTTTGGACTATTTTGGGAAAGTACACGATGAAAAAAATAACGGGTTACATGTGTGGGTTGCTTTTGTTAACCAATGCGATGCTTTCTGCTCAGGTTTTAGCGGCAAGTGCTGAAGATAACATTTTACAAAAGCTCCAAGCGGCAAGCCCTGGTATTCCCGTTGCTGAAATTAGATCTTCTGCATTAGAGGGGTTCTATGAGGTTGAGCTGACCAGTGGCGAAATCTTGTATTCAAGTAGCGATGGCGGTTATCTATTTACCGGTGACCTGTATCAGGTGGCTGCTAAAGGTTTTAAGAATATTACAGAAGAGCGTCGTATGACGGCTCGATCGGAGCAAATCTCCGGGCTGGATGAGCAACAGATGGTTGTCTTCCCAGCAGAGGGTGAAGAAAAAGGTCAGATTACGGTATTTACTGATATCGATTGTGCCTATTGCCGTAAACTGCATCAAGAAGTCCCTGAGTTGAATAAAATGGGCATTGCGGTGCGCTATTTAGGCTTCCCTCGTGCGGGTATTGGTTCTGGCTCTTACTACACCATGGTTTCTGCTTGGTGTGCTGAAAATCAGCTGGATGCTATGACAAAAGCAAAGCAGGGGGTTTCTATTGAAGATAAGCGTTGTGCTAACCCTATTGCTGAACAGTATAAACTGGGTCAAAAACTGGGCGTGCAGGGAACACCGGCGATCTTTCTAGATGATGGTCGTTTATTGCCGGGTTATATGCCTGCAGCAAGAATTTCTGCGGCATTGGGTATCTAAGATTGCACCCGTTGTTCGATTAAATACTCGTCCGAACAACATATTTGTTGTGTTAAATAAAGCTCTGAGTTTTTTAAACCAGAGCTTTATTTTTATGGCTAGGAAAAGACTGGGAATAGAGTGGATTGCATAAAAAAATGCTGTTTTTTTGCTCAGTCTCTAGCAGCCTGATACGGTTGGTTTTTATCTGGATAAAAACAGGCTAATATGAACGGCCTTAAAAATCCCATTAAGTACACACTATAGGTGTACCGTGGGTGTAATGACTACAGGAAATATGCAAGAGGGTAATGTGTTGAAACCGGTAAAAGTGGGTGTTTGTGGATTAGGTACCGTTGGTAGCGGTACGGTAAATGTATTGCGTCGTAACGCAGAAGAGATTGCCCGTCGTACTGGTCGCCCAATTATTGTAGAGCAGATTGGTGCCCGTCGTGACAATCCAAACTGTGATACAACAGGTATTAACATTACCCGCGATATTTTTGATGTGGTTAGTAACCCTGAAATTGATGTTGTGGTTGAGCTGATTGGTGGTTATGACATCGCCCGTGAATTGGTATTAAAAGCCATCGCAAACGGCAAACATGTGGTCACGGCTAACAAAGCACTGATTGCAGTGCACGGCAATGAAATCTTTGCTGCTGCTCGTGAACAGGGTGTTGTTGTTGCATACGAATCTGCAGTAGCTGGCGGCATTCCCGTGATTAAGGGAATCCGTGAAGGTTTATCTGCTAATAAGATCAATTGGTTGGCTGGTATCATCAATGGTACGGGCAATTACATCATGACTCAGATGCGTGACTATGGTCGTGACTTCAATGATGTATTGAAAGAAGCTCAAGAACTGGGTTATGCAGAAGCTGATCCTACGTTTGATGTGGAAGGTATTGATGCGGCTCATAAGCTGACCATTTTGGCTTCTGTGGCGTTTGGTATTCCTCTACAGTTTGAAAAAGCTTATACAGAGGGGATCAGTAAGATTACTCCGCTGGATATCGAGCAGGCTGATGAGTTGGGTTATATCATCAAGCATTTGGGTATCGCGCGTCGTAATGACAAGGGTGTTGAACTGCGTGTTCACCCGACTCTGATCCCTAAAGATCGCCTGATCGCTAATGTACATGGCGTACTAAACGCCGTAATGGTACAAGGTGATGCAGTCGGGCCTACTATGTATTACGGCCCAGGTGCCGGTGCTGAACCTACGGCTTCTTCTGTTATTGCAGATATCGTGGATATTGCGCGTGGTTTAGACATTGATTATGCCAATCGTGTGCCACCGCTGGGCTTTACGGACGAAACGCTGGATCAAAATACACCGATCCTACCGATGGACGACGTGAATACTGCTTACTACCTGCGTATTCAGGCTGTTGACCGTCCGGGTGTATTGGCGAACATTGCTTCTATCCTGAGTGAAAAAGGTATCAGCATTGAAGCCATCATTCAGAAAGAAGCCAAAGAAAGTCAGTTGGTACCGATTATCCTGCTGACACATCAGACAAAAGAGCAGCAAATGAATGCGGCGATTGCTGATATTGAAGCTCTGGCTGATGTGAATGACGAAGTGGTTCGCATTCGTGTTGAAGGTCTGGATAGCTAATCATTGGCTATAGGCCTAGACCTGTATAGGTTTAGGCTTTTTGAATTAAATACAAGGCTCAGTGATTAAGTAGGGTGCTGCTCTATATAAGAGAACCCTCTTTAAGGTTTGATGATTAATCACTGAGCATTTCGGTTTTGACTGAGTGTTTCCTACAATGACAAACTTTTTGTTATTGGGAAAACAAAAGTCCCAGAAAATTAGACGAGAATCTCCGTGCGTTATATCAGTACTCGTGGCCAAGCGCCTGCTCTGAACTTTGAAGACGTTGTACTTACCGGTTTAGCCAGTGATGGTGGTTTGTATGTACCGGAAACTATCCCTCAGTTTTCTGCTGAAGAGATCGCTTCTTGGGCAGGTCTGTCGTATACCGAAATCGCTTATAAAGTGATGCATGCTTTTATCGGTGATGAGATCCCAGCAGATACTCTGAAGGCGATGATAGAAGATACTTACGGTACGTTTAAACACGATGCTGTAACGCCTCTGAAACAGCTGGATAACAATCACTATTTGTTAGAGCTGTTCCATGGCCCTACGTTGGCATTTAAAGATGTTGCGCTTCAGATGCTGGGGCGTTTGCTGGATCATTTCCTAGGCAAGCGTAACGAGCATGCGGTTATCATGGGGGCGACTTCCGGTGACACCGGTTCTGCTGCGATTGAAGGCTGTAAGCCTTGTGAGCATGTGGATATCTTTATTCTGCACCCACACAATCGTGTATCAGAAGTACAGCGTCGTCAGATGACAACGGTGCAGGCGGATAACGTCTTTAATATTGCCGTAGAAGGTAACTTTGACGATTGTCAGGCCATTGTTAAAGATAGCTTTAATAATCAAGGTTTCTTAGGCGGTAATACTCGCTTAGTGGCAGTAAACTCCATTAACTGGGCGCGTATTATGGCTCAGATCGTTTACTACTTTGTTTCTGCTGTTGCTGTGGGTGTTGGTGCCCCAGGCCGTAAGGTCTCTTTCAGTGTACCTTCTGCTAACTTTGGTGATGTTTTTGCGGGCTACATGGCTTATAAAATGGGCCTGCCGGTAAACCAGTTTGTTGTAGCGACAAATGCTAACGATATTCTGCACCGTGTGATTAGCAAAAACGATTTCAGCAAGCAGCCTCTGCTGCATACCCTATCGCCAAGTATGGATATTGTGGTATCCAGTAACTTCGAGCGTTTGCTGTTTAGCCTGTATGATAATGACGGTGCAGCGGTTGAAGACCTATTGAATCGCTTTAATAATGAGCCTGTTCAATTGGATCAAGCCCGTTGGGATAAAGCCCGTGAGTTGTTTGATAGTTTAAGTGTGAATGATGACACCACTATCGATGTGATCAAAGAAGCCTTTGAACGTACCGGTGAGCTGTTAGATCCTCATACTGCAACGGGTTACCGTGCGGCAGAGACCTGTAACCGGGATCAGTCTGTACCTATGATCACGCTGGCTACGGCTCATCCTGCTAAATTTGAACAAGCTATCGTTAAAGCGGGTTTTGAAGGGGCGCCTTTGCCGCCTCATATGGCAGATCTACTGGAGCGCGAAGAGCGTTACTCTGTACTGCCAGCGGATGCAGAAGCCATCCAACAGTTTGTTGTTAAGCATAAGCGCTAATAAAGGCTTATTTCGATGAGTTATCAGTGACTCAATCTCCTTTTTCGTTTGAGAGAGGATCGGAATAGCGATGAATTGATACAATGCATCATAAAAAGGGAGCCAATGGCTCCCTTTTTTGTTAGTAATAGAGGCGTTTTCTCTGGGCTAACAAAAGATACTGTGATGTTGATAAATGAATCCTCGAAAGTGACCCGTGGTCAGATTGCAACTTGGTTGGGCTGGTATGGGGTTTGGACCTCGTTACTGGTTGCGCTGATTTTCTTCCGATTTGCGGCGTATATGCCGATACCTGAAACTGGCTTGGGTTGGGGGTATTTACTCAGCACTTGGTTAGGGCAGGCCGCTTTTTTAGCATTTTTGCCTAGCTTATTTATTCTTCTTTTACTTATTTTGCATCCGGCCAAACGTCTATTAACCGGACTGGCAGTATGTTCGTCCTCTTTGGTACTGACGTTACTGATTCTCGACAGTTTTATTTTTGACCAATATCGCTTTCACATTAATGCTTTTGTGATCGATCTGATTTTGAATGACAGTGATGGTCAAATTTTTGATTTCTCTTTGACCTCCAAGTTAATGGCTGTAGGAGGGGGACTGTTTGTTCTTCTCGTACAGGGAGGAGCAGCGGCCTATTTTTGGAAAAAACTGCCGGATATCCGCCGGGCACGAAAAGGCGGTGTGTTTAGCCTTATTCTTGTACTGAGCTTCGTTTCTAGCCATCTAATACATGTTTATGCTGATGCTCTCTATCTCTTTGATGTGACCAGTAAGGGACGATTCTTCCCTATGAACTATCCGGCAACAGCCAGAAGTCAGTTGGCTAGTTGGGGGATTTCTGATCCAGTGGCCGCAGAGAAAAACAAGCTATTGAAAGAGGCCAAAGGTACACTGAATTATCCAAAAGCCCCTTTGCAATGTGAAGTTGAAGGTCAGCCTTATAACGTTCTGGTTATTACGATTGATTCATGGCGTTATGATACGGCGGATGCTGAGATAACTCCCAATGTAGCTGCTTTTTCAAATCAGTATGCCAGTCGTTTTGAAGATCATCATAGTGGTGGACATGGCACACGAACAGGCATTTTCTCGATGTTTTATGGCTTGCCTGGTACTTATTGGAGCGCAGTGAAAAATGCGGCAACGCCTCCCGTTATGATACAGGCTTTCCAGAAACAAGATTATGACTTTGGTATTTTTGCTAGTGCGAAGCTGACCAAGCCTGCTTTTGATAAAACCGTATTTGCCTCCATTCCAGATTTGAGAACTCATACGTATGCTAAGGATGCACCCAAAAGGGATATTAAGTTAACAGAGGAGTGGTTATCTTGGCTGGATAAACAACAAGCTTCCGATAAGACTCAGCCCTTTTTTGGTTTCCTGTTTTACGATGCCGCTCATGCTTATGATTATCCCGATGATTACCCCGAGTACTTTTCTCCTATCTGGCAAGAAGTTAATTACTTGGCGCTTAATAACGACTTTGATCCTGAGCCCTATGTTAATCGTTATAAAAATTCGCTGCACTTTACTGATAGCCTGATTGGCCGTGTTTTAGATGATCTTAAGCAACGTGAGTTACTGGACGATACGGTTGTGGTGATTACTTCTGATCATGGTCAGGAGTTTAATGATACAGGGAAGAACTATTGGGGCCACGGCGGTAACTTCAGTAAATATCAGGTTCAAGTGCCTCTTATGATCTCTGTACCGGGACGCCAGCCTGAATTCATCAATAAGCGTACCAGTCACTTTGATATGGTGCCTACATTGTTAACCGAGGTTTTAGGCTGTAGCAATCCAGGTAGCGATTACAGTAGTGGCGATAATCTATTCAATCGAGATCATCGAGAATGGCTGATTTCAGGTGGCGTAAATAATTACAGTATTATTGAACCGGAGCAGATCACGGTGAAATACCATGCGGGTAATTATGAAATTATTAAACCTGATTATAACGAACACCCAGAAGGGAAATTAAACTTGCCAGTGGTTAAGCAAGCAATGAATGAGATGAGTCGGTTTTTTAAATAATCGATTCGTCATACCAATCCCGATAACCTCTTATAGCCAAAATGCTTTTATTTAGGTGCTTAGGTTAAACATTAAAATTATAGAGGTACCCCAGTGCAACTACGGCAGCGTCCTATATCTGACGGGATTTTTGAACAAGCTCTAGGGCTTGGATTATCACCTTTATTAGCTCGGATATTAGCGGGGCGTTTGCCAACGTTTACTGGCCCATTGGAAAGTTTAACCCGGCCTGGACTTGCTTATATCGAGCGACCGGAAAAGCTCAAACATGCTGAAAAAGCGGCTAAGCGTATCGCTTTGGCTATTCAAAATGGTGAGACCGTTGGAATTTTAACGGATTACGATGTTGATGGTATTACCTCTCATGCGGTGATCTATCGGGCCTTAACTGAGTTATATCAACATCCGGTGGAAAAAATTCAAAGCCTTATCGGTCATCGATTACAGGATGGTTATGGGGTAAGTGCTGGATTGGTTGCGCGTATTTTACAGCAGGAGACATTGCCAGATCTCATTATTACGGCGGATTGTGGTTCTAGTGATGAGGCGCGCTTGGTGCTGCTTAAGCAAGCAGGTATTGATGTTGTTGTGACGGATCACCATGCTTTGCCCGCGGAAGGCCCCCCTATGTCCGCCTTTGCTATGGTAAACCCTACACAAGATGACTGTGATTACCCAGATGCCACTATTGCAGGTTGTATGGTGGCCTGGTTAGTCATGTCTTCAGTGCGTAGCGAATTGATTAAACAGGGTTTATTGCCTGATTCAACAGCAAAGTTGGGCTTTCTATTATCCTATGTTGCTTTGGGTACAGTGGCTGATTGTGTCTCTTTAGGGGAGAGTGCCATTAATCGGGCTGTGGTAAAAACAGGGCTATCATTGATCAATCGATTTGATCAACCTTGCTGGCGAGCGGTGAGAAAATTACTGAAAAAAGAGGATCAGCTTTTTAGTGCTGATGTATTAGGTTTTCAGCTCGGGCCAAGAATTAATGCCAGAGGACGTTTGGATGACCCCTATGCGGCATTGCACTTTATATTAGCGACTCAAGACCATCAGGCCGAACATTATTTGGCAATCCTCGATCAGGATAATGAGGATCGAAAAAGCATTGAACAGCAGATGACCCAAGAAGCGGTTCAATTAGCGAAACAACAAGTGGCAGAAGGTTTAGATGCGCTTAGTCTCTTTTTACCAGATGGCCATGCGGGTGTACAGGGCATTGTTGCTTCCAGAATAACGCAAAAAACCGGTAAGCCATCCATTGTTTTATGTCCTTCATTGAATCCAGATCACCTATCAGGTTCGGCCCGTAGTGTTGATCAAATCCATGTTCGCAATGCTTTACAACAAGTGCATGATAGTGATCCTGATTTACTGGTAAAGTTTGGTGGCCATAAAGGCGCTGCAGGTTTAACTTTGTGGAAAGAACGTTATCAAGACTTTTTACAACTGTTTGATTTAGCAGTAAAAGAGCAAATAGGTGATCAAAGCCTACAACCGGTTATTTGGGTGGATGGAGAGTTACCTTCAGAGCAAATATCTCAAGCAACCTGGCAAGAATTACAACTGTTGCAACCCTACGGCAGAGAATTTGATGGTGCCTGCTTTCAAGGGGTGTTTTATGTCGAGCAGCTCAAGGTAATCGGCGCGGATCAAACCCATGTGCAGTTATTGCTCAGCGATCACCAGAAAAAAAATAGTTTTAGAGCCATCTGGTTTAAAGCGTTAGCAGGTGGGCAAATGCTGAACTTTATTGAAGGTGATTATATTCAGATGGCTTATCAGTTAAATCTGAATCACTTTAGAGGTCGCACCCAACTACAGCTGATGGTGGAATGGGCGGAAAAGCAGAACCTTAACGGAGCTTGAGTAATCAACCTAATTTTTAACGTCTCGATGTTAAATATTTATTTAAAATGAATATTTTTTCTTTTATCACAATTTGTAAAAAAAAGACCATTTGTAATAGGCCTGTAAGAAAAAAAATCTGTTGCTGCTGGCGGACTTGATACCTAACACAGGTCAAAACTCAGCAAAATGATGTTAAAAAGGGCTGATTTGACTATTGCCATGCGCGCGCAGGATGTTTAAAGTAGCCCCTGCGATTGAAACAATAAAGGTTTACGGTTGGCTGGTGATGCCGGCCAGACCACAAAAAAATTTCTGCATTATTTGCAGAGCGATTGAGTAGAGAAAGGAAATTAACAAAATGAAAAAGACTCTGATTGCTACCGCTATTGCTGGTGCCATGAGCTTCACCGCTGTTGCTCAAGCTGCAGAAGTAGATTATGACCTGTACGGTTCCCTACGTGTTAAAGCTGTAAACGTAGACGGTGGCGAGCTGGATATTGCTGATAACTCTTCCCGTATCGGTATCAAAGCAACTACTGAGCTGAACAGCGGCGTTACTGCTCTGGTTCGTTTTGAAACTTACGTAAACACTGAAACTGGTGATTTCGGCGCTAGCTCTGCTGGTAAAGGTCGTCTAGCTTACATCGGTGCTACTGGTGACTTCGGTACTGTTACTGCTGGTCGTCAGTGGACTCCTCAGTACCTGTGGACTTCTGGTAAAGTTGATCTGTTAGACCACGGTTCTAACCCAACTCACAGCTATTCTATTGCTGGTCGTCAAGGTAACACTGTTGCTTATATCACTCCAGACATGGGCGGCTTACAAGCTGCAGCAGTACTGGTAGCTCGTGATGGTCAAGGTGTTGATCTGGGTAATACTGGTGATGACGCTGATGCGTATAACCTAGCGGTACACTACGCTGCTGATAACTTCAGCGTTGGTGCTGCGACTCTGATTTACAACGGTACTGTTGACGAAACTTACACTGCTGTTGCTGCTAGCCTGAACTTGGGCGCTGCAACTGTTGCTGCTGAGATGACTTCTAATGGTATCGATGATGAAGATACTTTCGAAGTTGCAGGTTCTATGGGTCTGACTGATGACCTGAAAGTACTGGCTAACTTTGTAAGCTTTGAAGATGGTACTCAAGTTGCTGCTGAAGCACAGTACAAGCTGGGTGCTAAGTCTCGCGTAGCTGTATCTGCAGTTGTTGCTGATGACGACGCTATCGATGCTGGCGATTCTGCTGATTCTGTAGCTGTTAGCTGGCGTGTAGACTTCTAATCAATCCTGATTAGAACGCTCTAACGCATAAACGCTGATTTGGCTTTGCCTATCAGCGTTTTTTTATGTCTGCTTTTCCCTTCCTTGAAAATCCAGTAAGATGCCACGCCTTGCCGCAATCCCATATGTGAGGTTATTTTGGCTGCTCCTCGTCCTAAAATTACAACTGATAAGATCTTTGATGGTTTGGCTGAGAAGTTTCGTCGTAATGTCTATGGCACGACCAAGGGTTGGTTGCGCCAGCAGATCTTATATCAGGATCTTCAACAGGTGCCTTTTCTAAATAATGAATCTGCTAATCAGCAGTCAGTATCTGTTTTAGATGTGGGTGGTGGTTTAGGGCAAATTTCGGATTGGTTGGCACAGCAGGGGCATCAGGTTTCTTTCTGTGAACCCGCATCAGATATGAGAGCAGAAGCTGAGGCTCTATTTTCTAGCCAGCAAGCGGAGCAAAACTATCTGTCACCTGTGGATGTTTACGATTATAAACTGCAGGAAATTATAGGAAAATTACCACAGTCCGATCTTGTCGTGTGTCATGCGGTACTTGAATGGCT
This sequence comes from Oceanospirillum sp., assembly GCA_047518265.1. GTDB lineage: Bacteria > Pseudomonadota > Gammaproteobacteria > Pseudomonadales > Halomonadaceae > Oceanospirillum. Next base: position 88,198 of record JAKZRG010000031.1, read on the forward strand.
GCATGAGCCTCACCTAGCCTTACCGCACTTGGCTGATATGATGAAAGATCAGGGCTGGTTATCACTGATGTTCTTTAATGAACACGGATTACGTTTCAGTAATATTGTCAAAGGTAACTATGACAAAGCTCTGAGAGATACTTTGGATGGTACAGGGCAGCGGTTACGTCTAACTCCTATTAGTCCACAAGATCCTGATACTGTGATAGAGGGCTTAAAAGCGGAGGGTTTAGAGATTGTCTCTGTGGCGGGTATTCGTATCTTTAATGACTACCTTAGGGATAAAGACCCTAGTGAAGACGATCTTGCCAAGGTACAGGAGCTGGAATGGCGCTATTGCCACCAAGATCCTTACTGGCGTTTAGGGCGTTATATTCATGTGATTGCCCGTAAATCTTCGTAAATAATTTACCTACATTATCCGTTAAGAGAAATATTATGGCCTTAACTCCAGCCAGTGAATTAATTGTACGTAATCAGAGTCTACTAACCAGACGGGTCATGTTTGCCCATTTGCCGGGCGATGGCCTATTGAATCAGCTGAAACTGGATGAAACCGCCATAGTATTGACGGATGACTGGCGTAGCTTTCAGTCATTGCAGAGTAATCAAAATGTAGAGCCGGTTTTTCAAGCCAGTGCGCCGGATGTTGATCCTGTGGATCATCTGGTTCTCTTTATGCCAAAAGCGAAGGAGCAGGCTCGTTATTTGATTGCCCAGCTATTGCCGCTGTTAAAACCAGGGGCTGAATTTTGGTTAGTGGGTGAGAATAACGGCGGTATCAAATCTGCAGATAAGCTCCTACAGCCTTTTACCAATAAGGTGAGTAAAAAAGACAAGGCCAAACGCTCTACCCTGTTAGGTATGATTCCAGATCAGGAAAAAGTACAGGCTTTTCAACTATCTGATTGGCAACAGTTTTGGTCTCTGGATCACGAGACAGACGCAGCCAAGGAGATTGAACTTGTCAGCTTGCCGGGTGTTTTTAGTCATGGTCGTCTGGATGAAGGAACGGCTCTGTTACTGGAACATCTGCCAAAAGTACGGCCTGCGGTTGGGCGTATCGGGAAAGCACTGGATATGGGGTGTGGCTGCGGCATTATCGGTATGAGTCTACTGAAGCAGCAGCCAGAATTGGATCTAACCGCCTGTGATGTCAGTGTTATGGCCGTTGAAGCGACTCAGTTAGGTTTCGCTCATAATAAGCTGGAAGGAAAAGTTTACGCTTCTGATATGTGGAGTGAGGTTGAAGGACGCTTTGATCTGGTAATCTCTAACCCGCCGTTTCATACCGGTGTTAAAACCGATTATGCCCCCACAGAGCAGTTTATCCGACAAGCCAAAAAACACCTGAATCGCGGCGGTGAACTGCGTATTGTGGCGAACCGATTTTTAAAATACCCGGATCTACTTGAAGAAGTGTTTGGTAACTGTGAGCGTATCGCTGAAACCGGGAAGTTTTGTATCTGGTCCGCTCGGGTTGTGCTTTAGAAAAATTCTAAGCACTCGGGCAAAGATATTCCGAAATATTTAACTTGATTTTTCTTCTTGAAACCCGGTGGATTCACTTTTTATACAAGGTACTTGTTATGCAGGATAATCAAAAAGACGCCATCTTTGCTAATCCTTTGGATAAGGTATCGACCTTCTCTTTTGATGATCAGGTAGTGCAGGTTTTCCCGGATATGATTAAGCGTTCGGTACCGGGTTATAGCAATATGATAGGTATGACAGGTGTCATTGCTCGTCGCTATTGGCAGCCTGGGACTCGTATCTATGATCTGGGTTGTTCCTTAGGGGCTAGCACCTTGTCAGTGTGCCATCAGATTGATGATGCTAGCCTGGAAGTGGTGGCTTTGGACACCTCAGAGGCGATGATTGAACGGTGTCAGCAAGTATTTGATCAGGAAGCTGAAGGGCGCAATATTCGACTGGAATGTGCGGATATTTGTGACTATCCCATAGAAAATGCTTCTGTGATTATTCTGAACTTTACCTTCCAGTTCTTGCCCTTGGAAAGTCGCTTGCCTCTGCTGAAAAAAATTGTGGCAGGTTTAGCACCGGGCGGTGTTATGGTCTTGTCTGAAAAAGTACGATTTGAGCAGTCTGAGCAACAGGATACCTTGTTTGATCTACAGCTAGATTTTAAACGTGCCAATGGCTATAGCGACCTTGAGATTAGCCAAAAGCGCGCCGCGTTGGAGAATTTCCTCCAGGCTGAAAGTTTCGAGACACACCAGCAGCGCTTTACCGATGCAGGTTTTTCTCAAAGCAGTGTGTGGTTCCAATATCTAAACTTTGCTTCTATGTTGGCCATTAAAGCCCGTTAATTATCCCGGTGATTCGCTGTAGGCATCTGCGGATCACTGAGTATCTTATACATGAGTTATTGCGATCTGTTGAGACAGTCGCTTTATTAACTCAATCACTTTTCCTCTTAATAGACAGTACGTTTTACTATGACCGATTATGCGCCGCTTTATCAAAAATTTGCCGAAGAAGGCTTAACCCGTTGGCTGGCCAAAGTGCCAGAGCAATTGGAGCATGGTCTGGATACAAAACGTTATTCTGATCTGCCCGGTTGGCTTAGGGTTGTGGATAAGTTTTCTACTGCAGAAGAATTAGCAGAAGACGGCTATCAAGTGACGGTAGATCTAGATCGTAGCGCAGTATTGGTAAAAGCGTCGCCCGCTCTGCCTGAGCCGATGCAGGCTAAATACCGTAACTTAATGAAAAAGCTGATGCCATGGCGTAAAGGCCCCTTCGAGTTACACGGTACACATATCGATACCGAATGGCGTTCAGATTGGAAATGGGATCGACTGGAAGAGTTTATAGCGCCTTTGCATAATCGCCGCATTTTAGATGTAGGCTGTGGCAGCGGTTACCATTGCTGGCGTATGGCAGGTTCTGGTGCTCGTTTTGTAGTGGGCATCGATCCTTCTCCGCGTTTTCATGTGCAGTTCCAGTTATTGCGTAAGTTAATGGGTCTAGCGGATGGCAATAAAGTTTTCCATCTACCTGTGGGTATCGAAGATGTGCCAGCTAACCTAGATTACTTTGATACGGTTTTTTCCATGGGGGTGCTCTATCACCGTCGCAGTCCTATTGATCATCTCTACCAACTAAAAGAAGCCTTACGCCCAGGTGGGGAGTTGGTATTGGAAACCCTGGTGGTAGATGGTGATGCTCAGCAGGTACTGGTGCCAGAAGACCGCTATGCCATGATGAATAATGTTTGGTATTTGCCAAGTCCCGATGCCTTGGTGCTTTGGTTAGAAAAGTGCGGCTTTGTTAATGTTCGAGTGGTGGACGTATCGGTTACAAGCTTGGATGAGCAGCGCAGTACGGAATGGATGGCTTATCAGTCCTTAGTAGATTTTCTTGATCCTGAGGATCAAAGTAAAACAGTAGAAGGTTATCCAGCCCCTAAACGGGCCGTTGTCTTGGCAGAACGTCCTTATTGATAAATGGAATAAGGTAATATTCGTAGTCGCTAAATTGGTATTTCTATTTATCAGTATATTCTAATATTATGGCGATCAATATCCTATCTCTATCCTTTTGAGGTTGTTATGAATATTGATCGTTTAATGTTTGTTTTTGCTGGGTCTATGGTATTGCTCAGCGTCCTGCTTACGCACTTTGTGCATGCTAACTTTATCTGGTTTACCGTATTTATTGGTTTCAATATGATTCAGTCTGCATTTACCGGCTTTTGTCCCGCAGCCAAAATTTTCAATAAGCTGGGGATTCAAACCGGTTGTGCGTTTAGGTAGTTAATTTTTAGCGATTAATACCAATCCCGATAAGTTATTAATCAAGTAACTTCCGGTGGAACTAAGTGCTAACCCAAACTCCTAGCTTTCAATGCATAAGGAATTATCGGGAATGGTATAAATAAAAAGCTTGCCGATATTTCTCGATATTCAGCAAGCTTTTCCAGCCTTTATCTAAACCTCAAAAACCAGCTTAGCAATATCCCTATAATGACCAGCAAAATGTACCGTCATACCTTCCTTTAGACTATCCGGTAGCTCTTCGTAATCCCTTTGATTGGCCGCAGGTAAAATCACTTCCATAATTTTACTTCTACGAGCCGCGATGACTTTTTCTCGTATGCCCCCCACAGGTAATACATGGCCTGTCAGGGTGATTTCACCTGTCATCGCCAGAGGTCGTGGTAATGCTTGATTGCGGGCCAAAGATAGCAGAGCCGTGGTCATAGTGACGCCAGCGCTGGGGCCATCTTTTGGTGTTGCACCTTCCGGTACATGCAGGTGAATCGAGGCGGTGTCAAAGAAGTCATCACTGATACCGTGAGTGGATAGCTGAGAAGAGGCAAAACTCATGGCCAGTTCCGCAGATTCTTTCATTACGTCACCCAGCTTACCGGTGAGCTTTAATCCCCGTGTTTTGTTATGCACCACGCTGGCTTCAATGGGGAGAGTTGCGCCTCCCATGGAAGTCCAAGCCAGACCTGTAACGACACCTGTACCTTTCAGTACCTGTTCCTTGCGGAATATTGGTGCACCTAGGTAATCTTCAAGATTTTTAGCATGTACTTTAACGCTCTCTTGCTCGCCTTCTAACAGTTGCACCGCTGCCTTACGCATCACACGATGTAACTGTTTTTCCAGTTGGCGCACACCGGCTTCGCGAGCATAACCTTCGATGATCTGTTTCAGGGCAGCGTCTGATAGATCCACCTGCTTTTTTAATAGCTTGGCTCGTTTCAGTAATTTGGGCCATAGGTGATTTTTTGCTATTTGTAGCTTTTCTTCGGCGATATAGCCGGATAAGCGTATCGTTTCCATACGATCTAGCAGAGGTGCAGGTACGGTATCCAGTTGATTGGCGGTACAGACAAAAAGCACTTTTGACAGATCTAAACGTACATCAAGATAGTGATCTAGGAATTCACTGTTTTGCTCTGGGTCTAGTACTTCCAATAACGCAGAAGCGGGATCGCCTTGGTAAGAGCTGCCTATTTTATCGATCTCATCCAGCATGATAACGGGATTGGAGAGTTCGACATCTTTTAACGCCTGTACCAGTTTGCCCGGCATAGCCCCTACATAGGTACGTCGATGACCTTTTATCTCGGCCTCATCCCGCATACCGCCTACGGAGAAACGATAAAAGGGTCGTCCTAGAGCATCAGCAATAGAGTGACCTATGGATGTTTTACCGACACCCGGTGGGCCTACTAACAGCAGGATGGAACCGGAGACTTCTCCTTTAAAAGATCCCTCGGCGAGAAACTCTAAAATACGCTCTTTAACATCATCCAGGCCATCATGTTCTTGGCTTAGGACTTCACGGGCATGTTTTAGATCCAAATTGTCTTCAACGGTTAGCCCCCAAGGCAAGCTGGTAATCCAGTCCAGATAATTACGGGTCACACCGTATTCTGCCGAACCTGTTTCCAGAATAGACAGCTTTTGTAGTTCATCATCAATACGCTTGGAGACTTGCTCTGGCAGGACGAGTTTATCGATTCGTTCTTTGAATTCATCGATTTCAGCGGTTTTATCATCCTTGGCAATGCCCAGCTCTTTTTGAATGATTTTCAACTGTTCTTTAAGAAAAAAGGTTCGCTGACTTTCACTAACCTGTTGATTAACCTCTTCTCTAATTTTGCTCTGTAATTGAGCAACCTCCAGCTCCTTTTGCAGCAGCGGAAGAACCTTCTTCATACGTTCCAATACAGGTAATGTATCGAGAATATCTTGCAGACTATCCCCTTCTGAAGAGGTCAGAGCGGAAGCAAAGTCAGCCAGAGGAGAGGCTTCATTGGTATCAAAATGGTTCAGATAGTTTTTAAGTTCTTCGCCATACAGAGGGTTTAGAGGCAGTAGCTCCTTGATGGCGTTAATAATCGCCATGGTATAAGCACGTACTTCATCACCATCACTGTCCGTTTCTGGTGGATATTCTACTTCTACCAGATAAGGGGCTTCTTTGCTTAACCAGCGAACAATGCGAAAACGTTTGAGTCCTTGGGCTAAAAACTGGATGCCAGCGCCTTCGACGCTCACCTTGTGTACCTTGGCTGCACAGCCTATGGCACTAAAATCCTCGTTAGAGATCTCTTCAGGGTTAATGTCCCCCACATAACACAAACCGACCGTGTGATGCTCGGTATCGGCCAAACGCTCCAAGGTATCTTGCCAACGCTTTTTACTGACCATCAATGGCTGTATCTGGGCTGGGAAGTAAGGACGATTATGGATAGGCAGAAGATAGATACGTTCTGGTAAAGCGTCAGAGGGTAAAATCAAAGTACCTGGGGGGGATAAATCTGATTCGGATACTGTTTCCTGTTCTGTCTGATATTTATTATCACTCATGGGTAATACCTTTTCCGGTTATAGCCGGAAGACAATAGGCTCTAACTTTTTTATTAGCGATAGAAGATGTAACTGTCTCTTTAATGAGCAAGTTATGACTCAAAATCAAAGTGTTAAATGCTCTTGCGATTGATGTTGCCACGAAACTTAGCATTATTGAAGCGCTGTTAGATTTGTATACGATCCGTGTTTATTGGCTCTTGAGTGAATCTAAAGTCTGTTGAAAGAGATTCTCGATATTATCCACTTGTTGAGCCGGGTTTGGAATGTCATGGTTGCGGGCCATCATTTCTAATTGTTTACAGGATTCTGATAGCGTCGTCGCTGCTAGATTGGCGCTAATCCCTTTTAATGCATGGGCGGAGAACTGGATGACGGGAATATCATTATCAATAGCGGCCTTCCGTAGCTTGGGTAGAATATCTTCACTATCCAGCTGGAAGCAGTCAATCAGCAAGGAATAATTGTCTCCCATCTTTTTCTGGTTCTCATATAATTTTCCCATGTCAAATAATGCTGTATTGAAGCTGTCACCTGGAGATGTTTCTTTGTCGGAGCGATTTTCCTTATCGCCGCTTGCACTGTCTGACATAGCCGTAGTCGTGCCATCTCTATCGGAATCAGAACCCAGTTGTTGAGTGATAGCTTGTAGAAGTTCGTTCTGTGTATAGGGTTTGGCCAAGTAGGCGTCCATACCGGCATCAAGGCACTGCTCTTTATCACCTTCCATGGCGTGAGCTGTCAGTGCAATGATAGGGAGGTGTGGCAATTGATCTGCCTGCTCCCTAGCACGGATTATTTCTGTGGCTTGGTAGCCGTCCATGATGGGCATTTGACAATCCATCAAGATCAGATCGAAATCCTTGTGAAATACCGCATCAACGGCTTCTTTGCCATTCTTGGCGACTTCAGCATCGTAACCCGCGGAATGTAAAAATTCCAAACCGACTAGCTGATTGGCGGTCATATCGTCAACTAACAGAATACGCAGCTTCAGGATTGAGGGCGGTGATAGTTTGGTTATTGAGGGGGATGTTTTTATCTGGGAGGGTGGGGCTTGATCTGTCTCTTTGCCAACCAGTTGTACAATAATATCGTAGAGTTCAGAGCGTCGTACAGGCTTGGTTAGGAAACGATCGACTCCAGTGCTGCTTATATCCTCCATTTGTGTGCCGACTGAACTCAGTATAATCACGTGACTTGTGTGTAACTTTGGGTCAGCCTTGATGGTACGTGCCAGTTGTATACCGTTCATTGTCGGTAAGTGGTAATCCAGTAATACTAGGTTGTATGAGATCCCTTCGTTGTAGGCTGCGTATAGGAGGTTAAGTGCCTGCTCGGCACTCTCAGCACTGGCATAGCGGATATTCCAATGCTTTAGATAGTGGGAAAATATATGGCGATTAGTCTCATTGTCATCAACAATAAGAACTTGAGTCTCAAGGGGGAGAGACTTTGGTGCTAAGACTTTTTGTTTTGATACGGTGAAACGTGCGCTAAACCAAAAGGTAGAGCCTTGCCCTTCGATGCTATTGACTCCAATTTCACCTCCCATCATTTCTACCAATTGGCGAGATATTGATAGCCCCAACCCACTGCCACCATACTCGCGTGTTGTTGAGCTGTCAGCCTGGACAAAGGCAGTAAACAGCTGGGCTTGTTGGTCCTTTGCAATACCGATACCCGTATCTTTGACTTCAAAACGTAATAATACAGTATCATCTTTGGTTTCAATGAGACTTACTGATACATTAACCTCTCCTTGATCGGTAAACTTCACAGCATTTCCGATGAGATTCGTCAGTATTTGTTGCAGGCGTATTGAGTCGCCCCAAAGAATGGCGGGTACTTCGTCTGGTGTAAAACAGGAAACTTCAATCCCTTTGGCAGTGGCTTGTTTTGCCAAGCTGATTGAACTCTGTTCAATGATCTCATAAATGTTAAATTCGATCTGCTCCAGATGCAGTTTCCCTGCTTCAATTTTAGAAAAATCCAGAATGTCGTTAATCACTGTCAGCAGCATACTGGCTGAGCTGGTTGCAACATTGAGGTAGTTCTGCTGCTTGGTCGTCAGAGGGCCACTGTTTAATAGCTCCAACATACCAAGCACCCCATTCATTGGGGTTCGGATTTCATGGCTCATATTAGCGAGAAATTCGGACTTGCTGAGGCTGGCCTGTTCTGCCTGCTCCAGTGCTAACATCATCGCTACATTTAGGGCCTTACGTTCTTCCTCTCGGACTGCCGCTCTGATCAGCTGGCCACAAGTCGAGACTAAAGGCTGAAGAAAATCGATCAATTCTGTGTCGTAGCTGCCATTGCAGATACAGATAGCACCCAAGACTTTACGATCTATAATAACAGGCACTTTTAATGTTGATGTGAGTGGCAATTGCTCAGGGGTGGCCATTTCACTCCTTGTGGTATCGATATGAGCACAGATTACCGCTTCTCTAGCCGTCAAATTCGTCATGACTTGATTATTAAGTGCTGATAAGGGCCGGCCTAGATGAAGCTCTGTATGACATTTTTGTTGCAGAGATTCATCCCAGTCTAGGCCTGTGGCTGTACTAATCTTAAGATAAGGATGTCCATGATCTCTTTCTACTGTTTCCGCAATAATTCCGTATTCACTGCCGGTAAGTTCCAGCAGTCCCTTAAGTAATAGTATCTGTACTTTTTCTATCTCACTGTCGCAAATATAGTCGGCCTGTGCATATCCGATCAGGCTGAGTAGTTTGTGACTGTTGAGCAGGGCTTTTTCAGCGTCTCTTTCATGTGACAGATCCCGGAGGTTTGCGGCAAATCGACGTTGACCATTAGAGAGTGTTATATCGTAAACAGAAAGTGCCAAAGGGATTATATCCCCTTTCTTATGCTGGCCTGTAACCTCGCGTCCCGCTCCGATAATCTTGGCATTTCCGGTATGTAAATAGTTTTTGATGTATTCGTTGTGATGTTTGTAATAAGGCTCTGGCATCAGGATCTTGACATTTTGACCGATGGCTTCAGTGTCGCTATAACCAAACAATGTTTCAGCTGCGGGATTAAAGCGTTCGATAATCCCTTGTTCATCAATGGTAACAATGGCATCCACAGAGTTATCGAAAATAGCTTGGTTATAGGCTTCGCTAGTCGACAGCTCCAGAGTTCGAGTATCAACAGCCTGACGAATATAGCTTTGTTGATGAGTGAGTTGAATGAGATAGAAGATCAAAAAGCCGGTTAGACCAAGACTGACAGCTAATAGAAGCCAGCTATCAGGCTGGACCTCTTGAGAGTACCCCCCCCATTTGGGTGTTAAGATCACTTGCCATTGCCGTTCGCCAACATTAAGTATTAAAGAACGGCTTAATGTTAGTTTAGTCATATGCGGATTGGGGGGGGAGCCAGAACCGGTAGAATCATAGAGTTCTTTGATTTTGAGCGGATCTGTGATGTCGAGCATCTCTAAGTGGATACCGGTGAGTAGGGGGAGGTTTGACCCTTCTATCAAATCATTGATCCGTATCACGGCTAGCACAAAGCCTTGTAATGATTGGTCGCTTTTCTGGGAGTCTGCTGATAATTGAAATATAGGTTGGACTATCAGTATACCGTCTTGTTGTTCTTTTTCCTGGACTAGGGTGATCGGTTCACTGGCAGTGACTTTATTTGTTGCAATAGCCTGGGTCAGCATGGCCTGTCGTATAGGGTTTGATGCGAGATCAAAACCCAGTGCCGTCTCATTGCCCTTAAGAGGGTTGATATAATAGACAGGAAAATATTCATCACGAGGCTTGGCTGGAATCATGAACCCCTGTTGCTGACGCTCGGACAACCTGAAATCCCTAAAGCCATCTGCTTGTGCCTGCTTCTCATAATCGGGGCGTTGGTGGTGATAAACCCGAGGGATCCACTCTAAGGCTTGTATATTAGGAAAACGCTCAAGATAGAGCTGGGTGAAGTTATGAAATTCTTTGCGGGTAACAGATTGAGAGTTGGTGAAGAATTGAGCCAGTGCTGTCAGGATAAACAGATGGTCGTCGATATTCCTTTTAATAATATTGATGTCCTTGTCTGCATCACTATAAAACTGCTGTTGTACTAGCGTTTTAGCATGGCTGACATGCAGTGAAAAAAACACTAAACAACAAGTCAGGGCAATTGCCCCCACGAGCATAGTGAATAGGTGCCTTCGATATGTCTTGCTGACGATGAGTGACATAATGTGGCTAGGGATTATCGCCCACACCCGCATGGAAGCATTGTTATCAAAAATAGAATATCTGTTCTTATTTTCATCGGCTTAGCTCCATCAGTTTCTTGAAGGGGTTAATACCGTGGGGTGACTGCTATAACAAAGCCCGCCTATACGTAAAGCGTGAATAAACGTGGGGCAGGGCATTCGACCACCAGAGGTATGACTTCTCATAGTATTGACGTCATTTTTAGCGGCGTCCAGATTCAATGTGAGTAAAAGGGTAATCCGATATAACCGGGTCGTTATTTATTTAAAAGTGATACCAGATTGCAGCTAATCGGATAGTAGCTACAGTTAGGTAAGATACAGAGAGAAGTAGAACCCCGCACTGTCAATGATTCGAGATAATGCCTGCACACCAAGAAGGAGCAGACAATGAAGATCCAAAAACGATGGGGAACACCGCTGTTGACTCTGATGGCCATTGATTATTGCCTTTATTGAGGAGGGCACCCAACAGCAATAGCTCGGTGCATGGGCCAATCAACGGGCCTCTGAGGCTCTGGATGGGCTTAGAAGGATACTGGCAGGTGAGTTATCGATAGAGGCCAAGCGTGCTAATTAGAGGTCGACTACCCTGGTATTACCCAAGGGGTTTGGTCCCATAATGAAAAAAATTGGTAACGCAAGACACAGATGTTTTTGAAAAACTGCGTGCCAATGCTCTTGTCACTTGAGTTCCTTATTGGACGATTGTGGAGAACTAAGTACTTCACTGGACTCTCCTCTGAGCAGTTTCAATATTTCTGCTCTGGCGATTTTTTCGTCAAGACCTTTATCAGCCAGTTTTTTCAGCGTTTTGTTAAATAGCTGTCGACGATGCTCTCCGTCATCGGATAAGTCTCGTCGATCCTGGAAAAAATTCATTAGGGTCGAACCGCAGGAGCAGTTGCGATATAGCTCCAATATAGTGTGATCACTGTCGTCATAGGATTGCTGTAAACCTGAAATACTTTTTCTAACTTGTTGCGTTTCCTGAATAAATTCTGTGACGTTATGGTAAACCTTATCACAGGTGCTGCAGCGTTTAGGAAACGCGGTTTCAGCTAAGACTTTAAGGTCTGAATAAATATCGTATAAATCCGCGTCCAGTATCATGGAACGATTCCCTATTTTTCTACCGTCGTTATATCTAACTGTAGCAGGAATTTTACTTTTGACAGAGGCAGATTAAAGTATGGAAAAGGGTAGGGTATCTGTTATTTATAATCGGTTTTAATTTGTAATTATCCCGCTGGTAAAAGCACCTTCGCTACACTAATCTCTTAATTACTTGCAAGAGTTTCAGTTATATAGGCGTCCTGCGGGAGGAGTGGTTATGCAGAGCCGTAGCGGCTATAAAGAACTGTCATGTCGTATTCTAATTGTTGAGGATATGGCAACTAATAGAATGATGCTTAGACAGCTATTACAGCCGCCTGAATTTGATGTAATAGAGGCAGACAATGGACGTATGGCCATTGAGATGTTGCGTACACAAGAGGTTGATACGGTATTAATGGATATTATGATGCCGGAACTTAATGGCATTGAGGCGACCAAAATTATCCGTCAGGATCTGATGCTGAGTTTATTACCCATTATTATGCTGACCTCTTTATCTGAGCCCGATAGTGTTATGCAAGCACTGGCAGCGGGTGCTGATGACTATATCACCAAGCCTTTTAATGTTGTGGAGTTGTTGGCTCGTGTACGGGCTGCAGTGCAACGTAAGCGATTAACTGAACATCTGGATGATACTGAATCCGTGCTCTATTCCTTAGCCCGTATGGTTGAAGCTCGGGATGCAAATACAGGTAACCATTGTGAGCGTCTTGCCCATTACGGTTATGTTTTTGGTGAGTATCTACAGCTTGGACATGAGGATTTACTCGCCTTACGTCGTGGAGGTGTGATGCATGATATTGGTAAATTGGGCATTCCTGACAGTATTCTCTTGAAAAAAGGGGGATTTACGGCGGAAGAATGGGAGATTATGAAACAACATACTATTATTGGTGCCCGTTTATGTTCTCCACTGAAAACCATGGCGCGTACTGTTGATATCATCCTCAATCATCATGAAAAACAAGATGGTAGCGGCTATCCACGAGGGCTTAAGGGTAAAGAAATTCCTTTATTAGCGCGGATTTTTCAGATAGTTGATATTTTTGATGCTCTTTCAAACAAGCGTCCCTATAAACCCGCCTTTCCGCGTGCTCAAGTGATCAAAATCTTAAGAGAGGAAACGGATAAGGGCTTCTGGGATCCGGAATTGATGGATGCTTTTGTTACCCTGCTATATGAAAACCCCGAGGCATTTAGTCAGGAAAGTGTTCAGGCCAGTGCGGAAAAACAAGCTGATTCATTGCTAGCGCTGATGAATGACCGAGGAGTATTGGAGTGGTACCGATAGGTTCGGTTCTACATAGGTCGTACTGTTATTAACAGCGGTTAATTAGGAGAAGTGCTGTGGCTAATACTGGGATTATTGAGCTGCAGGTTCTGCATGTGGCTGTACAGGATAACCACTATTTTTTGCCTTTGATCTGGGTTGAGAAGGCCTTACAGTTAGTCGCACTTACTGTTTCACCTGGCGTACCTTCCTGTGTTGCGGGATTAATGAATTTGCATGGTAGTAGTTTCCCTGTGATTGATTTGGCACTCCGTTTAGGTTTCTGTATCGATCAAGAGCATGAGTTGGATGCTGCTATTGTTGTGTGTCATCACGATAATTTTCGAGCAGGGATAATTGTTGATGAAATACTGGGGGTTGAAACCTTATACCAGGATGATCGGCAAATGAGTGAACACTTCAAGGTTGAGGATGGCACGCCCTACGACAGTGTCTTTAGTACGTCTCTAGGGTTAATCATTTTACTCAATATGCCCAGAGTATTTGACCTAGGCTGTTCCGATTGGCAATCAGTGAGTTCGGTTGTCGATGGTGTTCCTCAGGAGATAGGGCCATCGACGGAGGGACAATGAATGTCTACAGCCGACATCGACGATGCATCTCAACCGGTTTCTGCTCAGTGTGAAAGACTATTTTATCGCTTGTTGCGCGCACGTACCGGTATTGCCATTCAGGAGTTCCAGCGTAAAGAGGCGTGTTTAGCCCTGTGCAACGCGAGTGTAAGGTTTTCTTACCCGGATGCAATGAGCTATGTTTTAGCCTTGATGCAACAAGGACGAACTGAAGAATGGGATTATGTTATCTCAGGCATTACGGTTAATGAGAGTTATTTCTTTCGTGATACGGATCAAATGACCACTCTAAAAGAGCGTATTCTGCCTCAGTTGATTGCTAGGAAGCGGGTTCAAGGAAAGCTCAGCTTACGCATTTGGAGTGCGGGTTGTGCCAGGGGGCAAGAGCTCTATTCTATTGCGATTCTGTTGCATCAACTACTGGATGATTATGAGCACTGGCATTTGCAGCTGTTGGGTACGGATATTGATACTGAAGCACTGGCAGATGCGGTTCAGGGTCGCTATACCTCTTGGTCAATGAGAGGTATTACTCCGGATTTAACCGCCCAATATTTTGTGATGGAAGAAGAGGGCTACTGCGTAGTACCGATCCTACGTCGCTTGGGACATTTTAGCTATTTGAATCTGGTCGAAGATGAGTTTCCGTCTTTGATGGCAGATATTAGCGCTATGGATCTGATTCTTTGTCGTAATGTGTTTATCTATCTTGAGGCCGAGGCCATGGAAGCCGTTGTTCAGAAAATGAATCATACACTGGTGGAAGATGGTTACTTATTATTGGGAGGAGCTGATCCCCTATTCAATGTACCGACAGACTTGGTTCTAAGTCAATATAGCCATAGGTGTTATCGCCGAACAAGCTCAAGTACTGGAATCACTGCGAAGCCTTTAGTAGAAGCACCTGTCTATGAGAGTAATGCTACGGAGTGTCTTGAATCTCATCCAGCAGACTCTAGCCCCGTCATTCAAAGCTCTGCTATCCAAGATCTCAATATATCTCCGATCAAAGATTATAATTCGTTATACGCGCTGGCGGAGAAGGGCCACTGGGGTGAGTTATTACTCGCTTGTGAGTGTGTTGAGAGTGAGCAAGGGCCAAGCGCCATCCTATACCAATTGGTCAGTAAAGCATTGGCCAGTTTAGGCCGTTATGATGAGGCCGAGGAACGCTGTGGCAAAAGTTTGGCGTTGGATCCAGTCGATAAACATACCCATTTGTTAAATGCTCTGATACTGATGGAACAACAGCGTTACTTGAAGGCTGAAAGTACTATTCGCAAGGCCTTATTCCTAGATTATCAGTTTTTGGAGGCACACTACCAGTTAGGCCTGTTATTAATGAGCCAGTCACAGAAACAGAAGGGGCTGAAAAGCTTGCAGAATGCTTTGGTCTTGGCGCAACAGGGTGATCCTAGTTGGCTACTGCACGATGCTTCAGGTATGACTTATGGCCGTTTTAAAGAAATCTTGAGTCGAGAGCTGATTATCTATCAAGCATTGCCATAAATACTGGGGTCTTGTATGTCAAAGAGAGAGATATCACGCTCGTCTGATAGTGACGATGGGCAAATAAGCGATGTTGAACCAAGGGATGTTGGACAGGCCAGGATCAAAATATTCGATGCAGCTCAGAGGATGCCTAAGGGAAATCGAGCTCAGGAATTATTACACCACCGTGCGGCTGCGGCAGCAAGAATCCAACAGGAAGAAGACACTAAAATACAACCGAAGACCTATCTTAAGTGTCGTTTAGGGGCAAACGAACAGGTGGGTATACCCTATTGTTATTTGGATGAAATTATTTATGCCAATGAGATAACCGCTATACCCTCAACTCCGGCGCATATTGCCGGGGTAGTAAACCGGCGAGGGCAATTGTTGACGATTCTGGATACTCAGTGCTTTTTTGGTATTGATACGACGGATCTATCAGAAACTAATGATGAGTGTCGCATCGTTGTCGCTAGCTACCAAGGTAAAACCATCGGATTACTTGTTAGTGAGGTGAGGAGTAATGAGTTTTATCTGCCACAAGATCTGACTCCTCCTCTGCGCTCTAACTGCATCAGTCGTCCCGATTATGTCAAAGGGCTTTATCAAGGCAAGATTGCCATGCTGGATATCGTGATGATTTTTGATGACGAGGGGCTGGTTATCGATGGGACGCTCTAATGGCCGTTTCTTGTTACATAAGCACTTAAACAAACGTTTCTCTATGGAATATCTCCATTTTTTCTGGCTGCTGTCTGGAGTATATCGGAGTTTTTTTGTTTAGGTCTGTAGCTTACTTTCTTATCTGCAAGGGGCTGATCTGCTATGGCACTTGATCCAGAGATTATAAAACAGTTATTCACCACCTTCTCTGGCGAGTTGACGAGTAAATGTCAGTCGATTAGCGATGGTTTATTGCAGTTGGAGCAGGCCAATGAGGATGTTGATGCTACTGTTGTTCTCGATACGATCTTACGTGATGCACACAATATTAAAGGAGCTGCTCACGGTTTGGCATTGGTGGATATTGGTGATCTGGCCCATCATTTGGAATCACTGTTCAAAGCGATTGCGCATGGGGATCATGCCGCTGATTCGACTGTTATAGATCTTGGTCTGGAGACTATTGATCGTTTACCCGAAGCGTTGGAAGATAGTATTGCTGAATGTCCTCTACGTTTTAATAAAGAGGATTTGGTGCAGCGCTTGATTATTTCCTCTGCGAAAATGAGGGGGGCTCCTGAAGAAACCCGGCTTCAATCGCCAGAGGTTTCGGGACAAAAAATTCAGTCTGAGGGTATAGAAAAACTGGAATCTGAGCAGGATAGATGTGCAAAGGAGGCCGAACCTGTGGACATATTAGAGCCTGAAGTTAAGAGGGTTCAAGTTGCACAGGCGGTTGATTCTACGATAAAGGAGGCCGTAGATCATTATGAATCAAGAGATACGATTCTTGGCCAGAATATTCATATTGGGCGTGAAAAACTGGATGATCTAGGAGCCTTGGTTGAGGAACTGATGGTCGCCAAGCTAGAGGTGGAGGAGCACTCTCACAGCATGCGATGCCTAGAGCAGCATCTAAGGAGGCTTTTGGTAGAACCTAAGCCATTAGGGGGATTTGAATCGATAGAGCGTCAGCCCTATGGTGCAGGAGAAGGGGTTGATCATTTAGTGAGAACCCTGGAGCAGAAAATGCATCGCAGTGCGACCCATCTGGATTTACTCTGTGGTAGCTTGCAATCCCATGTGAGGATGATGCGTTTGGTACCTGCAGGCCAGTTATTGAAAAGTATGGCGCGTAGTGTGCGAGATATTGCTCAGGAGTTAGGTAAGCAGGTCAGCTTTGAACTGCAGGGGGAGTTGATTGAAATCGATCGTAGCGTATTAGAAGCAATAAGGGATCCCTTGATTCATTTGCTACGTAATGCGATTGACCATGGTATTGAATTGCCACAACAACGTCGTGCTGCCAATAAGCCTGAAATGGGGCAGATCACTCTTGCTGTCAGTAATGAGGGCAGTCAGATTATTATGCGAGTCATGGATGATGGGGCCGGTATCAGACTAGAAAAAGTTCGTGAGGCTGCTTTGAAGAAGCGCTTGGTATCGTACGCTGAACTGGAGAGGATGGGGGATAATGCAATACTGAATCTGATTTTCAGACCAGGATTTTCCAGCAAAGAAATTGTTACTAATTTTTCTGGACGTGGTGTCGGACTGGATGTTGTCCAGAGTAATTTACGTAATCTGAAGGGCCTGGTTGAGGTGAATACAACACCGGGTTTAGGTACGACTTTCTCTTTGCATATGCCGCTGACTTTGGCCTCGGATCAAGGGTTGTTTGTCCTAGCGGGGGGCGTTAACTACGTGCTTCCTTCCTCTTCAATTGACCGGGTTTTAGAGCTATCTAGAGATAAGATTTTCAGGGTAGAGGGCCGTCAGGTCATCATTCTTGATGGGCAAGCGGTTCCCTTGCAGATGCTAGCAGATATACTAGCGTTACCCTGTCGGCAATGCTCACAGGATAGCCCCTTATCTATCGTAGTTGTGACAAAGGGTTGGGATAAGGTGGCCTTTCTGGTCGAGGAAATACAGGGTGAGCGGGAAATTGTGATTAAGCGTTTACACTATCCTTTAAAAACGGTGCCCAATGTTATTGGTGCGACCTTAACCGGTAGCGGTGAAGTGGTTGTGGTTCTCAATCCTGCTGATCTAGTAGAGCAGACCTTGCGCAATGATTATCGATCCCGCTCATCAATCAGTCTATCAGTAGAATCGTCACCAGTTCCCCGGATTTTAGTAGCAGATGATTCACTCACTACTCGCACTTTGATAAAGAGCATCCTCGTCACGGTTGGTTACGAGGTAACCTTAGCTGTTGATGGTCAGGATGCCTGGCAACAGTTGCAAAATACATCCTTCGATTTACTCGTAAGTGATGTTCAAATGCCGGAAATGGATGGTTTCGCTTTGACCGAAAAGGTTAAGCAGAGTGATGTTTATCAGCATCTACCGGTTATCTTGGTAACGACATTGGCTGGAGAACAAGATCATCAGCGCGGTATCGAAGTCGGAGCTGATGCCTATATTGTCAAGGGAGCCTTTGAAACTAAGGCGTTATTGGATGTTGTTCAACAATTTGTTGCAACAACGCTGAGTGGTGGAATACCGGTCGAATTTGGCGCGGCTGAGAGCCATTTAAAAGGGGAACTTGACAATGATTAGAATCTTGATTGTGGATGATTCTCCAACTGTTGTTCGGTTGCTGCAGCATATTTTTGAGCAGGAGCCAGACATGAAAGTGGTTGGCACTGCCTGTAATGGTTTGGATGGGGTGCAGAAGACGCTGGCGCTTAGACCTGATCTGGTGACTATGGATATTCGTATGCCAGTATTAAATGGTTTTGAAGCTACGAAGGAAATTATGGCGATAGCCCCCACCCCTATCGTCGTGATCAGTGCCAGTATTGAAGATGAAGATTTACGTATTTTCTTCCATGCTATTGAAGCTGGGGCACTGACCGTCATTGAGAAGCCGAAGGGACTGAACCTGTTTGCATTTGAGGATATTCATAGTGAGCTGGTGAGTACCCTTCGTATCATGGCTGAAGTAAAAGTTGTGACCCATCGAAAGAGGATGCCAAAAAAATTCCTCGAGCCAGATGTACCAAAAAAACTGATCGGTGAATCTAGTCTGGCTCATTATCGTTTGGTCGCTATCGGAGGCTCTACCGGTGCACCGGCAGCATTAAAGATGATTTTACAGGGATTGCCTGCTGATTTCCCTGTGCCTATTGTGATTGTTCAGCATATGGTTGAGGGATTCATCGGTGGAATGGCAACTTGGCTGAATACTCATACGGCCATTAACGTTAAGATGGCAGCATCTGATGAAATATTGCTCCCTGGTGTAGCTTACTGCGCGCCCGATCACTATCACTTAGAAGTACAATGTAGGTCTGGAGAGCTCCAGGCCTATTTTAGCCTTGCTGATAAGGTTGAAGGCTTTCGCCCCTCTGCTAGCATATTGTTTGATTCTATCGCTCGGGCGTTGCCCTGTAGTGCGGTGGGATTGGTACTGACGGGTATGGGGTCTGATGGTGCAGAGGGGCTGCAGGCTATGAAGACTGCTCGCTGCCATACTTTAGTACAAGATCAATCCAGTGCAGTGGTTTACGGTATGCCTGGTAGCGCCCTAGCAATAGGGGCGGTTGACCAAGTGGTTGTCCTAGATGAACTGGCAGACTATCTTTGTTCCTTAGTTTTCTAGCCTTCTCTTGCCGCTATTATCTTGATGTTTTTACAGCTTATACAGGGCGATGCTCTCTTGCATACGTGAGGCTAGAGCGCTCAAATCGGCGTTAGCCTCTTGCAGCTGTGCACTAGAGGCACTGAATTGCTGGGTGGCTTGACGGATATCATTCATACCAATGTTTACTTGGTCAATACCGACAGCTTCTTGACGTACGGCTGCGACAATTTGCTGGCTGCTGAGGGAGGCTTCCTGAATCACCTCTGCTAGCCCTTGCATAGCCTCGCCTGCGCGTTCGACAATTTTGACACCGGCATCGACCCCTTTGCTGCCTTCTTCAGTGGTTATGACTGCTCGATCAGTGGCGTGACGGATATCCTGGAGAATACCTTTCACCTGACTAGTGGAATGTTGAGACTGCTCTGCCAGTTCTCGTACCTCCGCTGCGACTACAGCAAATCCCTTACCAGCATCTCCTGCCTTAGCGGCTTCGATAGAGGCATTCAGTGCCAGCATTTTGGATTGCTGAGCCAATCCATTGACCGCTTCTGTTATTTCACCGATCTGCTGCGACTGTTCACTTAAATCGCGGATGGTTCTTGCGATGTCCGTAACGTGGCTACGAATTGACTCCATGCCCTCGATAGCTTCCTGAACAGCTTGTATGCCAGATTCACTTTCTTGTTCGGAACGTTTGGCTGTCTGCCCCATAATTTGTACCTTATCTAGGGTCTGTTGGGCCGTGGCCTTGATCTCGTCGAGCGATGACATCATCTCGTTCACCGAGGCTGCTTGTTCGGTGGCTGCCGCCGCCTGTTGCGCCGTGGCGGAAGCGGACGTGGTAATAGACGACTGTAAATCACGGCTCGCATTAGCGACTTGCTGTGTCAGTTTCGTGTTATTTTCCATGGTGATACTCATATCCGTCATGAGGCCATAGATATAAGTCTGCATGGCCAGTTGAGAATCCAAGGAAATAATTTTGTTAAGGGCGTATAGCGCTTGATAACGCTTAAACGGGCGGAAGCGGTATTTACGTGTAATCAATCGACCAATAATCTCGAAATAGATGCAATAACTGCCAATATACCAGTTGGGTGTCAAGCCTATTTTATTGTGCACGACTCCGATTCGTAATCTGCGTTCAAAGTAGTCCTCACCGTATTCACCACTGAATAGCTCTATTAGATAGCGTTTCTGCGCGATTTTTAATCGGTCAATGGATGAGTCCGCTTTTTGAATCACATCAAGTAACTGGGGAAGGCCTTCTATATTTTGATAAAAAGCATCGACGATATCATCAGCGTGTTTTTTAATCATTGGCTGCAATTGGCTTAGGATTAAGGCATCTTTATCGCTGAACGAACAGAAGATTTTCTGCCTGATGCGTTGTGCTTCATCGATATGCATTTCGTCTGTCAGGCTGTTGTTGAAGAGATCCATTATTGAGTCCTTTTAGGTTGTGTCTTAGCCTGGGGTCTGTCACTGACCCTGCAGCTGGGTAAACGATCCATATCCATAAGAACTCCCTTTACTACAAGTCTGTTTGATTATAATAGACCCATATCGGTTG
The DNA here is from genome assembly GCA_047518265.1 of Oceanospirillum sp. Lineage (GTDB taxonomy): Bacteria > Pseudomonadota > Gammaproteobacteria > Pseudomonadales > Halomonadaceae > Oceanospirillum. The sequence goes on from JAKZRG010000031.1 coordinate 109,080, forward strand.
ATTGTTCACAGCCTAAATTACCTGATATGTTCTTGAATATGCGTGACTAACCCTGACCAGATTGTTAAGAGCTCCTTAGAGTCATAATCCCCCCAATTGCCATTCAACTGGAGAATGAGCTGTGTTCAGCTTTTATCGGGTAAAGAGGATTTTGAAAGCCATCTTTACTAACTGTAGCAGGCTTTTACTCGATTGCAGCGTTGATGATGGGGTTACTTAGTTCCGAAAATCGAGAGAAAGAATGACTCATTGTCACTCGGACGAATTTTGACCTACTCTTACACTTAAAGGGTTGCTGAAGGTGTATTTATGGGGCCTTAGGAGCTTATAGCGTCATTATTGAGCCGTACTATATAGGTCCTGCAACGGTGGTTGAAATCAGAGATAGACACGAGGTTTTGATGATGAAAAAACAGATCCTGTTTGTTGATGATGAGGAAAACCTGTTAAATGGGATAAGGCGATTGCTACGCAGCAAAAGGGACGAATGGGAATTTCACTTTGCTAACAATGGCGTTGAGGCCGTGGAAATTGTTAAACGGCAAGCGATCAGTGTCATTGTCTCTGATATGCGTATGCCGGGTATGGACGGTGCCGATGTGTTAGAAAAAGTCAGTGAGCTGTCGCCAGCGACCATACGTTTTATCTTATCGGGACAATCGAGTGAAGAGTCTGTGATACGGGCTGCCCGTTATGCTCACCTATATCTACCTAAGCCTTGTGAGCCCAAATATTTGATGGAAGTACTTGAGAGAGCCTGTGCTCTGCACGATTTGATTGAAAACTCGGAAATACAGACCTTAACGACCCGGCTAGGGGCCCTGCCCAGTATCCCTGTGCTCTACGGTAAGTTACTGAAAGGCGTTGAGTCGGAGGGGGCGAGTATTCAGTCTGTGGGCAAAATTATTGCTGCCGACTCAGGCATGTGTTTGAAGATATTGAAGACGATTAATTCGGCTTTTTTTGCTATGCCTAAAGAGGTTAATACCGTAGAAGAAGCGGTATCCATACTCGGGGTAGATATGGTGAGTAAGATGGTGTTGATGGGGGAAATATTTAATCAATTTGATAGTGATGTGCTTGAACGCTTTCACTTAGATGAGATATGGGATCATATCAATCGGAGCTCAGTGATTGCTAAGCGCATTGCTGAAAATGAAAGGCTTACTCAGGACGATGTGAATGCTGCCAGTACAGGGAGTTTATTACAGGATGTGGGTAAGCTGGTTATGGCAAATAGGGCGCCTGAACTATATCAGCTCGCAATAGACAAGGAAATGACGGAGTGCGTTGAAATTGAGCAGGCTGAACAGATGGTATTTGGCAGCAGCTCTGCCGAGATTGGTGCCTACCTGTTAGGGTTATGGGGGTTACCTACCTTGGTTGTCAAAGGCGTGGCCTACCACACCAAACTTTGTATCGACAAGGCGAATGATGACGAAGCCCGCGTGGCTGCGGTGATACATGTGGCTGCTGCTTTGGATAGGGAAATCAATATGGGGGTGGGCTGTAATACAGGAATCGAATTTGCAGCCCTGAAGACGATGGGTATCGAAGAAGGGAAAATTTTACAATGGCGTGCATTAGCGAAGGAGGTGTTCAGTGTCGACTCTAACTGAAAAAATTTTATTTGTTGACGATGATGAAAACATTCTTGTCTCGCTCAAACGCCAGCTAAGAAAGAAAGCCAATATTTTTACGGCATTAAATGGCAAAGAAGGACTTGAATTGATTAAGTCGGAAGGGCCATTTGCTGTTGTGGTTTCTGATATGCGTATGCCGATGATGAATGGTGCGGCATTTTTAACCGAGGTTAAGGAATTATCACCTAATAGCGTTCGTATTCTTCTGACAGGGCAGGCGGACTTGGAGTCTGCAATAGAAGCGGTTAACCGAGGTCAGATTTTCAGGTTTTTGACTAAGCCTTGTCCTCCAGCCGTTATGGCAGAGGCATTGGTTAGTGCAATCAATAATCACCGCTTGATCAATGCCGAGAAGGAACTGCTGGAAAAAACTTTATTTGGCACTGTTAAAGTATTGACTGAAATTCTGAGTATGACTAATCCTACGATATTTAGCCAAGGGGTGAGAGTTAAACAATATGTCACTTTTTTGATTAATAAATTGGATTTGGCAGATAACTGGGATCTACAAATTGCAGCAATGTTATCCAGCCTAGGTTATATCAATATTTCAGAAAAGGTATTGGATAAACTATTGACGGGTACACCTCTCTCTGTGGAAGAGGAAATTGCGCGAGCTGAGTCACAACAGATGATTATGGGACTTTTACGCAACATCCCTCGTTTTGATTCGGTGGCCAAAATGCTGGAAACAGAGGATTCTGATTTTCGTCTGAGAACAATGGTGAGACATTTAAATGAGGAGGATCGATGTCGGTTGGGACGTCATATCATTAAGTTGGCAAGATATGTTGATCAACAGGTAAATTCAGGTAAATCACTTGAGTCAGTGATTAAGCGATTGATTTCTAACCCGAGACCTTTTGATGCCACCGTTGTGAATGCGCTAGTGGGCTTGGCAGATGACAATAATGATAAGGTTATGTATCTCAAAGTTTCCCAATTGACTACAGGAATGGTATTGGATGAGGATATCTTAACGCCTAACGATATGGTGTTATTGTCAAAAGGACATGAAATTACGGAGCCATTATTGTTGAAACTGATTCACTTCAATGAAGGAAGTGGAGTGAAAGAGCCAATAAAGGTGTTAATTAATCTTCCCGAAGATGAGGTGGTTTGATACTGAGTCTTCTCGAAGATAAATGGATGATGCGCTATGAAAAAAATTATGCTGCTGGATGATGAAGAAAATATTCTTTCAAGTGTTCGCAGGCTGTTAAGAAAGCGTAGTGATTGGCTAATGGACTGTTTTTCTGATCCAGAAGAGGCTCTGAATAAGGCTAAGAAAAGTTCCTATGATGTATTCATCTCCGATTACCGTATGCCAAAAATGAATGGTTGTGCCTTTCTAAAGGAGACTATGATTTATCACCATGACGCTATTAGAATTGTCTTAAGTGGTGATTCTGATATTGAGGCTGTAATCAATCTGATTAATGAAGCTCAGATATATCGATTTCTCTGCAAACCTGTTAATCAATATGAGTTGGAAACGGCTATTGAACAGGGGTTACAGCAACAGTGGCTGGCTCAGGAAAATGCTCGTTTGGCCTGCATGGTTCGCCGTCAACAGGGGGACTTACAGGGCCAGCGAGAATTATTGGAAAGGCTATCAGAAAAATATCCAGAACTTACTGAATTAAAGAAAAAGTAAGGTTAAAACCCCTTATGGCTGTAGCCATCTTTACGGTTGCAGATAAGGTTAACGAGATGATTGGGAGTCGATCGTGGCAACAGGAATAAGTTCTGACGTAAAGGGCAAGCCGCGAGTACTCGTTGTTGATGATACTCGAACAGATAGGCTGAAGTTGAAGATACTTCTGTCTGATGATTACACGGTATTATTGGCTGCTGATGGTCAGGAAGGGCTGGAGGCCGCAAAAATAGAAGCACCAGAATTAATTTTACTTGATATGTTTTTGCCTGATATGGATGGTTTCTGTCTACTCAAAAAGCTTCGAGAGCAAGATTCTACCTCTACCATCCCTGTCATTATGCTTTCTGCTTATTTTGAAGAAGTGGATCATATTGTGGAGGCCCTTGAATTCGGGGCCAATGATTATCTAATCAAACCAGTCAATGAAAAAATACTTTCTGTAAAAGCCTCTCAGATTATACGTATGCATCGCGCTGAAAGTGCATTACGGGATGCCCTAAATCAGCGGGAGCAGCTACTACAGACCATGCAATCCGCAATCATTGGTGTGGATTGCAATGATAGGGTTCATTATTGGAATGATACCGCAGAAATCTGCTTTGCTCGAAGCCGTGAAGAGGTATTGTATCAACCTATTTTAAGTGTAGGTATCGCATGGGAGTGGGATATTCTCGTGAGTCATATTCTCTTGTGTTTGGATAATAAAACCCATTCCGAACGCTTTGAAATGAGCTTTCAGTCTGACAAATTAGGGCAGCGCTTGTTATCGGTAGGTATTGCGGCCTTTCTGGCAAAAGATGGCGCTCATAACGGTTATATTATTTTAGCGGATGATGTAACAGAACGAGTTGCTGCCACCCAGCAATTACAACAGGCCGAAAAGCTGCAATCTATTGGTCAGTTAGCTTCAGGGATTGCTCATGAAATAAATACTCCGATGCAGTATATAGGAGACAATACACGCTTCTTACAGGAAGCATTCTCTGATTTGAATGAGATTGTTGAAAAGTCAAAAGAGATGTCAGAAGTGATTGATGGCTCTGGAGATATACATGTATGGCATAAGGCGTTTGAGGCTCTGGTAGAGAAAAATGATTTTGATTATCTCTCTGAAGAAGTGCCTAAGGCTATAGAGCAAGCCTTGGAAGGGATCGGTAGAGTTTCTACTATAGTGAAGGCGATGCAAGATTTTTCTCACCCTGGTGCGGAGGGAAAAGAGTTAATAGATATCAATCGTGCCATCAGTAGTACCGTTACAGTCGCACGTAATGTTTGGAAGTACGTGGCTGATTTGGACTTAGAACTGGATAGCAAGCTACCTGAAGTACCTTGTATGATAGGGCCGTTCAATGAAGTAATACTGAATTTGATTGTCAATGCCTCACATGCAATAGCAGATATAAGTGCAGAGGGGGTGCTTGAAAAAGGAAGAATTACGATTGCCACGGAAGATTGCCAAGGTTATGTTGAGATCAGGGTCTCTGATACCGGTGGAGGAATTCCAGTCGCCATCCAAAAGAAAATATTTGACCCATTTTTTACGACGAAGGAAGTAGGTAAGGGAACAGGGCAGGGATTGGCATTGAGTTACGATATCATTATCAAGAAACATGATGGCGAGTTATTTTTTGATACACAAGAAGGTAAAGGGACTACATTTTTTATCCATTTACCCTATGAGTAATAGGAGCGAAAGTACGCTCTTCTCTGTTTAAGCTAATCACTGATTGCTACTATGCACCGCATCCCTGCCGATTTTATCCCTCTAAGAGAAAAAATGATGACAGGAGTAGAGTCTTATCATCCTGCCTTTAGGACAGGATTAAACAATTCATTGTGGGTTAGTCTGGATAGGAAACAGAAAGTACATAATAGATTTGTTGTCCCTCCGGTGCGGGTACAGTTATTTCATCATCAACGACCTTGCCTAATAGTGCCCTAGCCATAGGGGTGTCGATATTGATTTTGCCTTTCTGTATATCAGCTTCATCCGGGCCCACCAGTTGAAAGCTCAGCAGTTCACCGTTTTCATGTTCCAATTCCACAAGAGCGGAGAAAAAGATTTTACTTTGATCCGCAGGCTTTTGTTCCACAATGGTCAGGGCATCCAAGCGTTTATCCAAAAAGCGGATGCGGCCCAGAGTTTTGTTTAGCAGTTGTTTATTATAGGTGTAATCGGCATTTTCACTGCGATCCCCTTGAGCGGCGGCTTCATTGACCTTTTGAGCAAGTTCAGGATGGCGAACTTTCCAAAGATAATTACGTTCATCTTGTAAATTTTCATAGCCCTGGGGAGTAATTAGGTTGGTCTTTTTTTCATTACGCGGGTCCTTTTTAGGATCGCGCCAGCGTTGCATATTTCGACCCTTCATAGCGCCTGATGACCTTAATCTATTTTTGATGAGTATGAGTATATGGCGGGATTAAATAACAAGGGAGCACTGCATGCAAAAAACAGAACAAAAAAAGCCCGCAGCTTTGCTGCGGGCCTATCTGAATATTTAAGTTATTTAGTGAGTTAGGTTCTGAACTGTTTGATCAGAGTATTTAAGTCATGGGCGTTTTGTGTCAACGCTTGTCCTGATTCTTTGATCAGTGCAGTGCCTTGCTCTGTCTCTTCTGAAACGGAGGCAATGGATATTAAGTTACGATTCATTTCATCGGCGACACTGCTTTGTTCTTCCGCAGCATTAACAATCTGAGCGTTCAGAGAACTGATTTGTTCCATAGACCCTGCAATCGTGCGGAAGGATTCACCGGCATCCGCAGCCCGCTCTACAGTGGCTACTGCTTTTTCCCGGCTGGTTTGCATAGCGCTTACGGCAACTTTTGAACGACTCTGTAGCTCGTGAATCATCTCTTGAATTTGTTGCGTAGATTCTGCTGAGCGTTGTGCTAATTGACGAACCTCATCGGCTACCACCGCAAAACCTCGGCCTTGTTCACCGGCACGAGCCGCTTCAATGGCGGCATTTAATGCCAGAAGGTTGGTTTGTTCTGAGATACCGCCAATAACGTCCAAAATACTTTCGATCTTAGAGGTATGATCTTCCAGTTGATTAATCACATCACTGGATTTTTGTACGTCCTGAGCCAATTCATCAATACTGCGGGTCGCTTCTTCTACAATGCTTAAGCCATGCTCTGTTTGTGAGTGAGCGGTGCGAGTGGCTTCATTGGCTTGTTCGGCAATGTTAGCGGTTTGTTGTGCTGATGCGGCCATCTGATTCATTGCTGCCGCGCTCTGCTCTGTTTCAGAGCGTTGACGGCTAACACCATCAATGGTGCTTTCAGTAATGTTGCTCATCTGATCAATGGCATGGGTGAGCTGGTTAGTGGAGCTATCGACGGAGTTCACAATATTCTGGAAGCTTTCCATCATATGATTAAAAGCACCGGCCATATCGCCCAATTCATCGGTGGTATTAATATCGACACGTTGACGCAAGTTGCCTGAGTCTTTGACAGCAACCATGGTATTTTTCAATGTGGTTACCTGAACGGTAATCATATGAATAATAAACAGTGCTAAGCCGCCAATCAGCAGAGTTAAGATGCCAACAGTGATGGAATATTGCACCAATGTTTGCCAGAAAATATCATCCATATCATTCAGATAAATACCGTTACCCACAATCCAGCCCCAAGGGCTAAAGCCTTTAACATAAGATATCTTAGCTTGAGGTTCTTCATGACCGGGTTTAGGCCATAAATAGCTTACGTAACCTTCACCGGATTGTTTTACCACACCTACAAACTCAGTGAATATCTGCTTACCGTTAGCATCTTTTAAGCCGCTTAAGTTTTTACCATTCAAAGAGGGTTTAATAGGATGCATCACCACGACAGCATTCATGTCGTTAATCCAAAAATACTCGTCTTTATCGTAACGCAATTTCTCAATGGCCTCGCGAGCGGCTTGTTGTGCGACCTCACGGGATATGGCGCCTGATGTCTCTTGATTATGATAGTAAGTTAGAAAACTATGGACGGTTTCAACAACGTGCTTGGTTTTCTGTTTACGGTCTTCTAATAGATTGTCTTTTAAAGACATCAGGGAGACACTGATCAGTACTGCGGTGCCCATGGCCATTAATCCAATGATGACCCACAGCTTGTATTTGATTTTGATATTGCCTAAAAGGTTATACATGCTCTTATCCCTAATTTACCAATGGGCATATTTTTGTCCGTTGCTTGATGCAAAACATCTTTAATTAAATAAGAATGCTCTAAATAAAATTCATTCTTAAATGTCCGGCTCACTATGGCGTTAATCATCTTGCGCCACATTGATCCTATGCAAAAAAAGCCACATTTCTGTCAAAAATATCCCTTAAACTATCGGGTTTAATCATTTTTAGAGTTCGAATATCTAAGGCTTACAGCACTCAATATAGAAATATAGACATCGGAGTAATTTTGCAGGGAAAATTTGTTATAAAATATTTTTAAGAATAATGATCGTCCGGTGGTGGCAGGCCTTTTAGTAAAGGATAGGTCAGTATCTCGGGCACGCCTTCTTTTCGTAACTGACTGATCCAGCTATGAATATTGTAGTTAACTCGCTCGACACGGGGCACTAATCTATTTCTGAACTGTTCAACTAATAGGTAGTGCACATGGGAGCTATCTGGTTGGCTAGCAAAGCCACAAGTACCACAGGAGGCTACAAAACGACTGCCGGGAAGGTGTTCAATCCAAGGTTGATGATCACTACCGACTACCAAGCCTTGGCAGTGAAACTGATCGAGCCAATAGAGAATGCGTTCCCTGTCCAAGTTGTAGGCGTTTAGGGTATCCGGTAGGAAAAAGTCCGGTGTGCCATGACAAGCCAATATGGCACCGCTAGGTGTTTCCAGTCGAATGACATCCGTCCATAGCTTGAGATGTTTTTTATTGGCAGGGCTCAGGCTTTGTCGGGCTCGGGCCATGGCCGATGTGGTATTAAAGAGTGTTGTCTGCCCTGGATATTCGTTGAGAAGTTGACGTTCATGACTGCCTTTTACTAACCAGGTACACTGTGTTTGTAAGAGAAATAGCGCTTCATTGCTGTGACCAAAAGCTCCTAGGCCATTGCCAAGAAACAGGCGTATACGGGCACTTTGGCGTCGTGCTTGCAATAAACAGGCTTTTAGAGCGGGCAGGTTGCCTTCTGCCCCTGCAATCAGAGCTATTGGGCGTACATCTAGGTATTGTAATTGAACAAATGCCATGACGACCTCCTTTGGCTCTATAGAACCCATCTTATCCTCGACATCTATCTACTAGTATAGAAGGTCATTTCTGCCTTTCCTGAAACTTGCTATGCTGAGTGTTTATTACTACGCAGAAAAGCAGAGACATTAGGGCGTTATGAATTCGAAGCTGAAAGCTCATTATCACCAAAAAGATGTGGATATTATTCATCAAGAAAGAGCCTACAATGGTTTTTTCAAGTTGGAAAAGCTACAGCTTAAACAGAGGCAGTTCAGCGGTGAATGGAGCAGTACGTTCACCCGTGAAGTGTTAGTGCGAGGCAATGCTGTCGGGGCTTTATTGTATGACCCTAGAACAGATAAAGTTCTGATGCTGGAGCAGTTTCGTCCCGGTGGTTTATACGACAAAGACCAAAGCCCTTGGATGTTCGAAGTGGTGGCAGGGATGACGGAGGAGGGCGAGAGCCTAGAAGATGTCATACACAGAGAAGCACAGGAAGAGGCCGGTTGTGATATTGAAGCGCTGGAGCATCTATTTAAGTACTGGGTCAGTCCCGGTGGTATGGATGAACAAATCGACCTGTTTTTAGGTATTATTGATAGTAGTAAGGTCAAGGAAGGCGTATACGGTCTGGATGAAGAACATGAAGATATTCGGGTTGAGCTAATAGACTATGCTGAAGCATTGTCGGGTTTGTCTGATGGTAGGGTCAATAATGCCATGGCGATTATTGCGTTACAGTGGTTACAGCTCAATCGGGAACGTTTACAGGCTCATTGGTGTTCAGATACCCATGCTACCGAGTAAATGGGAGAGAATATGCAAACAATGCAAAACCCTAACCCTTGGCTGAAAAAGAAAAGCTATGTGGTTGATCTAAAAAAACAGATGGCGGAATGTGAGGGGAACTACATTCGTCTGCTGAAGCTTCTGCCGGATTTAGAAGAAACCGAGAGTTGGCAGTTTGCCATCAGTGATGAGTCATTGCATCTGGGTGAGCTGGCGATTCGTGTCACTGAGCGCAGCAAATACACCACGCTATTGCGAATCTGGCAGAAAGACAGCTGGGGCGAATGGTTAAACCAGCCTGAGCTATCGGTACGTATGTACCATGATGCCCGTTTAGCGGAAGTTGTCGGGTATCAGAAGCAGCGTCATTTTGATGGCCGTTATGTTTATCCCAATCCTAAAATGCGTCAGCCCGATGAAAAAATGCAGATTAACCTATTTTTAGCAGAGTGGTTATCTCATCTGCAGCAGTACGGCCATAGCGTTGACCCTATTACATTACCTTCTTAAGCTTGCATTCTTAGAGACTCGCTTTACTATCGCCGGTTAATTTTAAATTTACCCATAATCTGTAACCTGTTGAGCTGTCATGTCTCTTTCTGTTATCCAGTTGACCGATTTACACCTGTTTGCCGATCAAGATCATATCTTTAAAGGTCAAAATCCTTGGCGCAATTTGGTGGCTATTCTTGAGCAGATTCAGCAATCCGGTTGGCCGGATCTGTTTCTGTTAACGGGGGATCTCAGTCAGGATGAGTCTGAACAAAGTTATCAACAGCTTCATGGCCTAATGCAAGATACAGGGGTTCCTTGGCACTGGATTCCAGGCAATCATGATCGACTGGATATTATGCAGGTTCTGCATTCGGTGGACTTCTCTGTGGTGTATGGTCAATGGCAGTGGTTGCTGTTGGATTCTCAATCGGGAGAGCCCCATGGGGATCTGTCTGATTCCCAACGATTAGAGATAGAGGCGGCTTTAAAGCAGCCCCTTGCACCTTATCAGGCCATTGCTATTCATCACCAACCACTTTTGGTTGGGCCTGAGCGGCAAGGGGGAAACCATCATCACCTTATGGACAATAGCCCTGATATCGCCGGTATTGATAGTATTCCCCTAAGAGATAATGGCTGGCTTTGGCAAACCTTAACTCGTTTTGAGCAGGTTAAAACGGTCATCTGCGGTCATGTACATCAAGAACACAATCTACAGCGGGGGCGGTTAAACCTACTGACTACCCCGGCTACAAGCATTCAATTTACCTCTGATATCAATGAGTTCCAGTTGGCTGACCTGGCCCCAGGTTATCGGCAGTTGGAATTGATGGCGGATGGTTCGGTTGAAAGTCAGGTTTATCGATTGAATTAAACCGGGCTCTTATGCTTTAAAGTTATCAATACAGTATTTTAAATAATTTGACGTAATTAAGGATTCCGTTTTAACTACGCGCATTAGGGTTGCTATATCCATAGCTTCGCGCCGTAGCTTTACCTGTTAATAAACGGGTAATTGAACGGAAGCCAACCCACTAATTTTTCACCGGATTAAACCGGCTAATGACTTTTGCAGGAGTGGATCACAACGATGATATCGCCCGAGCGTCTTACGCACCTGAAACAACTGGAAGCGGAAAGCATCCATATCATTCGGGAAGTTGCCGCAGAGTTTGATAACCCTGTGATGATGTATTCTGTCGGTAAAGATTCTGCCGTCATGCTGCATCTTGCACGCAAAGCGTTTTACCCAGGAACACCTCCATTTCCACTGATGCACGTGGATACCACATGGAAGTTCCGTGAAATGATCGAATTCCGCGACAAGATGGCAGAAGAAGCGGGCATGGATCTGATTGTGCATACCAATGAAGAAGGTCGTGCGGCCAATATCAACCCGTTTGATCACGGCAGTCGTAAATATACCGACGTGATGAAGACCGAAGGTCTGAAACAAGCCCTGAACAAATATCGTTTTGATGCGGCATTTGGTGGTGCTCGTCGTGATGAAGAGAAGTCTCGTGCTAAAGAGCGTGTGTACTCCTTCCGTGACAAATTCCACCGTTGGGATCCTAAGAGCCAACGTCCAGAGCTGTGGAACCTATATAACAGCAAGGTGAATAAAGACGAATCTATTCGTGTATTCCCGCTGTCCAACTGGACTGAGTTGGATATCTGGCAGTATATCTATCTGGAAGAGATCCCAATTGTACCTCTGTATTACTCAGCAGAGCGTCCAGTGGTTGAGCGTGATGGCACCCTGATCATGGTAGATGATGATCGTATGCCGCTGGGTGAAAATGAAAAACCAGAAATGCGTTCCGTGCGTTTCCGTACGCTGGGTTGTTACCCACTGACCGGCGCGGTGGAATCAACAGCAGCAACACTGCCTGATATTATTCAGGAAATGCTGCTGACCACCACTTCCGAGCGTCAGGGCCGAGTGATTGATCACGACGGCACCGGTTCCATGGAAGAGAAAAAGCGTGAAGGTTACTTCTAGGACTCACTCTATAGCCAAGTCTTAGATCACAGGGTTTGTTTAACTGATCGTTAAAGAAACGTTAGACAGATCCTGACGGAAACAGCATTTAGGGCAGGTGTTTTACATCTCGTTATCACAACATCTGCCAATAGTTTTTGAGGAAAAAAAATGTCTCACCAGTCCGATTTGATTGCGGAAGATATTGAAGCGTATCTCAAGCAACACGAACATAAAGATCTGCTGCGTTTTATCACCTGCGGCAGTGTGGATGATGGTAAAAGTACTCTGATTGGTCGTTTGCTGCATGACTCCAAAATGATCTATGAAGATCAGTTGGCAGCATTGAGCAAAGACAGCAAAAAAAGCGGTACTACCGGCGAAGAAGTGGATCTGGCCCTATTGGTTGATGGTCTGCAATCCGAGCGTGAGCAGGGCATCACCATTGATGTTGCTTACCGTTATTTCTCTACGGATAAGCGTAAGTTTATTATTGCTGATACCCCAGGGCATGAGCAGTACACCCGTAACATGGCGACCGGTGCTTCTACCGCGTCACTGGCGATTATTCTGATTGATGCCCGTTACGGTGTATTAACTCAGACCCGTCGTCACAGCTTTATTGTCTCTCTGCTGGGTATCAAACACGTTATCGTAGCCGTGAACAAAATGGATCTGGTGGAATACGGTGAAGACCGTTTCAACGAGATCGTGGCTGAATATAAAGAGTTCGCAAAAGATCTTGATCTGCCGGATACCCGTTTTGTACCGGTTTCAGCGCTGAAAGGCGAAAACGTAGTCGAAAACAGCACTCAGATGCCTTGGTACAAAGACGAGCCTCTGATGGAAATTCTGGAGAACGTTGAAGTTAGCCAGGATATCTCTCTGGATGAGATGCGTTTCCCTGTTCAATACGTGAACCGTCCGAACCTGGATTTCCGTGGCTTCTGTGGCACCGTCGCAGCTGGTCTAGTGAAAAAAGGTCAACAGATCACCGCATTGCCTTCTGGTAAAACCAGCACCGTTAAATCCATTATCACTTATGATGGTGAGCTGGAGCAGGCACAACCGGGTCAGGCGGTTACGATCACCCTAAACGACGAGATCGATATCTCCCGTGGTGATGTACTGGTAGAAACCGGTAGCAACGCTCAGGTCAGCAATACCTTTACCGCACATCTGGTTTGGATGCATGAGCAGTCTCTGGAAGTGGGTAAACAGTACAGCTTTAAAGTCGGCACTGACTTTACCAGCGGTTATGTGACGAATATCGATCATCAGATCGATGTGAACACGCTGGAGAAATCGACCGTAGACGAGCTGCCACTGAACGGTATTGGTCTGGTAACGGTTGAGCTAACCGAACCTGTTGTTTTTGATCCATACCGCGACAGCCGCTTTACCGGTGGTTTTATCGTGATTGACCGTCTAAGTAACGTTACCGTTGCTGCAGGTATGATCGAAGCCGCTGCAGAGCAAGGCGCACAAACTGCCGTAGCACCTGTGAGTGCTTTTGAGCAGGAACTGAACGCCCTGATCCGTAAGCACTTCCCACACTGGGAAGCGAAGGATATTGGTAGTTTGCTGAAGTAAGCAAATCTGTTAAAACGAACCTTTAATTTATAAGGTTCGCTTTATCTTTGTTACTTAAAAACCGCCGAACCTGTTAACAGGTTCGGCGGTTTTTTTTATGTCTCAAATCAGCAGTGGAGGGGGGATAGGGGGGGCAATAAGTGATCAGTCAACGGAGTCTTAATTAACAAAAGAAAAGCAGTTGAGATGTTGGTATATATTATTAAGTCTATTTGTTGCGTTTTGCGACAAATTGTCGCAAGCTTGATTGTAAATAATTTTTGATGTGCAAAGGTATCTATATGGCAACTAGCGTAAGACTGGACGACAGTTTTGTCAGCCAAGCCAAAGTCTATGCAGAGGCTGAGAACCGCTCTGTGCCCAAGCAGATTGAGTATTGGGCTAAGATAGGCCAAATTATGATCGATAACCCAGATCTTCCCTATGATTTTGTACGCGAGTCTTTGTTAGCCACAGAAGAGGTTAAGCAAGGGTTAAGTAAACCCTATACCAGAAGAACAAAACGTGATTGATGTTTATGAGTCTAGGCGTTTTGAAAAAGCATTAAGCAAATTGCCTGAAGCTCAATTGAAAGTGGTTGAAGATGAGATTGATAAAATCGTTGATGACCCTGAAATTGGTGAATCGAAAAAAGGCGATCTTTCTCACTTGAGGGTTCACAAGTTCAAAATGGATAACCAGCAGGTTCTGCTTGCCTATTCATGGGTTGAGGATCGGATAGAAATTTATCTTCTTCATTTGGGTGCCCACGAAAACTTTTATCAAAAGATGAAAGGACAGCGGAAGGTCGACTTAAAGCTTATTCAGTCTTGATTATTTTCGTTGTAAATGATACCTAGCCCACGGACAGTGATGTTAAAAAGGCTGGCCGGAAGATTTTCTTATTACACAGAAAAGCACGACGCGAACGAGCCATAGGGGGATCTTCCTTGAACAGATGGCTATTCCTTAGTCGTTCAATTTAACGTAGATCAGAGATTGAGGGTTGTCTGATTGTGTTTTCGATACCGCGACAGCCGCTTTACCGTGATTAGACCGTCTAAGCAACGTTACAGCAGGCATGATCGAAGCCGCTGCAGAGCAAGGCGCACAAACTGCCGTAGCACCTGTTAGTGCTTTTGAGCAGGAACTGAATGCCCTGATCCGTAAGCACTTCCCGCATTGGGAAGCAAAAGATATCGGTAGCTTGCTGAAGTAAGATTCAGCTCACTCTGCGCGCTTTTATAAAGGTGCGTTATAGAGACTACAGATATTTGAAAGCCTCAGTTTTCTTTTTTGATAAGGAAGGCTGGGGCTTTTTTATGTGCTGTCGGTTATATAATCAGTAAGGTAGAATCCATCTATTCAATCGATATAACGCTTTGTTTTTAACCCGTATTGACTATCCAAGGCATTTCAAACATGCGACTAACACGACTAACAATCAGTAATTTTCGCTGTTTCAAACAGTTTGAATTGGATCTTCATCCTAACCTTACCGTGCTAATTGCCCCCAATGGAGCGGGTAAAACCACCTTGTTGGATGCTGCAAGAATTGCTGTCTGGCCTTTTGTAAAAGCGTTTGATCTGGGTAGTCAAACGGGTAAATCTGCCACTATTCAAACTGAAGATGTCAGGCGAGTACCGAGTCAAAATGGCGTTATGGAGCCTGTTTTGAACTCGACGGTAGAAGCGGAAGGCTTTTGGTCTTCATTGGATGAGATCAATACCAGAGCAGGTATTGAGTCATTATTTACTGACCGAGAGCTAGAAAATAATTGGTTACAAACTCGTGAAAAAATCAAAAAGGGAACCAATACTCTTGGAGATCATGGTGTAAAAAAATTAACCCAGTTAGGAAAGGACTTTCAGGCTTGTTTATTTGATACCTCAGATACTGGGCCTATTGATTCTGACCCTGTTGATTTACCTGTTATTTCGTACCTTGGAACAGGTCGTTTGTGGTATCAGGGGCGATATAGCTCTCAGGTTAAGGATAAAAAGCTAGAACAGGATGTGTTCTCCAGAAGCTGGGGATATAGAGATTGTTTGACGGCTTTATCCGCTTATAAACAGTTTGAAGATTGGTTCGGTTGGGTATATCGCAGCTATCGAGAAAAGCAGATATCTGCTCTAGAAAGGAATACGACTCTAGGTAATGCGGATCAATGGCTAAAAGACAGTATTGATGTTGTGGTTGGGGCGGTAAATGAAGTGACTCAGCCTGTAACGGGTTGGGGAGATATTGCTTATAGCTCCAGTAATCAGCAGCAGATTGTATTGAATCATAAAGAGCATGGAATAATGCCCCTGAGTATGCTCAGTGATGGTTTAAGAAATACGATTGTCATGGTGGCTGATATCGCTTTTCGTTGCAGTAAGTTAAACCCTCATTTAGGTGCAAAAGCTGCATTAGAGTCATATGGTATCGTCATGATTGATGAAGTGGATATGTTTCTTCATCCCGAGTGGCAGCAGAAAATATTAGGTGCACTGCGTCGAGCATTTCCAAAAATACAGTTTATTGTGACGACTCATAGCCCTCAGATATTAACAACAGTGCCCAAGGAATCTATTCGTATCATTACGAGTGATAGAGCCGTTGAACCTTCAGTACATACGCTGGGTGAAGAAAGTCGAGTGACTCTGGAAGATGTCATGCATGTACCTTCTAGACCTAAAGATGAATATTCAGACTTGTTGACTCAATACCTGAGGAAAATTAACCGAGGTGATATTGATAGTACCGAGGTACTCCAGATGAGAGCGGATCTGGAGGGCCATTACGGCGTAGATCATAGTCAGCTACAGCTAGCGGATACGAGGATTAATTACTGGCGGGCCGTTAATCACAAGGATGTATAGAGGATGAAGTATTTTGAGCATGGATATGAAATTCCATCATTGCTGGCGCGCCGAGCTACACAGCCTGTCATTAAACCGCCAAAGGCTTGGAATAGCTTTAAGCGTGGAGGGAAATCCTCGACCCAATTGGTAGATGATTTACTCCCCCGGCAATATCATCTTTGCTCATATTGTGAAAATAGGTTATCGGATTCACCGGGAAGCTTAGGTTTTCATATTGAACATATTCTTTCTAAGTCATTAAATCCGAGTTTAACTTTTGAATATACCAATCTAATGTTGTCTTGCTTTAAAGATGGCAGTGAAGCTTCTCCTTCAGAAGAAGACCCTGAGCCTGTAAGTTGCGGTCATGCAAGATTAAAAGCTAGTAATACGTTTGATGAGGCCTTTTTTATTAAGCCTACGGAGGCTGGTTGCGAACGTTACTTCTTCTATGAATTAGAGGGAGAGATTGTGCCTCATCCCGATTTAAATGATCAGGATATAGAGCGTGCTCAACATACTATCGATGTTTTGAATCTGAATTGTTTGCGTCTAAAGCGGTTAAGATCTGATGTAATTGATCAGCTATCTCGATCAAGTGCTGAGCTGGTCAATCATCCATCACAATTAGAGTTCTTTATTCAACAAGAGTTGAGTGTTCGAGAAGACGAATTGGCTCTATTTTGGACGACTCGCAAGCAGTTACTCAGTCCAGATTAATATTGATATACCCTATATTCACTGAATACCAGAGAGCACCCAGCAAATTATTTTACTGGATGCCCCTATTTTTGATTCAATATGTCGGTTAGCAACTAAATAGCAGAACCTCCACATAACTAAGCGCCAGGACATAAGCCTTTCTACGGCGCAACCGGTACACGTAGCGTGAATAAGCCAGAGGCGCATCCGCGAATACTCAGTCACTCCTGAATGAAAGTATGAGAAAACTTTTTAACTGCTGAGTTTATAGCGCGCTTATACGGTTGGCTCCAGAAGCTCACGATGCACTGCCATCTTTTCCTTAATCATGATAAATGCACTCCTCTAGTTTCTCTTCTTATACCATTCCCGATAAGTTTTCAGTGATAACAACTTCTGAATACACCTAGAGTGATCCGGTTTTTCCTTGTTTTTCATCTATAAGGAATTATCGGGATTGGTATTGATATTGTCTGAAACTTGGCTTCAGGTGTTCTTTATTCCATTCCATTTTGCCTTTATGGCTGTTTATCGTTTTACTTTTAAATGAGAATGGTTTTTAATAATGTTAAAATGTTATCTTGTAACAAATTATGGTTAAGGTGAAATCATGAAGAAGAATATCCATCCCGATTACGACTATGTCATTTTTCGTGACGGTAGCTGCGGCAAGACTTTTCGCATTCGTTCAACCTGCAAGCCAACTGAAACCATCGTATGGGAAGACGGTAAAACCTATCCTTTGATGAACCTGGATATATCCAGTGCTTCTCACCCAGCGTATACCGGTGAACAGCGCCAAGTGAGTAGTGAAGGCCGTGTTGCACGCTTTAAGCAGCGTTTTGCCAGTCGTGGTTTAAAAAAGGGCTAAGCAGATACTCAGAGTATTTTGAGTGTTTACAAATGTGCCTTTCCAGCAATTGATTACTATTAAGGAAGATTGTATCCATACAGCGATAGTAGGGCGTATCGGTGGGGCTGATGAGTTCACAGCGGGCACGAGCTGTCTTTCTTGGATAGATGGCTATTCCTTAGCAATTTAATTTAGCGGAGATCAGGGGGCGTTGTCTAATGCTCTGGCTGCCCCCTTGTGTCAGATACTTGAAAGCCTCAGTTTTCCTTTTTGATAAGGAAGACTGGGGCTTTTTTATGATTTGTTCTCTCATACTGTTTTGGTTGATACTCTTTCCTCTCCCCTATAAGGTCTTGTTGGCTGTGACCAGTTTTTATCCTCGTATTCTCCAAAAACTAGGGTTTTTACTAGGATAGTTAGAATAGGTGATCTGATAGGGTATCTTCGCCATAAAATATGGATCACCAGTTTTTATGAGTCAGTGCTCCATATCGGAGTGTGGATCTATTTTAATAAGGAAATATATATCTGGACAGTGCGTGGTTCTATTTGTAATGGATTGCGCACAACCTTACTGTTCTTCTTTGTCCAGAAGGGATGTTGACCGCTTTAACGGATTGTTTTCTGCCTTTAATCTTCATCCTGTCTGCCAAAAACCTTCATAACGCTCTGCCTCCATACAATCCTTCAAGAATTTCACCGCGTTTAGCTCCTGAATCGAAACCAAGAGAAATTCAGGCAGTGAAGACCGCATCGCTTGAGCAACAACAGCCTCAGAAGGTGGCAAAGTGCTATCCATCGTTCTCAACCAACTACGGAAGTGACTCCAGACGGTATGATGGAAGTGCAATGCCAAGTACTGCAATAGTCCTTGAGCAATACAACCCAGCTGAACAAACTTGTGATAAGCCTCCAGCTTTCTTTGAACCTCTTCACGATAGAATTTGGGTTTACGGTGAAGATACTGATTTCCCGACTTTTTTGAATGACGTGTCATTTTTTTCATCCAGAAGTGGTAACCATAGCTTCCTATGGTATGAATCGCCTGTTTGAATGACAGTTCTATTTTATAGCGGTAACTGTATAGGGCAATAATATCCAGAGGAGCCATAGTTCGATCCGTACAGATCAGAACGATGCGACCACGATAAGGATGGATAATCCAAACGAAGCGTACTTTTCTACCCACTGGGCGCCATAGAAGGTCATGGGAAACATAACGGATATTAACGTCTTTCTCCCCATAGACAGGGCTTGGGACAGACTTAAAGTGCTCTTCTAAGCGCCACATAGTTCGAACATGAATCTTTCGGCCATAGAGCCTGGGTCTACCCGGTTGACGAGGGCCTGATACCTGTTGGGCTGGAAGGTAAACCACGCTGTTATTCTTAGCTCGGCTGATCAGGTGATGGCCTTCTTGTAATAGGATGCGGATAATTTTTTGGCTTGCATAGTAAGCATCGGCTACCAAAATCGCAGAAACATCCATCTCCTGAGTGCAATTGACGAACATGGCCGCCAACTTATCCAGCAAGGTTCGTTTATCCCGATTGGTGGTAATAACCCCTTCATGAATCCTGCTGCACAAGGGCACACAAGCCAGTTTTCCTGTTGTTGATGAAACGAGTAATCCAAGAGCCTGGAAAGAGTGTCCCAAAATATAACTGGGCTTGGAATTATTGGTCGACTCTTGATGCAGCTTCTTAACCGCAGGCATTTTGCGGCCTTCTTTTGGCACCTTGATGCCATCGGCCAGTAGGATGTGACGTCCGTTATATCGGACCGGTGTAAACTTCAGCAAAACAAGTCGATACCAGGACGTTGTGAGCTTATCCAAGCACAGAGCACTTGAATGAAACACGTTCAGAAGAGAAGCGTAGCAATGAGGATTGAGGGATAGAGCACGAACAAAACTGGTGACACCAGCATTATCCGTTCTGACAGTAAATCCCATGAGAGCCAGGCATACCCAAAAGAATGTCCGACTTCTGGAGCAAGCAGGCTTTAAATACTGGACAGCTGCAAACCATTCCCACCATAATTTCATAGTCGCCTCTCGGTTTTTGGCTTGACTTTGTTTGTGGTGAATTTAAGTCCAGACCATAAACTTGAGAGGCGTCAAGTTATACCGTTATTGCTGAGAACTTCGCACTGTCCAGAAGATTATTACATGCAGTTTATGCCAACCTATGAAGGGTTTTCAGCAGCTAATATTGCTAGTGGAGTTTCAAACCCTTCTCTTGAAAATTTTTCTGCTGGGAAGGAATTTAAGCAGGTTGCCATAGATGCTCGTGCCAGCTTGGATAACAATTATGAAAAACTGGATTCCATTGGAAAGCCTTATTCAACAACAAGCACCCCACCTGAAGCCGTAAATTCTCTATTAGGTGAACTTGATCGACGCGCATTGTATTCGGTTGCGAGTAATGAGGGTGGCATGTTCACTGAACATGAACAAAATATAGCTCGCAATAAAATGAATCAGCAGCAAGGACTAGCTATGGGCTTATATAGCGGGCCAACTAGTGAAAAAGATAAGTTTATAGATCCCTTCTTAGGTGATAATGCTCAGAAGTTTAAGGCAGGAATTGCTTTTTTAGATAGTGTTAGTAATGAAGAAAAAGCAGGTTCTATTGAATTTGCAGTTCAGCGCGCAGGCCTTCAACAGGCTTATGAGCAATTATCTGTTGAAAAGGGTGATATTCCTGAAGATTTCAGTACGGATCACCCATTAGTAACTTTAATTCTTGCCGCTAGGAATTCAGTGAATGGTGACTATCAGCGCGGTTTTACAGAGGGAATAATTAGAAATTCCGATGATCTGAAAAGTCAATCTTGGTTTAATGGATTTGAAGACCTTCTAGACAATGCCATTCAAGAATCTCAAAATTTATACCTTGCAAAAAGCTCTGCGTAACATTTTTTTCATACTCCCTTGTGAGACCCCAAAGTTTGCAAACTTTGGGGTCTCACAAGGGAGTATGATCACGAAAATCATCGATCCGTCCAAGATTTGATGACCGTCCTTTATCATCTCACTCTACCTCTCCCCTCAGCAAAAGGAAAACTGCCCGCTCTAATACCGATACCAATGATTAAGGCTTGCCAATGGGGTAAGCAACGATAAAAATACCTGATTGTAAGCAACTGATCATAAACGGCGGCATAAGTCATGGCTCAACAACCCTCTGAATTTAAACCTAGCATCTCTAACCATGACCGACTGAGCGATCAGGGGAATTTGGTTTATCCGGTATTTTCACGCCGCTCTGGGGGCTTGTCCTTGGGGATTAATCTCAATACGGATAGAGGCTGTAATTTTGACTGTGTCTATTGTCAGGTTGATCGTTCCGCGCCTCCACCGTCCCTGAAACCCAGTATTGAACAGATCGAAGCCGAGCTGCGAGGCTGGCTGGATAAGTTAGCACAAGAAGAGGGTAATGATCATACCTTGCGGGATATCTCGCTGGCTGGAGATGGTGAACCCACCAGTGTAAAGATACTGCCTCAAGTCTTTAGATTACTGCTGGATCTTAAACGCGAATACCAACTCGACGAGACCAAACTGGTTCTGTTTACCAATGGCAGTGGGCTCGACAGGAAAGATCTATCTTCCTTATGGCCTGAGCTTTACGGGGCAAACTTCGAGGTCTGGTTCAAACTGGATTATTGGGATCAGGACTCTCTGGAGAGAATCAACCGAACACGACTGAGCTTTGAGCGTTTAACTGAAAAGCTTATTGAATTCGGCCAGACCTATCCTGTGATTCTTCAGTCTTGCTTCTTTCGCTGGCAACAAGAAGCGTTTGATTGCACCACCTATCAACCCTACGTGCAGTTGGTCCAATCCCTAGTGGAGAAGGGAACAAAAATCGACAAGATTCAAGCCTATACGCTGGCGAGGAAGCCCACTGAGGACGAGGCTGAGCCTTGGTCAAATGACCAAATGGATCAACTTGCATCTCTACTGCGTAGCACTCTTAACCAACCGGTCGAGCTGTTTTATGAAACAGGGAATGAAAAATAGGCGGTTTTGGATGCAAGGCAAATGAGGAGATCGATTATTTAAACAAAACCATCAGCATAGAAGAGAAAATGCGGGTAGAAACGCAGGTAAAAGTGCGGGGAGAAATGAGGGTAAAAACGCTGGCAGATGAGCGGTCAACAGGAGGATCGTTTCACTAAACCACATCTATAGGCTTGCTATAGTAGACCTAAAGAGTAGTTTTCGGCTTTTAGGTCCTATATATCATACCTATAGTGAAAGACCTGCCGATTCAC
>JAKZRG010000032.1:0-7620 GCA_047518265.1 Oceanospirillum sp.
GTCTTATGACCGTAGGATTTAATTAGGCCCTCAAGATCTTTGATTACACGAGGGAAGTAGTCCTCAAGGTAACCAATCTTAGGCATACCAAGTGCACTGTACTCAGTATATATCTCCTCCAGGATAGGCTGTACGTCCAGACGGTACATATTAAGTAACCCGTGCTTGTGAAGTAGCGCATCCCTGCGCTGCATCTTAGCTTTATTGGACGGAAGGTTTGCCTCCTCTGGAGTAGGGCTAAAGAATATAAGCTGCTTGAGTTCTTGGAACTCTGCACCCTTAACAGCATTCAACTTATTGAAGAACATCTCGGTCTGCTTCCTGTATCCCATAGAACGCATACGAATAGCAGAGTCTAAGTTCTGAAGTATACGACCGAACATTGGGTGAATACGGTTCAGTCGTGTAATGACTGGAGTCAGGTACTTAGATGCAGTCTTGCGGAAGGCACCGTCGAACCACTTGCGTTCTTCACGGATGCGCTCGGATGAATCCTTGCCTACTCTTTCACCAGCTTCGGTGTTCTCCTTGGCGGTGTTCTTGTCTGTTGCATCGTAAGCCTGTGCTACCACGTCCTGACTCTTAGGTCGGATCGAAGGGTCTACTGCCTTCAGCAGTTCCACGGAGTCAACAATGACCTGTGCAGCCTCGGGGTTAGTCTTGATCATTGGCCCCAGTACCTTGGCCATATAAGCCTGTACCGAGCGAAGAAGTTTTACGATAGTGTTCCAAGCTGGACCGCCTTGGCTTTGCATTTGGTACTCCTCGGAGAACTCTCCGTATAATAAATTCTGTATTACTGCACGGCTGTACTCTGAGCCATACGCAACATAGTCCTCTGGCTTGATGTTCTGGTACACATCTTTAATGTCTGCACGCTCTGCATCAGTAAGGCTCTTGCCGAACTCTCCAAAGAAGTCTGTCCATCCCTTGCCTCCCTCTGCCATAGAGAACTTCTTCCTGGCCGAAACCATTATGACCTTATGCATAGCAGCGTGAATTATTTCTTCACGCATTGCTGCACGTATGCCAGCCTTGCTGCGTTTAAGCAGCAGCATAGGGTTGTACTCGATGATCCCCTGAGTAGCATTGTAACGTGCTACGTAGTCGGTCTTCATCCGCATCTTAATAGGAGTGTTGATCTTCTTTCCAATGGGATCAAACTCCTGCTCGATGGCATCCTGTACTTGGCCGCCGTTGTCGTAGGTATCTCTGGGACCACGGTCCTCTACGGCAGTGTCAGTTGCCTTAGCTGTTACATCTGAGCTAGCTTGACCAGGAACCGCTTGGCGAAAGCCTCTGGTGTCTCGTCTTCTTTGGGAGGAATACTCGCTAAGATTTTGGGTTGGTTTCCCGCTAAGGATTTCACTTGCTGTGCGGGTGTCTCCTTGCGGGGTCTTTGTATTTTTGTTATCATCTTTAGTCCTTATTTCTGTTAATGTATCTAAGTTGAATATAGCATTTTGGTCTGCCCAAATTGCGATTTCCATTGCATCCTGCTCATTATCTACAGCGAACACAACGTCTAAAACATATTGTCCGCTTTCACTGTTGTACCAACCGCCAAGCATCGCTCCCTCTACATTCAAGTTAGCAGAGTTCTCGATTATGTATTGAGTAAGAGATTCCTCATTAAAGTTATCTCGGTCAATGACCCGCTCGGTGGACTTTTCTGGAGCAACAATGTATCCTCCAGTAGCAAACTCACCAGCAGTGTCTACAGTAAACCCTTCGGGGCTTTCTTGAATGACTTTGCGTAGTCTTGACACAGCTCTACTAGCTTGCTGGCTACCAATAATTTTCTTAATAGTAGTTACCCGTGCACCGTATGGAGCTACGACTTGAGCCGCCATCGGAGCATTCATAGTAATTGGGTTCTTTTTACGAACCGAATCTGGCATCAATAAAAATGCATCTATAGCCTTGTCGGGAACACCAACTACCTTTCCGTATACAGGAGTTGTATAGGTCTTGTGATTAGCGGTCTTATCGTCCGCTTTCGTAGGTTGCACTACAAGAAGAACATCATTAAGTTTAAAGTTATTATCCTTGTAGAAACCGTCACGCAGTTGACTGTTCTCTATGTCAAAGAACCCCTTGGATTTTAAGTACTCAGCCAGAGGTGTTGACTTGCTACGTTGAGCTAACAACGCTTCAATGAAGGGACGGCTAGCCGCACTGTCCATTAAACTTTTTAGAGTGCTATGTTTGTTGAGCGTCTCTTTAACAACTTTAGTTGGCTTGCTTGCAAGTATCTCCTTCTTTACATCAGAGAATTTACGAAGTTTAAATGTGCCATCTTTCTTTTTTTCTTGAAAAGCGTTTTGATAAAAAGTTAAGAACGCTTGCTTGTTAAACAAAAACATCGTGTCGGGACTTCCCGATACCAAAAATATATAACCCGTCTGTTCTTTTCCGTTTTTGTCTGTGTATTTCAGTTTAGAAATTTTATTGTTAATTTCTTTTGCTGATTTGCCAGAAGCCCATACACGACCAGCAGCCTTATTGGCTGGCTGCAATGCATAGCTAGGACCTGCATCTAAATTTATTGTTCCGCCACTTGGTAAACTAAAGTCACCGTCTCCAAGCTGGTCCGCATACCAAAACCATACTGGTATGTCATTTTCTACGATGTCATCAATAAGGGCATCCATATCAATGATGTCCTTTTGTTCAACGTGAGAAAGAGGAGGTTTCTGAGGTGCAGTAAAGGGTGCCGCCTCGGCCACTACATCTCCTTCAATTTTTTCATTCGTCCTGTATTCCCTCATGTTCCTGTAATCCAGAACAACAGCATATCTGTCATAGCTTTCATCCTCGTCAGCCATCGCTTCACGAACTTCTTGAAGAGTCATAGGGCTTGTTTGAGGGTAGCCATTAAACGGATCTACAAATTCATAGAGCGGTTCTCCCTCGGCCTTATCTAATGGTGCCGCCTCGGCCACTACGTCTTGTCCTAAAGAAACAGATATAGGAGAACCCTTACCTTTGTATTGACCCTTCATCTGAGCACGAACCTCTGCGCCCATTGTATTGATCTCTGCGTCAGAGTATCCAGATTCCTTTAGGAGATTACGGTACTGTTGTCTTTTGCGTGTAGCTGGATCAGACTTTGTTTTAGTAGTTGCACTGTATGAAGCTCGCTCAAGATCAGAAGCAAAGGTTATGTTTTGAGTTTGTGCATAACCAGGCTTGCCCTTCTTTAAATTTTGGGGGAGGCTAAAGCTTCGTGCCTCTGGTGCCTGCTCTGTAGCAGGCTTTTCTAGCTGATCAACTACCGCTGGGAACTGACTGCGAAACTGCTCTTCGCTCATACCAGCTTGTTTAGCTCTGGCCTGTATGTTGGATAGCTCTGGCTCTGGTGCCTGCTCTGGGGTAGGTGCTTTTCTAGCCTGCCTCTCTTTAAGCTCTGCTTCCATAGAACTTTTCCATCCACGCATATGAGCCTCTTTAGCTTTTTCGCCAAAGTTTTTGCCTATTGTGTTAGAAGTTCCTTGTGCCCGTCGAGGGTCACCAGAAGTATTTTCCCACGATTTCTTTCCAAGGTCAAAAATTTCATTAAGTGTTTTGACGTTACCAGTAGTACTATTTGGTTCCGTTAGCTCTGAGTCATCGTAAGGGCCAATGCCTTCATCAACAGCAGCCTCTGGCTCTACAGGTTTTGGTATTGGTTGCCCATCTTCCGCTATCCCGCCCCGCATATACCAATCTTGCAACCTTTGAAAATAACTTACCTTTGGTTCTACAGCAGCCTCTGGCTGCACTGGTACGTCCTCCTGTGTAGCATCAGGTGCTTGGTCAGGTAGGTCTAGCTCTTGCTCAGGGCCAACGGGCACAGGTGCACTGACTGTATCAATTTGCATTGGGTACGTTGTATCGTACCGACCAGCTAGTTCTGCTTCGACTGCTTCCCTTGGATCTTGGCCAGGATCAATAGCCAATGATACCGTCTTTACTGGACCATCAATTGGCTTGTAGGTTACTGTAACCGAATCGGGTATAGTAAGCTCTGATCTTTCTTGAACTGGTTTCTTTAGGTCTGCCTTCTTTCCGCCTGATGGTGCACTTGGTGCACCTCCAATAAGTTGTGCCCCTCCGCTAACTGTACCACCTACAATTGCACCTACACCGAACTCCATAGTACGGCGTTTCAATGTATCAAATGTAATTAACTCACGATCTTCATCGTACAACAAGGAAGCAAGAGTATCGAGCGACTGCCCCTGTGCCGCTTCAGTAAGACCCTCTGCACCTGCGGCCTCTACTAATTCACGCAGTGCCCCCCTATCCTTTCCAATGGCCTTCTTTAGTAACTTAGAAGATACACCAGTAGTTCCCATCTTCTTTAGTAACGGACGCAAGGCTTTGCCAATTGCAGCCATCTCAAGAGTAGTACCAAGCGCAGTCTGCGCAAGCATACCAGTTAAGGCATTTGCCTTTTCATTTGAATTAAAGTCAGTGTACCCCTTGCCAAGGGTCTGCTCCATATCGCCAAGAAACTCAGATGACATTTGACCACCCGTAGTAATAGCCGCTGCACCGAATGCACCAACAGGACCAGCCACAGCAAAACCCGCTGCACCCGCAGCAATGGTTACGGGAACTTGACCTAGGCCCTGTACTACCTGCCCAAAGAATGACTGACGGAAGTCTTCGTCTAGTCCAATGTCATCGGCAACGCCCTGACCAAACTGACGCATATCCTCGGCGGCCTGCAATAAGCTTTCACTGCCATATGCTTGACCTACCCACTGGGTAACACCAGCTGCTGAACTAACAGCAGCCTGAGAACCACCAGCAAATAGTCCCTTACCTACGTCTACGATAAATCCATCCTCTGCATTAGCGGAAGAAGCTATTTGCCGTTGGGCATACTTTACAATTTGAGAAGATGCAATCCCTTCAGGGTGTTGCACTTCGTGTTGGCGACCATCAGGACCTCGTACTATACTTACTGCCATATAATTTATTTATAATTTAGGTTTATTGCCCGTATGTTGACTTCCGCACTGCTTCGTTTTCTTTTAACTTACGTTGGAAATAGTCTGAAATTCTTGAAACTGCTCCGCCAGCAACCTTTGAAATATCAAGTGAAGGTTCAGTATATTCTATAGGTACGCCTGTACTTATTGTAGGGTTTGTTGGATCTAAATTTCCTGGAGTTTTTGCAATGCTTGAAATAGCACTACCTATATCTGAACCAAACGTAGGTAAACTGCCTGATTCTAGTTTACTCACTGGTGCACTTGTTGCATCATTCTCTTGATTTCCTTGAGCAGAGTTATCAGTAGCTAATACATTGTATCCTGCACCAAGTATATTCTGACCTTTACCGTCAGAAAAGTAAGGCTTAAACATAGGGTCTGTTAGTGGAATAAGTCTCTCGCCGCCGAACATGTACGGTGTGTCATCTACTATAATGCCGTTTTGAGCTGGATCATAACGGCCACCAACTGACTCTGCTGCTATACCTACTGCCTCATCAAACTCTCCAGCGGTTGGTCCTTCCGTTGCACTTATGTAATCCTTAAGTTGTTCAGGGGTAACTCCCTTTGCAATTGCTTCTTGCGCCGATAAGTCTCCTGAACCTACAGCATTAAGAATTTCTTGGGTCATATCAGCTGCCTTTTGCTCATTTTCAATGCCCTTGTATTCCATGATAGCCTTAAACGCATCAGGATTGTCAGCAAGCATCTTGGCATAACGCTTTGCTTTCTCTTCATCCCCTCCAGCCATGTCCATCAACTCTGGAAGAATGGCACTTTGGAAGTCAGCCTTTTCTTTTTTAATCTGCTGGTCTTTATCAAACTTCGTGATGAAGCTTCCGACTTGTTGACCAAGTTCAGACATAGCCTGCGCTCGTATGTTAGCGGCATTAGTAAAGCCGCTGTAGTCCATCTTCATTAGACGGGGGTCGATTGTTGATCCTATTTGAAATCCCATAATTAATCCTTCATATAAGTTGGTATTGTTTGGTCAGCCCATTGTACCCTATTAGATACGTTCTCAATGGTGCAGTTAAGTTTCGGACAATGAACAAATTTAGGTGCGCTTTCCCTGCGGTCAATGCAGGCAGTGCAAGCGTGAACATAGTCGCAGTTCTGTGAGCGATCTTTCTTTTCTCCCCACTTGGCATCTACTTTTTCGTAGCGGTCAAGTTGAATGGGTACGTTGTTTTCTTCGCAGTACTGAAACACATCATCGTGAGTCCAGTCCTTCATAGGGAAATAAGCACTGCACTGCCCAGGGTTGACACGTACGTCAACACGAGTGCCAGCATCACCGCCGTAGATTGGATCACTATCACAATACTTATGACCTACAAACATTGTATCCCAGTTAGCAATAATACCTGCATTCTTTGGACGGTCACAGATATCTAAAGCGCAGGCCCAGGGTTGTCCTTCCTCCACTGGAGTAATGCCCGTAGGGCAAGTCATATCAGTATTATCAAAGAAGTAGCGATTCTGCACTTCAAACTCATCGTCCGTCTGCTGGAAGTTACTGATAGCTGGATGCCAAGTATAGACCTCTAGTCCCCACTCTTCAATGATTCGATTCTGGAATGCATACTTGTGCGGCTGCCATTGCTCCCTAAAGAAAACTACAGGGATCTTGGCTTTGCATTTGTTATACACTAGATCAAGCAAGGCCATACTGTCCTTGCCTCCACTCCACGCAATTACTGGGTTCCCTGAATTAGCAAGGCCCAGCTCGATATTCTTAATAGCACTTTGTATTTTAGTTTCCATTCAGGGATGCTATGTTATTGTGGGTACAAGTCAAATACTAGATGGCAGCAATAGCTACACCTGCTCCTGAAGCCAAGGCTCCACCAGCACCAGCTATAGCACCACCAGCTGCGCCGAGGCCGCCCATTGCCATACCTCCAAGCTTAGCCATTCCAGCCATCCCAGCCTTAGAGCCTAGTATTGAGCTACCAATCTGTCCAAACATACTAGACATACCAGCGGATCGAGCTGCACCAGCCTGAGCTTGAGCACCCTGTAGTCCCATCATATTTGCTTGGTTTTGCATACCGTAATTAACACCAGCATTAGGATCAAACAGTGAAGGTCCAGTACGCAGACCTTGAGTAGATCCCATTAATGCAGACCCTCCTACAGCAGACTGAGTTGGTCGGCCAAGTATAGCCATACCTGAGTCACCAGACATTAATTTGTTCATACCAAAAGCCTGTTGCCCCATACCTGCTGCTTCGCTACGCAATCCAGCAAGGTAATTTTCACGCCCAAGTAATTGCCCAGCAATTGCACTCTGGTCGGTTACACGTCCCTGACTTTGAGCCATCTGTAATGCCTGTTGGTCTACAATGCGTTGTTGCTCTGCATTAAGTCCCTGTGATCTCTGATAGAGGTCATCAGCCATAGCAGTCTGTTTCTCTGCGAGTCCAGTGCTATAAGGATCAGCATCACGGTATGCTTCAACAACCTGGGGAGCGTACTGCTCAAGTGCTCCTACGTCCGCTGCACGTTGTAGATCTTCTTCACTTCGCTGTGTTCTGCCTGCTTCCTCTGCCGCTGCTCGGTTGAGTTCAAACATACCTGGAGTTGCGGTATCAATTGTTTGAGGTAAATTGCGAAGTTTGGATTCAGACTT
>JAKZRG010000033.1:0-176685 GCA_047518265.1 Oceanospirillum sp.
CTCCAGACCTTCCCTCACGGTTAGGCCCTTGCCATTCGCTAGTAGTTAACATCTAATAACGGTAATAAACCGCTATGGATGGTGACCTTCCTACAGAGGACTTTCACCTCATTAGTTCATACCCATGCTGGGCGTACACAATACGCTGTAGCAATACAGCCCTAAATTCACCGCTACGCGGCGGGCTGTGGACTCACTACCGTTTGCCGCTAAGCTTTGCGTTATGCATTTGGAGTAGAGATTGAAGCATCCGAAAAGAATTTATAAATATGAGCCAATGTCAATTCAGGCTCTAATGAACCTAAAGTCTGAAGAAATTTACTTCAATGCTCCTGCAAACTTTAATGATCCATATGATTGCAATATGGATATTAAGGTTGAAGCCCCTTACGTCGATGAATTACCACGTATTCGTGAGTTTCTCAGGGAAGAATATGAGTATTTAAATAAAAGTGAAGACGATTTTTCTGAACTTGAAGCTATGTCTGATGGTGAAATAGCAGCTATGGGCATAGTGTTGGCTGAAAACTTTGTAAAAAGTAAATCTGGTAAAATTTTCGAAACTAAAGGCGTATGTTGCTTTAGCCGTGAAAATGACAATCTTTTGATGTGGTCGCATTATGCTTCTTCAGGGAAAGGGTTTTGCCTAGAATTTGACGCTACCACTGAACCATTCAACAAGGTACAACCAGTAAAGTATCAAAAAGAACCTCCAACTTTGAATTATGATCGTGTTTTTTCTGTTGACATGTACTTTTGGATTGAAGCTCTGTTTTGCACAAAATCGATTCATTGGTGTTATGAAAAAGAGTATCGTATTTTTCATGATGAAATTAATAAAGTAGCGCACTACCCATCACGTTCATTAACTGGCGTGTATTTTGGTCCTGAAATAGATGACGCATTTGCAGAAACGATTTGTTTAATTGTTCAAGGGCAGAATCCAATCGTTAATTTTTATCGGGGCGCTCGTGCAAGCGATTCATACACGGTTAATTTTGAAGAAGTCTCATATACATCACGCGTTTTGAAAAATGCATAACAAACGGCTGCATTTCGTTCCGACCTGCGGCTTCCACCGGACTCGCTACGCTCGCCGATAAGCCGGGCGTTCAGGCTGTAGAAAAACCTATCATCTATAATGTGATAGAGCTTTTCTGAAGAGGGTCAGGTTATGCCCAGATTCAAGCATTATGACTACAACCAGATGTCGATGGTTGTTATCAATTATCTGGAGCAAATCCAGCCTGGAACCTTTGAGTTTGCTCTCCATTACCTGATTTCAGAGAAGCTGGATCTGTCTAGTTTTTATCAATCCTATAAAAATGATAATGACGGTCGCCCAGCTTATGATCCTGCTATTTTACTTAAAGTCATTCTGTTTGCTTATTCCAAAGGGATTACATCCAGTCGAGAAATTCAGTGGTGTTGTGAAACCAATATTCTCTTTAAAGCACTATCCTGCGATACCGTTCCACATTTCACGACGATCGCTCACTTTGTCAGTAGTCAGAGCCAATGAATACATTCACTGTTTGAGCAGGTGCTATTAATTTGTGATGAGCAGGGACTTCTCGGTCATGAGTTGTTTGCAATTGATGGCTGTAAAATACGCTCTGATGCTGCGAAGGAATGGTCGGGAACGTTTAAAGAGCTGGAACAAAAAAAGGTAAATTGAAACGTGACCTTTTCTCACGGTTAGGCCCTTGCCATTCGCTAGTAGTTAACATCTAATAACGTTAATAAAACCACTATGGATGGTGACCTTCCTACAGAGGACTTTCACCTCATTAGTTCATGCCCATGCTGGGCGTACACAAGTCAATGTAGCCGACCGCTGAAGAGTCGGCTGATTGAGACGTTAGCTGTATAGGAAAAATATGCTCGTCCGAAAATCTGAGCCAATGCCAAGTCGGCCTTGTGATTTTTCTATAGCCTTACAAGATGATTCTGTGTTTGCTGATTTCGAAATTAGCAATAACGGTTGCCTGCTCCTAGTACGAATCTCCTTTGATGGGTATGGCTGTTGCCATCCGGAGAAAAGTATTGGGGAAATTGATGCTGAAAGCTCAAAGACTCTAATATCTAGTGTTAAAAGTAGCTATATTGAACTGCCTGAAATAAGCGAAATACTCAGTGGCTATTTTCGGGGAAATAAATCATCCCTTTGGGAAGATGCTCTGCAATATCACAGGTTAATGTAATGATTTCAATACAGCTAACAAGCGCAGGCACTCTAACCGTAATTGCTAGGGTGTGAATATTACTTAAAATGGTTCTGAGGTAATTGTGACTGGCCAAGAACGGCAACGATCAGGATAAAGTCATCCTCTTTGGTAAAGTAGGCTGTGTGTTTTCCTATTGGGAAGTAGAAGCCACTTGGGTACAACTCATCACAGCTTCTTCCAACTGCTGGATTGTCAGCAAGCATTTGAAAAGTAGCAAGTAGGTTGTCTCTGTAGCTATTCCATTGTAATTCGGAAAAGTTCGTAACGGTGTAGCTTTTAATTTTACGCAAATGGTTTTGCGCCAATTTGCTTAGCTTATATTTGTTCGCTTGCATGCTTCAGGTTACAGGCTCTTCAAGAATGTTTCACCATCAACTACATTACCTTGCGCTAGGTCTTCTTTTGCAGCCTCAAAGCAATGTTTAATGTAATCAGCTTTCATGGCTTCAAGTTCTTCGTAGTCTTTAATAGACATAACAACGACAGCATCTTTGCTGTTCTTGCTAATTTTAATAGGCTCTCGTTGAGCATTTAGAAGTAGTTCACCAAAATTACGTTTAGCGTCATTTGCTGTTAATGTACGCATGTTCAAGCTCCAAACTTGGGTTACCAGTAATAGTATAGATGTTTGCACGAAATGTTTAATCTGATTAAATCGTGCGATTTGCGTGGAAGTTAAACTAAATATTATCTTATGCGTATGAGATGCGCATTGTAAAAATGCGCGCCAACTCACTCCGGAGGTTGCGCGCGGCGTCATACCTTTGGCCTCACCAAACTCATCCACTTTGAACCCAAACAAAAACACCAGTTAGCGATTGCATTAAATCACTAACTGGTGTTTGATAACTTGCTAATCTAATCAACAGAAGGAATCCGCCTATCGCAAGCATTTAAATCTTTATAAGCGCTACCTCAAGGTGCTGGACACACCCGGAGGCAGCTAACCATCACCGATACTGGGAGTATCAATAAATGGCTAACGTCAATATTACGCCAGAGCTTCGCTCGACTAAAGAAAAATTTCTTTATTTTCATGATCTTACAGCCTGCAGTCGCATTTGCGGTGCTAGGTTTTTTTACGTCTTCAATTCCTGTTGGGCTTCTGGCTCA
This sequence comes from Oceanospirillum sp., assembly GCA_047518265.1. Taxonomy (GTDB): domain Bacteria; phylum Pseudomonadota; class Gammaproteobacteria; order Pseudomonadales; family Halomonadaceae; genus Oceanospirillum. Next base: position 3,342 of record JAKZRG010000033.1, read on the forward strand.
AACCTTCTTGTTCAGTTGTTTCGGTTCCGTTCGGGTATTTTGTCCCGTGGTGTCTTTGCGTCTGTTCTTTCTCTCTTTGTGTCCTTCTTGTTGACCCTCTCTATATCAAGAGAGCGTTTATTTGGGCGGCGATCCGTCTCGATGAACTTTGCTGCGGGGAGGGCGGGGTTATGAGCAATGTTGCTGATATTAAGGATAGTGATAAGCAAGGGGCTAAGGATCAGTTGGATATGGATGAGTTAAGTCAATCGCTAGAGAGTTTCCATCATCGCTGCGCTTTTTTGTTGGTGGCGTTGGAGAATATCGCTTTTGGCGAGACGTCTCTTCATCATAAGGAGGCGGCGAATGGCGTGGGCTATTATGCTGCTGATGCGCTTGATGAACTGATTCAGATTCGGGAGATGATCGATAAAGGTCTGAAATCTGGCGTAAAAGAATAACCCTGTTTCTACGCAGCTAAACAAACGTTTTTTCAGATTTTAGGCTGTTAGCACGACATATTCTGCTGGCAACCTTGTAGAAGAACTTTTGTTCTAGCGCTAAGTGGGCAGGGTGTTGAGTGATTTAAATGCTTTGCCGGTAGGGACGTCACCTGTGCCATATTCGAGGAGTGTGGCACTTTAGGTGATTGCGTCGTTATCGGAATTATTTAAAAACTGCTGATCCTAACTCGATTCTGACCTGATGTTGATAATGGCGACTGAGTTTGGCTTGTTGTTTTTGCCATTCTGTTTTGCTTTTCTGTTTTTTAGGGGAGGAGCGGGGAGCAGTAGTGAGCGAGGGAATGTATGACGTATCCAGAAGGCTGGCACCAGGCCAGTGATGAGAGAGCCGAGCAACTGGCGGATAAGTTAACTCAGGCTGTTGGTGGGCAACATATTTTGTACGGCAAGCGCTTACGGGTGGTTGCCTATCGGCATCAGTATTGTATTGATGAGTTGCTGTGCCAGCACCCAGAGGAAGAGGATTTGTTTACTCTGTTGCATTTGGTTTGGTCGTTAACAACATCAGAAACTCACAGAGCTGCACCTATTGTGGAGGTGCACGGTTGTTTTCAGGATTTTCTGAATTATGAGCGTGATGTTCAGGGCAGGGGAATGCCATTCCCTATATATTCCTCTATGTCAGAGTAGGTTGGATAAGCGAAGCGCCATCCGACATTGACTCAGGTACTCAGCTATTGTCGGAAGGCGCCTACGGCTTTTCCAACCTACAACTGAGCAATATGAGCTGTGGGCGGATAATGTTCTGACGGCACAAACCTTAGAGCAGGTATTTGAGTATTCAAGGGAGCCGGTTTTTCAGTTTGTTGAGGAAGACTGTCGTTTGTCAGATAAATCCCAATGAACCCTGTCTTTCCTGATTATTGTTCTGGATTGGTTGTTACACCAACCCAGATAAGTTGATTTCTCGAAAGTAATGGGAGGTTTTTGCTTTTAGAGGCTGCTTAAGCTTTGTTGTTTTCCTCTTCTCTTAATAAACACCGGCCTCTGGGTTCGTTACCTTCATGTAGCACAATGTCGGAGTGTAAAAAGTCTGCGGCTTCTGCGGACTCTTTTACTTTTTTGGAGCTGCGTTGCAGCATTTCGGATTCAAATTCGGTCAGCACGCTTTTTCTTATACCGACGTCTTTCCATTGGGTTAAGGGGTGGCAGCCTTTTGTTATCCCTCGGGCTAAGGCGAGTGCGTCCAAGAGGGCTTGGTTTGCACCTTGTCCTTTGAATGGACTCATTGGATGAGCGGCATCGCCGATCAGAGTTGCAGAGGCACTATTGGCTAATAAATCGGGTTCGAGAAAGGCTCGGTCATAGACGGGATAGCCTGACACTTGAGCTTGTTGAGTGGCCGTTAAAATTTGAGGGATGGGATCGTGCCATTGGCATCGTTTTATTGCTTCTTCTTTTAATGCTTCAGGGCCTTTTTCACTCAAGTCCTTTGAGTCTTCTTCTGACATGGGGAAGCTCAGTTGCCACATTACTGAGTCTGAGTCATAAGGCATGATATAGATGCGCTCGTTGCCATTGGCTGTTTGGAATACGGTGGCGGAGTCTAATAAAGAGCGATCATCACTTTTTATCTCTGTTAAAGGACAAATACCTAAAACGACAATACAGCCTAAATAGCGTAATGGGCTGGCATCCTCACCAATAACTATTTGGCGAACACTGCTACGAATACCGTCGGCACCCACAACAAGATCGGCTTTAGTGTGCTTTATTTCGCTTTCACCAGACGTTTGAAAACTTAAATCTACACTGCCGTTTTCGCACGTTTCAAGGCCGATTAATTGATGCCCCCATTGCACCATGTTGTCTCCTCCAAGCTGCTCCAGTAGGGCTAAGCGTAATGACTGTCGAGCGATATGGACATTAGTACGCTTGGGGGGCGCTTTTTGGTCGGAGGGAGAGATATTCCTGATACCCCAGTCGCCGATTATTTTTCCATCTGTGGTATGAACTACATGTCGCGTTGAATTCAGTCCCTGTTGTAACGACACAACTCCCAGTCCTGCGATGGCTCTACTGGCTTGTTGCAGTGTCAGGCCATAGCCTTGAGAGCGGGCGTCAAAGCTGGTATCTCGCTCATAAAGCGTAAAAGGAATGCCTCGGTGTAAACATGCGACTGCTAAGGCCACTCCACCTATGCCACCGCCTATGATGGCAATATGAGGATAGTTTGATGCATCTATTTCTTGCTTAGCGTTTTTAGCGGACTCTGTCTCTGAAACAGACAGGCTCGCTAAATCGACTAAGCCAGAGCCATTACAGTTTGAGCAATTATCAAGGTGGCGGGTAGGTGCTATGGGTGGCGTGCCTTCATTATTGTTCTTTGCAAACTCATCCAGTTCTCTCTGATAACGCTGCTTTACTTTTTTACGTAGGCGCTTACTTTTTTTACCTAATCCTTGGCACTTCAGACAAAGGGTCCAGTTATTTTTCATGTTCTACCTTTTCCATTAGCCTTAAAGTTCATCATTTTGAGTATGATAATATGAATTGCAGCACTATAGGGTGTTCTTAACAGGATATAAAGTTTGTGATGCGAGTAGGGAAAGGATCGCGCACGTGCCAGTATTCTTCGTTAACAGAGATCACTGCTTATATCATTTCCCTCTAAGAGAATTAAATTTGATGCCTGAACCGGATCTATTGAAAGTCATGACATTTACCACTCCGAAAGACCTCGGCGAGTGGTTAAAGGTCAATCACGCAACCGAAAGTGAGTTGTGGGTGAAGATGTTCAAGAAAAACACTGGGATTCAAAGTGTTAGTTGGAATGATGTCGTGATAGAAGTTCTCTGCTGGGGATGGATTGATGGTGTAAAAAAGTCAATTGATGATCAAGCCTATCTTCAGCGCATTACGCCTAGAACAGCACGAAGTAACTGGTCTAAAAGAAACACAGAGCATGTCGATCGTTTAATAAATGAAGGTCGGATGAAGGAGTCTGGGCTTGTGCATGTTCGTGCTGCGAAAGCTGACGGTCGTTGGGAAAAGGCTTATGTGGTAAGTGAAATGGAAGTGCCTGCAGACTTCCTAGCGGCATTGGAGAGCAAGCCAAAGGTGAAAGCGTTTTTTGAAACACTCAATAAGTCGAGCCGATATGTTATCGCCTATGGATTAACCAGTGCGAAGAAACCTGAAACCAGAGAACGACGGTTTGCAAAATTCATGAATATGCTTGTTGATGAAGAAAAGCCTAAATAGTGGAATACGCCATTGGGGAAATTGGCGTATATTCAGTGTAAGGTTAGTTATGTGGCTGAGGCGTTATGTAAAGTCCATCGCTTACGGAGGACATCGTTTATGTTTAGTGTTGACCAGCTTACATCGCTTTAAAGGTAATGGCGCAGAGATTAAGTCGATTATTGAAAAATCACATAAGATAGAATGATGAAATCAGACCCTAAAAAACTAATAGAAAAACACCAAAATCTTACCCACTCTGATGAAATGAAGGTGGTATCCCATGTTCAGCGAGAGCAAGGTGATTGGATTTTGCATACTTTAATGATTGAAAATTGTGATGTGCCTTTTAAGTTCAAGCGCAAGGGAAATTACAAAAGCTTAAAAGGGGCTAGGGTAAATTTGACCTATTATTCGGAACAAGAGATTGTCGCGGGAATGGCTTTCGACATCATGAAAGTAGTTCGTGTGAAAAGGAGCTAAGGTGCTGATGTAGGCGATACTGAATTTATGTTGATTTCCATTTTGTATCAATCGTATCTAAGTTCGAATAAATGTCTTTGTGCCGTTTAGCCATCAAATTTGATTTTTAGCTGTAGTAAACCAGACTTATTGAGGTTACTTTGATTTTGAAAGTGACCAAATGTCATGGGCAACTCGTGAGTGGTTTGTTATTTATGATAACGATAACTAAAACGAGAGTAATCAAGACGGTATTGGTTGTGGCTTTTATGGGCTACATTGGCTTTGTTCTGTATCTATTCCTGTCTCAGCGAGATCTACTCTACCGCCCTAGCACTACTAAACTATCAGAGGAATCATTGACGGGAAAAAGTCTGCGTTATTGGCCATCTGATGAAAACTACCGTGGATTTACCCATATAAAAGAGGTCGATGATGCCAAGGGGACTGCCATTGTCTTTCATGGTAATGGTGGTGCGGCCCACCATAGGCGCTTTTATATTGATGCCCTTACACGACAAGGGTTCCGGGTTATTCTGGCGGAGTACCCAGGGTATGGTGGCCGTGATGGCCAACCCAGTGAAACGACCGTTGTTGATGATGCACTGGAGACACTGAATCTCGCTTATGAGATGTACGGTGAACCCTTATTTCTTTGGGGAGAGTCTTTAGGCAGTGGTGTAGTTTCCAGCATTGCTTCTCAAACAGCACTGCCTTTAAAAGGTTTGGCATTGCTTGTACCTTGGGATTCTTTATCTAATCTTGTCCAATCACATTATTGGTACCTTCCCACAGATTGGATGATTCTGGATCAATATAATAGCGTTAAAAATCTTCGTCAGTTTGAAGGTAATATTGCAGTGATGCTTGCGGAGCAGGATGAGGTAATTCCCATTAGACTTGGTACTAGGCTTTTCGAATCCATAGAAACCAATAAGAGACTTTGGCTATTTGAAGGGGCGAAACACAGCACAGTGCCTACAGGAGCAGAGCAGTCATGGTGGAAGGAGGTCAGTGGTTTTATATCACAGTAAAATAATGGTAGCCCTATTTTTTGTCACAGATCCTCACCTGATCAGAACCGCAGCATGGTATTTCAGCGACTTTCTGACAAGCTAAGAGGTTCTATTGTTTGAATCTCAGGTTCAGGTTTACCTAGGTGGAAGCCTTGGGCATAGTCAGCATTGAGTGTCCTGACTTTGTCTAATACAGACTGTGAGTGTACAAATTCGACAATCACTTCAATACCCATCTCGTGGGCAAAATCGATGATAGAGGCTGTAATACGCTCGCTGTTCTTATCTGTATCGATATTTTTAATCAGAGAACCATCAATTTTTAGGTAATCTACATTTAATCTAAGGATATTTTCGTAGTTGGAATAGCCGCTACCAAAATCATCAATCGCAATTTTACAGCCAAGAGATTTGACCTGATTGATAAACTGGATAATAGCGTCAAAGTTTTCGATACCTTCTGATTCTAAGACTTCAAAGCTGATGTGTTTGCACAATTCTGGCTGGGCCTTTAGTTTGTCTAATAGCCAGTTAACCAGGCTTTCATCTACGATATCTTCAGCAGACAGGTTTAGAGAAAAATCAGCATCTTTGTCTATAAAATAATCAAAACACTTTTCGACCATTATTCGGGTTAAAGCGGCGTAATAGTTAGCTTCTTTGGCTACATCTAAAAAGAAGAAAGGGGAGATGTAACTGCCGTCTTCTTTACGCAGTCGTAATAGGCACTCATATTTGGCTCTGCTCTGTCCTTTTAGGCCTACGATGGGTTGGAAGAAAGCTTCAATACGATCTGTTACGATGGCCGTTCTCAATTGGTGTAGCATATCTGACTTTTTCTGAGCTTCTATCTCTAAGCCTGAGCTTTCTTCGTAGTGAATATAATTAATACGAGGATTCTTCTTAACTTGATTAAGACATATACCCGCTGTCGCCATAAAAGGTCGGTGCAATGTGCTGGAGGCCGCTAATTGGATGTGGATAGGTAGCTCTTGATAATGGAAGGCTTGCTTCGCAGTGTGTTCGATAAGGTTCTGAAAAGCATTGGTCAAGTAGTCTTCAGAGTCTGCGTCCGGTAAGAGAACGCCAAATTCGTCGCCAGCAAGGCGAAAGACCTCAACATTTGTGCCTTTGTAATGTTCCAATAAACGTTGACTGAACTCCCTCAAAACATGGTCACCGGCTTGAGTACTAAAATAGTGATTGATACGGCCAAATTTACGTATTGTTAGGAGTAAAAATCCGCCTTTATCTATGTTCTTTTTATCATTTCTAATGCTTTGTTCGAAGCCTTGGCGGTTTGGCAGCTTGGTCATAGCATCTGTAACCATGGCTTTTTCTGTCCGTTTAAGATAAAGAATGACTACGCCTTCAGTCATCAGAATAAAGATAAAAATAATGTAGGTGAGATAAATAATAAAGTTAGCTTCGGTTTGATCTTCTTGAGCAAAGCTCTTAATCGTACGGTTCAATAAGCCACTTAGCTTATCTTGTTGCTCTGTTAGCGCTATATGATGCTCAGTGTAGGACGGTGAATATTCTAAATAGAGCTCTGCGTGAGCGATAAGATTATTCATTAAATTATCGGGGAGGCGATAATTACTTGATAACGTTTTAAGAGCATCAAGGTGTTGGGCAATTTTTTTGAGATTTTCACCACTGTTATGCTTATTTGATAAAGACAATAGATTATTAATACTGAACAGATGTCGGGTGATGTTTTGTTGAGAATCAAAACGACCGGATGCCATGATTTTTTCAGTGGCTGATGGTAAATAGATACTTGAGTTGCGCAACGTCGAATGTAGGCTTTGCCACTGTCTTAACTGAGATACTTGGTTTTTAAACTCTACAGATAGTGTTTTTAAGAGTTCGAGTGTTTTCTGGTGATGGGCTCGATTCAATTGATCGCTATTTATCAGTATTTCAATGCTTTTATTTCGATGGGATATCTGTTGATTCAGGCGATCATAATTAGGATAGTGATCAGACTTTTGTCGCATATATTCATTAAAGAGCAATGCACTTGTTTGTTCTAGATGGTGCAGATCGTAACTGATTTGATTATTGGTGGTAAATTGCTCTTTACCATGAAACTGTAAAAACCAGAACAAGCAGGCAATGAGCAGGGTAGCGGCAATACTGAGCTGTATCTGGCGTTTAATCATCGGTAGTCATAATCTCAGGTTGTTCACCGGTTAAGGCGTGTAAAAAGTCAGAGATCTGCTTTGTTTGCGATGCAGTAATAGCTAAGCCTAAATTATAGTAGCCCATTGCGATGATTGCAGAATCTAAATTTTCAATTGAACCATCGTGAAAATAAGGGGCAGTCAAAGCGACATTACGCAGACTGGGCACTTTAAAACGGTTTTTATCTTCCTGCCGGCCTGTTAACTGATACCTGTCATCCTGTTGTTTAGTATAGGGGTATGGAGTGATAACACCTATTTTCTGGAACGAATTTCCACCGATGTTTTGTCCATTATGGCAACTGATACAGCCCAGTGATTTAAATAACTGGTAGCCTTTTTCCTCGCTCTGGGTGAGTTTTACCTCTCCGCGAAGATAACGATCAAATTTAGCGTTGGGAGTTACCAGTGCTTTTTGATATTCCGCTAAGGCTTTGGCTATTTGGTTTGAAGTTATGGGACTTTCTTTAAAGACGCGTTTAAATTCATTTGTGTATTCGGCTTGCTTGTTAAGTCTTTGCACCAGTATAGGCAGTGACAGGCCCATTTCGATAGGGTTCTGGATTGGGAGCAGTGATTGTTTTTCTAGATCTTCAACTCGCCCATTCCAAAACTGGGCAAAGTTATAGCGTACATTTAAGACTGTCGGAGCGTTCATATGCCCCTTTTGGCCTTTGATGCCAATAGAGACAGGTTTTGGCTCAGCCCCGCCGTGAGTAAAGTTGTGGCAGGATGCACAAGATAGGCTTTTATCCAAAGACAATAAAGGATCAAAAAATAGCTTTTTTCCTAACTTAGCTAAAGCCATTTGGTACGTGGGGGCCTGTGGCAGAGGTGATATTGGCTCGGCAGCACTTGTCGTCTGGATAAGTAGACTTGAGAAAATAATAGCGACAAGTAAGTACTTCAAGATTATCGGCTTCTCCATGTTGACGACAGAAAACGCAAACTTATTTTAGTAGTGATTAATTTTTGTCTATCTTATATTCCCTTAACCATAGAATCAAATAACCTTGCTTTAAATAGTGTTTTTGTAGGCCGCTATTTGTATCAATCTTATCTATGGTGATGTATTTGTGGTGAAGGTTAAGGTAAGGGCTTGGTGCAGTGAGTGGGGTTTAATTGAGATGATAGAGCAACACCATAAGGATGGTGTTGCTCCGTTTAAATGCTAAAGAGTCTCTGAAAACCTGAATCAGAGGCAGTCGAATTAATCTCGACGACCAACAGCGATGGCGACAACGCCATTTTTAACAGAGACGCTTTGCAGATCATCGGCATACTGTGAAAAATCGATATGCCCTTTAATCGACAGCCCCATGGAGCGGTTGACATCTAATATATCAATGCGTTTTTTCTCGCCATTGGTAACATACAAGGCTTGTTCTTCAGGGCTATAGGCAATGATTTCAGCGGCACCCTTGTCAAAACTACCCAGTGTTATGCTGCTTAATTTGTTCAAATGGCCGCTGTTAGCCAATTGATACAGGCTAACGCTGGAGCTCATTTCATTAGCAACGGCTAGTAAGTGTTTGCCCGCTTGTTGGAAGGTCACCATTCCCTCTGGTTCTAGGTCTCCAGCATTTTCAGGTGCTTGGCTATAGTCAATATCATTAAAGTATTGCACCTGATAGGCGTTGCTAGGATGGGTGATATCGTAAACAAAGATGCCTCCCTGTTTTTCCAAGCCAATATAGGCAAAGTGTTTGTTATCAATATTGGCAAGGGCCAATGCTTCTGGTTCGGCGCCTTTTTTCAGACTGCGAGCATCGATACCTTCAAAGAAGTAGCCACTTTTGTCATCGTCTACACGAGTGTTAAATTGTTTTGCATGATGAGTGGCGAGTGTCTCTTCAAAATCAGAACCACTATCAAAAATCAGTTTACCTTGGGCGTCTCGAATAGAGAATGAACGGGTACCTGCCATGTACAGTTGTTGATAGATGCCAGCCTTATTCTTGCCCATATCACTGAAGACACGTAGTGACTTGCTATCATTCTCGGATAAAGCCGATTTTAAGTAAGGAGAAAGTAAAGAGTTCCCCTTTTTGTCTTTTAGTTTTTTGGCTTTGGTGTAGTCTTCCCAAGCGTCGTATTCTCGATCATCGCCCTCATTGGCAGTGACTAAATAATCCTGGCCGTTAACATGGTAAGAGGCGATGGTATCCGGTTGGTATAAAGCAAAGATTCCATAAGGGTTGTTCTTTTTAGGTTGTGCTTTACCGTCCGCTGAAATATCGACTGCTTGGCCACGCCATTCTACGGCACCTAAGTCTTCTACTGAGGTAATCGCTTTTTCTTTTAGGTCAATAATGGCAATTGCATTATTTTCTTGTAGAGAGACCCAGGCCTTGGTTCCGGCTTTATTGACGGCAACATATTCTGGTTCCAGATCTTGCTGTGCTGTACTGCCTGGCTTAATACGAACGGTATTACTGATGCTGGTATTATCGAAGCCTAGGGTGGTGACTTCCGATACGGTTTTATTTTTGGCTAGCTGAATAATACTGACCGAGCCCTCTGGATCAGAGCTATAATCATCCGTAGGTTCCCCTTCATTAGCGACAATAAGTTGCTGATTGTCGATGAACCGTACCATATCTGGCAGGTTACCAACATTTGCCGCATCAAGAAACTTGCCATCAGTACTGTATAGAAGGATTTTGCCTCCTCCTATATCAGGGTTTACCACTGTTGTTGATTCAGTTTTAACGGTGTTTGTCATGCAGCCCGTTAGTAAAATAGCGCTAATTGCAGTGGCTAATACCTGTGCTCTCATCTTGTGATAACTCTTAACTGAATTTATTATTTGAAGCCAGAAAGTACTTCTTCAAAGGCTCCCTAGGGTAGCTACTATTGCCTAGCTAGATGTAATACAGATGACAGGAATATGAAATAAACAAGGCAGATATACAGAGCATTAAAACAAAAAAGCACCGCTACCTGTTTAAGTGGGTAGCAGTGCTTTTTAAGCACCTGAACAAAAGTATTTCGATATTTTCCGGCCAATGGCCGGAAAATATGGGTGTTTTTTGTAGAAAAACTTCTATCTGAGTGCTTCGTTCAAGGTGGGGAGATTAGTCTGCAGCAGGAGTATCTGCACCATGCCAGCGGTAGTGGTGATTGGCCTTTTTACTGACGAGACCTTCATCCATCAATTGTTTGAACAGTTCATCTGCTTCTTCTGGATCAATTTTGAGTAAAGAGATAATCGCTTTTTTACTGCAATTGATCTGCTTACTATCCAGTGCTTCAATCGCTTGTTGGTATAGGCTGATTGGCTCTGGTTCTTTTACCTCTTCTGCGATTATCTCAGCTTCGCTCTCATTTTCAGCCTCTGCTGCTTCCATAACCACTTGATGAGTTAGTAGCTTAGGCGGTTCAGGTAGGTCTTCAGAATCAAGTGTAACGGGTTCTCTATGATGAAAGCGTTGACGGAAGCGATGCTCTTCACCAATTAGGCTAATAAAGAAGGCCGCGAAGAAATCTAATAAAATCGATAGGAAAACAACTAAGCCTAGCTTTGCCGTTTGAGTATCTGTGCCCATTGATTTTGCCAGGCTATCAATCAGACCTAAGACTGACCCTTGGCTTACAACTGGTAAGCTGTCTCTTTTTTGCGCTAATTCTTGTTGCTGTTTACGAAGATCGTTGTTCTCTTGCTGAATACGCTTTAAGCCAATAGCGATTCGGCTCATCTCAATATACTTTTTGCCTGCTTCATTGTTCAGAGCAATCTGCTGGTCAATGGCTTCAATCTGTAGATTAAAGGCATTAATCTTACTTTCCTGAATATTAACGTGATTTTGTGCTTTATTGGTCGCGCTATTAATACCACCAATAGAGCCACCAATTGATATTGCCGCTAAGATCCCATAGAAAATAAGTGCTGATAGGGCGCTAGGGTAGTTACGACGAGAGAGACGTTCACCTACCTCATACCAAGCAAAGAATTTGCCCAGTTCAAAGATAATGGCCAAGCTGCCAAACAGTGCCATCATCAACCAATCATCATCAATGGATAAGAATAGCAACAGAGAGAAAAAGATAGAGGTTAAAACCGATGCGGTGGTAAAGCTATAAACGGTCCACATGGCAAATTTAGATTTTGGATATCGGATGGGTAACTTGTCGTTGTAAAGCATAAAAAAATCAGAATCTCAGAACGTATGATTGCAGGCAGGCCAACATATGTCCTGCGAAAAGGGCGCTAAGCATACCCTAAAATCGATGAAAATCTAGGGTGAAACCCAATCTATCCGTAAATTTATGCCTGATTTTAAAGGCTTTATTCAGGATTGTGATCGTTTAGCGCTTTTTTAGAAAAAAATGGGCCCTATTTCTTGGTGAAGAGATAGTCGGTAGGCAGTCGATAGGGCCTCTGAATTTGTAATGATGCTAACTTATTGCCTTTTTACGACAAACCATTTAGGCATTTTAAGGAGTATTAAGCTCCGCTAGTTGTGTTTTTACCTCAATCCATTGAGACATAAACTGGGTACTGCGATGTTGATGGTGGCGTAACATCTGTCCTGTAAAGTTTGCCAAGCGTTCACTTTCTATATTGCCATCCAGTGTTTGAATACGCTGAATCAAGGCGCTCCCTAAGGGTTTACGGTCATAGCGTTGTTTTAATAGGGTATAGCCAGAGCTTTGAGCCTGTAGCCACTGTTGTTGGTCTTGATATAAGGCTACGGCTGCGTCGGCAATTTCTTGGGGTGTTTCACCGATATGACCTGGCCAATCCAGCTCCCCTTTCATCGCCTCAGCGCCGATAGGCGTGGTGATACTTGGAGTGCCGTTAAGCATGGCATCGGCTAGCTTGCCTTTAATGCCCGCACCAAACCGGAGAGGGGCTAAGCAGATGCGGGCCTGTTGCATCACTTGATGCACATCTTCAGCCCAACCTTTTACCAGAAAACCCTTTTTAGGGTTGTGCAGCTGTGTCGCTTTGGGAGGAGGGTAGGCACCATAGATATGCAGTTCCGCATTGGGTAATTGTTGACGAATCAATGGCCAGATATCGGAATTAAGGTAGCGTACCGCATCCCAATTAGGGGCGTGACGGAAATTACCAATAGAGATAAAGTGCTGACGCTCTTCAAAGGTGACAGAATTGGAGAGCGATTCTGTATCCAACATAAAAGGTAGGTGGTGCAGTAGTTGCGCCGGTACAGAGAACTGTTTTTGTAGTAACTCAATCTCATAATCTGAAATCATTAGTGACAGATCACAACGATAAATAGAGGCTATTTCACGTTTAGCCATATCGGAACAAAGATCTGCTGGTATCATAGCTCTGTCTTGCTTCAACGCCTGATGGCGAGCATCCCTTAAACAATGCAGATCACTGCTTTCTAGAATACGTAAAGCTTTTGGGCAGTGCTTCTCTACTCGCCAACCAAATTGCTCTTCCATCATAAATCGATCGAATAGAACGATATCCGGCTGAAGTTGGCTGACATATTGATCAAAGCTGGCACAGTTAAGCGTAATCGCCGCAGTGGTGACATTATAAGGGGATAGATCATCCATGTGGTCACTGAGCTGTGCGGGGCTGGCAAAAGTAATCATCCAGTTTTGTTGATGAAATAGCTCGATAAGCTCCATCATCCGGCCTCCGGCGGCAGAGGATCGAGATTCTGGCCAGACATAGCCGATAATCAAAACTGTTTTCATGATCAATTAATTTCCATTAATAAAAGCGGTGTCAATAAAACGAGGGGGACATTGTAAACTGCTTTTGTCTCTACGGCATTTTTTGTTGGGGCAGTTCTTTGTAGGAGGTGATAGGCTCTCTGTTTATTGGTTATTACGACTTAGGTAGGGTTATTTAAATTTCACCCTGTTTGGTTTGTTTGCAGTGTAAAGGAAAGATGGAATTGAGTAATTCACCTCGTAACTATTTAGTTATCGGTTATTTTTGTGCGCTGGCAGCCACCTTGATTTGGTCTGGAAATTTTATTGTGGCTAGAGGATTAAGTGAGAGTGTTCCGCCGGTCAGCTTAGCTTTTTGGCGTTGGATCGTGGCAGTGTTGGTATTTTTACCCTTTGCCCTTAAGCCAACCCTAAGAGAGTGGCCTTTTATTCGGAAAAACTTAACCTATCTCTGTGTGACAGCCTTCTTGGGCGTGACCGTGTTTAATACCTTGATCTATATTGCGGGTCACTCAACAACAGCGATTAATCTGTCGCTAATTGCTATTACCTTCCCAATGTTTGTCATTATTTTTGCTCGAGTTTTTTTAGGCGAAGCTCTGAATCTCAATAAAATACTGGGTATTATCTTAGTGGTTTTAGGTGTTTTGCTCTTGGTGAGTAAAGGGCAGTTAGCTAATCTATCAGAATTAGTTTTGGCGAGAGGTGATCTCTGGATGTTGATTGCGGCGATTAGCTTTGCCGCTTATAGCATCTTGGTAAAGAGTAAACCGGTAGAACTGAGTGGTTGGACGTTTCAGTTCAGTACTTTCATTATTGGTTTGTTATTTTTATTGCCTTTTTATCTTTGGGAGGCAAACCGTTCGGATTTCTCTATCTGGCAGGTCAATATTCAAGCCTTATCAGCGATTCTTTATGTTGGAGTAATGGCATCACTCATCGCATATATCATTTGGGGCAAAGCCATTGAGATTCTTGGCCCATCCCAATGTTCCCTTGTGTACTACACCTTACCTGTTTTTAGTGGGTTAGCAGCCTACCTATTTTTGGATGAGCAGATAGGCATGATCCACTTAGGGAGTATGTTGTTAATTTTGATGGGGGTGTTATTGGCGCTCAAGCGAGCGTCTTAGAGGCTCGGGTGAGTAAGTAATAATTGCACAATATTAAGTACCAATAATAATACAGCTATTCCCTGCCAAACTCGGGTGGGGTGCTTTTCCATTAAGGGTTGATGGCGGATACGGGCTTCCAACTGCTTATTGGGTGTGGTGAGATCCTGAATAAACTCTGAGAGTGCATCGTAACGATGCATGGGGTTCGGTTGCAGGGCTTTTTTCAGGCAGCCTTCCATCCATAGAGGCAGGTCCTTTCGCTGATGGATTGCTGGGATATAACTGAATTCAGCGTAGTGATTGATTTGAACTTGTTTCACACTACGCTCGGTATAGGGCAATTGACCCGTTAGCATCTCGTAAACGATGACAGCTAATGAAAATAGATCTGAACGAAAAGTGCCGGGTTCTCCCATAAGATATTCTGGAGCGACATAATTTACGGAACCTTGAGGTACAGATTTATCTAGAGGAGAGCCTAATTCTTCGATACCTGCGATATGTACGGTACCAAAATCGAGGATTTTCACCCGTCCATCTGTATCTATCATGATATTTTCTGGTTTCAGATCTTGATGAATCATATCGGCCCGCTGGAAGGCCCGTAAGCCTCGGATAATCTGAGCCACTAAGCGCCGTACTTCATCTAAGCCAGGATTAGGGTTGTCATTGATCCAATCTCTGAGGGACATGCCTTGTATATGCTCTCCCAAGTAATACAAGAACTGTTTGGATCGTGTTGTAGGGAAGGTCTTCATAACATTCGGGTGGTTTAATTTCTGTCCTACCCATTCTTCACGAATAAAACCGTCCAGATATAAGGTATCCTCACTAAAGTTTATTGAGGGGGCTTTGAGTACAAAGTGTTGACCCGATTCTGTATCCTTTACCTGATACATATGACTTCGGGTGCCACTGAAAATGATATCTAAAACTTCATACCCATCGATTTTATTGCCTATTTCCAAGACAGGAGGGATAGGATGTTGGGTGACTCTGTTATGGCTCTCATCCAATGTTTCCTGGGGCAATTGATCAACGGATAGTAATAGTGCCGTGAGATTGTCATCGCTGCCTTGGCTTTTGGCCAAATCAACCAGCTTACTTGAGGCTTCTTCTAAATCGTCTGTTTCTGCCAACACTGCTTTTATTTGTGTTTGAGAGAGAAACTCGTGAACACCGTCAGTGGTCAGCAGCAGGGTGCTGCCTTCTTCCAGTATATGGTTGTTAAAATCGACTTCTAGGTGTTTATCTCCTCCCATTGCTCGGGATAGATAGTTTCGACCTCCCTCCCTGCGGGTATGGTCTTCTGTTAGTTGTTCCAACTGTCCCTGAGAATATTGATAGATACGTGAATCACCCACATGGAACCAGTACAGAGTGTTGGATTTAATCACCAATGCAGAAAAGGTACACAGCATGCTGTCCTTTTCTCTACGTGATTGGGCATTCTCTTGATGCAGCCAGTTATTTAGGCCCGTTAACACCCGAGATACCGAATGTTTGACACTCCAGCTATGGGGAGTGCTGAAATAATCCTGAATAAAACCCGTGACACAGGTCTGGCTGGCTATTTGAGACTGCGCGCAGCTACTGACACCATCTGCAATCGCTGCTACAACGCCTTTATACTCCAGATCGCTACCTTCAGGTTGATGGGCAGCAAAGGCATCTTGATTTACGGGCTTGATACCAGCAGTAGACTGACCACCAAAGCGCACGGAAAGTTGTTTTTGATTTGTCATTGAGAATGATTTCCTCTCCGTGCGCTCTAGGAAGCCAGAAAGTACTTCTTCAGAGGCTCCCTAGGGTTGAATAGCGCTTTAATTAAAGTGTTCTGATTTGTTTGATTTAATCAGTTCACATTGCTTCGCTCATTTTGATTGGTTCGTGTTGATTAGTTCACATTAATTAACTCAACGGTGCCATCTTCGTTAACTTCAGTCATATGGCCCTTAGGTTCTTCTAGCATTAGTAAGGCAATAAAACCAATCACAGCGGTGACTGCAATAACACTAAAGAAAAACTCATAACTCACCATAGATAATATAGTCAGATAGAAAACGGCCCCCACGTTGCCATAAGCCCCTGTCATACCCGCAATTTGACCGGTTAAGCGGCGCTTGATTAGAGGAACTACTGCAAATACGGCACCTTCCCCTGCCTGGACAAAGAAGGAACAAGCCATGGCAGTCAATACGGCCAGAGCCAGAGACCATGTATTATCGATCATAGACATCAGAGCATAACCTACTGCTAGGCCTGCAGTTAGAATCAGCAGTGTTTTCTTGCGACCAAAACGGTCACTTAGCCAGCCGCCACCAGGACGAGACATCAGATTCATAAAGGCATAAGCAGAAGCCAGCAGGCCAGCAAATACCATATCCAGTTCAAATACATCGGCAAAGAACAGTGGCAACATAGAAACTACGGCCAGTTCGGAACCGAAGGTAGCAAAATACAGAACGTTTAGAACGGCTACTTGCTTGAATTTGTATTGATGAGCTTCCGGTACAGGGGTGATAAAAATCTCACGGTTAACGTCATAAGCGCTGTAGCAGTCATAAACAAAGATAACGGCTAGAGCAATATAGATACCTAAGGCGACGGCATCAGACAACATAGAGACACCGTTTGGTGATAATTTCCAGGTTAACAGTGCCAGTGCTGCGTACATAGGGATTTTCATTACTAGCAGAAAGATAAAATCTGACTTACTGGTAACTTCTAAACCACCAATTTTTTTAGGTCTGAAATAAGTAGAACCTTTAGGTGTATCAGAAACATTGTTGTACCAGATAAAGCTGAATGCCAGACTGAATAAACCTGTTAGACCAACGGCATAACGCCAACCGTCATCGCCACCAAATAGAATGGCGATAGTTGGCAGTAACATGGCTGCTGCGGCAGAACCAAAGTTACCCCAGCCTCCGTAGATACCTTCCGCTGTGCCTAACTCGTTGGCAGGAAACCATTCGCTGACCATGCGGATGCCAATGACAAAACCTGCACCAATAAAGCCTAGTAAAAAGCGTGAAACAGCCGCTTCTACAAAGCTAGTGGAGAAAGCAAACATGAAACAGGGGATACTGGCAGTGAATAACAGTACGGCATAGGTGATGCGTGGGCCGTATTTATCAGTCAGCATACCGATGATAATACGGGCGGGAATGGTAAGAGCCACATTCAAAATCAGTAGGGTTTTAATCTCGGACTTGGTTAATCCAAGAGATTCAGCAATTGAACCTAATAAAGGTGCATGGTTAAACCAAACAAAGAAGGTAATAAAAAAGGCGATCCAGCTAAAGTGCAGGATCTTCATTTTCCCTGTAAAGGAAAGAAGATTAAGTTTTCCGCTGTCGTTCATCTGTTTATCCTCGTGTAAAACGCAAAAAGGCGTTCAGCTCATTTCCAATCTATAGAAAGGAAATAAACATGAACGCCTTTGTTCAATTCGATACATTAAGCTTGTGACTAAGCCGCTAAACAAAAATTGCTCTACCAAAAATCGCTACTTCTCAGGCTGGGCACTAGAGAGAGTTGAAGTACTTTGGTTTAAGCGTGCCATGCACTGGATTGCTGTTGGTGCACTGACTTATAATATTGCGCTGTAATGGTGCGCCGTTGCACTGGATATTACTGCGAATTGTCTGTTGTTAAGGTATGCTGCAGGTTATGTGCCAATCTTTTGGTTCAATGCTTTTAAGAAAACTGCGGTGCAATATCTACATTGTTTTTTCTTTGAAAATCAATGAGAAGACAAGATATTTGCTCATTTGAATAAGGTTGCATCAGTAGGGCTTTCATGTTTAATTGCTATTCGACTAAATCAATACATACTTAAACAAAAGTATTCCAATATTCTCTGGCCAGCAGTCGGAGAGAATAATGGCTTTCTATGGAGTGACTTTTGTTTAGATACTTAGAATAGGCGTTTTTTGTTATGGCTGGATTTTTACCTAAACCACGAGAAGAGTTTCATCAAATTCCTAATGCCAAATTAGCTATTATTGCGGCTATGTGGCACAAAGAATGTGTCACGTCGATGGTTGAAAGGGCCAGAGAAGAGCTGCTGCGACTAGGTGTTAAAAATGAGAACATCCAGGTGCATTATCTGCCTGGTTCTTTGGAACTACCTTATGCTGCACGAAAACTATTTGAGAAGAATGAAGATCTGGATGCTGTTTTAGCCTTTGGCGTGGTTCTAAAAGGTGCGACCACTCACGATGATTCAGTGATTGATAATGTGGTTCAAGGTTTTAGCTTGGTATCTGATCGTTTTAACAAGCCCATCGTTAATGAAGTCATTGGTGTCACCAGTGTTGAGGATGCTGAAAAGCGTTCAGACGATACAGATTCAAATAAAGGTGTTGAAGCGGTTTTTGCAATTTCTGAGCTGCTACACTGGCAAGAGTCACTATAAACGTTAATTTTTAAACGCTAGAACAAAAGTTTTTCTACAATGTTGACAGCAAAAGCTTTTGTTTAGCTACGTAACAATAGCTTAATGTTGCTTATATTGGGGCAGGAGAGATCTCTTATGTCTAATCTTTTTCTGGCCCTTCTTTCCTGTGCTTTATTGATGATTAGCACAGGCGCTAATGCAAAAGAAGGTTGGCCGAAATGTCCTGCTAATGGCCGAGATATAGCGTTTAAGCTTGATGTCTCTATGGGGCAGGTGAAATACAGCAACCGTTACAACGGTGATCAAATTGCTCAAATGCATAATACTAAGAAAGAACATCTTGGTATGACATGGCAGCAGGCTGGTTTAACCTCAGCAGAAGACAGTTACAGTTTAAACATTGGTACACGGCATTATACGTTAGGGCAGGGCCGTTATTGTTCTGTGCTTTCTGAAATGTCACTGTCAATTGGTTACAGCAAGATTGATGTGTTTATTGATAGGAAATATGGTCCCGGTTCATGTGAATATGAGGCAATTCTCGGTCATGAAAATACTCATGTATCCATCAACCGAGATGTATTACGTCAGTATGTCCCTAAGATCAGGCAACAGCTTGAACGCTATGCTAGATCTATAGGCCCTATCTATTCTACCTCCCCAGATACAACCGCCCGTAGAATGCAGAAAGTATTGGGTGAACAGCTGCAGCTATTGCATAAACCCATGTCTTCAGTGCGGCAGGCGCGTCATGCTCGGATTGATACCCGATCAAACTATCTTAGAGAGCAGAAGCGCTGTGTAAATTGGTAGGCTCTGGTTATGATGCTGCTGGCGTTCCTATAATTTAGCTTCAATCAGAGTCATTAATTGTTCAAGGTACTCCTGATCCACACTGTCAAAGTCATTAATTTTATCGCTATCAATATCCAGAATCAGTGCAACTTTGCCTTCTTTACAGGCCGGTAGAACAATTTCGGATTTGGAGTCACTGCTACAGGCGATATGGCCGGGAAAAGCATCTACATCAGGAACTAATAAGGTCTTCCCTTCTTCAAACACTGCTCCGCAGACACCTCGGCCTTTAGGGATTCTAGTGCAGGCAATAGGACCTTGAAACGGGCCTAATACAAGCACATCGTCAGTTTTTGCCAGATAAAATCCCACCCAGAAAAAATCCATGGTCTGTTTCAGCACAGCGGCTATATTGGCCAAATTAGCAATCAAGTCATCTTCTGAGCTAATAAGGGCTTCAATTTGTGGCAAGAGCTGTTGATATTGTTCTGCTTTGTCGGTATCAGAGTTAAATATAAGTGTTTCAGCCATGATCTGTTTTCCAGAATAAAATTGGCCTAAGCATAGCAAAAATATCTGTTATACAGAAATATCGACTACTTTTATAACTGACTCATGGTTAAAAGTAGGTCAATGTGTGGGGCTGGGTATGGCAGGTTTTTCTCGATTAATTCTGTTGGTTCTTCTTAGCATATTTTCTATGTTATCTCGAGAGGTTGTTGCGCTGGATGTGTTTTTTGTCCATAGCTATCACCATGGGTATCCTTGGGTTCAAGCTTATTTTTCTGCCTTCAAAGATGAGTTAAATCCTCATAGCCTGAAAGATTTCCAAATGGACACTAAACGTTTGCCTGAAAGCCAGTTTGATATAAAAGCTGAGCAGGCGTTGTCTCAGATTAAAGAAATAAATCCGAAGCTCGTCGTTGTTTCTGACGACAATGCACTTAAATTAGTAGGAAAACCTGCGTCGGAAGCTGGTTTTCCTGTGGTGTTTCTAGGAGTTAATAATAACCCTCGGCAATATGTTGCTATGACAGATAAAGTGGCTGGCGTATTAGAGCGTCCTCTCTTTAAACGCTCTGTGGCGGAGCTACAAAGGATTGTGCCTAATTTAAGAAAAATATTGGTATTACTGGAAGATGGTATTACGAGTACGGCTATTATTAATACCTCTTTTGATGGCCGTCTGCATCACAGAATCGGCCTTACTGAAGTGGATGTGGCAAGGGTGCGAGACTTTTCTCATTGGCAGCTGTTGATAAAAGACCTACCGAATACAAAATACGATCTCATTATTATTGGCAACTATGCTCGTTTGTCTGATGCTACAGGCAAACCGGTGCCTCTAGATATTACAACGGAGTGGACCAGTGAATATTCTTCTATACCTGTTTTTGCTTTTTGGCGTTTTTCGGTAGGGAGTGAAAAGGCTGTGGGCGGTTTGGTTCTATCGGGAGAGCATCAAGGGAGAGCTGCAGCAAGTATTGTGAATCAGTATCTAAGTTCAGGGCGATTTCCTAACCCGCTCATTAGAACGCCGACTCAGTGGCAATATTTATTTTCAAAATCAGAATTAAAACGCTGGGGACTACGTTTACCAAAGGATCTGTTAGAAAAAGTAGAATGGTTGGATTGATATACATACTCAAATAAAAATACTTCGATATTTCCCGGCCAATGGGGAAGGTAATGCGGTACTTTATGCAGAGAAATTTTTGTTTGGGTGTTTAACGCTCAAATAAAAACACTTCGAGGCTCTCTGGCTTTACAGCCAGAGAGAACAGAGAAAGCACCTGATTCGAGAGTTTAGGCGCTACTTTGTTGCATCTTTTAATAATTGATCGATACAACTGATCACTTTAAAACTGGAGTCTTCCATAATTTTTAATTTCTTAATCATGGTTTTAGTATCGCCTTGCAGGCCAGCTTGAAGCGCTTCTCGTCCTGATTGATGCACTAATTTATGAGGTTCATTCAAATTTTGGAAGCTGGATAAATGGCTATAGTGCTGATGGCCATATCCATCGAAGTACCATTTTCCTAAGCGGCATTCGGTATGGGCATTCACATTTTCGCTAAAGGCTTGGCGTTCAACATGGTTATAAACCTGATTTTTCCAAACAGCATGATCCAGCTTTACGGTATTTAAAAATGCGGTTGTAGTGGCGTCCTTAATCACCTTTTGCATGTGTTGCGACCGATCCAGAACTTCTGCGACAACATGATCAATTTGTGATGAAGAAGCAGATACTTCAGCCGCACTTTGCTGGTTCTCATCTACCATGATTTTAATGTCGTTGGTTTGATTAATCACTTGAGTTACCAAGGATTCAATTCCGCTGCTTGCCTCATGGGCTTTTGCTGCCAATTGACGAACCTCGTCCGCAACTACCGCAAATCCGCGGCCAGCCTCACCAGCTCGGGCTGCTTCAATGGCTGCGTTTAAAGCTAATAGGTTTGTTTGATCAGATATCTCTTGGATCGAAGAAACCAGTTTGCTGATAGAGGTGGCCGTTTTATCCAGTACAGAGACCGCTGACATACTTTTACCGGCATGGTCATTGATATGGTTAGCTCGGGTCTCTAAACGAGTCAGTGCCTGACGTGTCTGCTCAAAAATATTATCGAGCTTTTTTTGTTCTTTCCTTTCTTCAATTAAGCTCTCTGCCGTCTCTGCTAGCCCCTCACGAATAGAGCCCAACATGGCGCCGCCTTGAAGAATACAAGGCATGACTTGCGTGTAATCCTCAGAGGATTGTTGGATATGACGAATGTGGTTTTCTTTTTCTGAGATCAGCTCTTGAAGCTGGCTAACTTCGCGCTGATGTTGATTTTTAAGTTGCTCTAACTCTGATTTTAACTGTTCATTTTCAGTTTTCAGTTTGCTGCTAAACCACATATGCCATACTCAACGTTACTGTGCGGGGGATACATTTTATGAATCATGTATTATGCTTGAATTTTATCACGCTATACTCTGATCAAACAGAGATTGTAATGTTAGAATTTACCTAAGATTACATTACTTAACAGTAAGTTTGATCTTGATCAAAGGTTTTTGTTTGTCTTTGCCTTAAGCGCATCACTCAATGCGTTATGATCTAATTTAAAAGCTCTAAATAGGGAGGCATAGAGAATATGTTGGGTATTGTTTTTACCGAATTTGTTGAGATGGTTGAAGAGCGTTTTTCTGAAGAAGTCTTGGATGAGATTCTTGAAGCCCCTGGCCTGAGTACATCCGGTGCATTTACTTCTGTAGGGTATTACGATCACACGGATATGATCAAGATGGTAGTTGCTCTTAGCAAGGAAGTAAATGTACCAATTGATGACCTTATTGCAGCTTTTGGCGAGCACTTGTTCAGTAAGTTAGTGGCTAAATATCCCATTTTGATTGAGGGGCATAGCCGCTTGTTGGACTTCTTAGAAACCGTTGATACCGTAGTACATAAAGAAGTGATTAAGCTATACCCTCATGCTGAGTTACCGAGATTCAGTTGCAACCGTTTATCTGACGACTGTTTAGAGATGAACTATCAATCCAAGCGGCCTTTTTCACAATTAGCTCTTGGATTAATTAACGGTTGTGCCCTTTATTTTAAGCAGCCTATTGATGTGGTATCTCAGTCTTCTGATACAGAAAGATCATATTCTACCACTTTTGTTATTACGACTAAAAATGACGGATGAAGTAGAGCGCCTAAGGCGCCGATTGGCCAGGGAAAAGGCGGCCAGAAAAGAAGCTGAATCTTTATTGGAAGCAAAAGCATCTGAACTGTACGAGGCGAATGATAATCTAAAAACGCTGCTTAAATCTCAAGAATCATTGGTTGAAGAGCGAACAGAAGAACTGCAATTAGCTTTAAAAGCTGCTGAGCAAGCCAATCAGCATAAGAGTTCTTTTCTAGCGAATATGAGCCATGAAATTCGTACACCTATGAATGCTATTATCGGTTTAACCTACTTGGTATTGGACAGCTCACTGGATCCGGAGCAACAAGATTATTTAGAGAAAATACAATTGTCTGCTCGAAATCTCTTAGCCCTGATTAACGATATTTTGGATTTTTCTAAAATTGAATCTGGGCATATGGTAATAGAACAAACGGGTTTTCATTTGGATGAGGTTTTAGAACAGATTTTCACGGTAAACCATCATAAAGCGGAAGAGAGTAATATTCTGCTTAGTGTGAAGCGTGATAGTAGTATTCCTGACCTCTTGTCAGGTGATCCTTTAAGGCTGACACAAATTCTGACTAATCTTGCCAGTAACGCCGTGAAATTTACCTCTGATGGAGAGGTGAATATTAATGTTGAGCCTGTACGTCAGGTTGGCCAGACCTATATTTTACGCTTTACCGTCTCGGATACAGGTATTGGGATTAGTCCCTCACAACAAGAGCATTTGTTTCAGGCATTTACCCAAGCGGATGACAGTACAACACGTCATTACGGTGGCACAGGTTTAGGTTTGGCTATATCAAAGCAACTTTGCACGTTAATGAATGGTGATATTTCTGTTGAGAGCGTAGAAGGTGAGGGGAGTTGCTTTACTGTCGATTTACCTTTTGAAAAAGATCTATCAGAAATCGCTTCAGAGGGATCGAATGAGCAAACGGTAAAAACACCGCCTCATGTGGCTGTTGATGTGTTATCCGAAGCTCAGAGTATTCAGAATGCTCAGGTATTGTTAGTAGAAGATAATGTTATTAATACTCAAGTTAGTGTGGCTTTGCTTCAGCGCTACGGCCTTAAGGTTGAGTGCGCTGAAAATGGCCTGCAGGCATTGGAAAAGCTATCAGATCAAAGCTTTGATCTGGTTTTAATGGATGTACAGATGCCTGAGATGGATGGCTATGAGGCTGCTAGAGAGATCAGGAAAAAAATTGATTCACAATCACTCCCTATTATTGCGTTAACAGCTAATGCTTTATCAGGCGATAGGGAAAAGAGCCTTCAGGCGGGTATGAACGATTATTTGAGTAAGCCCTTAGAACCGGAAAATCTATATACCATGTTGAATAAATGGTTAAAAACAGATGCTGTAATGACCGATTCAAATATACCTTCTCCATCTTCTAGTGCATTAAGCCAATTGCCTATTGGCCCGGATGTGTTAGATATTCCCTTGGCTTTAGAGCGTATCCAGGGTGATGAGACTTTGTATCTCACTTTATTAGATATGTTTGTGCAGGAATACAGTGAGATTAATGTCCGCTTTTTTGAGCTAATTCAGCAACAAGAAGTAGATGGTATTAAGGCACTGGCTCATGGCTTTAAAGGAGCTGCAGCTTCAATTGGAGCTAAAGATGTTGCCGCCATAGCACAAGAGCTTGAGCGCCAATCGTCGGAAAAATTTAGTGGTTACGGTCGAAGCTTACAAAAGCTGTCTCACGCTTGGCAACAATTGGTGGGCGCGGTTCGACTTATTGAATCATTACCTCAAGAAGAAGCGAGCGATGAAGAAAAGATAGATAATAAAAATGAGGGAAATAATAAACTTTCTACTGTTCTAGAGGAAAAAATCCCGCTTTTGATTGATATGCTTGAATCTGGGGATGCAGACTGTTTAGAGATGATGCAGACACTGCAAAAGGCAACTAGAGATACTCATTGGCACTCTGAAGTGGAAGCGGTTGCAGATCAAGTCAATCGATTTGAATTCGATCATGCCCTAGAGTTGTTGAAAATGCTTCAAATTAACCTAATAAATAGCTGATGAGAGCTTTTAGCTTGTCGATACGCGAATTGGTTATTTTCTTATCTGCTTAATTCATTAATTTACGGCATAATACTCAGTAATTAACATCTTGATACATACTCAAACAAAGATATTTCGATACTTACCAGCCTAGGATCAGAAAATCGGGCAATGTTTTTATAGAGAAGCCTTTGTTTGGGTGCTCAACCAAAGTGGTTTTATATAGTGGAATTGTTAAATACTGAGTTTTTGGGGCAGCCATTACGGTTGGAAGCATCGATGGCCGGTTGGCAGGTGCTCTATTGGGGCAATCAGCCTGTTGCTGGAAAAAAGGCCGATGGCCTTGCTGATGGCGATTTTAGTCTTAATTTTGAATTAAAAGATCAAAGCACGAATCAACAAATTCAGTGCCAATTGAATTTTAGTCTGCATTGGCAACCGTTTACCTTTAATTATGAATTGCTCGTTAACAACGAACAGATGGGACAAGGGGAGCGAGATGTTCATGATATTGAACGTCAAACACCTGCTGTAAAGCCCAAGGTTAAACGGAATACCAGCATGATTGGTATGTTGTCCCTTGGTTTCAAACTGTTTAAAAGTGCCAAAATCATTAAAGTGGTTTTGGCCGGGGCAAGTCTAGCCGCTTACTCTTGGTTATTTTCTCTACCTTTTGCTTTAAGCCTTTTGGCCTGCCTTGTGGTACATGAATATGGCCATATTCGTGCTATGAAACACTTTGGTATGCCTACAAAAGGAATTTATCTTATTCCTTTTATGGGAGGGCTGGCGCTCAGTGATGGGAAGATTAATACCCGTTGGCAGGATGTGGTTATCTCGATGATGGGGCCGTTTTTTGGTCTCGGTATGTCATTGTTAGCTTTGATTGCCTATTGGATAACCGGAGAGATCTTTTTTGCGGGCATTGCTGCTTTTAATAGTTTACTAAACCTATTTAATTTACTCCCTATCTTGCCATTGGATGGGGGGCATATTCTGAAAAGTATCAGCTTTTCTATGAATAGTATTGTTGGTTTAGTGCTATGCGGTTTGGGAGCTGGTTTAGGGGTTTTGATCAGTTATAGCTTTGGCTTGGCTTTATTAGGCTTCCTATTACTCATTGGTAGCATTGAGATCTTTTTTGAGTGGAAGATGCGACATCAAAGCCACCTATTACCTCTTGATCGATATGGTCAGATCTTTTCTGCCATTTGGTATTTAGTAACGGTTGCAGGCCTAGTGGGTATAATCTTTTATCTGGCAGGTACGGGTGATGCGATGCTTGGTTTGCCGTTAAAAATTCTAAATAGCTAATAGAGTCACTTCCTTACTACCACACTAAAGAAACTGTTTGAATAGGCTGCTACACAACAATGTAGCAGCCTTTTTTATGGCCGCGACAGCGCCTTTATCATATATTCTCGTTTAAGAAGTGTTTTTTTGTAACTTTTGGATATTTTCTCTAATCAAAAGAAAATAAGGTATTTCTATAAATAATCTAATGGTCAATATAGATGAGAAACATATATATTGGCTTATTAGGTTAAAGCCAGACAGATGGACTAAGGATATGCTATTTTGAACTTATATAATGGATCAATAAGGCTGTTGATTACGTCATGAATTATCGGGTTTTAGTGTTTATCTTTTCTCTATTCTCTATGATTTCTTTGGGGATGATATGGCATACTAAAAACCTGCAAGAAAATGTGGTTAAAAGCTCTGGTTTACATAATGCAAAGCTTTACACCGATGTTATTTCAGAATTTCGTACTTTATATTCTTCCGAGGTAGTGCCTGTTGCCCGAGAGGCGGGTTTAAAAATCAGTCATGATTATATTGATAAACATGCTATTCCTCTGCCCGCTACTCTAAGTATTCTTTTAGGTAATCGCATTGGTGCGAGTACATCAGGTGCAAAAGTGGCGCTATACAGTCCTTATCCTTTTCCTGATAGAGAGGAATCCGGGGGGCTAAGCGACAACTTTAGGCAAGAAGCTTGGGCCTTTTTTGTGGACAATCCTAACCAAGCTTATTACAGATTTTATTTTGATAATGGTCAGAACCTGTTGCGTTATGCTGTCGCAGATAAAATGAGGGCCAGTTGTATCCAGTGTCATAATAACCATCAGGAATCCCCTAAAACGGACTGGCAAGAGGGTGATGTTAGAGGTGTGCTGGATGTGGCGATACCTTTAGATCAAGTGGTGGCAGAATCATCGGATGATCTTACCTTTACCATGTGGATCTACGCTGTATTAATGGTTTTAGGTATTGTTGGTATTATTTCTATGCTACTGAAGCATCAAGCTGATGCTGAGCGTCTGGAATGGGCCGTTAAACAGCGTACTGTTGAACTTGAGAAAGAAAGATCTAAAGCAATTGCAGCTAATCAGGCAAAAAATTACTTTATCTCTAAAATGGGTCATGAATTAAGAACACCTATGAATGCGGTGCTTGGTTTTAGTCGATTGTTACAAATGGAGGCTCAAACTGAGGAAGAGAAAGGCTATTGTGATGATATTGTTAATGCCGGTGAGCATCTTCTTGAGTTGATTAACGATGTATTAGATTTAGCCCGAATTGAAGCCGGTCAAGTCAACGTTAAAATGGTTCCTGTATCTCTCGATAAACTGATTAATGAAACCTTGGCTTTATTTAGCTCTGAAGGGGCAGGGGATTCAGCTGGACTAAGACCAAGTATAAGGCCCTATCTCTCTTCCCAAATAGAAGTATCCGCTGACTATACTCGTTTAAAACAGGTGATGGTTAATCTGGTTTCTAATGCATTAAAATATAATCGTCCGGATGGTTTTGTAGACGTTGTCGTCTCAGAAAAACCAGTCGCAATTGAATCAAATGATGCTAGAGATAATCGAATACGGGTCAGTGTGATTGATTCTGGTCGAGGTTTATCAGCCCAACAGATAGAAAAACTCTTTCAGCCATTCGAGCGTGTGGGAGCAGAATCTACCGGGATCGAGGGTGTTGGTATCGGTTTAGCTATTTGTAAACAATTAGTAGACGCTATGGGTGGAGAGATAGGCGTAGATAGTGCTGAAGGCAGTGGAAGCACTTTTTGGTTGGAATTGAATATATTGAGTCATGAGGACTCAGAGATAAATGCCTAGACCAAAATAAGCATTGAAACAAAAAAGAGCGATATTCTCTGACCGTTGAGTAGAGAGAATTGGGATATTTTTAGTTATCTATAACGAGAACAGTTTTGCATGAATGATCTACAAGTAACACTTAAGCAATATTTTGGTTTTGATGGTTTTCGTTTTGGACAAGAGCAGACGGTCACCCAGTTGTTAAGTGGTTATTCATCATTAGCTATTTTCCCAACGGGCTCAGGTAAATCACTGTGTTATCAGTTCACCGCTCTGCAGCTACCGCATTTAACCTTGGTTGTTTCACCTTTATTGGCGTTGATGAAAGATCAGTTGGATTTTTTGCAACAAAAAGGTATCAATGCCGCGAGTATTGATTCGACTTTAACGCCGGAACAAAACCAACAAGTGATGGCAGGTGTACGCTCTGGACATATTAAAATACTAATGGTGTCTGTTGAACGTTTTAAAAATGAGCGTTTTCGTAAGTTTATCGAATCTGTTCCGGTATCGATGTTGGTGGTTGACGAAGCCCACTGTATTTCAGAATGGGGCCATAACTTCCGACCGGATTATCTAAAGCTACCGACTTATCGAAAAGAGCTAAAAATCCCACTGGTTTTACTGTTAACGGCGACAGCAACACGAAAAGTAAAGCGTGATATGGCAGAGAAATTTGCGATTCAGCCAGAGCATGTCGTTCAAACAGGCTTTTATCGGGCCAATTTAGATCTAGGGGTTGTACCTGTCAATCAGAATAAGCAAATCCACTTACTGCAACAGATTCGCCCTTTACTGGGAAAAACATCCCAGCAGATCGATCCTCAGTTACCAACTGAAAACCAAATGCCAGAAGGCCGCCAGCTGCAAACTGGAGCGGGTATCGTATATGTTACTTTGCAAAACAGTGCGGAGCAGGTAGCAGAATTCCTAAGCCAGCAAGGTATTAATGCTCAGGCTTATCATGCAGGTTTGGGGGACGAGAGGCGGCAACGTATACAATCTGATTTTATGTCTGGCCGGGTGCAGGTTGTTGTGGCCACAATTGCCTTTGGTATGGGGATTGATAAATCAGATATTCGCTTTGTGATTCATTACGATCTGCCTAAGTCCATTGAAAACTACAGTCAGGAGATTGGTCGTGCAGGAAGAGATGGCCAGTTATCCCACTGTTTAACCCTAGCGGGATTGGATGGTATTCCAGTATTGGAGAATTTTGTCTACGGTGATACGCCTGAGCTAGAGGGTATTGAGGCGGTGCTGAATAATATCCGTCAGGAATGCCAGAACGATCAGTGGGAATTACAAATTACAGGCTTATCAAATACCAGTAATGTTCGCCAGCTACCCTTGAAAACCCTACTGGTACAGTTAGAACTTCTAGGCGTGTTACAGCCAATGTACTCCTATTTTGCTGAGTTCAAATATAAATTTTTACAGACTCAGGATGAGATTCAAGGTCAGTTCCAAGGAGAGCGTCAGGCATTTCTAAGTGCCATTTTTCGACATACTCAATTTAAGAAAGTTTGGGGTAATCCAAATTTTGATAGTTTAAGCCAGGAATACGGTTGTGACCGAGGGCGAATTGTCACTGCCTTGGAATACTTACAAGAGAGACAGATGATTGAGCTGTCTACCTCTAAAATGACAGAGGTGTTTCGGGTCGATAGCTTGAGATTACGAGAAGAAGATTTAGCGAGCCGTCTACACCATTATTTTGTAGAAAAAGAAGAAAAAGAGATTCAACGAATAGGTACTTTGGTGCGCTTCTTTCAGTTGGATCGCTGTTTAAGTCATAACCTCGCGCGATATTTTGATGATCAGCAAGCGCCGGAAAAATGTGGACATTGTTCGGTTTGTCGAGGGCAGGTGGCCCATCTTGAGTTTAGCCATGAGTCAAGCTGGCCATCAGATACTGAATTGCAAAGTAATCTACAAGGTTTAATCAATCATTTACAAGGTAAAACAGGACAAGTGCCAGGATTAGAAACGTGTTGTCGTTTTCTTGCCGGTATTAGTGTGCCAGTGTTTACTCGCAATAAGGTACGTCAGTTGTCTGGCTTTGCCAGCTGTGATCAACAGCGCTATCAATTAATCCGAGAAAAAGTACAAGCCTTGGGAATATTGGGATAATGAGCTTTTTCCGAGAGTTTTTGGCCACTTTAGTCGCCTTATTTTTCTTATGCACTCCCTCTTTGGCGCAAGAGGTTGAGTTAAAGGAGTTGATTCGCCACGTGGATCAGCTTTGGCGGGGGCAGACTTCTCATACGCTAATGACGATGACCGTTAAGACCCAGCGTTATCAACGTACAATACAGATGGAAGCATGGTCAAAAGGTAAAGAACACTCTTTAGTGCTTATCCGAGCCCCAAAAAAAGATAAAGGTATTGCGACCTTAAAGGTAGAAAATAATATCTGGAACTATCTGCCCAAAATCAACCGGGTAACGAAAGTGCCTGCTAGCATGATGTCGGGTTCCTGGATGGGCAGTCATTTTACGAATGATGATCTGGTTAAAGAAAGCTCATTTGAAGAAGATTACCACTCCAGTATTACTTTTCAGGGAGAAAGAGAGGGACAGCTAATCTATGAGATCACTTTTATAGCGAAAGATAATGCAGCAGTCGTTTGGGAACGTGTCGTGATGTTGATTGGTCAGGAAAATCTGGCACCAATTCAAGCACTTTATTATGGAGAAGATACGAGCGGAATCAATACGAATAAAAATAAGGGTACTGTAACTCTCCCCCTAGTACGTACAATACAGTTTGATCAATTAGCCGATATATCAGGGCGTATCATCCCTCAACGCTTAACCCTTGTTCCAGAAGATAAATCCGGTGAATCCACCGTTGTTACCTATCAGAATCTTACCTTTGGTGTGTCACTTAGGTCAGGTTTTTTTTCCCTACAAAACTTAAAACGCCGTCGATAGCTGAAGGGGGATATGATGAAATCTCCTAATTTACGATTACCCAGACACTTTTCTATTCTTTTTTTTATTGCTTGGCGCAATATCTGGCGCAATCCTGTTCGGAGCTTATTAACGATCTCCGCATTGGCTGGTGGTTTGGTTGTAGTGATTCTATACGCAGTTCTGTTAGAAGGGATGTCCCGACAGATGGTGCATTATGCTACAGGGTTATCTACTGGGCAGGCTCAATTGCACCGGCAAGCCTTTATTGATGATCAAGATCTCTATGCCACGGTTCCTTGGCATTATTTAACGCAACTTGAGCAGACCTTTCCTTCTTTAAACTTTGCCCCTCGTTTATATGCCGCAGGTTTAGCGAGTAGCGAAAAAAGCTCTACGGGTGTCATGATTAGAGCAGTTGATCCCGTTAGGGAAAAAAGAGTCACAAGCATGCTCAGTCATATGCGTTCGGGTCATAGTGGTTTGTCTGAACCATTTAATGTTCTGGTGGGGGCTCAATTGGCAAAAAACCTTCAGTTACAGCTCGATAGTGAACTGATTCTGGTAACTCAAGCGGCAGATGGCAGTATCGGTAATGGTTTATACCGTGTGGTGGGCATACTAAAACCTTTAGAGCCTAGTTTTGATCGTTTAGGTATTGTGGTTTCTATTGAGACTTTTCAAGAATTAATGGTGTTGGAAAGTGGTTTTCATGAGGTGGCGATATCCTCACCGGATTCTACACATTTGTCTCAAATACAAGCAGAGTTGAAACAAGCTCTTGATCATTTAGTTGATCAAGAAGGGTTAGATGTATTAGGTGGAGAAGCCGTTATACGAACATGGCTGGAGCTAAATCCATCTGCAGCCAGTATGCTGGAGATGAGTCAGTCCATGCTCTTAATCATCGGTCTAGTTGTTGTTGGATTAGCCTCTATGGGAATGTTAAATACAATGTTAATGGCGGTACATGAACGTCAGCATGAATTTGCCATTCTATTAGCGATAGGGATGCAAGCTAGAGTTTTATTGTTGATAGTCTTGCTTGAGTCACTTTTTTTAGCACTTTTATCAGCAATAATCGGGAGTAGTGTTGGTAGCGCTTTAGGTTATTACTTGCAGGAAACTGGAATCGATTTTAGTCAAAGTATGCCTGATGGTTATGATTGGGGCGGCATGGTGTTTGAACCCATTATGACGGGGTACTTGGAGCTTTATCAGGTGGGGTATGCCTGTGTTCTGATGATACTGGTGGCTTTAGTCACTGCTCTTTTCCCCTGTTGGCGGGCGATACGTATTAAACCGGCTCAAGTGCTCTAAGTAAGGGGGCTGAAGATGGACCAAGTGAAGCGAAGCAAACAAAAGGTAACAACGGAGAAAGTTGGCAGAATAGAGCAAAAGAATCGTAAACACTTTTTATCATTCGCACTACTTTTTATGTTGGCTTGGCGGAATTTGTGGCGCCATCGCCGTCGAACGTTAATCACTTTATGCTCCATTGCATTTGGTTTTGCTTTGGCCGTTATCTCCATTGGTATTGGTGATGGCAGCCATAACGCAATGATCCGCAATGCTATCAATATGGGAGATGGTCATTTAACGGTTCAGGTTAAAGGATACAGCGAAGCACCTGCTAATTATAAGTTCATCGCCGAGGGGCGAAGTATTGAGCAAGCCCTAGAATCTTTATCCCAATCAGCCGTACATGGCTCTAAACCTCCTTTCTCTGAGGCAAAAAGCCTTCATATTTATCCCAGAGTTTCATTACAAGTATTGGCCAGCACCGCTCATAATTCTGTTGGGGTTGCAGTGGAAGGTATTCAATTAACTTCTAGGCCTCATTCCGGCTCTAACCCTGCCCTTCAAGACCCTAGAGCTAAAATGCTCTCGCAACAATTGATTGAGGGGGAATGGCTCACTGAGGTTAACAATAGAGGGGTTGTTTTAGGGGATGGGATGGCTCGAAAACTTAAAGTTAGACTCGGTAGTAAAGTCATTTTAATGGCGGGGACTCAAAACGGCGATACTCAAGCGGAGCTAGTACGGGTACAGGGTATTTTTAGTTCAGGTTTGGATGAGCTTGATAATTACTTAATTATTGCCAACATTGATTTTGCTCGGCGATTTTTAATAGTCAATGAGTTGGATACGCATAAAATAAGTCAGAATGTTCTAGAGGAGAACACTATAGAGGAAAATAAGCGTCCGGTAACACGCTATGCCATATTTTTGGCAAAACCGAATCAGTTAAATCAGTGGAAAGCTGTCCTTCAGCATCAAATAAAAAATATAACGATTAAAGAAGGTGAATATTCAGAAATAGTTGTACAGGATTGGCAGGAATTGATGCCGCAATTAGTACAATTTATTGTTTTAGATGATGCAGGTAATTATGTATTTCTTTTCTTGATACTGATATTAGTGCTATTTGGCATTGTAAATACGGTTTTGATGAGTGTATTAGAACGCACCCGAGAGTTTGGTCTACTACGGGCGCTAGGCTTGGGGCGCTATCAGCTTATGTTATTGGTTTCATGCGAAGCGTTATTATTAAGTTGTCTTGCGGTGGTGCTCGGTTGGTGTTTAGGGGGGCTGTTGCATCTTTGGTTTAGTTATCACGGTTTGGATCTGTCGGGTTTAATGACTGAGGGTACGGCAATAATGGGGACGTATATGGATCCTGTGATTCGCTCTGAGCTATCAATCGAGCGAATAATACAGCTGACATTAGGTGTTTTTATAACCACATTATTATCTGGGCTTTATCCTGCATTTAAAGCAACGAGAGTACTGCCAGTAGAGGCTTTAAGAAGTTGATGGTTTGAGGCTTGATGGCTTAAAGGCAGATCGCCGCTAAAATGGATGGAATAGAATATATGTCGTTATTGCGTTTGCAGCAGCTAAGCAAGCATTATCAACAAGGTGATATGACCGTTGATGCCCTAAGCCATGTGAGCTTAACCGTTGATGAAGGAGAATTTGTGGCCTTAGTGGGGCCATCGGGTTCAGGAAAAACGACTCTATTGAATATGATAGGCGGTTTAGATCTACCCAGTGAGGGAAAAGTGTTTATCAATGATAACGATCTGACCCAGTTAAAAGAAGCTGAGTTATCTGATTTTAGATTGTTTCAGTTAGGCTTTATCTTCCAAGCTTACAATTTAGTTCCTGTGCTAACGGCATTGGAAAATGTTGAGTTGATTATGGTGTTGCAAGGGCGATCAGCCGCAGAGCGGAGATCACGAGCAGAGCATTACTTACAATTGGTGGGCTTATCCGATCAAATGCAGCGTAAACCCTCAGCACTGAGCGGCGGACAACAACAGCGAGTGGCGGTAGCCAGAGCTCTGGCAGCGGGGCCAAGATTAGTTTTGGCAGATGAACCCACCGCAAATCTAGATTCAGAAAATGCCACTGCTCTGTTGGATATTATGTATAAACTGAGCCATGAAGAGAAAACGACCTTTATTTTTTCCACCCATGATCCTCGTGTCATGGAACGAGCAGAGCGTATTGTTACTTTAAGAGATGGTCAAATAACAAAGGATAAACGAGTTAATGGCGTGGCAGGTTGATAAGCTATGTACTTCGTTCATGTAAGAAGGTGATTATCTCTGCTTAAATCCAGACTTTCTTGAAAAATAAGGGGAAATCTCTTTTTTAATCTGCTTAAATCGGCCCCTCATTAAGTTTTACATATCGGATACAGAGAATGTCATACGAACTCACCGGAAAAATTAAAGTCATCCAAGATCCACAAACTTTCAGCAGTGGTTTCACCAAGCGTGAGCTGGTAGTTACTGTTGATGATGGTAAATACCCTCAAGATATCAATCTTGAGTTTGTTCAGGATAAGGTGAGTCTGCTTGATGCGCTTCAAATTGGTCAAGAGGTGACGGTTGCCTTCAATCTTCGTGGCCGCGAGCACAATGGCCGTTATTACAATAACCTTCAGGGTTGGAAGATTCAGGCTGCACAAAGCGATAATGCGGAGTTCGATCAGCAGGCGGCTTACAGTAATCACAATCCTTTTGATCAGGATGACGTGCCTTTTTAAGGTGTCTACCTGTTGTGGCATTTGAAAGAAGAGCTGTAAGCTATCTTTCTGCATTTATCGTTAGGTTAAGAACTCTAAAGTTGACTCCCTGATGCTTCTCTGGGAGGATTAAGTAATGAATAAAAATTTTGTGAACCCGTTATTTCAAATTATTTCCATCATTCCATAGGAATGGTGGGTTTTGACGTGTTCGTAGTTTTCAAACCCGCCCAAGAGGCGGGTTTTTTATTATCTGCTTCTTGAGCTCTCTAAGATGCATAGGAATCAAGATGAAAAAAGTAGCGATATTTGGTAATGCAGGTGGTGGTAAATCTACGCTGGCTAAACAGTTGGCGGAGGTTACAGGCCTTCCTCTCTATTCCTTAGACAAAATACAGTTCAAGCCAGGGGGCGAAGCCGTTCCCCATGATGAATATCTTAAGGCGCATTCTGAACTATTAAGTCGGGATGAGTGGATTATCGATGGTTTTGGTTGTGTGCCATCAGCGTGGGAACGTTTCTCTGCTGCAGATACGCTAATTTTTATTGATCTACCGATAGTCACCCATGGACTGTGGGTAACAAAACGCTTTCTGAAGGGGTTATTTGTTAATCCCGAGGGCTGGCCTGATAACAGTCCCATAATAAAGGGAACACTCACCAGTTATCGGGTGCTTTGGCTGTGTCATACAAAGTTGACTCCTAGATATCGAAAACTTATCTCTGACTCTGCAAATACAAAGGCGGTTTGTCACCTGAAATCACCTCGGGCTATCAGGTCTTTTCTAAATGATATTCAGTCGGAATCCTCTGTGTCGGGATAGCCATTATCATGCAGAAATATCTAATAAGTTTATAAACCCGGTTAGAGCGGTATGATAGTTATAACCGTATGACAATAACACTGGCTGACATGGGGGAAGGTACCAATACCTAGGCCGAGATTGGGCGCCTATGATACTTTCCCACTAAGTTCAGCCTCATGTTTATAGATAGCATCAACCAAAAATCGCACGCAAACACGAACACGTTCGGTTGAAACCAGATCTGGGTGGGTGAGTACCCAGGTGGGCATTGTTCTTTGGGGGTTATCACCGGGCAAACGGGCCAGACCTAGCTCGTTATCGCCTATAAGGCATAATAAGTTTGAAAACCCCATGCCTGCCTTTACCGCTTGCAGATGAGTAAAGGGGTCTAATATGACATGCTGTATCTTGCAGTTGATGTATGCCGAGTCTCGGTTCCAATGTGTCAGAACCTCCTTTAGTCCCCAGCCAACCCAGCGGCCAGTGGGCTCAGGGCCAGTAAAAGTATGTGCTGAGATATAATCTGGCGTGGCATAAATGGCACTGGCAAAGTCTGGTAGCCGATGACCAATCAAGTGTTTATCGGGCTGGGCTTGAAAGCGAATGGCAATATCGGCATTACGTCGACTCAGATTGGCGATTTCAAAGGTGGCATCAATCTCAATTTCTATCTCAGGGTAAAGGGCTGAAAATTCGGCAATATGGGGCATAACTAGGTGATGGGCTACATGGGGTGGCATGGATATACGGATGGGGCCGGATAAGGAGGCATCACGGCCAAAGACTTCCCGTTCCATGCTCAGAATTTCACTTTCAACCCGCTCTGCTCGTTCTACCATGGCTTCACCTGTTTCGGTTAAAACAAACCCTTCGGGATGGCGGATAAAAAGCTTGATACCCAGTTGGGATTCCATGGCCTGTAATCGTCGCGATACGGTGGAGTGACTAACCCCCATCAACTTAGAGGCGGCACGTACAGATCGCCCTCGTAAAACCGCTAGGAATACGCGCAGATCATCCCACTCAAAAACCTTCATATTGCTTTTCCTATTTGGTCACTTTTATTGGCGTGTTGATTGCTGATTCTGTTGTTTTTTTGCATGGTGCAAAAACGGAACGAGTAATTGCAATTATAGCCAGTTCTTGTGCAGTTATGAATGGGTTATCTTAGCGAAAATTCAAAGCAGGTAGGACATCTTCAGCCTGTAATTTTTAAATCACACCATGACCTATCATTTCTGGAATGACCATGAGAGATAAACTTTTTGGCGTTGTTGCCAAGCATCCTATATGGGTGATATTGGCATTTTTAGCCTTTACGGTTTTGGCTGCTGCGGGCGCGCAGAAGCTTGTTTTTAAAAGCGATTATCGTATTTTCTTTGATGACAGTAACCCACAGTTAGTGGCTTACGAGTCTATGCAGAAAATTTACAGTAAGAGCGATAATGTTAATTTTATTATTGTGCCTAAAAAAGGTGATGTGTTTACCAAAGAGCACCTAGCGGCCCTGAAAAATCTCACCGAAGAAAGCTGGCAAGTGCCTTTTTCTACTCGTGTGGATTCTTTGACCAACTTCCAATATACCTACGCCGAAGACGACGACATGATCGTTGAAGATTTGGTGATGGATGCTTCGCGTTTATCTGCGGCGGATTTGGATCGCATCAGGCAGGTGGCAGTGAATGAACCCCGCTTGGTTAATAAAATTGTTTCTGAACAGGGACATGTTTCTGTCATTGATGTGGCGGTGAAGTTACCGGGTCTTGATCCTGTGGCTGAAGTACCACAAGTGGCCAGTTATGTCCGCAAGCTGCGAGATGACTTTATTGCTAAGAATCCAGATACCGAGGTTCATCTGTCCGGTATGGTGATGCTGAACAATGCCTTTGCGGAATCCTCCATGGAAGACAGTGCGACGCTGGTGCCGCTGATGTTTTTGATTGTGGTCATCGCTATTGGTGTCTTGTTGCGGACCATTAGTGGTACTGTCGCGACTGTTCTGATTATTGTGATGAGTATTGCCAGTGCCATGGGACTGGCGGGTTGGATGGGATTTTTCCTCACCGGCGCATCGGCTTCTGCGCCGACCATTATTTTGACCCTAGCGGTTGCGGATTGTATTCATATCCTGGCATCAATGTTCTATGAGATGAGACAGGGAGCGGATAAACGCACTGCTATTCAAAAAAGCTTAAGAGTAAACCTACAGCCTATTTTTCTGACCAGTATTACCACGGCCATTGGTTTCTTAAGCATGAACTTCTCTGATATCCCACCCTATCGGGATTTGGGGAATATCGTGGCAATGGGCGCTATTCTGGCTTTTGTCTTCTCTATCACTATTTTCCCTGCGTTATTAACAGTATTGCCTATTCGTCTGAAAGTTAAAGCGGATGACAAACCAAGCAGAATGACGCAGTTGGCCGATGTCGTGGTTTCAAAGCGTAAACTGCTGTTACCCCTGATTAGCGTGATTGTTCTCTCTCTGACGGTATTTATCCCCAAAAATGAGATCAATGACGACTTTGTAAAATACTTTGATAACAGCGTACCTTTTAGAACCGCTACTGATTTTATGCAGGAAAACCTGTCGGGTATGACTGTATTGGAGCTGTCGGTTAAATCAGGCGTTTCAAACGGCATTAATGATCCTCAGTTCTTAAAAACCGTAGCGGAATTCAGTCAATGGTTGCGGGATCAACCAGAAACAGATCATGTAAATACCCTTACAGACACACTGATGCGTCTGAATAAAAACATGCATGGGGATGATCCTGCTTGGCACAAGCTGCCAGAAAGTAAGGAAATGACGGCTCAATATCTGTTGTTGTATGAGATGTCACTGCCTTATGGCCTGGACCTTAATACCCAGATAAATGTTGATAAGTCTTCCACCAAACTGATTGCGACCTTTAAAAACTTAACCAGCAGTGAGCAAATTGAACTAGGCGAAAGGCTAGAGGCTTGGTTTGCAGAAAATGCTTCAGCCTATGAATTGGATTTGGCGAGCCCAAGCTTTATGTTTGCCCATATTGGCCAGAAAAGCATTGTCAGTAGCTTGGTCGGTACCATAGTTGCTCTTGTGCTGATCTCCGTAATTTTGGGTTTTGCTTTAAAGAGCTGGCGTTATGGTGTGATCAGTCTTCTGCCGAACTTACTGCCTGCTGCGGTCGCCTTTGGTATCTGGGGCATTATCAATGGACAGATCGGCATGAGCATGTCTCTGGTTATTGGTATGACTCTGGGTATTGTTGTGGATGATACGGTTCACTTTTTAAGCAAATACCTACATGCCCGTAGAAATAATAACGCTGACGCTGTTACTGCGGTTCATTATGCCTTTGGCAATGTGGGTAGCGCCTTATGGGTAACCACTCTGGTACTGGTCTCTGGCTTTATGGTACTGGCCCAGTCCAGCTTTAAATTAAATGGTGATATGGGACTGTTAACCGCAATCACTATTCTGGTGGCCTTGATAATTGACTTCTTACTCCTTCCACCCCTGTTAATACTGTTTGATGGTAATCGTTCAGGTAAAAAAGAAAGTACTAATAACCATTCTTTGAAAACTAAACAGGCTGAACTATCAGCTAGTTAATAGAAGCTGTTAATTAATAGTACGTTGGTAAGTACCCAAACATAAGTATTCCGATATTACCCTGTTCTGTGGCCGTAGGCCGGTATGCATTGAAATACTATTGTTTGGGTATGTCGCTAATTTCTAATGATAGAAAATCTAGA
The DNA here is from genome assembly GCA_047518265.1 of Oceanospirillum sp. Lineage (GTDB taxonomy): Bacteria > Pseudomonadota > Gammaproteobacteria > Pseudomonadales > Halomonadaceae > Oceanospirillum. The sequence goes on from JAKZRG010000033.1 coordinate 42,980, forward strand.
GTATTAATTATCCAGCGTTCTAGATTTTCTCTTCGAAGTGAGGCTTATGTAGGTTGGGTAGAGCGGCTGTAACATGCTGATTAGAAAAGATTATCTTGCCCCGCGAAACCCAACACGGGATCTGTCAATTTGCTAAACAGGCTGATGCCAACATGAATATTAGGCGCTTTTCTATGTATGGGTAAAGAACCATGTATGGGGCACAGGCTCGTCTGACGTTGGGTTTCGCGGTCGAAATATTATACCTATTAATAGGCTATAGAGTGCCGCTCTACCCAACCTACATAAGCTTCACGCTGAATCAGTTTTTAAGTATACGGAAAGTAAATAAGAGATAATATAATGTTGAATAAAATCAAATTAATGGGTGCCACTCTGGCACTGACGGTTATAAGTCCATTAAGTTTAGCCATAACCTCTATGGATCAGACGGCTCAAGAGGTAGGAGAGGCCATCCTACAGGAGAGTAAAGATAGAGATACCGGCTGGGTTGATTTTAGCGCCAATATGCTGATGGTATTGCGTAATGAGCATGGCCAGGAAAGCGTACGCGAAATCAAAATGAAAACCTTAGAGCAGTTAACGGACGGTGATAAAAGTATTACGCTTTTTAATAAACCCAGAGATGTAAAAGGCACCGCATTTTTAAGTCACTCCCATACAGTGGGGGCTGATGATCAGTGGTTATATCTGCCTTCATTAAATCGAGTGAAGCGTATCTCCTCCAATAATAAATCAGGCCCATTTATGGGCTCGGAGTTTTCTTTCGAAGATTTAGGCTCCTTTGAAATGGAGAAATATACCTACAATTATTTAAAGGATGAGGTTATTCAGGGGTTGGATAGCTTCAAAGTCGAACAATTTCCTGTTGATAAAGCATCGGGTTATAGCAAACGTATCGTTTGGGTAGACAAACAGGAATACCGAGTTCTAAAGATTGAATTTTATGACCGTAAAAAATCACTTTTGAAAACCCAGACCTACAGTGATTTCAAACTCTATTTGGATAAATACTGGCGGGCTAATACATCAACAATGGTCAATCATCAAAACGGGAAAACGACGGCGTTAAAGTGGAACAGCTATTCCTTTAGAACAGGGTTGAAAGATAATGATTTTAATCGTAATGCCTTGAAACGAGCCCGTTAGAGGTTTCTATTACCAATGGAAATACTGCGCCATCTTTCAGCCTAAAGGAATGCTAATTTTAGAGTGAGATAAGCGCAGTTTTTCAGGAGGTTGCGGGAGGAAAGACACCAAACTCTATACGCCTCCTCTTAATTTGATGCGGTTTTAAGCTTCCACCGCTTCTTTTTCATAGCCTGCAATAATCGTTGTACTGGCCACCGACACTTCAAAAAACTGTTCCTTTGCCTTGAGGTAGTCTGCATCAGAGAAAAACTGATCCATCTTATGGCTATCGGGGAAATGGATGGTAAAGACTCGATTGATGACGTCAGGGGTTTCCGAGCGCAATACTTCAGCTATTTTAAAGTCATAACCAAAACCGCCGCCATAAAGATCCAAAATAGGTTTCATGGCGGTTCTATAGGCTTGGTACTGATTATCGTCGATCACGTGTAGGCCCACTAGCATTTCATAAGACATCATGTTTCCTTAATGAGATTTAATCTGCCATATTAAAATGAAACCCAAGGGGAAAAAGCGATGCTCATTTCCCCTTGGGTTATTGATACTATTTATGCAGCTCTGAGCGAATTTAGCTCAGTTTAACCAGCATCTTGCCGGTGTTTTTACCGGTAAACAGACCAATAAAGGCATCCGGTGCTTGTTCGATACCCTCGTAAACGGTTTCTTTCCAGCTCACTTTACCTTCCTGAATCCATTGCCCCATCTCTTGCACAAAAGCAGGGTAGCCATCCCAATGATCAAAGATAATAAAGCCCTGAATTTTCAGTTTCTTGATAATAATCTGAGCTAGATTAGCAGGGCCTGGGGTCGGCTCGGTGGCATTATACTGATCGATCATGCCGCAAACGGCGATGCGACCATAATCGTTCATAACGTTCAGTACCGCTTCCAGATGTGCGCCACCGACATTTTCAAAGTAAACATCAATACCATTAGGGCAAGCATCAGCGATAGCCGCGTGAAGATTATCCGTGGTTTTGTAGTTTACAACCGCATCAACACCCAGCTCTTCTTTTAGGTAACGGGCTTTCTCATCAGAGCCTACGCTACCAGCCACATAACAGCCTTTAAGCTTGGCAATTTGACAGACAATAGCACCCACTGCGCCGGATGCCGCAGAAACAAAAACATTATCACCGGCTTTTAACTCAGCAATTTTCAGTAGACCGGTATAAGCGGTCATACCCGGCATACCGAGAACGCCTAAAAAGGCTTGCTCAGGAATAGGGGAGTCCGGCAGTGCTTGTAGTCCTTCGCCATCGGTAATAAAAAACTCACGCCAGCCGCTCATATGGGCTACTTTACTGCCTACCGTAAAAGCGGGGTTGTTGGATTCAACCACTTCACCAATAGCGCCACCGTCGATAACTGCATCTATGGCAAAAGGTTCGATATAGCTGGCGCGATCCATCATACGACCGCGCATATAGGGATCAACGGACATCCACAGGTTTTTAACGAGGATTTCACCGGCTTTTAATTCTGCAATGGGGGCGCTAACCAGAGAAAAATCATTGTTGGTAGGCAGGCCTTCAGGGCGTTGTTTCAGGTGAATCTCACGATTTTCAGCAATATACATGGGTTATATCCATCAATTTTAACGATTAAGTAGAGATTGGTCAGGCCAGAGAACTGACGCCAATTCGATGGAGGTTACTTTACGGAGACTAGTAATATGCATCCAATGCATTATGATTATTTTTATAATAACTCAATGTAATATTGGCGGATGTATGGCTGTTGAGAAACTTTCAGGCACAGATTTAAATCTGTTGCCGGTACTACAAGTCCTCTTAGAAGAGCGCAATGTCACCCGTGCTGCAGGACGACTGAACCTGAGCCAACCGGCGGTGAGTCGGAATTTATCCCGATTGAGAGAGCTTTTTAATGACCCTCTGTTTACCCGCAGCCCCAAGGGGTTAGAACCGACACCAAGGGCCTATTCACTGGGATTACAATTACAGCATTCCTTGCGGGATCTAGAGCAGTTAATTGAACCTCCCGTCTTTATACCAGAAAATGCCAATAATACGTTTAAGATTGCCACGACGGACTATGGTACTCAGGTATTGCTACCCGGCGTTGTAAAAAGAGTGAGAGAGGAAGCACCGGGCATCAATCTAGAGATAACACCTTGGCATGCACACCTGCTGACAGAGATGGATCAACAGCAGGTTGATCTAGCAATCTGTGCCTTGATTGACCCACCGGCTATGATCCATGGACGAGGCATAGGGCAGGATCAATTTGTCTGTGTTTTACGAGAAGATCATCCATTGGTTGCTTCTGGCTTAACTCTAGAAAGCTATGCCGCCCAGCCCCATGCCTTAATTACCATGGGAGGAGAGCGCAAAGGGGCCATCGATCATCTACTAGAAAAAGAAGGCTTAAAACGCCGTATCGCCCTGCGTGTACCTCACTTTGTGGCTGCACTGACATTGGTCGCAAGTTCTGATCTGATTTTAACCGTGCCCTATGGTTTGGCTAAGAGCTATGCGGAGCACTATCAGTTGGCTATTTTGCCTTTTCCCATGCCCCAAGATCGCTTTACCTATTCAATCGTTTGGCACGAACGGCATATTAAAGATCCCGCTCATATTTGGTTCCGGCAACTGATGTATGAGGTACTCACCGAGAAGATTGAGGAACTGCAGGCGGGTTATGAGTTTTAGATTTATCTAAGATTGCGGCGGCGGGTACCAGCGCTTTCTAGAATACGAATCCGGCCAGCAACTGAACGACTGGGAAACCATGACCAACAGCGGCAACAACCTAATCTTTGAAGCGTCCTTTTTCCCCTGGTCAGGTCGTAGCGGCTTTGAAGCACAGGTATTCCCCTACGGCATCGCCACAGGGGGAGAACTAACCGCCAGCACCACCGCCGACACCGTATCCATTGGCGCGCTATCCGCCTATATGCCCGGTGCATCTGCCGCCGATCCCGACGGCATGGTCACCGTCGCCGCAGATGACGTAACCATCACCCGCGCCACCACAGACACCCACCTGATCAGATCCCTAGTCATCAACCCAGACGGAAGCCTAGCCGCCATCGAAATCGGCCAAATCCGACTCACCAACCAAACCACCGCCACCGTCGCCACCACCGAAATTTACCAAGTCGACGGCGTACACCGCGAACGCTCCGACAGCCCCGTATGGAAAACAGACTTCACCACAGGAGAAATCACCTTCGCATCCGCCCTACCACCGATCCACACCGGCAACACCACCAAAGCCGTCACCGTAAAAGGCTACACCCCAATATTTGCAGAATCGCCCCGAGTCTCCGACTTTGTACCCGCAGAAGAATCCAACAGCGTCTCCAGCACCGAAATCTACGGCGGCACCCTTGGCAGCGTCTCCAAATCACTGGGCCAAGGCAAGTTTACCCACTACGGCAACGACGGCATCACCGACCCACTGGTCAAAGCCAAAGGACAAAAGCTCTGGTTTAAATTTATCCAAGACAAAAACAAAACACCCTACAGCCTAACCCAAGGCATCCTAGGCATCGCCCGAACCTTCCCCGCAGGCAAACACGTACAAATCAGCTGCACCATCAGCGCAGAACAACCCACCACGGATTTTGATGGTTAAGGGGTAGGATCTATAGTTTTAGGTAAGGTAGCCCCAGATTGGGGGTGCCTTAACCCCTTAGCTACATAAGAAAAACACTAAGCCTAGGTTTTTTCTTATGTGGCTAAAGTTCATCATCTGGTAAAGTTGCTACTGAAAAATGTGGATGTCCTGCATTGCTGCTGGTAAAAGAGGTACGCAATGAGTTGCTATATTATTTACCATTACAATATTATCGATAAAAAAAGAATCGAGTTGTTAGGTCCGTTGTCAGTCCCAATAGTTGAAAAATTTGGCGGTGAATTAGTAATTGCCAATCATGCTGAGTGTTTGGAAGGATCTTCTCCATATTCTCATATGGTTGTTTACAAATTTAAAAGTAAAGAGTTAGCAAAAAGTTTTTATGATTCGAGTGAAAGTCGAGAGTTAACTAAACTAAGAAACGAAGTTACGGAAGGTTTTGTTGTTTTAATGCCACAATTCGAGATGCCTAAATAAATCACTCCATGACCATTAGAATATACAACTAATGAAGTGTTAGGCATCAGTGTTGAAGTAGTCATAAATATTGAGGTATATAATGGAAAGGTTATTTTCATATGGTACGTTACAAATGGAACATGTTCAGGAAGAAACATTTGGTCGAAAGCTAAATGGTGCAAAGGATAAACTGGTCGGCTACATTCTTTCTGAGGTGAAAATTAAAGATGAAACAGTAATAAAAACTAGCGGTACTGACATTCATCCAATTTTAAAGTTTACAGGGAAAGATTCAGATGTTGTTGAAGGAACTGTTTTTGAAATAACGCCATCAGAATTAGCCCAAGCCGATGAATATGAAGTTGAAGAGTATATGCGTATAGCAGGCAAGTTTAACTCAGGTAATGAGGCATGGGCATATGTTTGTGCCACTACTGAATTAGCTAAATAATAATGCAGCCTAACAAGCTGTTCAACAGGACAAAAAACAATGGGCTATTTCGCACCTCTCAGTTTTAGCCCACTGCTTTTTGCAAGTTAACAAGGGCGTTATCGTCGGTAGCCACCCCAATCCAGCCGCCATCCCCACAATGGCAGCTGGATCACCCACAACCCCCTGACCCACCCCAAAAAACACCAAACCTAGGGTTATCCCTAGGGTGGTTAAAGCTCAGTATCTGGTAAAGTCACTGCTGGAAAATGTGGATGCCCTGCATTGCTAGTATTCGTAGCCCCACCACAAGGATAATCATGAAAATTGTTAAGGCAGGAATGGAAGACATCTCAAAAATAGCCGTCGTCGTAAGTGAATCTAATAAGGATGTCGCCGAGCAATTTGGAATTAATGCTAAAAACAACCCTAAGCATCCATCATTTTATACAAATGACTGGGTTGTTTCAGATATGGAAAGAGGCGAAGAGTATTTTCTTCTCTTGGACAGCTCCACGGTAATTGGCTGTGTAGCCTTCGAGCACCCTCGCCCCGATACTGCATACCTCAATCGATTGTCTGTCTTGCCAGCTTATAGAAATAAAGGTATGGGGGAATTGTTGGTAAAGCATATTCTTCAATATTCAATAAACAAAGACATTGAAAAAGTCAGTATTGGTATAATTGCGGCTCATAGCATACTCAAGGAATGGTATCTGCGTTTAGGGTTTATAGAAAATAACACCCAAAAATTCGACCACCTACCTTTTGATGTCACATATATGCACTATGATTTATAACACTGCTAACAAGGCAGATCAGTTCGCGGCTAATCGCTGCCGGACTCGCTACGCTCGCTGTTGTTTGCGGCGTCATCGCCCAAAACCCCAACCCAGCCGCCATCCCCACAATGGCGGCAACTAGATCACCCAACCCCCTGACCCTCATCAAAAAAACACCAATCCTAGGGTTTTCCCTAGGGTGGTTAAAGCTCCGTATCTGGTAGAGTTGCTGATGGAAAATGCGGATGCCCCGCATTGCTTTAATACCCGCTAAAATAATAAGGAGTTAACTTTGAACTTTGAACTCTGGTCTTTTTTTTTCTTATCCTACCTATTCATTACATTAGCGCCAGGACCAAATGTACTCTTAGTTGTGCAGAACGCCGTGAAGAATGGGTATAATGCAGCAATTTTATCCATTCTTGGAAATTTGTCTTGCCAAGCCATCATCGTGGTTCTCGTGGCTTTGGGAGCTGGTGCAATATTAGAGCAATCTCCTTTTGCATTCTTTGTTCTTAAAATTATTGGCGGCTTGTATCTTATATATTTAGGAATAACGGGGTTGCTGAAAAATAGTAAAAATAGCTCCACTCCCAACAAAGAGATTTCATCAAATAAAGTTTCATCCAACTTTAAATCAGGCTTTTTAGTTTCAGCAAGTAATCCTAAAACAGTAATATTTCTGTCCGCATTTTTGCCCCAATTTATATCGACTGACTATCCAATGCCAGTTCAGTTTATATTAATGTTTCTTACCATCAGCGTTATCGTGGTCTCTGTCCATCTGGCTTACTCGTTTCTTGCCAGAAATATCACAAACTCAATAAAAAGCACTAGCATTGGCAGTACGTTCTCAAAAGTATACAACAGCGCCTTTATTGCATTTGGTGGCGGCCTAATCTTCAGTAGCAAGTGAGCGTGGGCATACAATCAAGTGGGACGCCTACGCAGGCAAAAACAACCCCCCCAACCCAGCCGCCATCCCCACAATGCCAACTGGATCACCCACAACCCCCTGACCCACCTCAATAAAACACCAAACCTAGGGTTTTCCCTAGGGTGGTTAGAACTCAGTATCTGGTAAAGTCACTGCTGGAAAATGTGGATGTCCTGCATTGCTTTTGCATTGTTCTTTATACCCATTGATAGGAACTGCGATAGATGAGTAAAATTGAAGATAGCCTAATCAAGTTTTGGGGTATCGAAGCACAAGTGCGGAAGCACATAAATACCCATAGGTATCAAAAGGTTCTAATTTCAGGGTTAGATAACTGGAGTCAAATATGTAGTTCTTTGGATACTCTCGGCGACACAGGGCTAGCATTACAAAGCTACTTCAAAGCAGAATTTCCATCAGAAGCTGGCTTGTCCTATATCTATACTTATGGGCTCTTACAGGCGTTGTTTATACAACAAGATGCCATGAATCATTTATCTGAAGCATTCGATGTCCCGTATGAATTGTCGGATGAACTAAAAAGTATAAGAGCAGTTAGGAATGCGTCTATAGGTCATCCAACAAAGAATAGAGTTAAAAAAACTACTTATTTTAACCACATATCTCGTATTTCCATGAGTAAAGGTGGCTTTAATCTTGTTCGCTTTTATGATGAGGGTGAAAGTGAATACATCAACGTGGATTTTGGAAAAATAGTAGAAACTCAGCTTATCGGAATTAATAAATCATACTTATTAATCAATGAAAAGCTTCGAGAAACCGATGAACAGCATAGGGCAAGATTTATGGAAAAACCTCTAGCAGATATTCTTCATTCAACAATGGGTTATATGTTCGAAAAAGTAGGGCAAGCTATATATTCTCCATCAAGCTCAAATACCTCATTTGGTCTAAGTATGCTCGAATCAATCGAAGAGGCTTACAATAATTTTCAGAGTGCATTGCAAGAGAGAAATGAGTTACCAGATCATATTCAGTACGAACTCGATGAATACTTCCATGGTATTCAAAGAGTAAAATCTTATCTGACTAACTATAATATTAATGACTTTACAGAGTCAGACGCGAGAATATACTTGTTCTATTTACAAAAAAGCCATAAAACCTTCGAAAATATTGCTCGTGAAATAGACGAAGATTACGAGGAAAAACAGGTATAACAAAATATTTAAGAGGGGTTCTCAACGCTTGCCATTTTTCGCTCTACTTCAGTTTAAGTGTATATGGCATAATGCTTGGGTAAGATAGTCGCGTTGTCAGCTACTTAACCCCCAATCTAGCCGCCATCCCCACAATGGCGGCAACTGGATCAGCCACAACCTCCTGATCCACCCCAAAAAAACACCAAACCTAGGGTTTTCCCTAGGGCGGTTAAAGCTCTGCATCTGGTAGAGTTGCTGCTGGAAAGTGTGGATGTCCTGCATTGTTGATAGGGTACTTTATAATGGTTGACAATATAGTTGAATATTTTAAAAAACATCCTTTGTTATTGATTTTTTTTATAGCTTTTTTCACAAGCTCGTGCGGATTTTTTTCAGAGTATTTATTGCTAAATAAATATGGTCTAAATATAGGTTTTTTTGCTTCTTTTGAGTATTTTTTTCTTGCAGGTGTTTCAGACCCATATGTGCTTTTAATTGGTTTTTTCCTATGGGCTTCAGCAGCCTCCCAAACTAATATAATTGACCGCTATTTTAGCAAGAATCAAAATAAAATAAATTCTAAAAGAGTAGCTTTTTTTCTAGCCATTTTGTGGGTTTTTATTTTAATTACTCTCTTTTTGTTTTTTATTCGTGAAAGGGTTGATGATAAATATAATGCAGTATTATCCGGTAATGTTAAAACTTCTTCTATAATGCTTAGGGAAAATAATCATATGTTATCTGGAAGTGATAAAGGCCACTCGTTGATTACTGCAACTGATATGTTTATGATTTTCTATCAATACTCTGATAAATCAGTTGTTGCTATCCCTATAGAAAACATAGCATCAGTTAATTTTTTTGAAAACAATAGTAGTCAACTTCAGCTGGACTAATAAAAGGGTCGGTATCAGACACTGACCCTTGACACCCTGCTCAACTTCAATCAAGATTTAAACGTTGCTGCAAAATCAGCAACCTGAGATTGGCGTCTCGGTATACAAGGCGGACACTACCGCCATTTAAGAGCGGTTTTTTTGTGTCTGTAGCATGGCCCATTATGGGCGGGCCGTGTGTGGGTACTTTCGAGTACACCGGACCTTGTACCGGTACGCCAACCCGCACGGTTCCGCTCACCAGATTGGCGCTGGGGAGTGGTAAGCAAGCCTTACAAGGATCTCTATCATGTCCAGCATCGCAAAAGTTATTCCATTCGATTTCGAAAAACACCCTATTCGTGTCACTGTCATTGACGGTAACCCATGGTTCCTCGCTACTGATATATGCAAAGCTATTGGCCTAACCAATACAACTATGGCATTGCAGGCTTTAGATGATGATGAACGCTCTAAGTTAAACTTAGGCCGTCAGGGAAACGCAAACATCATCAACGAATCAGGCCTGTTCACTCTAATTCTACGTTGCCGTGAGGCGACTACCGCAGGCACTCCACAGCACCGTTTTCGTAAATGGGTAACTGCTGAAGTTTTACCCCAAATTCGTAAAACCGGTTCTTACTCTATTGGTCAGTCCATCGGCGAAGACGGCTTTAATTGCCTCTCCAGTCTGATCGAGGGCAAGACCACTAAGATTCCTTCTAAATATCGTCGTTCGGTTCATTCTCGTATTTGGGCGCAGGTGCATAAGGCGTTTGGTGTGCGGTCGGGCCATGATATTCCGGCGGATCAGTTAAGTGATGTGCGTAATTTTATTGCGGCTTATGCCATTGAGGGGGAGTATTTGCCCAGTCAGGGGCAGTCTGAGTTGGGGCTATATGAGAAGAGCTTGGCTGAGCCGTTTTTGGGGTTGGATCATTTGAAGTTGTCCGGTAATCGGAATATTCCTGATGGTCGTAAGTTGCTTAAGGAGATGGGCAAGTATATGCCTGCTAAGGCGCAGCCGTTGTTGGTGGAGTTGGAGGCGACGATGGTTAGGCAATGGACGGAGGTGGATGAGAGCTTGCATAGGATTCTTTCGGCCCAGCATTCGATTAATACCATTCAGCGTTCGATGGAGACGGTTCAGAGTTCGGTTAGTGCGGCCCAGACGTATATTTCCCGTTCCCGTGGGCACATATCGGAGTTGCCTGATCAGATTTAATTAAGATGTGTAAAACCCATTTATAGAACCCTGCCTCGGCGGGGTTTTTTTATGCCTGTAGTTTTTGTTTTTTAATCTGTTTTATCCCTTTTGTTATGTAAACCAAAAAGTGAGATCACTATGGAATTTGATTTAAGTGCGTTTGAGAAGGCCAGTTTTAAAGCCCGTGAGGCGTCTGTACCTGTGCCGGATTTGGCCCATTTCTTTAAGGATTTGGAGGAGGGGCAAACGCCAGTTTGGTGGGTGCGGGGGTTAGAGGGGGAGGAGCTGGCGCGGGTGAATGAATCACAGGAGCGGTCTGCCAATCTGGTGGCGGTGACGGAGGCGTTGATGTCGGGTCAGCCGGAGCAGTTAAAGGATACGGTGAATCAGTTGTTGGGCCATACCGGTGAGGTGCCGTCTGATTTGGCCCGTCGGCAGGCGATTTTGGTGGCGGGTAGTGTGGCGCCTAAGGTAAGTCAGCAGGTGGCGGTTAAGTTGGCTAAGGCCCATCCCATTGAGTTTTACAGTTTGACCACGGAGATTATCCGGTTAACGGGTTTGGGTTCTGTGCCGGGAAAGCCGATGCGCTCTTCAAGGAGCCAGACATCCAAATAGCGTTAAACCTGTGTCATCTGAAAAACGAATTCCTTTTCCGTGTTCGCCCCGATCTATTCCCCCTGCAACTGTTAACCCCCTTGGAATCTGAGTTATGGGGTTTGTATTTCAAAAACAAAGAGGCGCAATCCAATGGCTGATTTATCACGAACGGTAGAGATTATTTTCGAAGGTGTTAACCGCATGGGTGCCGGTGTGGATGCGGTGGTCGGTCAGGTTAACGGGATTAGTAACAGTCTTTCGGGTGTGACTGCACCTGTGGCGGATTTTACGGGGGATATGCTGAAGTTTGAGGCGGGTTTATTAGCGGCAGGTGTGGCGGCCACGGGTTTGGCGGTGACGTTGGCCGGTGATTTTGATGCTCAGTTCCGTGAGATTGCCACGCTGATTGATATGCCGGTGGCGTCGTTGGCAGATTTTAAGGATCAGATTAAGGATTATGCCTACGACAGCACCCAAGGGTTTGACCAGGTGAACAATGCTGTTTATACGGCCATTTCTGCCGGTGCGGATTACAAGGATTCTTTGGAGTTGGTGGCGCTGGCGGAACAGTTAGCGGTGGCGGGTAAAGCGGGGTTAGGTGATGCGACCACGGTATTAGTCTCCACGTTAAATGCTTATAGCGCGGGAGCAGATGAGGCCCAGCGGTACAGTGATTTGCTGTTTCAAACCGTGCGGTCAGGTCAGACAACCTTGCCGGAACTGGGCCAGTCCTTAGCCAATGTGACCGGTTTGGCGGCGACGGCGGGGATTAACTTTGAAGAGTTAATGTCCGCAGTGGCAACGCTGACGGCCACAGGCTCCCCTACGGCTGAGGCCGTGACTCAGATTAAAGGTGCTATCTCCAATATGATTAAACCGTCCAAAGAGGCGGCGGATATGGCAGAGGAACTGGGCATTAACTTTAGTGCCACAGCGTTACAGTCCAAGGGCTTTGCCGGTGTCTTGGAGGATGTAAAAACCGCCACGGGTGGCAATGTTGAAAAAATGGCGCTGCTGTTTGGGGATGTGGAGGCATTAATTGATATTAAAGATGCGGTGACAGACTCTGTTGAGGGTATCGATACGGCTATCTCTAGTGTTAGCTATTTATGCTAATATTATTAAATCCCCCCACAGTAAAAAGGCATATCCAATATGCTGAAAAATAAGTATTGTCTTACTGTGCTTATTTGGTTGTCTCTCTCTATTAATAATGCAGAGGCAGAAGAAATATGGCGTATCACCTCTCTTAATTGGGAGCCCTATTCCGGTGAGCATTTGCCCGGGCAAGGTTTATCTATTCAAGCCTTGAGAGCACTACTCAAGCCCCACAATATTCGGTTAGAGGTGGAGTTTTATCCCTGGAAAAGAGCTCAATTGTTAGCTAAAGGAAAGGATTATATTGGCTACTTCCCTGCTTGGCCCTCAGAAGTACAAGCTGGCTTTAAAGCATCTCCTCCCATCGGCCTATCCCGTTTAGCGGTAATCAAACACCATGAATTTGGGCTAAACTTCAAGACGTTAAATGATTTATTTGCTAATTACCGAATAGGCTTAGTGAATACCTATGTCTATCCAAAAGAGGTGGATCAATTGGCAAGTGCCCATCCTGATCAGGTGATTTGGGCAAATAATGAAGTATCTTTAATTCGTAAGTTGTCTCTTGGGCGACACCAGGCGGCTCTAACCGATCCAAAAGTGATGAGCTTTCAAATCAAGCAACTCAATATTCAGTTAGTCAGTTTGCTAGAACAAGTTCCTCTGGTAATCGCCTTTCGGGATCAAGCCGATAATCAACGAAATATTCGTTTATTGCAGCAAATCATCAGGAAAAATCTAGATTAATTAAGCTCTAAAAATAGCAGCTATTCAGGTGAATTCAGCTAACAAAATGGACACGTTACGCAGCTAAACAAAAGTATTTTCATATTTTGAAAGTGTCCCCATCGCTATTCATGGGAACAGTTGCAAAGATCTTTGTAGAAATTTTTTTGTTCTAGCGCTTAGATTTGCAGAGATTCTCAATCTAATGAGAAATTAATGTCTGATTCGATTTTTCAAATGCTCTCCATAGTTCGGTGTTCATCGAAGCAATGAGAATCACAGCCAGTATAGTGCTAATAGTTTGCTAGGTTCTGCTTCGCTGCACAGTTTAGCAAGCTATTATCAGCCCCTTATTGGGGGTAGACGATTACCCAAATGGAGTTCCCATGTCACAGTATTTTGCAAAAGTTAATTGGTCTAGATCCAATGATGAAAACTATATTGATAATAAATATAGTAGAGGACATGAGTGGAACTTTGATGGTGGTGCAACCGTTCAGGCATCATCTTCTCCACATATTGTTCCCTTACCATACTCTGTGGAGGAAAATGTCGATCCTGAAGAGGCTTTTATAGCATCGCTTTCAAGTTGCCACATGTTATTCTTTTTATCAGTTGCTGCTAAAAGACGCTATGTTGTCGATTCATATGTAGACAACGCTGTAGGAATTATGGGAAAAGATGAGGGTGGTAAAGTCGCTATGACTAAAGTGACACTCAGGCCCCATGTGCAATTTTCAGGTGAAAAAAAGCCTACAATAGAACAGCTTGAGAAAATGCATCACCAATCTCATGAGCAATGCTTCATAGCTAATTCAGTTAAAACTGAGATTATTACTGAAATCATCGTCTAACACGTTGCTTACAAGGAATAAAATAATCCCCTCCACCCCAAAAAACACCAATCTTAGGGGATCCCCTATGGTAGCTAAAGCCTAGAGTTCTGTAGGGTTATTACTCTAAAATCTAGGCGCTCTATATTGCTAGTATTCCAATTTACAATTATTTGAGAGTCAAAACTTAATGAGAGAAAGCCTAAAGAAAAGGATTGTAGAGATATGTGAAAAGAAGATTGCAAGTAAGGGGGAAAATGTAGGCTTGTCCTTCTATGCATTCTTTGCAAACAAAAATGATAATCCAGAGTTGCTAATGGAAGCAGCTGAATGGTGGATTATGACGCATAAGCTAGACCACTTCGAAAAGGCTGTAAAAATAAAAGAGATGGTTAAAGCATCTAGTGGGACATAAGAACGTCCTGCATTGTTTTCGAACAGCATATTAAAGGCCCTGCTCATATCCGATTTCGACAGCTGATGTATGAGGTACTCACCGATAAGATTGAGGAACTACAAGCCGGTTATGAGTTTTAAACGATGATTTGTATTTTCTGCGCTGTTTTATCGCCAAAACAATATATTACAGTTCATTACAGGTGAAGTAATTGTCTATGTTGCTCTATATAGGTATCCGGTGTAATTGATAGTAACTATTTGGTTTCTATTATTTATCATGTAATAGGCTGTCGTGTGAATTTAAAAATTTAAGACATAACATGGAGTGACGGTATAAAACTAATAAATATCATATTTGCAAGGACGGTCATTCTATGTGCGAACACCATTCCCATCAAGGTATTAGCTGCGCTTGTCATAGCCCTTTACAGAAAATAATGGAAAAGGAAATTAATAAGCGTTCATTAACCGTGACTACAAAAATTACTCGGCGTAGACCTCCTAAATCACCAGAGAGCATGATTTATTACCACCCCACGGAAGATTGCATTATTACTATGCAGGATGGTGTTGCTGGAAAGGGTGGTTCTAAAGCAAAAGCGATCGCTATTGATCAAGGTTGCATTGTGGCTGTAGGCAGTCTGGATCAGGCTGTTGCAGCTTTGCCACATGTGGTGCCAACACGTCTCGATGACGGGCAGACCCTAGCGCCTGGTTTGATTGAACCTCATATGCATCTGTTTATGACTGCATATATGACCAATTGGGATCTGGATCTTGGCCCTTATGATGGTCAGTATTTAAAACCTATTTATAACCTTAATACTATTGCGAGTACTCTAAAGTCTCAGCTGAACCAGAAACTGGATATTCTTAATAATAGTTCAGAGAAAGAGAATTACAAAACGCTACTCGAAGATCTTCGTAGTGGTAAGAGTATTACACTAACAGGCGAGTTAGAAACGCTGGTTAAAGAAATATCTTTAAGTGGTTACAATATTGATCCAACCTTGATGACCTCTGAGTTTGAAGATATAGATAAGGCATTACTAGACAGTTTAGCTAAGGACTGTCCTGATTATGCGTATCTACCTATTGTTCTAGTTAATGCTTCTATGCATATTGCTTATGTAAACAGTACGGCTCTATTATTATCTTTTGATAATATGGGCGATTTACAGAAGGAGCATTTTTCTGAATACGCCACTGCAGAGGCTTTTGCCAAAGGCAGTAATGGTGTGTTGAATGAAATGATTGAGATGCAGGCTGTAATGCCAGTATTACCGGAAATGACACCGGAATCGATCAATTCAGGTTACGATGTGGTGTTTGATGATGCTCTGGCAAAAGGCATTACCTTAATGCTGGATGCAGGTACTCCAGATGAAGGCGTAGAAGGTAAGGGTCTTAAGCAGCATCTTGCCAATTATATGGCGACAACCAACCGTACCACACGAATGGCGTTAGCCCTTTTAACAGATTGTACAGAGGGACAAGTAGGCGGTTATCCATTTAGATCTGAATGGAAAAAAACCACGCCTGCTGAAAACCCTATGTTGTTTACTCCTGCCATTAAAATTATTTCAGATGGCTCAAATCAGGGGCGAACCGGTTATCAATCAGAACCCTATAAAGGCTCTGATCCCGCTACCCCTGATGAAGATACGCTAAACTGTGGTCTTTATAATTTTACGCCTATTAATGCTCCTGCCTATCCATTAGGGGTTGTGCCCAAGAGTTATAATCAACTGATTACTGATGTGGCTAAAAGCGATCAACATTGGCCTATTTTGGTTCATGCCAATGGTGATAGGGCTATCGATTTTGCGATTCAAGGTTTTCAGCGCTTACAAACGCAAGGCTATGATGTAACCAATCGACGCCACCGCATTGAACACTGTTCATTATTGACGGATAGCAGTTTGCAGCACATGAGTAACTTGGGGTTATCTCCTAGTTTTCTGATTGGTCACGTGGGTTATTGGGGCTGGGCTTTCCAACAGCAAATTTTAGGTGAAGCCCGTGCCAATCTGTTGGATCGTTGTGCCACGTCTGAAAGCGCCGGTATGGTTGTGACAATGCATTCGGATACGAGTGTCAGTCCTCTAGGGCCGTTGCGTTATATGGAGCAAGCCATTACTCGTCGTATGGAGCGTGCGCCACAGGACGGCTCTCAAACCCTGAATGAGAAGGAATCGCTTACTGCAGAGCAAGCATTAAAGGCCATTACTTATAATGCGGCATGGCAGTGTCATGCGGAGCAGCAAGTAGGTACTTTGGAAGTTGGTAAATGGGCTGACTTTGTTATTTTGAAAGAGAACCCACTAACATGGAATGAACGTCATGGATCATTTGTAGGCTTACGTGATCTGGATATACAGGAAACCTGGATTGGTGGCGTGCGTGTTTATTCGTCTGAGCCAGATGTAACCGTTGAGATTGAAAAAACAGTACGAGTGACAGACCGGCAGCTAACAGAAGCATAACACCTTATAAATAGGCTCCTTATTACAATAGGGAGCCTATCACCGTTGATCCCAATAGGGTTTATCCTCGCCAAAACAATCAACAATAAAGTCCAAAAAAACTCTTACCTTGGCTGGCATATAGGCCCGTTCTGGGAATACGGCATAAATGCTTTTGACTGGCATCTGATACTGTTCGAAGAGGTTCACCAATCGACCTGATCGAATTTCAGCACCGGTAACAAAGGTGGGTAGGCGACCGATACCAGCGCCTTGTAGTAAGGCTTCTAATAGGGCTTCGCTATTATTGACCTGATAATTACCGGATACCACAACCGTTTCACTGCCTTCTGCATTGGTTAGCGTCCACTCCTGTGCGTTGTTGGAGTAGCTGTACAAAATTGCATTATGGCTTAATAAATCAGCGGGTGTTTTGGGGGTGCCCTGTTGAGCCAGATATTCAGGTGAGGCACAGATCTCACTGTGGCAATCGACCAACTTACGGGCGATCAAGCTGGAATCGGGCAGGTCGCCTGCTCTGATCGCTAGATCAAAACCTGCTTCAATCAGATCAACATGTTTGTCATCCATGACCATATCGATGTGAATATCGGGATAGCGCTGTAAAAATTTCGGGATCAAAGGGGCTATATGCAAGCGTCCAAAAGACATAGGGACATTCAGCCGTAAATGACCCTGAGGCTTTTCTTGAAGTTGAGTGACAGCATCAATGGCATTGGTGGCTGCCTGATAGGCCTGGAAGGCATGTTGGTAATAGCGCTCTCCGGCTTCGGTCAACTTGATCTGACGGGTGGTTCTTTGCAGTAAACGCACCGCTAGCTGATCTTCCAGCTGATTGATACGTTTGCTGACGGCAGATTTTGAAATACCCAAGACTCTGGCAGCACCAGAAAAGCTGCCTTGTTCTACCACAGCGATAAAAATAGGGATCGCATTAAAGCCTTCAATCACAGTTATTTCCTTCTGATGTGTTCCGTCCTAAGACAGAGATCTTGTTTAACGTTCTAAACGAGCGTGAGAAGAACTTTGATGCTGGCGCTTTTTTGATAGTAGCGTTTTTCTCAACAGTCTTGTCATGATTCACTATATTATCAATTCTCAGGAAACATAATAAAGTACCTCCATCAACGAAGCGACATTCGAATGGAGGGATGTACATGAAACAGGATTCAGCCTCAGGGCTTACAGCAGTAGAAACAAACTTAGAGACTGTAGAAAGTGGAGCATCTCACCAGCAGCGTTATCAGCAAAGCTTACTGACAATTGCTATAGGGGCTCTAGTGGCCATTAATTTTGCTTTGGCAAAGTATGGCGTTTTACAAGGTTTCTCTCCATTAACTGTTTTTTATTGGCAAATACTGGGAGCAGTATTGTTGCTACTGATTGTTGGTTTTATACGTAAGGGTGCCTTTGCCCTTAAATCGACACATTTTCGTTATTACTGCTTTTCTGGTTTGTTAAGTGTTAGTGCGCCCAATCTGATGGCGAACTGGGCTCTGCTGGAGGTACCAGCCAGTACCTTTAGTGTTTTGGTGACACTTTCTCCTTTATTTACCTTTGCATTGTCGGCGTTATACGAGAGAAAGGCGCTTTCAGCTCAGCGTTTACTGGGTATTTTTGTGGGATTTGTCGCCGTGTTGTTAGTGACGGGTCAAAGATTTAATACGGATGGAGCCTCACTGCTACCTATGTTATTGGCTCTACTCGTTCCTGCGTTATTAGCTAGCGGAAATGTCTATCGTAGCAAGGCATATCCCACTGGTGGCGATGCTCTGTCTTTGGCAACAGGTATGTTGTTAAGCCAAGTTGTTTTATTAACGCCGGTTTATGCCCTGCTTGCTATTCGTCATCAAGATATAGATGCCGGTATTGATAGTACTCAATTAATGAGTGCTGCTCATCCAGAAATAAGCCCCATTCTTATGGCTGGGATATTGCTGATGGTGATTATCTCTGCATTGGGTTACCTGATGACCTTTCGTTTACAAAAGATGACCGACAGCGTGGGCTTCAGTCAGGTGGGTTATTTTGTCACTTTAACGGGAGTCGCCATTGGTATCTTATTTTTTGATGAACCTCTTACCGTACACATTATTGCTGCTATCGGGCTGTTATTTATCGGATTAGCGCTAACTAATGGTCATTTAACACTTAACCAATTGTTCAAAAAATAACAGAGAGAGAAAAACAATGAACGCACATAACCTAGTCGAAAACCTATATCAAGCAGTTGATGCCAGAAGTACAGAGCGTTTGGCAGAGTTCCTACACCCAGAGTTAAGCTTTCGCTTTGGAAATGCCGACCCGATAACCGGAAAGCCTGATGTATTGGCGGCAAATGAGGGTTTTTTCGGATCAATTAAAAAAATGACCCATCAAATTGATAAAATCTGGAGTATCGGTGATCAGGTGATTTGTCACGGGAAAGTGAGTTATATACGACTGGATGGCAGTCACTATTCCGCAGTGTTTGCGACGGTTTTAACTTTGGAAGAGTCATTAATTACCGATTACTTAATTTATGCTGATGTGTCGGGTTTGTAGTCTAATGTCCGTCGCCAAATAGAGGTATTTCGATATTTTCGGGTCATGAGACCCGAAAGTATCAACGCCCATATCAAAAAATAACACGTGGTTTCCCCAAGATTAGAATCTGTGACTCGGTCAATATCTTTATTTCTGCATTCGTTTACGTATGAAAAATGTACATAAAATAGCCTAATAAACTATTGTTGTATTATCAACATGTTAAAGGTTAAGGGTTGAGGGCATGCAGATACATTTGGGCAGTATTTTGTTGTTTATCACCGTCTGGCTTTTTGGCTTATTTCAGTTGTACTTTATTCATGACAAGCGTGTGCAGGATAAAGTCGCTACGGTCACTCAGTCTCGGGCGAAGACTGTCCAACAGCACGTTGATTTGGCTCGCGCAATTGTTGATCAGATGCGTCAACAGATGACTGCAAACATACTATTAATGCAGCAGAATAATTTTAAACACCCGGCACGAGCTTATTTTAAAGATTATCCTGAACTGAATGCTTACGGTTCTGATGGGTTGGGGCCCATGATTGATGGTATTCCTAGCACGGGAGCTTCTTTTACCGGAGTGGGATCTCAATCTGATGTCGATGAGGGTACGTGGCGAGAAATTAATGCAGCGCTTGCTTTGTCATTAGATCTTGGTCGGGTTGTTACCGATAATCCCAACTTTATCTGGTCGTACTACACATCGAAAAAACAGTTTATGTATATCATGCCGAAGGTTGCGGTACATGACTTTCACTTCCATACAGAGCTTTATCAAAAACCTTTTTGGCAACCGGCGATTCCTGAGAATAATCCTGAAGCGAAAATCGTTATTTCCGATCTTTATGATGATGGTGCAGGGCAAGGGTATATGTTTACAGTCTCAGCCCCTGTAATGGTTGATGGTCATTTCAGAGGGGTTGTGTCACTTGATTTGGGGCTTGCCCAATTAAGAGCTGTTTTGAGCCACAGAGAGCTAGAAGGGCAATCGATCATTATTGATCCTGTAGGTCAGATTGTGGCTGCCCCCTTTGATTTTAAACTTGGGCAAACGTTGAACAGCCACAAAATGATATTGGAGGGGTTAGAAACTTTTGTTCGAGATAGTGATCATCAATATTACGGACTACCGATCCTTAAGAAGGAACTCTATCTTGTACATCAGGTGACAATGGGGGAAAAAATATCATTAATTGTTACCAGTATGTTGTTTCATAGCTCTGTACTGACATTTATTTTATTGATTTTATATCTGGTATTCTGGTTGCGGAATACGGTAGAAAAAGTCACGGAGCTAGCTTCGCACGATAGTTTAACAGGCTTATTAAATCGTCGGGCTATCAAAGAAGGATGCCGAATACACTTTGACTTTAGTGACCGCAACCAGAGTAATATTAGCGTATTAATGATCGATATTGACTATTTTAAGCCGGTAAATGACAGCTATGGTCATGATGTCGGAGATGAAGCGATCTGTATGGTGGCTGATATTTTAGATCAGTATTCCCGAAAAACGGATCTGGTGGCGAGAGTAGGTGGAGAAGAATTTCTGATAGTGCTGCCTTCAACAGCGTTAGAGGATGCACGTAGGCTTGCGGATAAGATTCGGAAAAAAGTGGAATCAGTTTCTTTTAATGAGAGAAAGCTACAAGTGACGGTTAGTCTTGGCTGTATTCAACGGCAAAAAGGGGAGGCCTACGATGCGGTACTTAAAAGGGTTGACCAAGCACTTTACGGAGCAAAACATGCCGGACGGAATTGCGTGATTTGCCAGCCAAACCCTAATTAATACGCTATCTCAATCGGTTGATTGTCAATGCATTATGAATTTATGGAGGCGCTTTAACTTGCACCTTCGGTAAACTGCACCACGCCTTCTGGCATTATTTCCCATTTAGCCTTTGAACCCACATAGATATGTTGGCCAATTTCAATCTCTGGGTCTCCGTTGATACAACCCAGGGTCACTTGAAAGACTTTGCCCTGATAAACCGTGGTTAGCGTAGAGCCGCAAGTTTGGCAAAATTGTAAACCAAAACCCTGTTGGCTGATGTAGGATGTCAACTGTTCTTCACCGGACAGCCATTTAAACTCGCTGGGTTCCACAAAGGCAGCAGCAGAGGCCTGAGCATTAAAAGCCTTACGGCAGCGGGAGCAATGACAAGACTTCCCGTCTCTCAGTTTTCCATCGATTCGATACTTTACTGCACCACAAAAACATTCACCTGTAATCGACATTGTTTTTCCTTGTGTTCTATTTAATAGATCAATCTATAGTTTTAGTGAGACGATACATTGGAGAAAATGTTCAATACTGCGACACCAGCCACGATTAATCCAATGCCAATCAGAGCAGGCAAATCCAATTTCTGATTAAAGAAAAACCAACCGATAATGCTGATTAAAGCAACACCTAGGCCTGACCAAACCGCATAAGCAATTCCGACAGGAATGGTGCGTAGGGTGAGAGACAAAAAATAAAATGCTAAGCCATAACCAACAACGACTATTATAGATGGGGCCAGCTTACTAAAGCCCTCACTTTGTTTTAATGCTGATGTTGCAACCACTTCAGAGATGATCGCGATGGAGAGAAAGATCCAATTCTTCATTACAGCTAATCCGCCAATACACTAAATCTGCCCAAACACTATGTCATTTATTACATGCCAAAACAGCGGGTTATGCTAACGATAATATGCTGTGTTGGATAGTCAGATAGCGATAAGAATATATCCGTTATGATGATTTAATCTTTAACTGTATGTTTAAACAGTTAAAAAGAATTGAAGCTGAAATCTGTTCAATAAATAACCAATTTAAGAGAGATGTGAGCTTTATTCTACAACGACGGATATGGATCTATTAGGCTGAGATATGACGGGGTGTTGCAAGGTGAGTGTGCTCGAAGGGAGAGACTGCAGGCAAACAAAAGATATTATTTTGGAAATTTTTTTGATACTTCACAGGGTTATCCCCATATTCTGTGGATAACTTTTACTATAATAAACAGATGCTTGGTAGTGCTTACTTAAACACTGCACTCCAAAACTTAATATGGGCAGTACTTGAAAAAAATATGTTGATACTTACCGATTGCCCTCCGAAAAGTGATGACTTTTGTCGGTAAGCTTGTACCCTATCGGTTCGTCATAGCTATATAAGGTTCTTTTTATGAATGGGAAAAGATTTTGTCGATATTTCCTTTTTTTAGTCACTGTACTTTGCACTCCATTGTCATATGCATCTACGGTCTGGATTGATGTGCGAACCCAGGCGGAGCACTTTATCGATAGTATTGAAGGTGATGTACGCATCTCGTACGGTGATATTGTCGAAGAGGTTAGTGAAATGTACCCCAATAAAGATACCGATATTCATCTGTATTGCCGCAGTGGAAGGCGTGCTAGCGCTGCTATGGCTGCATTAAGAGATTCTGGTTATACGAATGTTTCAAATATCGGCAGTATTGAAAATGCGCGTAGCGTCAGGGGGTTAAAGGATTAGAGGTGCTCAGATTTAAGATTCTTAGATTCAAGATGCTTGGATTCAAGAAAGAAGGGCAATCAATTCTGTATCTGTATTTCAAGCTTATATCCCTCGGTATTAAATTCCCCATATTTTTGAAAACACCTCCTATAGTAAAGACTAAACAAAATAACCAGAGAGGGCATAATCATGAGTTTGTCTGATGTAGTGCAGCGTGGCTGGGAGGCCGTTGGCGCGGGGGATTTTGATGCTTTAGTCGCTGATTATCTTGACGAGATGATATTTGTGATGCCGGGTCAGTCTGACATTTTGGAAGGGCGACAGGCATTTCGTGCAGCACTGAACGGTCTTGGAGGCATGTTACCATCTGGCTTTGAGATCACAGGGTTGCGTCAAATTGAAGGAGATAATGAGGTCGTTTCGATTGTGGAGTGGAAGTCAGATAAGGTTGCAGCTTCTCAGTTGTCCGTTTTGTTCAAATTCAAAGGTGTCAAAATCTATGAAGAACGATGGTTTCTAGATACAGAGCAGTGGAAAAATGCTTTCTAATAATACGGAGAATACTGAATGAGTAGTGGCAATCTGCCTGTTCATACAACGATCACTGATAACTTTGTAGCACCTGTATGCAAGGATGTTATAGCCATTCTCTACCAAGATGACGATATACTTTTGATCAATAAACCCAGTGGTCTGTTTAGTTTGTCGGGTAAAAATCCTCTCAATTGGGATTCGGTTCATTATCGTTTAGTCCACGGACAAGAGGGGGTGACGCCTCCCTTCCCAGAGGCGAAATTACCCCATCGGTTGGATTTTGGCACATCGGGGATAATGGTCGTGGGGTTGAATGCAAAATCGGCACAACACCTTAATCAACAGTTTCAGGCTCGTACGGTTCAAAAGCACTATGTTGCTATGCTGGAGGGGTGGATTGCTGATGATCAGGGACAAATTACAGCAGCAATAGCAAAAGACAAAAAACTATTTCCTCGGGTTAAAATCTGCCATACCACGGGTAAAGCGGCCATAAGTGAGTACAGAGTATTAGATCGTTTCGATCAACCGTACCGTAGTCTCGTAAAATTTACGCCTTGTACGGGACGTACACATCAATTGCGGATCCATAGTTTATCAATAGGCCATCCAATACTGGGCTGCGATCTCTATAAAAGTGATCACAGCGAACAGATGGCTGATCGCTTGTTGTTACACGCCAGTGATTTGTACTTTGATCATCCTGTTAGCGGTGAGCGGCTTCACGTGCAATGTCCTTCTCCATTTTAATCTGGATAGGTCTTTCATTGGATCGCTTAAGAAAAAGCCCAACTTTATGGGGTCTCTCCACTTAGGTTGGGCTTTTGGATGTTTATTCTCTTGTCCATATTATAGGGTAGCTCT
Organism: Oceanospirillum sp.; assembly: GCA_047518265.1. GTDB lineage: Bacteria > Pseudomonadota > Gammaproteobacteria > Pseudomonadales > Halomonadaceae > Oceanospirillum. Next base: position 67,140 of record JAKZRG010000033.1, read on the forward strand.
AATCCCCCCAGAACAAGCTAAACAGTTAACCTTGATAAACTTTAGCAGCGGCTTCTGCTGCACCAGAATTTACTGATACTCCTTGTGCTCGGATAGTATTTTCCAGCGCGTCCAAGCACAACATAACATTACGGCGATTACAGCTCGCACCCATCAGGCCAATTCGCCATACCTTACCCGCCAATGCACCAAGTCCTGCACCGATTTCTAAGCTATAGTTTTGTAGCAACGCTGTTCGCAAAGCCGCATCATCTACGCCTTCTGGAATTTTAACGGAGTTTAGTTGAGGCAGGCGGTAGTTCTCATCAACAAGGAACTCTAGTCCCATCGCTTCTAAACCGGCTTTTAATGCTTGATGATGCAGATCGTGACGTTGCCACGCATTTTCCAAGCCTTCTTCCAGCAACATAACCAGAGATTCATGCAAGGCGTATAGGGAGTTCACAGGTGCTGTGTGATGATAAGCGCGTTTACCGCCGCCACCCCAATAACCCATAACTAGGTTCTTATCAAGAAACCAGCTAGGCACTGTTGTCTTGCGGGCTTTGACTGCTTCAACGGCTTTTTCACTGAAGGTAACAGGAGAGATCCCTGGAGGACAGGACAGACATTTCTGGGTGCCACTGTATAAGGCATCAATGCCCCAGCCATCAACGTCCAGCTCAATACCAGCCATAGAGGTCACTGCATCAACGATAGTCAGGGCGTTATTATCTTGTGCTAGTTTACACAAGGCTTTTGCATCTGAACGTACACCGGTTGAGGTTTCTGCATGGACAAAGGCCAGGATTTTAGTATCTGGATGCTGAGCAAATGCAGCTTCTACTTTTGCTGGGTCAACAGGTGTTCCCCAAGCATCTTCAACCATAATAGCGATACCGCCAACACGCTCAACGTTTTCACGCATACGGCCACCGAATACACCATTCTGGCAGACAATGACTTTATCTCCGGCTTCAACCAGATTAACAAAGCACGCTTCCATACCGGCAGAACCCGGCGCAGAAACTGGCATGGTCAGCTCATTTTCAGTTTTTAGCACAGTTTTTAACATGGCTTTAACCTGATCCATCATAGCGACAAATTCAGGGTCTAAGTGGCCAATGGTAGGGCGTGCCATGGCAGCTAGAACACGAGGATCTACATCAGAAGGTCCAGGTCCCATCAGGGCACGAACTGGCGGATAAAAAGAGCTGTATGTGGTCATGTTTAGAGTCCTTAATATAAAGCCCGGCACTGAAGAATGGCGAGCTATTGCAATCTGAGTGACGCTGTTATTTTATGGTATAGCCTACATGGGCCTTATGATGCTAACGAAGTGTTAGGCATAAGTCATACAAGCGTATGATTCCAGAAAAGACAGTATGCAGATCAAGACCTTACTCGGCAATAGTAAAGTAGTTGGATATATCTGCTTTTACTTGTTTACTTTGAGTGCTTTTTGCAAACTCATAGATTCTCTGTATAGAGCATATCCAATCCACACCCTTAGTTTATTAAATCGCTTTTCGCCCCTATAAATGGCTTAGTCTATATTAGGAGAAAGGTTGTGATTTACTGATCATCATAGGGCTGACATTTCAATCGATTAGTCCGGTCTACATACTCAAGCAAAATTATTACGATATTTATGGCTAGCAACTAGAGAATATGGCGACTGTTTGTAGGTAAGCTTTTGTTTGAGTGCTTAGGAGGTAAGTTATGGAGATGGCTATTTTTCTCTTCTGGATGACGTTTTATTCTGGTTTGCTGGGTTGGTATAGTAGAAAAAATGAGCTTTTAGCTTATCAAGCAGAGATTGATTTCAAAAAGTATATTCTGCCTCGTCTTTTGTTGGCCCATATGCTGGCCTGTTACCTGCTTTATTTTCTATTTTATAGTCTCTCTTCTTTGGATAGTTATCCCTGGATGTTGTTTTTTGCTGTGGTAGGAACACTGTTTGCTGCGGAATATTTCTGGATTCGGCTTGAGGGCATCAAACTGGCTATCTACAGCTCAATTAGCTTTCAATGGTTAGCGTTATTGATTGGGGTCGTAGTGGCGTTTTTTGCTGCGGTGGAATCTGGGGTCTACTTAGAGCAGATGACTCAGGTGCCTGCTGGTGTTTTCCTACCTTTTTATGGTTTATTAATTTTATTACTGGTGCTAGCGGTATGGGCATTGTTGATGCAGTTTATTCTGATCATATTCTCTTGCGCCCATATGTGGCACTTGTCGCGTAAGCAACACCCTTATGTTGAACGACGATCAGTTGTTGCCGTATCGGCACTGTCGACGTTTGTGGTGATGGGGATGTTTATCGGTCTTTTGGATAAGAAATTTATACCCTATATGACAGAGCACCATTTTGTCGATTGGATCTATCACGATAATACCAATTTGCTGGATCAAGTGATCTGTACCAATCTATCTGCTAACACTCAGGTTGTATTACTGCCAACGGGCCAAGTGTCGGTAGCCCTTGGTAAAGAGAACAATCATTGGCGTTTTGAGGTGGCTGATTGTATACGGAGAACACCTTAGTGGTGTTCCCTGTATCGAAAGACCTTATCCGCACGGCAGTGCTTTTATCAAGCAGTATGCCTGAATCAAAACATTAGACTTTTTTATTCAGGGCCCTTTTCCGACAAGATAGGGTCAGAGCCCACAGTTCGGCAAAGTCATTCACCACTACATCGGGTTTATCTGGGAAACGCTCTGAACCGGGAAAGATCTTATTGAGCCAGGGCTGATCCCAAAGTGCACCGTTGAAAAATACGCTGGTAATACCCGCTGATTTAGCGGCGATGACGTCTGTGGTGCTATCACCTACGTACCAGATATCTTCTGCTAGTTGGCAATCCAGATTTTCAGCTGCTTTTACAATCTGGTCAATATGAGGTTTACGTTGCTGGGTATCATCACCGCATATTTCGGTATCGAATAGTTCGGCCCAGCCGGTGCCGTCAATGGTATTGAGTTCGTGGCTGAAAAACTCTCTATCGCGGTTAGTGATTACGCCTACGATAAGGCCCAGTTGTCGCAGTCCTTGCAGTACCTGTTTCACTTTCGGTTCAAAGGGCAGTGCGGTGCCGTAATATTTGCGATAGTGTTGATTAAAGCCTGCGTGGGCAATCTTTTTGGCGTCTTGATTATCGGCAAAGAGAATCTCAAAGATATCCGTGCGGGAAATTTTTCGATCCAGTTTGATCTTGGGGTGCAGGCTGAGGTTTTCTTTGACGTATTGCACCAGTTTGGAGTCTTCTGGAGATTTACAGGATTCAGGATCAACCAGATGATCCAGTAAACCCATCTTTCGTAGATCTTTTAACATATCATCTACGGCGTGATACATGGCATCCAGAGTATCGACCAGAGTGGCATGCCAATCAAATAACACCACCTTGGGGTAAGTCAGGCTGGCGACAGCAGGGTGCCAATCTGGTTCTATTCTGGCTGGAGGAGGTGTGAGTGGTGGATGACTGGTCGGACGATGATTACGAATATCTGCACGGATTAAGCTATCTGTCTGGGTTTGTGGTTTTGCCTCTTGTTGTCGATCTGCCGCAGTTTCAACCAGATCTAACAGGTGATCAAAGTCATTAATAATCACTTGTGGGGTAAAAGGCTCGTTCTCTTTAGCGGAGAAAACGTCCTCAAACCATTGATCATCCCAGAGTGCGCCATTATAAAAGACTGAACTCACACCGGCTTTGGTGGCAGTAATCATATCGGTCAAACTGTCGCCTACATACCAAACCTGAGCGTCGATATCTTCCCCTAGCTGCTCGATAACATGGGCTAATCCATGTGGCGCGGGTTTATAGCGAGGCGCTTCATTTCCCCCCATCGTGATATCAAACAGGTCGACCCAGCGGCCAAGATCCACCTTTTTCAGTTCAGGTGCAAGAAACTCACTGCTGCGGTTGGTGACCACACCTATTTTAATACCCAGTTTTTTCAGATAACACAGATAGTCATACAGACCTTCTTGAAATGGCGAAACGGTGCCATAGTGATGTTTATAACAGGTGTCATAGGCTTTGTGGGCAATGGCGTTGGCTTCCTCATTATCACCAAATAAGACTTCGAATATGTCCGTGCGGGAAATACGTTGTTCTGCCAAAACTTTGGGATGTAAATGACGAAAGATGCGGATGTAGCGGATCAGTTTTTCATCGTCTTCGGTTTTAGCTTCTTCTTCCGGCAGGATATGCCGGATGAGATCCAGCTCATCCAGTTGGGATAACATCTCCTCAATAGAGAGATACATGGCCTCGTGAGTGTCTACCAGGGTTCCGTGCCAGTCAAAAAGGATGACCTTAGGAAAAGGCAAGGGGGGCTGTTCTGGTGTGATGACCAGAGTTCTACTGGTTGAGCGCCGGAGAATATCGTTATCTGTATTTTTTGGGTTGTTTGGAGTGTCCGGTGCAAGTGCTTTTTGAGAAAGTATGGTCGATGAATGTGCCATAGCCAGAATCCTTTTGCGGTCCCTTTTCTTTCAGGCTAGCAGTGGCTGTTTTAAATGGGTAATTGGGAACGCTATTTTTTGAATCATGCTTTAGATTTTAAAGAGGTATCTGATATAACTGCTAAAATTAATGACAAGTCAGGTAATTGGCTATTTTCCAAGGTATCAGAACGAACTGTTTCAGATCTCCTTAGAAGTCATCGGTGTGATAGATGGGAGGATTGACCTCCTATTATTCAAGGATTTAATCATGATAAAAGCAACCCTTCCTCAGGATGAACAAGAACGACTTCAAGCGCTCTACGCCTATGATATTTTAGATACTGAAGCTGAAAAGGTTTTTGATGATCTTACCTTATTAGCTTCAGAAATCTGTGATACCCCTATTGCTCTAATCAGCCTGGTTGATCCTGAACGTCAGTGGTTTAAAGCTGCGGTAGGGCTGGACGCCCAGGAAACGCACAGAGATTTCGCTTTTTGTGCCCATGCGATTTGTCAAAGGGATGTGTTTGAAATACCTGATACTTTTAATGATGAACGATTTTTTGATAACCCCTTGGTGACGGGCGATCCTAAGATTCGTTTTTATGCTGGTGCTCAGTTAGTGACGCCTGATGGTTACGCGTTGGGTACTCTGTGTGCAATCAGTGATAAACCGAAAGTATTAACAGATCAGCAACGTAATGCCTTGGAAATTCTTAGTCGAGAGGTGATTTCCCAGCTTGAACTGAGGCAAAAGCTGAAAGCTCTGGAGCTAGCCAGTCAGTATAAAACAGACTTTCTTTCCAATATGAGTCATGAAGTACGTAACCCGATTAACGGTGTGTTGGGCAGTCTCTATCTTTTAAAGGATTCCGAACTTAATACCGCTCAGAGTCATTTAACGGATCTTTCCATTAACGGCGCTGAATCCTTATTAGGTATTGTCAGTAATGTACTGGATATTGCTAAAATTGAAGCGGGCAAGATTGAGTTGGAAGAAACGCCGTTTGATCTATTGGAGTTGTTAGGTGAGATTGCTCAGAGTCTGTCGGTTAAAGCGGAAGAAAAAGAGATTGAGTTGGTGTGCCCCGATCACTATTTACAAGATAGCCTCGTGATTGGTGACCCCCTGCGTTTACGACAAGTGCTGGTTAATCTGTTGGGAAATGGGATTAAGTTCACTGAACATGGACAAATCCGAGTATCGGTTTATCCCGAGATGATGGATGGCGATAAGGTGCAAATGCGTTTTGAAGTCAGAGATTCTGGGATAGGGATGACTCAATCTCAGATGGACAATCTGTTTCAACGCTTCGTTCAAGCCGAAACATCAACGTGTAGGCAATACGGTGGTAGTGGTTTAGGGCTAAATATTGCTAAACAGTTAGTAGAAAGCATGGGAGGCGAGATTGGTATAGAGAGTGAGCCAGGAAAAGGTTCTTTATTCTGGTTTACCCTCGCTCTTTGTTATCAAGAGCAAGCTGAAAGAGATTCTAGTCATGTTCAGGACTCTTTTCGCATTTTGGTGTTACATGGCAGTCAGGAATATCGCTGTTTGTTAGCGGAGACGCTTAATGCATGGGATCTTAATCACGATGTGGTTGAATCCAGCGAAGAAGCTTTGATGTTATTACATCATGCAGCTGTCAAAGAGTCTCCTTATCATCTGGTACTGATTGATGAACATAGTGAACCTAAAGATGGGCTAAGCCTTAGCCAATTAGTGACGCAGGATTCTCTCCTGCCCTCCGTGAAATTTGTTTTACTGAGTCATCCCATGCAGTTAAAGCCAGAAGCATTTTATCAGCAATACGATGCTGTGGTCAGTCACCCTATAGTGCTATCAGATCTAAAAACCTCTGTATACGATTTACTTGAGCCGTTGGAAAAAGCTGTTGAAGCAAATGCTCAAGCTCGCTCTGATCGATTCAATGCAAGGGTTCTGGTTGTTGATGACAGTGAAACCAATCGTATTGTTGCGCAAGGTGTCTTACAGAAGTTTGTACGGGAAGTCGACGTAGCGAACGATGGTGAACAGGCAATAAGTCTGCTGAAAAAGAGGCATTACGATCTGGTATTTATGGATTGCCAGATGCCGGTTATGGATGGCTATGAAGCCACTCGCAAGCTACGCCAGATGACATCGGGTTTGACGCATGCTTCGGTGCCTGTGATTGCACTAAGTGGTAGTACGATCACAGGAGAGGATGAGAGGTGCTTGGCTGCGGGTATGGATGCCTTTTTACTGAAACCCATTGATCCCATGATTCTGAAAGACTGTTTACAACAATGGTTGGTGCAATCATTCCAAGAAAGAGCATCTGAAGTGGATAATACCTCATCGGTTGCATTAGCCGTCTTCGATCATGATCAGTTCTCCAAACGGCTGGTTCATGATCATGGGCTGATTGAAGTGACTTTAGGTATCGTGATGAAGGATTTACCAGAACAATTACATTTATTAAAAACATGCCATAAATCGGGAGATAGTGATAAATTGCGCCACCAGTTACATCGTATAAAAGGTGTGGCGGCTAATACTTCAGCACTGGCGTTAGCAGAACTTTGTCGAGTGTTAGAGGCTTGTATGATGTCGGGACTATCTGATGAGTTAACCTTCAAATTGCCTGAATTGGAGCAAGCGATCAGTGATTTTATCCAGCAGGCAGAAGAATTTTTATTAAAACAGAGAATTTAGAGAGCCCTTGGTGCATCACTTTAAGGGGCTCCTTTAAAGGGTAGGGATCTGATATTGGTTGATATAAAGCGTATATGGCTTACGCTTGCGCTTTACTTGTTGGGTTTAGTGGTTGTGTTAATGCTGACTTTTTTTCTGGGTAGTCGCATTTCCCATAAGACACTACAGCAGCAGGCTCAATTGGAAGCGGATAATTTAAGCCAGTATATCAGTAACGAACTGACTCGGTTTCAAAATATCCCACAATTATTAGCCAGTAATTATCTGATTCGTCGTGGCATTATAGGCGATGCTGACAGTGACGAACTAAACCATCTACTGTTGGACATTAGCCAGAGCTCCGGTGCCGATGATATCTATGTGATGAATCAGAAAGGCATAGTGATAGCTGCCAGTAATTATCAGCTTCAACAGAGTTTTATTACCGGTGATTTTGCCTTTCGTCCCTATTTTAAACAAGCCATAACAGGGCATAGTAATGCTTATTACGCCTTAGGTTTACGCTCTCATGAGCGAGGGGTATTTTTCTCAGCGCCGATTTCTATTAATAAGCAAGTTGTGGGTGTTATTACGGTTAAGGTGGCTGTTGCTAAGTTTGAGCAGGATACAGAGCTGTTAGCCGGAGATCGACGAGCGAGTTTTATGGCTTACGGCGATGATAATGTGGTGTTTATCTCCAATGTGGCCCATTGGCGCTTAAAACAATTAGCAGAAAGTGAAGAGACAACTTGGTCGCAGATTATCACTTCTAGGCGTTACCTGGATCTTTCGCAGCAGTCCCTGCCTAATGCACAAAAAAAGCATCGCTTGCATGGTACGCCGTTGTGGCTGATTGAGCCGCAGCGGGCAAAAGCTGAGCAGCAACCCTCGAAATCGAACAGATTACCTAAGAAAGCACGTCACTTCTTCGGGCAGGCAAACATCCCTTTATTGAATCTGAATCTGGTCATACTGCTGCCCTATAATGGTATCAGCCAGGCTCAAATGGGAAATATGCTATTGGTAGGTGTGCTCTATCTTCTTGTGGTTGCTTTAGCGGTGTTTATATACAGAAGATTAGCCGGTTATAACCGCTTATTGTTCACCCGTAATAGCCTGGAGCGTGAGGTGGCCTTGCGCTCTAAAGAACTGGCTGATGCTCAGGATGCACTGATTCGAGCGGCAAAGCTGACGACGATAGGTCAGCTTTCCGCCAGTATCAACCATGAGATTAACCAGCCCTTGAGTGCCATTAATACTTACCTGGTCAGTTCCCGACGTATGCTGGATAAGGGCATGCTGGATAAGGCAAAAGCCAATCTGGTGACCATTGAATCTTTAGTTGAACGGGTGCATAAAATTGTCGCGCAACTCAAACAGTTTAGCCGGGCAGAAGGCAATACTCTGCAAGCAACAGCGCTTGAGCAATGTATCGAAAATGCATTAGTGATTGTTGGGCCTAAAATAAAAAGCCAATCTGTGGATTTATCCATCGCGGTGGATAATGTGGCTGTTTGGGTAGAGTCCCTTAAGTTTGAACAGGTGCTGGTAAATCTATTATCTAATGCGGTTGATGCCATGCAGGAAACTCCCCATAAAACCTTGGGGATTACATCTGAACTATTGACCGATACCGTGATTATTAGAATTAAAGACAGCGGTCCTGGCTTGGATCTACAGACAATAGACACGATTTTTGAACCTTTTTTCACCACCAAATCAAGTCATGGTTTAGGTCTGGGGTTATCTATTTCACGAAATATTATTCACTCTTTTCAGGGGGAGTTAATGGCAGAAAACAACTCTGAAGGCGGTGCCGTATTTACTCTTAAATTAAAACGAGATTTAACATAATGGCCAATCAAACGCTGGATATTATCGTTATCGATGACGAAGAAATTATCCGCGATTCCTTAGAGCAGCTGCTGGAACTGGAAGGCTATCAGGTAAAAACCTTTGCCAGTGCGTTAAGTGCATTAGATCGGTTAAACCGCAGTTTTAATGGTGTGGTAATCAGTGATATCAATATGCCTCATATGGACGGTATGGCTCTGCTGGAACAGGTGCAGGCTTTTGATAGTGAGTTGCCCGTGATTCTGTTAACAGGTTTTGCCGATGTGAGTCTGGCCGTGGAGGCGATGCGCAAAGGCGCATATGATTTTTTTGAAAAACCCATTAATGAAAAACTGCTGGACTGCGTGACTCGGGCGTTAGAAAAGCGTCGTTTGGTGATTGAAAATCGTGGTCTTAAGGAACAGGTACAGCAAAATAAAGAGCCTGGAGTACGTATTCTGGGTGAAACTCATGCCATGAATGAGATGCTTGAACTACTGAATGCCGTAGTGGATACACCAGCGGATGTCTTGATTGACGGTGAAACGGGCACGGGTAAAGAACTGGTTGCCCGTTTTTTACATGACCATAGTCAACGCTCTAGTGCTAATTTTCTGGCTCTTAACTGTGCAGCAATCCCTGAAAACCTGATTGAAAGTGAGCTTTTTGGTGCCACAAAAGGTGCCTTTACCGGAGCCAGTGAAAACCGTATTGGCAAGTTTGAATTTGCCAATGGTGGCACGGTGTTTTTGGATGAGATTGAAGCGACCCCCATGTCCTTGCAAGTTAAGTTGTTGCGGGTTTTGGAGGAGCGCACGGTCACGCCAGTAGGCAGTAACGATGTTATTCCTTTGGATATCCGTGTGGTTGCAGCAACAAAAGTCGATCTGTTGGAGCTAGCAGATCAAGGTCAATTCCGCGCGGATCTCTATTACCGGCTGAATCTGGTTAAGGTGGATATTCCACCACTGCGCAGTCGAAAAGCAGATATTCCCCTGTTGTTTAAGCACTTCAGCTCTATTGCGGCTAACCGATTTCATAAGGCCTTATGTCCATTGGATGGTGAAAGCTTGCAGCAGTTATTGGACTACGATTGGCCGGGTAATGTGCGCGAGCTACGTAATGTGGCTGAGCGTCATGTACTACTGGGCAAAGCCATTGAATTGAATGCCTCTAATGTTAAGCCGGACTTTAGTCAAGATCTAAGCTTGGCGGAGAAAGTGGCTTTTTATGAACAAGCAGTGCTTGAAGACGCCCTCAGACAGACATCGGGTTCAGTAAAAAACACCCTAGAATTGTTAAAGCTCCCGCGTAAAACCTTTTACGACAAGATGGCAAAATACGGTTTGGAGCGCAGCCATTACACCAAAGACAGCTAACCCTAGCGTTTCACTTAAAAAGTATGGAAAAGGTGACAAAGTCTTTTAAGTTTGTGTGTGCAATTCCATACTTTTTTCAGTCTGCATAATTGTTGTGTTTTATAAGGTATTGATATTGTTGGTAAAAATATAAATTCATCACTCTGGCAGCCTACTTGCAACTCTTCTCTTAAACCAAATGGTTAAAACCCAATCGACTCTGTAAAAGTCAGGACAGCTTTTGCATCTAGCCGATTTAATTTTCACAAAGTGAAGCTCGCCACAGGGAACGGCGTCAAAAAATCTTTTGAGGATTGCTTGCAATGAGTGACAACAATAAAAAAACACCTTGGCTAATGTTATTACTTGGCCCGGCAATTATGCTGCTAACCGTATTAATCGATCCGCCCTTTGCAGGGATGTCGGTGGAAGCCTGGCGCACTGCAGGTTTAGCCTTCTGGATGGCCAGCTGGTGGATTTCTGAAGCGGTGCCCATCCCTGCGGCATCACTGTTACCTTTACTTGTCGTGCCTTTGGCAGGTATTGCCAATATTAAAGCGGCTTCAGCTCCTTATGCGCACCCGTTGATTTTCCTGTTTTTAGGCGGTTTTTTAATTTCCATCGCTATGGAGCGCTGGAATCTGCATAAGCGCATCGCTCTAAAAACCATGCTGGTGGCGGGTAATAAACCCAGTATTCAGATTATGGGTATGATGTTTGTGACCGCATTTTTATCTATGTGGATGTCCAATACAGCAACCACAGTCATGATGCTACCCATTGCCCTGTCTGTCATTCAGATCGTGAAGGATAAAGATTCGGGTAATGATGCCTTCGGTAAGGCGTTACTGTTATCCATCGCTTATTCCGCCAGTATTGGCGGTATTGCAACCTTGATTGGTACACCACCCAATGCTTTGATGGCCGCTTATCTATCAGATAGCTATAGTATCGAAATTGGTTTTGCCGAATGGATGATGGTGGGGCTGCCTCTGTCTATGGTGCTGTTAGCTATCTGTTGGTTCTGGTTGACCAAGGTTAGCTATAAAGTGGATCAAGCAGGAGAGGTGAGTGCTAAGTCTGTCTTTAAAAAGCAGTTAAGTGAATTGGGCAGTATGAGTGCGGGTGAGAAGAAGGTGCTCTATATCTTCCTGTTTGCTGCATTAAGTTGGGTATTCCGTCCCTATATCGGTAAATTAACGGGCCTTTCTCTGTCGGATACCGGTATTGCTATGGCTGCAGCCATCCTACTGTTTGCTCTGCCGGTTAAATCTGGTAGTGACGAGCGTGTGCTGGATTGGGAAAGTGCCAAGAAAGTGCCTTGGGGCATTCTGATTCTGTTTGGTGGCGGTTTAACTCTGGCAGCACAAATCAAAAGTTCAGGTCTGGCTGAGTTTATTGCACTGCAAATCGAGGGCGCCAGTGCTATCCCTCTGATTGCCGGTGTATTAGTGGTCACTGCCTTAATTACCTTCTTAACCGAAATCACCAGTAATACGGCGACAGCGGCAGGCTTCTTACCTCTGCTTGGCCCTGTGGCGGAATCTATTACCGGTACACCTCTTATTTGGGTGATTCCAGCCGCTATGGCTGCTAGCTGTGCCTTTATGATGCCGGTAGCAACACCGCCAAATGCCATTGTCTTTGGCTCAGGTATGATCAAGATGGGCGATATGATTAAGGCTGGTTTTGTACTTAATCTAGTGGCGATTGCCCTGATCACTGTGGTAACTATAGTGGTATTACCGATGATTTTTGCACTTTAATCAGGCTATGTTAATTAGATTGTATTAATAGAGCCGTATCAACAGGCCTGATATAATTGGAGCCGTTGAGGTAAGCCTTACTTGCGGGGCTTACAAGAAACCCGTGTAGATGACCTGTTTTGGTCTTATACACGGGTTTTTTAATGTCTTTTAGATGTAAAAGGTAGAAGGATCAGGGGTGTTTAAGCTTTACGAGTAAAAACCAGTGCTTTTAAACCGCCTTCTGGATCAATATCCTGGAACTCTGGCGGATTATCCAGGCGGTGATCAAAGGTTATTTCAGGTGCTTCTGCTGCCATACCATCAATCAAAAACTGTGACGTAATGGCCGGATCATTTACGCAAGCCAATACCTGACCGGAATCCGTCAGTAACTCAGGTAAACGGCGCAGAATTTTCTGATAGTCCTTGGTTAAGGCAAAACTGCCTTTTTGAAAGCTGGGTGGATCGATAATAATCAGATCATAAGGGCCGTATTTACGCACCTTGCCCCAGGATTTAAACAGTTCGTGGCCCATAAAGCTGACTTGTTTCAGATTATGATTATTTAAATGGTGATTTTCCCGGCCTCTGTTTAAGGCGGCTTTAGCCATATCCAAATTCACCACATGATCGGCACCGCCTTCAATGGCGGCAATTGAAAAGCCACAGGTGTAGGAGAATAGATTAAGTACACGTTTATTTTTTGCTTGTTCGCGCACCCAGTCACGACCAAAGCGCATATCAAAAAAGAGTCCGTTATTCTGTTTACGACCCAGATCCAGTTTGTATTTCAGGCCGCTTTCAATCACCTCTTGGTGTTCGCTGTGTTCACCCCATAACACGTCCATGGGAGCCCCATCGCGAGCTCTGTGTTGCAGCAATAATGAGGTGGCGCCGCTTTGTTGCCAAACGTCACTTTCTGTCCAACTTTTCAGTATGGTTTGTAATGCCGTCAGGAATTCCTCGGAAGGTTCCTTAAATAAGCAGACCAATACCTGCCCCTGTAGCCAATCAACAGTCAGTTGTTCCAAACCTTCATAACAACGGCCTCGACCATGAAATAAGCGGCGAACTTCAGTGGGTGGTGCCGATAGGGCGGAGTGCAGGATATCTTCTAAAGTGGCAAGCGCGTGAGTTTCCATAATACCTTCAGGGCTGTTAAAGCAAGCGCGGTATTCTACAAGTAATTCAAGGGAGACCCAATACCATCATTCAAGGTTTGAATAATGATGACCCAAGGTTATCTATCGCCTCGTTGGGCTTTAAATAACCTTGGAAACTGTTAAGTCGCTAGAGGGCAGGACTAACGAGATGCATTTATGGAGCACAAACCGCCATGACGCGTGCAGGACCACCTGTACCGCCAACATGGTTAAGTGCGCCTACCATTAAAGAGCAGTGGCCTTTTTGTTGCGCTAAATCTCCTAGATTAGTAAGGTTTTCGACAATTAAAACGTCACGCTGATACAAGCGCACATGGGCAGGCCAGGCATTGCTCCACTGATCATCGGTGCCTTTGGCCCCTTGACCTGAGTCTGTACTGAAACTATCGGCGGCAATACCGGAAATCTTGATCTGCTTTTCATCCATGATTTTGATGATCTCTTCAATGGCTTCTGCACTAAAACCGGGATGATTCAGACTATTCACATAACGGGACTTATCCCAGTCTTCCGTGCCAGAAAAATAGAACTGTTCCCAGCCGACACGCCCCACTAACCAAGCGCCTTCCTTGATTTGATCTGCTACAGCGCGAATATCTTTGGCTCTGATAGTTGCTTGAGAGCTGTCAGAAAAGTCGGTAATACCGGTATTAGGGCTTGGAATGCCGCCATTTTTGGCCAGCTCTTTTTCAACTCGCTTTGACACGTCAATCAGTACAATATCGCCGGTGAGCTGTTCGGTGGTAAGTTCGTGTGCTGCCTTACGCTTATTAAAAGGAATAGCGCCTTTTTCGCTGCTGCCTGCATCATTCCAATAGTGATTTGGGGCATTAAAGCTGGTGCCATTGTGTTCCTGAATTAATACCGCTGCACTGTTGAAATGCCCCTGATTGGTTGCCCACTTATCGACGGGATAAAGCACCGCTTGATGATAAAAGCCAGCAATTGGCGTGCTATCGGCAGTAGGTTTGTTCAAATCTGGCTTGGTAGCATCTTCAGTGCTAGGGGCAAAAGTCGGAATGGGATGGCTTAAGTCAAAAAACTTTAGCCCGGATTGTGTATCAGCTAAAGCATTGCCAGTGCTCAGACCTGCCAATAGTACTGTAGTACCAAGTAGTGCGGCTAAGGGGTGTTTTTTTAATAGTGGGGTATTCATAACAAAGCTCCGAGATAGATAAAAATGTTGTTAACTAATAAGTGGTTAACTGAGTTAATTTGTTTGTTGGGAGTATGTTAAACAGAATTTACCTGTGATTAAATATCACTCTATTCTTAACAGTTGTGATGATTTTTCACTTATGGATAAGCTCAGTTTACTCAGGCAATTTGTAACAACCGTTGAACAGGGCGGGTTTTCTGGTGCGGCTAAACATTTGGGTTCATCACCCTCGACATTGAGTAAAGGAATCGCACGGCTGGAGGATCATCTCAGTATCAAGCTATTTCATCGCTCAACTCGACAAGTCAGGTTGACGGAAGCGGGCAGTCGCTATTTGATTACTGCTCGACATATTTTGTTGGAACTGGAGCAGTGTGAGCAGCAGCTACAACAAGCCAATGATGAGCCTAAGGGCCGTATTAAGGTCAATCTTCCAGTTTCCTATGGGCGCTTATATGTGATGCCCCTGTTGCAGGGCTTTATTCAGAAATACCCAGAGATTGAACTGGAGTTGTCGTTTAACGACAGTTATGTGGATATGCTGGAGCAGGGAATCGACTTAACAATTCGAAGTGGTAACGTGGAGGATCAACGATTGGTTGCCAGAAAAATCAGTCCTGTCGACTTTCTGATCTGCGCATCTCCTGATTATCTTAAGCAAAATGGTAAGCCTTCTTGTTTGGAAGAACTGAGGGATCATCCCTGGATTCGTTTTCGTTACCGTCAGTCAGGGCGTTTGATGCCAATAACAGTGCCAACGGATGAGGGGGAACAACAATATGAGCCGGGACAACAGTTTATTGTTGATGATGGTGAAGCATTGGCTGAGCTATGTGCTCAAGGATTAGGGTTAACTCAGTTGCCGCATTTTATTGCCCGTGATTGGTTGAACGATGGGCGTATTGTGCCGATTATGCCTTATTACCGGCCAGAGCAGCACGGTGTTTATGCTATTTATCCGAAACGGGAATATTTACCGGCTAAGGTGCGAGTATTGATTGAATTTCTGATTGAAAACATTGAAGCCAGTGGTGAAAGTGCGTACGAGACTTGGACCGAAACTCTTTGAGACGATATTATTCATTCGATTTAATTAAGGTAGGTATAATATTGATTTATGTCAAAAAAGCCGCATAATACTCCACTTTTCCGAACCCAGTTGTCGTACTGTAGAGTTAAAGCTAGAGCATTAGTTTTTCATAAAGAAATTAGTGTCTTTATTGCTTAAGAACAGAAATACATATTTGAAATATTGATTCTCTTGGCTTTATCTGAAAAATTAAATTAATACAACGTTAAAGGGATTTGATAATGCTTCCCCACAGCATTTTTGCCTTCAACATTGTTTTAGCAATGACGCCATTGAAAAATGCCGGTAGATATCTTGTCGCCTGCCTTTTCTTGGGTGGATTAACATTAACGTCTTATGCGCAAGCGCGTTATGTTGTTCCTGCTAAAACACCGGCCGACAATTATTTTCTCACTGAGAAAATCAGACAGGATGTCTTAACATTACAGTCCCTGCACACCAAAGCAGGTGAATCTATAGAGCTACCCGCGTTGAGCCCTAAACAGCCAAGGCATGTTTACCAAAAAGCCTTAGAAGTATTGGCTAAGGTGAATCGTTTTCGGTTGATCAAAGGAATGGGGGCTATTGTGATTCCTCATTATCCCGCTCGCTTGATCACGCCTGATGAGGTTTATAGTTTAATTAATCACTTACAAGGTGAAATCCAATTATTACTACCGGAGTCTAAACGGTATAAGCAAAACTCTTTTGCGGGAGAAAATATTACCCCTACGGATGTGTATCGAAGCCTGTGGTTATCGTCTTTGGCATTAGACCCTTTATTGGGTATCAGGGGCTTTACGCCTAATGAGGTGTATCAACAGGCGGAGTACATTGTACAGCTGATAGATTTTTTACGTTTAAGTCAGAATAAGATTTTAAATGTTAGCAAACCGCAGAAAACTTCTAATAGGCACTCTAACCATGTATTAAAAGCAGCCTATGAGCTTCAGGGCAAGATTTATCGTGTCCAGAAGAATCTCTGGATGACGGTAACAGATACACAGCCTGAGGTACCGCGTCGTGTTATTCGGCCCACAGAAGTTTATGATGCGCTTCAGGTGGTGATTGCTGAGTTACAACGTATTAAATATCGTTTGGGTATTGATCGAGAGTTGCCATTGCCCGCCTTAAGAAAAAACAAAACACCTGATGATGTGATTCAGCTTTTGGCCTACGCGCAGGATTTAATGCCTCGTTTTGATTTTGGTAATAAGCTTTTTCAATATGATCAGAAAGAGTTATCAAAAACACCGGATGATACTTTTTTAGTCGCTTGGCGTATTAATCAAGCTCTCAGTGCATTAAATCGTGCTCGCGGCATTAGAATCAAGTCTCCAGTAGAGCCTTTACAGCAAGATATTACACCAAGACACGTATTGCAGATCAGTTTGCAGAACCTTCGTAAGATGAACTTATTAAGAGAGCATCTGACACTGCTACCCAGCTATATTCCCCATCCTCCACTGAGATTGGTAACACCGACAGAGGTTTATGAGGTCATTTCACGCCTAGAAAAAGAAATTCAACTTTATTTTCAAGCCATTGATTTTCGTTATAAAGAAAAAACTCATCAGGATTTTGTTGATAAACAACCCGGTGATGTTTTTCAGCAAATGTGGTTGATAAAAAAACAATTGGATATTTTGACGGGACCGGATCTCTTGCAGCCTCGTGATGTCTGGTTGGAAGGTCAGGAAATTGCTCAAACATTGGATAATATTTACCGTCACATCGGTTTATCGATATCTGATGCTGAGAAAAATTCTGAGACTGATAACAAGCTTGTTAGCCATCGTTCACCTGAACTGGTGAGTGAAGCCTCGTTATTATCTCAATCTCAAAGGCTATTAACTTTGGTTGGTAAGATTCAGCAACGAGCAGGTGTTCATACATCTATGGCGCCTAGTTATTACAAAGTAAAAAATATTAGTTTGAATGATCTCTATGCCAATCTTCATCTTGTTCATGATGAGCTGATTGCTCTTAAGCCCTATTTAGGGATTTTTCAGTCAAATTCAGGTCCGGTTAAGCTTGATATTCGAATGCTTGATGCCTTACTTGATGATGGTTTGTCTGAGCAGGTCACTATCTCTGGTTTAGCATCTATGGCGTTGCTATTGGATAGGATTGAGGGTCGATTACAGTATCTTCTAATACCAGAGCATCAAGAGCCAATGCCGGAGGATCAATAATGAAACGATCTTTTTACTCTATGCCGGTTAAGTTTGGTCTCTTTTCTCTGATTATCAGTTTGATCGGTATGCTGGGTATCGGTTTGATGACCTATGATAGCTCTGCCGATCTGCTGGAAAAACAAGCACTTAAACGCCTTAATGATGATTTGAAGCGAGAAGAATCATTGTTGCTTGAAAAGGTTAAAACGCTTAAAGACGATCTGAACTTATTGAGTAATAACGCCTCAGTCTCAGGTGTTCTTCGTGCATACAGAGGCGACGGTTACGATGATAGCGAAAACATGACGTTATCGATGTGGCAACAACGTTTAGCGTCCATGGCCACGACAGTCATGCAGCAGCGAGACGCTTATCAAATTGTACAATTAAAGCTACTGGATGCTGATCAACGCTATTTGCTCAATGTTGAGCGACATGGTGATGTGGTGTTGCCTGTCACTCGAGCAATGTCGGAAGCGAGTGTATCGGCTCAAGAGGCCTTCCTGCAGATTAAACAATTCAATTCTAATGGTATTTGGATTAGCAAACCTCAGTTACTGCGTCAGGGTGAACGAATTGCTTACCCTCCTCAATCGGTTCTCTATATCGGAAAAGTCATTCGTGATAGACGATGGAAAGCCTATGCGGTGCTGATGATACAAATCGATTTTGATCAATTGACTGAAGATTTAAGAAAAGACACCGGCCCAATCACTTATTTTGTTGCGAATGATCAAGGTATGTATCTGTCGCATCCAAAAGATAATAGAAATTGGAGTTATGAATTAAATCCCGATATCTCTATCCGTAAAGATTATCCTGAGTTGGGGCCGGTCAGCCCTGGTATTGATAGCCAGTATTTAAATCATGCCATTGAAGGACATTCTGGTGATCAAGGTGTTGTCCTTAGGCATATTCCTCTAATAGAAGAGGGCTTTGCTGAAGATTTGTTACTCGGGGCTGTGACCAACTTGGAGTACTTGCACCAAGAGTCAGCCGGACTGTTAAAGAATATTTTAATCTTGATGTTTATTGCAGGATTGGTATTGGCAGTAGCCACGGCTATGATTGCTTATCATATCACTCGTCCTTTACTGCGTTTAAAACTTGCTGCTGATCAGATCAGTGCGGGTGATAGAGATACCCATATTCCTGTTGATGGCGACGATGAAATTGCATCATTAGGGCAATCGATACACGCTATGTTGCAGCACCTTAATATCTCGCAACAAGAATTAGCGGAGATGAATAACTCCTTGGAGCATAAGGTTGCTAGCCGCACCGCTGAGTTAGAAGATGCCCTAGAGCAAGCAAATGCGGCAACAGTAGCTAAGGCTCAGTTCTTGGCAACCATGAGTCATGAGATCCGTACGCCACTTAATGGGGTCTTGGGAATGACTGAGTTGCTGTTAAGTACCCCATTAAATACCTTGCAGCGTAGACATTTAAAAACGGTCAAACGCTCAGGGGAAACATTGCTGAACCTGTTGAATGATATTTTGGATCTTTCAAAAATTGAAGCAGGTAAATTAAATATCAATATCAGTGAGTTTAATCCCAATGAGCTCATCGAAAATTGTGTACTGCTTTATGCCGATAGTGCAAATCGAAAAGGCTTAGAGGTTATTCCTTCAACGTTACCAAGCCTAAGCCATCACTTGAAAGGCGACCCTGATCGTATTAATCAGGTACTCATGAACTTGATCAATAATGGGATAAAGTTTACCAATAAAGGTGAAGTGGTCGTTGGTATCTCAATTCTTGATGAGGATCAAGATCGAGTTCTGGTGCGCTTTAAGGTACAGGATACCGGTATTGGTATTTCTGATGCGGCACAAAAAACACTCTTCCAAAAATTTGTGCAACTGGATAGTTCCAGTACCCGTCAATACGGCGGTACAGGGCTTGGTTTAGCCATCTCTCGTCAGTTGGTTGAACTTATGGGAGGAGAGATTCAACTTGATAGTATTGAAGGACAAGGATCACGTATTTGGTTTGATCTGCCTTTGAAAAAGGGTGTTAGAAATATTGATCTTTCAGTCGAACATGAAGAACTGTTAAGCCAAACCGATGCTTATATTGTTGACGATAACAGCACGAATAGAGAGCTTTTGCATCATATTATGGCTTCATGGGGGGTTAACAACGAGGCTGAAAGAGACTCGTTATCTGCTTTAGATCATTTACTCGAACGTGCGAAAACTTCTAAGCCTTATCAGCTACTTTTACTCGATCAGATGATGCCGAATTTGAGTGGTATGGAGCTGGCACAGATGATTCGTCGAGCTCCTGAGTTGAATGATCTAAAGATCATTATGCTGAGTTCATCTGATCTAGCGGATGAAGGGGAGATAAATGCGTGCGGTATCAATTATTACTTACGTAAACCTTTCCGCCAATCCGAGCTTTATAATGCCGTTGTTTCTGTCTTAACAGGAGAAGGCGAGAATCAACAAGCAGTTACTCAGGAATCGGGTTTGCAAGGCCTGAGTAATCAGGGGCAACTGGAGGCTCTAGCCAAACGAAGAGGCCAAAGAATACTTCTGGTAGAGGATACACCAGTCAATCAGCAGGTTTCTTTAGGCATGTTGAAACAATTGGGCTTTGATGCTGAATTAGCTGAGAATGGTGCAGAAGCAGTCAGTTTATATCAACAAAAATCATTTGATCTTATCCTTATGGATATTCAAATGCCCGTTATGGATGGTTATGAAGCAACCTCATCTATTCGGGGAATAGAGCAAAAGACAGGGCACTCTACCTCTATTGTGGCTCTAACGGCTCATGCCATGGGCGGGGATAGAGAGAAGTGTATAGAGAAAGGTATGGATGATCACTTGTCCAAGCCTTTATCCAAGCAATCATTGATTGATGTACTTCTTCGCTGGTTACCAGAACCGTCAAATTCAGAGGGGCTTGAATCGACAGTTGTTTCGTTTTCACCTGTCGTTGAAAAGCTTTCTTTAGATATTGAAAAACAATTCATACCGGAAGAAAAACAAGATCCTGTTCAGAGTATCACTGATAACAGTTCAGATAAGCAGATCCTGAATCAAGAGACTCTTAGTGTATTAAAAAACAACCTTGGGCAGGGAAGTTTAAAGCCTTTATTGACCACATTTGTTTCAGGCTTGCCTGATTTAGAGCAGTCCATATTGGCTGCGTATCAAGATCAGGACTACGAGACAATGCGTAAATCTGCTCACCGTTTAAAGGGCAGTGCTTACAGTCTTGGGGCAGAAAGAACAGGGGAATTGGCTGAAAAATTAGAAAGTGCAGCCAAAGATCAAAAGGACGTCGATCTGAGCCAGCTTATGAAAAATTTAGATACGGATATTAAACAGTTAACAGATGCACTGGCAAGTGCTGAAGTAGAGGCCCTTTGTCATGATGAATAAACATGCATCTATTCTGGTTGTAGATGATGATCCTGTCTTTTTGTTGATGTTAGAGCAGTTTCTAACCAGTCATCATTATGATGTCATTAAAGCCGATTGCGGTGTTCAAGCAATTTCTCAGTTTCAGAAATACGCTCCTGATGCTGTGCTTTTAGACGGTGATTTACCAGATTTTTCTGGGGTTGATATCTGTCAGACGTTAAAGCAATTACCAAAGGGAGAGCATACCCCTGTTATTATGGTAACGGCCTTAAATGATGAGGGTTTTATTGATGATGCTTTCAAAGCCGGTAGCAGTGATTATATTACGAAACCCATTCATTGGGCCGTTTTAAAAAATCGATTAAGTTATCTATTGCAGGTAAAAGAGACCACAAGAGCTTTAAAGCTGAGTGAAGCTCGTAAAAGCGCCATCTTGGATGCAACTGCTGATGGCATCATTACGGTCACTGGTGAAGGTAAAGCAGTGGATATGAATCCTGCAGCCCGGCATATTTTTGATCTGTCTGCAGACATCAGTTCATTAGAGCTGATTCAACATCTACCTGACTGTATCCCTTTGTTAGAGCATAGTGTTGATCGCCAAGAGTTACACCAAATGAGAGGGATTCGCTATAACGATCAGCATGGAGCTGGAGAGCTCTTTCCTGTGGAGGTATCCTGCGGTTATATCAATCTTTCAAACCCATCTTTATATACCTTAACCGTAAGAGATATTAGTGATCGTTTAGCTCATGAAGAAGCATTAACACTGGCAAGCTCAGTATTTAATAATACTTCTGAAGCGATATTAATTACGGATGAAGAGAATCGAATTCATTCTGTTAATCCTGCATTTTGCAAAATTACCGGGTTTATGGAAGAAGAGGTTATAGGACAGAGTCCGGCTTTACTCTCTTCAGGGAGGCATGAACCCTCCTTTTACCACGATATGTGGCAAGAGCTTAAGGATAAAGGCTCTTGGCAGGGAGAGATTTGGAACCGTAGGAAAAGCGGGGAAGTTTACCCTGAGTGGTTATCCATTAATACGGTTAAGAAGCCAGAAACAGGTGCAACGATACGCTATATCGGCTTGTTTAATGATATAACGCAACGTAAGAAGTATGAGGAGGATATCTGGTATCAGGCTAACTATGACGCCTTAACCGACTTACCCAATCGAACCTTGTTTAATGCCAAGCTAAAAGAAGCTTTGGTTCGCCAAAAACAAGAAGATCGGCCTTTTGCTTTGATGTTTATTGATTTAGACCGTTTCAAGGAGGTCAATGATACTCTGGGTCACTCTTGTGGTGATTTATTACTGTTAGAGGTCGCGAAACGGCTGCAAAATATTGTTGGGCAGAACAACGTAGTTGCACGCTTGGGTGGCGATGAGTTTACCGCTATCTTTGATCAAACTGATGATGTGCGTGAGCTAGAGCAATTAGCGGAGCGTATTACTAGTGAGCTTCGCAAACCTTTTGAAATTAATAATGAAGAGTTAAATTATATTAGTGCGAGTGTTGGTATCACACTTTGCCCAATGGATGCATTGGATATGGAGTCCCTGTTAAAACACGCTGATATGGCGATGTATCGGGCCAAGGAGGCTGGGCGTAATACCTATCGTTTTTATACTGATGATATGAACTCTCATGCGATCCATCGTATTCGCTTGGAAGAAGAACTAAGACAGGCAATTAAGCAGCGACAATTTATCCTTCATTATCAACCAAAGCTGGACTTAATATCCGGTGAGTTAACCAGTGTCGAAGCATTGATTCGTTGGCAGTTTTCAGAAGATGATCTGCGCCTTCCCGCTGATTTTATTCCTCTCGCCATTGATACGGGGTTAATAAAAGAGATTGGAAGTTTAGTGATTGAAGAAGCTTGCTGTCAGCTTCAGCAGTGGCAGAAAAATGGTTCATCGATTAAGCAGGTGGCTATTAATGTCGCAAGCAGTCAGCTTGAAGATGTTGATGCTTTTTTTCATCACTTTGATGCAACACTACTCGAACATAATTTGAAAAAAGAGCAAGTGAAAATAGAGATTACTGAGCATCTCTTAATGGACAAAAATGATCAGGTTGTTGCTAAGCTTCATGAGCAGCGAGAGCAGGGGTTAACGATCTCTATTGATGATTTTGGTACCGGTTATTCGTCCCTGAGTTATTTACAGGTGTTTCCACTAGATGAGCTAAAGATTGATCGCTCATTTGTACAAGACCTCTCGGATAATGGAAAAAATAAAACATTGATTAAAGCGATGATTGCTATGGGGCATGCTTTGGGGATGTCGGTTGTCGCAGAAGGTGTTGAAGAGCAATCTCAGCTAGATTTTTTGTTAGAAAGTGGTTGTGATGTGGTACAAGGCTATCTGCTAAGTCGGCCGGTTAATGCTCAGCACTTGGATATTTGGTTAAACGAAAGGCATAGGGAAGAGAAGGCAACGTTAGCCGGTTCAAAGTAAAAGCTAGAATATGTCTTTTTGTAGAGAAACCTATTTGGTCAATATTTATTCAAGGGTTTCTCTGCAAAAGTCGTACTTTCCAGCCACTGGCCGGAAAGTATTTTTGAGGCCACAGCTTAAAAATCAGCTTCAATCTGGAAGTGCATCATTTCTTTGGTTAGAGGATGCTTAATACTCAGGGATTCGGCATGTAGGTGTAGGCGATTAGCCTTTTTACCGTAAAGATCGTCTCCCACAATAGGCATATTCAAACCCTGAGAATGGGCCGAGTGGACACGAAGCTGATGAGTACGGCCTGTTTTAGGATACAAATATACCTTTGTATGGGTCGCCCTTTGTTCTATCACCTGCCACTTTGTTTCAGCGGACTTACCGTGTTCGTAACAAACAAGTTGTCGGGGCCGATCTTCTAAATCAACTCTAAGAGGTAAATTAATAAACCCCTCTTCCTGTTTTAACTGGCCTTCCAATAGTGCGACATAACGCTTTTTAGCGGTGCGTTCGATAAACTGTTTTTGTAACTGTTTATGGGCTTTTTGGTTTAGAGCAAGAACCATTAAACCAGAGGTCGACATATCTAAGCGATGAACAATCAAAGGGCCCGTGGCCTCGGGGAAAGCTTGTTTCATGCGATAGTAGACGGAGTCCTCAACGCTTTTTCCAGGTACAGATAAGAATTCAGCGGGTTTGTTCACCACCAACATCGCTTCATCTTGATAAACAATGTTTATGGTTTTTCCAAGAGCGGAATTCACCACTAATGGGTTATCGTCTATGGGTATTCCTTCCAGCATATGAGCTAGAATAGGTTTGCACTTTCCTTTGCAAGAAGGGTAAAAGTTACCATGTTGCCTAACCTCTGATTTTGGTGGGCGCCCCCACCAAAACTCAGCCATAGCAAGGGGCTTCATTCCCCACTGAAAAGCATAATTAAGTAGCTTGGGAGCAGCACACTCTCCAGATCCAGCCGGGGGGATCTTCTGATCTGTTTCACTGAAAATCTCATTTAGATCTCTTTCAACACCGTTTGTATTGAGAAACCTATATTGCTGGAATAGCTGATGTTGTAAGTCGTTCGAGGACACTTTTCGGTGGTTTTTTAAGGCGGAGATCTTATCCGTTATCTGATCGAGCTGAATTTGGATTGTATTAACTTGTTCATCCCAATGCTGTTTTAGATCCCTTAGGTGTAGTTTCTCTCTAACACTTTCTTCACCAAGCTCGGCCTGCAGTAGCTGAAAATCATAATGATTGAGTTCAGTTTCGGCTAACGTCCGTCTGGATTTTCTGTTTTTACGGCTTTCGACCATAAGCGCTCTATGAGCGGCTATAGCTTGATTGGCGGAGCGAGTTGTTTTTTCGAGGGCCTTTTTAAATTCAGGGATTTTAGGGTCCGCTTCTAATGTCTCTAGCTGATCATTCAGTCGGTTAATTTCTTGTTGTTGTTCAAGAAAAAAACTGCCTTCCGTTAACATATCAAATACGGGAGGGACAAATGCAGGTAAAAGGTTCTCTTCGGCAAGTTTTCCAGAAAATGCAGATAAATAGCCTATCTCACCTTGCTTGTTTTGTACTAACAAGACTCCAAACATTTTACCAATGGCGTTATCAATATCACCAGAAAGCCCAAAGTTGTGTTGCCATTGGTCTTGTGTCTCCAAATGTTCTTGGAGCTCTTTCGCTGCTAGTAAACATAATGGATGAGGGTCGTAATAGAAAGGAAAGGTAAACCGCTCTGGTAGCGCATACGAGTCGATCAATTCTTTAAATGTAGTAAAACAGGTTTCTTGCTTGGACATATATTTATCTATTCTGATCGTCGTATAACAACAAAAACCATAAGCTTTTGGCGGTTACATACCCAAACAAAAGTTTCCTGATACTCTCTGGTTCTACGGCTATTCCGTAGTAGTTTTCGTAGAGAAATATTTGTTTAGGTGCTTAGTTTGAGCATTTTAACCCTACAAGGGGTTGATACCAAACATCATTTTATTTTGTTTAATTTTTATGGCGTCGTTTGAATATTTAACGCACGGTTCCCCGTGACCAAG
Source organism: Oceanospirillum sp. (assembly GCA_047518265.1). Taxonomy (GTDB): domain Bacteria; phylum Pseudomonadota; class Gammaproteobacteria; order Pseudomonadales; family Halomonadaceae; genus Oceanospirillum. The sequence continues at coordinate 92,654 of JAKZRG010000033.1, forward strand.
AACTATAGGCTGCAATTAATGAATAGCTTAGACCTAGCATAAGCACCCATTGTAAAACATTCAATAGAGCTGGGTATTGATCTGGTGTGAGCTCAGTGGTTCCCAGCATTTGATTAAATAACAACACAACAATTGCCATGCTGAACATATTGCCCAACGTTCGAGCTAAGCTAAGGAGCGCAGAGGCGATGCTCAAACGATCTTTGCTAACGGCACTTAAGGCTGCATTGTTGTTGGGAGAGGAGAAAAGCCCAAACCCTATACCCAATAATAAGAGAGCAACGACTAAGCGAGTAACGGATGTCTCGGCATTAATACCTATTAAGCAGGCAAAGCCACTAGCAAAAAGTAAACAGCCTAAAGTAGCAATAATACGGGGCTCGAATCGATCGGATAAACGACCCGCTATCGGGGCCAAACAAGCCATCATTAATGCCTGTAACAGAATTAACTGGCCCGACGCTGTTGGTGACATTCCCTGAATAAATTGAAGGTAAAGACTGAAGAGGAAAAGCAGAGGTGAGTGCGCGCCATACATAAATATTCCGCTTAACATCGAGCGGCTTAGGACGCGGTTTTTCTGCAGTGCTTGAATATTTACCAAGGGGTGTTTCGAGCGCTTTTGCTGGCGAATAAAGATAACCAAGAGAAGAAATCCTACCGCAAGCAATAGCATGTAATGCCAGTGGGGTAATCCCGATAGACCAAAAAACAGAGCGGTTGTCCAACTGGCAAATAAACCACTGCCTAGCCAATCAAATCGTTCTTTTTTATTGCTACGCCAATCCCCTTTTATGGAGAGGAATACCATGCCTATCCCTAATAATAAAAAAGGGGCAGGAGCTAAAAACACACTGCGCCACCCAAGCCACTCTGTTAGCCAGCCGCCAAGTAATGGCCCACAGGTCAGGCCAAGATATACAGAAGTAGAAACAAAACCTATTGTGGTTCCGCGATTGGCATCGGTAGAGAGTGAGCTGGCAATTGCCAGAGCAGTGCCAAATACCAATGAACTAGAGAGTCCTTGTAACAACCTTATGATCAATAAGGATTCAACACTTTGAGGCAGTAATACGAGTAGAGAGGATAGAGTAAAGCATAGCGTGCCGAACAAAAATACACGTTTACGACCCAGCATATCGGCTAATCGACCTGCTGGTAGCATTAAAACAACACTACCCCACAGATTAACCGTAGATAGCCAGCTGACCCCTACCGCATCGGCATTCAGTTCCTGAGCAATGACAGGGAGGGCGATGTTAACTGCTGACATAGCTTGCGGAATTAAAAATGTAGCTAGGCAAAGGCTCACCAAAGCAAAAAAACGCGAGCTGACGGTAGCAACAGAAGATGTTGACATAAGAATATTCAATAGCCTTTGAAAAGGGCGGCGATTATAGCGCTGTAAATGATCCAAGGATACTCTTGGTATAGGCTCAGGAACCTTTGATCTTTTCCAGCCTCTTCACCTTAAACTTCAACAGTATAGTCAATGCCAATTAATAATCTGATGGGTATTTTTTTCTTATCAAGCTATAAAAATTACTGCTTATACAAGCGTAAGTCATTGAGATAAATTAATCGGCATTTTATTGGGCTAAGCCTGATCTCAGGTGACAAACCAAGTGACTTAAAGGAAATATTGACGTGACAAATGATATAAACTCGATTACCCAGAGTATCGAACAGAAATTTGGTGAAATTGAACATCAAATTTTTTCAGGTGAGATGTTTTCTCACTGGCGTGGAGCTTTCGAAGTTAAGAAAGTCTACATAAAAAAAGAGAATGCGGATATTAAGTGTGATTTAGATGTTCGCTTAGCTCATTGGCCTGAAGGTGTTTTTGTAAAGGTTTACAAGCATAAGGCTCTGGCTGTATTGCCCTATGTAAAAGATGAATCTGTGGTTAGAGAGCATTTGAAAATCGAGCCAGTGCCTTGTAAATTTTGGAAAGATGCCTTCTATTTTTCCCATATTGATGACCTAGATGAAGGCCGGTATGTATTGCGACAAGGCAATGATATGACGGAGGCCGATGGTCGTCAGTGTCTTGATATGCTGAAAGCATTTATCGAGGAAATTGAAGGTATTTTACAGCAGTCATAATCATAAACCTCTATTGGTGTCTGCTTAGGTAAAAGTACTCTGGCAACATTCACCGATCAATAATCGGAGAATGTTGCCGTTCTGTAGACATACTTTTATCTAGATGTTTAGTTGGGCTTGAATCATGCCGTTAGGATTAGAGCCTAACTATGCTAGCAGCTGCTAGCTATAGGCGCCTGAGGCATAGTGTAATTCATAGCTATGGCTATAGATCTCCAGAATATTACCAAACGGATCTTCCATATAGATCATGCGATACGGCTTTTCACCGGGGTAATAGTATCTTGGTTTGGCCATACGTTTTTTACCGCCTGCAGCGACAATTTTCTCGGCCAGTCCTTCTACATCAGGATCTTGCACGCAAAAATGAAACACTCCTGTTTTCCAGTATTCAAAATTGTTTTCTGGATTCTGCTGATTTTGGAATTGGAAAAGTTCTACGCCGATGCGATCACCGGTTGAAAGGTGGGCAATTTTGAACGATCCCCAATCAGGGCCAAAAACATCCGTGCACATTTCCCCAATGGGACTGTTATCTTCGGTAATCTCAGTTGGTTCCATAATCAAATACCAGCCAAGTACCTGGGTATAAAATTTTACAGCGGCTTCTAAATCAGGCACTGAAATACCGATATGAGAAAAGGTTCGAGGATAAGGACGATCCTGTGAATCGAGATGTGTATTTAGCATAGCGTTACCCCACGGCCAGATTAAAGAGTCGCTCGACATAAGAGCGATTGGATTGCAGGCAAGTTTATTGAGGCACTGTGTTAATATGAAATTATCATTTATGATTCTATTGATAATTTTAAATTATGATAAATCCCATCTTTCTACGCTCTTTTATGTACTTGGCGAAAACCAAGCATTTCACTCATACCGCTGAGCAATTGAATATGACTCAGCCCGGCGTTAGTCAGCATATAAAAAAGCTGGAAACTCAGTTGGGTAAACCTTTACTCAATCGGCAAGGGAAAAGTTTTGAGCTGACACTGGCAGGTGAAACGTTATATCGATATGGGTTACAGCAAGACAAGGCAGAGGCTGAGTTACTTAAAACCATTGTGGGTGATGATCCATTGATGGGGGAGTGCAAGCTGAGTTGTTCTGGCTCAATGGCTATGCAACTCTATCCAGAGCTATTAGAGCTGCAAAAACAATATCCGCATTTAACATTCAGTATTGAAGCTTGCTCCAATCGATCCATCATGGAAAGAGTACTGAATAATCAGTCTGATATAGGGTTGGTGACTCAGCAAATACATGATCCAAAATTATTGCAAAAGCCTTTAGGAGAGGATGCGCTTTGTTTAGTTGTACCGGCAAAGGCTGAGGTCAATTGGCAGGAGTTGTTGCAGTTAGGGTTTATCAATCATCCGGATGGTTACCATTATGGGCAGCAGCTATTGGAAGCAAACTTTCCAGAGCATTTTTCCGGTATGGATCGAATTCCGCAAGTGGGCTATATCAACCAACTGAGTCAGATTCTTTTACCAGTTTCTCAAGGTATCGGTTTTACAGTGGTGCCACGGTCGGCATTGGATGCGTTTTCTCATCAGGAACTTGTTTGTCGTGCAGAGTTATTGGTTCCGGTGAAAGAAACGATTTATTTGATTACGAAGAAATATAGGACATTACCAGCAAGGTATCAGAAGGTTACTGAGCTATTGGCTAAGCAGTGGTCATAGAGGGCGGGAAAGGATGCTACTTTTGATTGAATCAAACAGTGCATCCTTCAATCAATAAGATCAAACATAAGTCAAAATTTACTCATTATTTGAACCCCGGTAGGGCTCACGATTAACGATGAGCCAGAGAGCCGATATGAAAGCGTGGCAGTTCCTTAGAAAACAATGCTTTAATTTTCTTAGCCAAAGCTCTTACCATCAGGTTAGTGTGCTTAGCGCGCAGTTGGTAAGCTTTTCGGGTGTAGTATTCGTGATCGATGTTGCCGTATTGGTTTAGTTTAACGTCTAATTCTTCGTACATGGTGTGTGCCTCTAAAGTGGTGTTGCTTAAGTGATGGCGCTATTTTATGGATATAAAGTCGAAGTAACAAACGATGAATTTTTCACTAATTGATGAAAAAAACTAATCATTTATAGGTGGTATATTCATGTCTATGTCATCATCATGTTATCTCTTGTCATTGGTGCGATAAGAATGGTGCGATAAGAATGGTGCGATAGAATTGGGGCGATAAATTTGTCTCAAAAAAATTAGAGCTAGGCTCTCTAGGGCGATTTGATTTACGCTGTTTTATGTCGCAAATGTTGATCTATTTATCTTTCATAGGGAGGGAGTTCAGTGAATATGGTGTTAATTAAACCCCAAGAAAATCACATCTTAGAAATGATGGACTGGTTTACCCGTGAAAAAGAGTTAACGGATTGGGCAGGGCCAAACTTTAGGTTTCCCTATGATCAAGCATCCTTTACTGATGATCTTAAGCTGGATTCCATAAGCTCATTTGCTCTTGTCTCCAGTGAATCTGAGTTTTTGGCTTTTGGGCAGTATTATCAAAGATTGAATCGGTGCCACTTAGGGAGGTTGATTGTGAGTCCTAAGTTTAGAGGTAAAGGCATAGCATCTGAATTGATAGAGCATCTTTGTGATTTAGGGCTTAAGGAGCTCAAAGCGAAAGAGTGTTCTTTATTTGTTTTATCTCATAACGTCGGTGCGATAAAAGCTTATGAGAAATTTGGCTTTTCTTTTGCCGATTACCCCGATGAAATACCGCTAGAGAATTGCTTGTATATGGTTAAATAATAATTTTTATCAGCTGGGATATTGATCAAGTAAGCAATTTAAGTGCACGAGAATATTATCGCTATTTAGCTGTACGCCATATGATGGTATTCAATTATTCTCTCTTTGGTGGCTAGGCCAATATGATCAAAATTAAGCACCCGCAAGATCTTTCCCGCCTGCGTCGTATTGCCTTAGGTGCCCAAGGTTTATTGCAAGCTCAGCCCTTTGGTCGTGGTTTATCGGGGGCGCGTAAAGCCATTAGTCATATGGGTTATGTGCAGATTGATACCATCTCCGTGATTGAGCGAGCGCATCATCATGTGTTGTATTCCAGGGTGCCTAACTTTAAATCTGAAATGATTAATAAAATGTTGCTTGATCAGGACATTTTTGAATATTGGTCTCATGCGGCAGCGTTTTTGCCTATGGACGATTTTCGTTTCTCTTTGCCTTACAAACATGCCATCAAAGAAGGCCAAACCCATTGGTATAAGAACCCCGATAAACCACTAATGGCTGAGCTGCTTGCGCGTATTCGGTCAGATGGCCCATTACGATCCCGAGATCTAGAATCTAATACTGCAAAAGCGGTGGGATGGTGGGACTGGAAGCCAACAAAAAAGGCTCTTGAACAGCTCTATATGCAGGGCGATCTAATGGTGAGTCGTCGGGAGGGTTTCCAAAAGGTATATGACTTAACCGAGAGGGTAGTACCTGATCATATTAATTCACAGGTGCCCAGCGTAGAGGAGTTTGCACGGCATCTTCTGGAGCAGCAGTTAGGTTGTCATGGTCTCGCTTCTCTTAAAGGACTGACTTATCTGCGTAAAAACCCTGAACTTCGTCAAGCGATAAAAACCTTGGTCAATGACCGATTATCTGAAGGGGTTCTAGAGCAAGTACAGCTAGGTGATGGCGAAACCTTTGTATTGGAGGCCGGTGTTTTCGAATGTCGTCTGCCTAGGCAAAATAATCGCATGCTGATACTGTCGCCCTTTGATAATAGTGTTATTCAGCGTGATCGGATTAAGTCGCTGTTTCAATATGATTATCAGATTGAATGTTATGTTCCAGCTCCTAAGCGTCAGTACGGCTATTTTTGTTTGCCACTACTTTATTGCGGTGAATTTATTGGTCGAATGGACTGTAAGGCCCATCGGAAAAATAGCCATTTAGAGATCAAATCGCTATTTTTTGAAAAGAGTTTTGAGCAGCAACTGGCTCAGCAAAGAATTGATCAAGACGCACTGGTTACTGCATTTATTGATGGGATTACGCCCTTTAGTCAGTTTCAAAACTGTAACCGGGTATCTTTAACGAATGTTCAACCGGAGTATCTAGCTCAGCCCTTGCGCAGTGCATTGGAGTCTCTGGGTTAAACCCGTCTTATGGTTTTCTCGGCAATTAGCCGTTAATAATTGGTCATTGGCAAAACCTGTCCTTAAGGTCATTTCAAAACAGGACAGGTTTTCTATCATTAATGACTGATTTCTCCCGATGTTGTTAGTTTTGCTCCATTTTCAGCGACAAATACCGCCAGTATCTTAGCACTCTCATTATTACTGAGATTGCGGGTAATTGTGTGCTGATCCCCTGGATGTTCTACCCAGCTATCACCCGAAGCATAAGCCACAGGGCCGGCTTGATTCAGTTGTGAGAGCACCTTTCCCTTGATGACATAAACAAAAACAAAGCCTTCGTGTTTATGGGAAGGGGCAGAGCTGCCCGGTTTTAACTCAATGACCACAGAGGTGAGCGAATGGTTAGGAAGATTAGGCAACGCCGTAGAGCTGAGTAGTTTTCTCTCTATATCCTGACCATTGCCATGAGCCATAACATTTTGAGACAGTAACATTGCGTTTGTTGTTATGAATGCTATTAAGACAGTCATAACTGTCAATAAAGGTCGTTTCATCAGGTTTATCCATTAATGTATCTTAAGGAACCTCTGCAAGGCTGAACTCAAAGGTTCCCTAAGTTTTAATCAAGGCCGAAGCGCCGTGATACACGATGACAATCTATTAAGCCGCTGTGGCAACGCCAACACGATTCCAAGCATTAATGGTGGCGATCAGCATGATTAATTGCGCTATTTCTTCCTCTGTTAAAAAGTCTGATACCTTGTTGTAAGTCTCTTGCGATAACCCTTTATCCGCAATAAGCGTGATAGCTTCTGTTACCTCTAATACAGCCTGTTCCTTAGCGTTAAATAGATTAGATGAGTGCCAATTGGCCAAAGATGATAACCGCTTATCGGTTTCACCCAGTTTTTTGGCAGCGTCGGTATGCATATTTTTACAAAAACTGCAGCCATTAATCTGAGAAGCCCGCAAGCGAACCAACTCCTGAAGAAGAGGTGGAATACTTGAGGTCGATAGGTAACTTTCAAGGCCAAATAGCGCGGTATAAGCCTTAGGTTGGATCTCCTGAATATTCACACGAGTCATAATATAGCGTCCTTAAGTGAAGGTTATTTGGGATCGGCAATCAGCTTCTCCCTATGAATAGGTTCCACTATAGTCCTTTGGATTTTGACTTAAATAACAGTAATAGCATTACACTATTGCTATTTTGTTAATAAAGAGGTGTGATAACTCGTAGCCGTAGCCGTAGCCGTAGCCGTAGCCGTAGCCGTAGCAATTAGCGGAACAAGAAGCATCAGAGTATAAGTTGCCACGAAGAACCCGCATTCGTAGCGTGGATAAGCCAGAGGCGCATCCGCGAATATTCCTACGGCTAAATAAAAATATGGGGAAACAGTGTGTTTCGTACCAATTTTCCGAATCCAGAAAAACGAATATGAAGATAACAATCGAAGAGTTGGTGATTTTCTCTGCTGTGGTAGAGAGTAAAAGTTTTACCCAAGCGGCAGATAGTCTTAACTTAGCGCCGTCGGTGTTAAGTCGTAGTCTTAAAAAGCTGGAAGGTAAATTAGGCTGTCGTTTATTACACCGGACAACCCGTAGTGTGAGCCTGACACAAGAAGGTGAGTGGTTATTTACCCAAGCCGCCGAGATTATCAGCAGAACCTCGGATATTGAGCATTATTTTCTGGAAGATGGACAAAAACCAAAAGGTACCGTCAGGGTAGATGCCGCAACCCCTTTTACGTTGCACGGAATAGCGCCGCTTATTCCTGGTTTTAACCAAGCCTATCCCGATATTACGGTGGTGCTGGAATCCAACGAATCCATTATTAACCTGATAGAAAGAAAAGTAGACGTCGCCATACGTATCGGTGATCTGGATAACTCCAGCCTAAAAGCTAAAAAGATTGGCAGCACCCATCGAGGGATTTATGCCTCACCGGATTATATTCAGCGTAATGCATGTCCGAGCAATGCCACAGAACTCAATAATCATATCTGCTTGGGATTCACCAAACCCAATAAACTGAATATCTGGCCGCTTGCCAACGGAGATCAGGAACCTCAAACCATCAACCCAACGATTCTTGCAGATAGTGGTGAAACTCTAAGGCAACTCGCACTGCAAGGTAGCGGTATTGCTTGTTTGTCTGCATTCACGGTAAAGCAAGATATTGCAGAGGGACGACTCATTCCACTACTGCAAGAAGAAACCCGATATATCCCCATTCCTGTCAATCTGGTCTATTACTCCGACAAAGCTGTTAGTGGTCGAGTAAGGTGCTTTATTGACTATATGGCTCAGCATATGGATCTAAAAGGCTAGATTTTGATTAATATTCAATATAAGTCCGGTATAACTCTATTCCGTGTGTTATAAGTTAAAGGTATTTTGTAAAAACTAGATTCAAGATCTGTTTTGTCATGGTGATAGCAAAGCAGAATTATATTTTTCACCGGTAAGATAAAGAGAATATTATGAGTAAAGGTACGGTTAAGTGGTTTAATGCGGACAAAGGTTTCGGTTTTATCACTCCAGAAGACGGCGGAAAAGATCTGTTTGTTCATCACTCAGAAATCCAAGCCGGTGGCGGATACGCTACATTGAATGACGGTCAAGCAGTTGAGTTTGAAGTTGGCCAAGGCCAAAAAGGTCCTTGTGCAAATAATGTTCGACCTTTGTAAAAAGTAAGTCGATAGCATCGCCAGTTAAGGCTGTTGTTTTAGTGATACCTCCCGGTTGATCTTAAAGCGGCCACCTTACTGGTGGCGTTAGTTGTATCATTCTTATTGCAATCCCTCCTAGAAATATCCTGCTGACAGAAAAACTATTCCAGAGAAAACAAAATACTAGCCGCCGCTTCACCAAAGGCATCATCAACCACTATTTGATAGTTTCTGCCGCTAAGCAATAGGGGAGAGGGTGAGATAGCGCCGCTACAGGGTTCCGTATTCTCAATACTGTAATCACCATAAGCTATAGGACTGCTAAAAGGGATCTCCTCAAAGGTTTCTTCATCGTCCAGAGATCGAATACAGTAAACCAGCTCAGGCACTCCTGAGGTGTTACTTTGCTGACTGGTAATATCCAATACCGCCAGAGAAGTACTGGATCTACCCCAAGTAATCACCGGGAAATTATTGCTACCGGTCAGTTGAATATCCGCATCGGCGGGGTCAGCGGTTGGTTTTTCTAATGAGGGCCCTGTGGTGCCATCAAAGTTAAGAAAGGTAAAAAAGCTATTCAGAGACGGCCTTTCCGATTCTGCTAACTTGGCCTTTACGACAAATGTGAGATCGTCACTGTCCAGCATGGAGTTATTGGTGACCAGCAGGTGGAAAAATTGTGTCTGTTCTGCACGAATATCGGTCACCCGGTAGGTGCGTTCCTCAGTGGATAAAGCCACACCGGATTCGTGAATAGAGGCTTGTGTCGTTAGCTGATCGGCAAAATCCAACAGTAACATGCCAAAACCAAAACCGGCATCTACGGTATAGGTCAGCTCTAAGTCTGATGCCTGATCGGGTAAAACATCTCCATTACTGTCCTTTTCATATCCTGGTACGGCGAAACGTACCCGAGAATAACTTAACGGTGGCATCTCCGGTGTTAACGTACCGGTGGCACCGCTGGGGTCTACAATCAATTGATGGTTAAAATTCGCAATGGTTGCAGTGGCATAGAGGTTGGGGTTCTCAATAATATAATCTCTGACAAAAGCAGCCCAGGTATCTTCTAAACCGTATGCGTCACCTGTGAGTTCCTTCAGAACTGTATCCAATGCACGGGAGGCCCGTTCCGTATCAGCGATAGGGCTGATACCAAAATCAAGATTCTCAAAGGCGGGGCGATAAAAATCGAACCGGTTCAGATAGCGCTCCAGAAAGAAAAAATAGTCTTGAGCTATATCATTGGGGAGCACGCCGTCGGCAAAGCTGTGTAAGGACTTATTCTCTGGGAGTCGGAAGTCAATATCCGGGTCTCTGGCAGGGCTGGTGCCCTGGCCGATAATCACCCGACCTGCAAGGACAGTAGCCGACCCCTCAAACAACCAGAGTGCACGAGGGTTAAAGGTTTTTTCTGACAGATTACCGCCGATATTTTTGGCTACAGATCCATACTGTAAGGAGTGAAATAACTCATGGACGATGGTAACCCGACGTTCATCCTGTTCGCGAAAGACATCAATAAAGCTGCCACCTTCAAACAGGGCAGAGCCGGGTAGGGTATAACCCGGCGGTACTTCTACTTTGCCTGCGCCCGTTATCAGGGTTTTAATTCGATCCACATAAGAAGAGATATCTCCCACCACAAAGGTATAGCGATCATCCCCGTTGAACCAATTGGGCCAATTAAAGCCCATTTGATCGACAAATAGGTTATAGCCGGTTTCCAGATCGTTAATTAACTGACTCGCATCGGTCTGGCTGATGGAGTCAGAATAATAAAGCTGGAAATGCTCACTGGTTAGCTCATTAGAAGCGCTGTTTAAGGCCGTTTTCACCGTTACCACGATGGGATTCAAAGTTTCCACCGCGCCGCCAATCACCAACAAAACAACCGGAATCATATAACCTTGAGGTGGGCCAAACAGAGTATTGTTCGCGTCTTCGTATAGGGTCTCGCCGGTAATCTCAAATTCGACAAAACCCTGCTCAAGATCCACCAAAGTAGGGAGCCCCTGACCAATAAGGTGACCACTGGTATCCGTTGAAATCTCAATATCATCCGCGGTGGATTGAGAAGAGATCAGATTAGGATTAATAGGAATGCGCAGTGTAAGCGGGCTATTAAGGGAGATTGGTTGATTCGCTGTAATCACATAACCGGTAGGGCTGATCACACTGCGTCCCGCCAAAACGAAATTGCCACTGTCCATGGATTGGCTGGGTAGAGTGGTGCTGGCTAGGGTAATGTCGGCAGATTGGGCCAGCGCATTGGCGGGAACGGTTAATACCGCACCCTCATGGCTGATGGAGCCACCCTCGCTAGCCTCGATAGTTTCCGTATTTTGAGAAATAACCTCAGCAGAGGTAAACAGTGTCAGCTGCTCGCTGTCATCACTCGTTACCGGCTCTTGTCCATTATCGCTGCTTCCATCGTCACTGTTTCCGTCGCTACCGCCACCACCGCAGGCAGCTAATAAAAACAACAGTAGACAGAGAAATATCGCTTGCCATAAATGACGCCATAAACCATGCCGCAAATACGACCAAGAAAAATAAGAGAGGGAGCAGGGAGAACAAGAGCGATAAAAGCCTTTCATCGTACTGGCCTTTGTTGACAGCAGATAAAATCAGTATAGGTGAGCACCGCCTGCACAGGGATAAATTTTGACCGTTTGCTGGATCTATTGTCACCGATATTATGTTTTATTTAATAATACAAAACAGCAGGATTGATCATGTAACCCGTCACAGGCCATGGTATTACTAATACCACGTATATGAATTTATTAAACACAAAGTGAGGTGTATGTGGATTTAAGCTTCAGGAATTTGTGAAAGGAGAGGCATATATTGATTTAAGCTTCGGGGGATAAGGTTTGCGTAGGTTGGGTAGAGCGGCAATAAGATGCTGATTTATAACGACAATATTTGGCCCGCGAAACCCAACACGGGATCTCTCCGTTTTCTAAAAAGCTATCATAAAACATCAAAACCACCTGTTAATACTTGCATATATAAAAAGGAAATAAACAGGTTTTTATGGGGTGTACGGCAATCTGACGTTGGGTTTCGCGGTTTAAATATCTTATCTATCAACAAGTTATCTCGTGCCGCTCTACCCAACCTACAAAAGCCTCACGCTGTATCATCTTCGAGTATAGGCTGGTTGTACTTTAAAAATAATCCAATATGGCACTCAGTTAATAGGGATGGTAAGCAGTGACTAACCTCAAAACCAAACCGCACAATATCCTAACCTATATCGACAACCATCTGGATGATGCACTGGACGTAGCAACCTTAAGCCGAATCGCCTGCCAATCCCCGTTTCACTTTCAACGACAATTTACCGCCACCTACGGCATCAGCGTCGCCGCTTATATAAAACAACTACGCCTAAAGCGCGCCGCTTACCAACTGGCCTATCGAACGGCAAATACACCGGATAACAAAGTAATCGATATCGCCCTGAAAAACGGCTTTAAAAGCTCAGAAGCCTTTTCAAGAGCCTTCAAACAAGCCATAGGCCAAAGTCCCACAGAATTCAGACAAACACCGGACTGGATAGCATGGCAACAAACACAGCAACCATTAATCAAATTAAGGACAAAAGTCATGCAGGAGAATACACAGGATAAAGACGTACAGATCATTCAATTCCCAGAAATAACACTGGCCGTATTAGAACACCGAGCCGCCCCAGAACAACTGGGCGAAAGCATCCGAGTCTTTATCAACTGGAGAAAAGAAAACCGCCTGCCACCCAGCAAAAGCAGAACCTTCAACCTAATCTACGATGACCCAACCGCCGAACATATCATCGACAATCCAAACAGTTACCGCTTTGATCTAGGCGCAGAAATAACCACAGCCTTAAAAAATAATTTCAGCCACAACCCGAGCATCATTAACAAAACCATACCCAACGGAAAATGCGCCAAAATCCGACATACCGGCAGCGACGACACCCTAGGTCACAGCATCAACTACCTATACACTACATGGTTACCCCAAAGCCAAGAAAACCCAAGAGACTTCCCGCTATTTCTCGAACGCATCCGCTTCTTCCCAGAAGCCCCCGAAAGCCAAGCCATCACTGATATCTACCTGCCATTGGAATAAATCCGAACCTAATAACCCAGCAGACTGATTTATATCAGAAAAAACTTAAAAGCCTAGGGTTCTCCCTAGGAGGTAAAACGGTGTGATTATGGTAGGTTAACTCTCTAGATTTTAAAGATACTTCAAGCTGTGCTTATAGACAGTATATTTGAAGCAGAAGAGAAAACGGTGCTCGTTTAGACGGTTAAATAACTTGTGATCTCCGGTATTGATTCTAAATATGGTGTTAAATCAATTGGTTATGATGCATATTAGTTTAATAAATGATGCGCGGTGATTTGATATAACGAGCAAGCTTGGTTGTTCTGAGTGACACAGAATCAAAACAGCCCAGTTTCTTTCTAAAAACAATAGATTACGGCTTGGTCGCATAGGTATATTCAATTAGATGGATGAGCATGCGGGATATTAAGCTGTTATACCTATAAGGAAAGTACGTGGAAAACTATTGGATGTTCATCGTTGTGGCAGTTTTTACCATAGCAAGCCCTGGTCCAGGTGTTATTCTGACGATAAATAACTCAATTCAAAGAAGCGTATCGAATACTCTATCAGGCATCTTTGGCATCGTAACAGGGATGTTAATTGTTTCTATTTTGTCGGCAAGTAGCTTGGGAGTAATTTTGGCTAGCTCTGCTATTGCATTTACTGTTGTGAAATTTGTTGGAGCTGCATACCTTATTTATCTAGGAGTGAAAATGTGGCGGGCTAAAGCTACATTAAATACTAATTTTGGCCTTAAAATTAAGTCGAATACCAGCTGTTACAAAGAAAGTTTATTTCTTACGATTTCAAATCCTAAACCAATATTCTTTTTTATGTCTTTGTTTCCGCAGTTTATTAACTCTGAAAGCAGCTATATCCAGCAGTTTATTATTTTATCTTTAACGTTTAGCTTTTTGGTTTTTATTATTCATTCAATTTATGCATTGTTGGCAAGTCTGGTTAAGGACCAACTATCAAAACCTAAGGGAACTACGATATTAAATAAAGTAAGCGGAAGCATTTTTATGTGTTTCGGCATGGGCTTAGCGGCATCGAGTAGATAGGTATAACAAGCAAATGAATTAAGATTCGCTCAAAGCGGTCACGCCAATTGCGGAGCAATTCGCCCGCCCGTTTTGGCTCACTTATTATTTGGGCGTTAGCACACCGTGTTCTCACCATCGAGCAATTAGAATTACTATCAGAAAGCTTCTACAAATATGCTATATAAATATCGTGATTTAAGTAACTTACAGTTTTCATTGGACATATTAGTTAACAAGAGGCTTTATGCTTCTGTGTTTACTGATTTAAATGACCCTATGGAAGGTCATTTTGTGTATGGTGATGGCAAGTTACCTGCCTGGATGCGCAGAGCAATTATTGAAGAAAGAAGTGAATATCGCATACTTTCATTAAGTGAAAAGCCGAACAACATGCTCATGTGGTCTCACTATGCTGGCTCACATGAGGGGGTGGTATTCGGTGTTGAATTGGGGGGCTATGGTGTGTGTTCTGAGCCCATTGTATACTGTGATAACTTTGTACTTGATATACAGCAAGACGATGTGGTCAAGTCAATTTTTACTCGCAAGCATAAAGCTTGGGAGTATGAAAAGGAGCATAGGGTAATTGTAAAGGAAGGCATGTTCGCTCCTGTTGAGATCAAAGAGCTGATATTTGGCGTTAAGGCAAATAGTGAAACTGTTGAATTACTAACGTCCGTTGCTCAAGTTTTTAGCCCTGACATTAAAGTACGGCGTATGACAGAGAAAGAGCTGAATAGCGCCTTTGATAGAAAGTGCTAATCGGGTAGCCGAGGGTATCTAGCCCTCAGCCCCCACAACACCCTGCATGCGGGTCCGCACAGGGCGTTTCACTCAGGATAGTGAAGCTTGATCCAGCCATCTCGTAGCGAGTAAAGCCCCTCAGGTTTCAGGTAGTCCAAGGTGATTAATCCCTGGAGTTTTAGCGCTACGCCATGGCCCCTTGCTGGTAATCCCACACGCAACTGCGGCTTGAACACGAACACCAAGCTTCATCAGGTTTCTTACTTTGGTACGTGGTTTTCGCCATTGATGCCAATAAGCCATCCTAACTCTGCGTCGTATCCAGTGATCCAGATCGACACAGCGTTGATAGCAATTGGCCAAACAAAAAGATCACCCTTGGTCTGCGCTTGTGTGGCCGGAAACCAAGGTAAAGACTCGCTGGGGACAATATCCTGATAATATCTATCGGGTTATTGGCCCAAATACGGTATGGGCGGCTGAAACGAATGATCAATATAAAATAGGGCCGTGGGAGCCTGATTCGTACCTGCCTTTTGTCACAAGGCTACCGCAAGCTGGAAATCAATTGTTTGACTCGCATAATACAAATTTTAGCGGCTGGAAAAATCTGGAGGCGACGGATATACCCAGTCCATCAGACACGGGGTATGTTAAAGCCCTGCATAACGCTGCAACGCCTGATAAGCATGGCAAGTACGGCTTTTTCTGTTATCCCAAAGATAATGCTGCGGGTGAATTTACTTGGGTGCCAACCTCGGTGAAATGTAAGGTGACGGTTTATAGTTTCGAAAAATAGGAGCCGTCATCTACAAAAATTAGGCTGCTTGAGAATTGGGCGGTTAATGCTCCTGACTGGGAAGTTAAAAGACCTAAGGTTCTGATGTACTTTTTTGCAAGCTCGTTAGCCGTTGTGGGACTTGTTATACTCAAAGTGACAGAATAGTATCACTTAGGTGTTTTGTTGGAGCAATCATTATGAAAGTTGAATTAGTCACTTCTCTTAAGCGTCAAGCGACTAAAATCTTAGCGGATCTTCACGATACCAAAGAGCCCGTTCTGATTACTGAACATGGTAAGCCTTCGGCATATTTAGTTGATGTTGATGACTATGAGTTTATGCAGAATCGTTTGTCTATTTTGGAAGGGATTACTCGTGGTGAGCGAGCGATGGCTGATGGTGATGTTTTATCTCATTCTGAAGCTAAGGACAAAATGTCAAAATGGCTGAAGTAATTTGGACTGATCCCGCTTTGTCAGATCTAAATGATGTTGCTGAATATATCGCTCTTGAAAATCTAGAGGCAGCTAAACAGTTGGTTCAGTCTGTGTTCAACAAAGTTGAGCGTTTAGAAGTGTTCCCTGAATCAGGTCGTATTCCTCCAGAATTACAGCATTTACGTTACCGTGAGGTTGTGGTTAGTCCTTGTCGGATTTTCTACAAGCAAGAAGGTGATAAAGTTTTCATCTTGTATGTTATGCGTGAAGAGCGAGATTTGCGTAAGTTCCTCTTGTCTAAGCCGTCGTCAAGGTAAGCTGTTAAAGTTGTTCAGGATTGAGTCTAAGCGCTTGCTGGTTTCGTTTTGTATTTACTGATCAAGCAGATGTTGGCTAAAAGCGGCGCTATTACCGGTTATTACATTTTATTTCATTAACTTAGCCGTCTAACATTGGCGGAAACTTTTACAGCAAGGACGATCATGAGCGGTTATATTATTTACCATTACAACGTTACTGATGTCGATAGAATCGATCAGTTAGGGCCGTTATCTCTGCCGATCATAGAGAAGTACTCTGGAACCTTAATGGTGGGCAGTGGGGTAAGGGTGCTGGAAGGTTCGCCTTATACCAATATGGTTATGTATAAGTTTCCGAGTTTGGATATGGCTAAGGCTTTTTATGAGTCTGATGAGTCAAAGGAGCTTTCAAAGTTAAGAAATGAAGTGACAGACGGGGTTGTGTTTTTTGTCCCTGAATTTGGTGTTCAATGAAACCAGTATGCGAAACCGAACGTTTAACCATTAGGCAGTTGAATACTGATGATGTTGAGTTTGTCGTTCGGTTATTAAATGAAGAATCTTTTATTCGCTATATTGCGGACAAACAGGTGCGTACGACGGATGATGCGGTAAATTACCTCAGGAATGGTCCTATATCGAGCTATAACAACTACGGATTTGGCCTGAATCTGGTGTTGCTAAAAGGGGCGGATATGCCCATTGGGATGTGTGGTTTGCTTAAGCGAGATGAGCTGGATTATCCCGATTTGGGTTATGCTTTTTTGCCGGAATTTTGGGGCAAGGGTTATGCCCGTGAGGCGGCGGTATCTGTTTTAAGAGAGGAGATGGCTCGCTATTCATTAGATGTAGTACAAGCGGTGACATTGCCGGATAACTTAAGTTCTAATGAGTTGCTGAAGAAGGTCGGCTTTACCTTAAAGGGCTCAATGGCGTTGTATGGTTCTCAAAATAATTTATATGAATATAGTGTGTAGCGGCTGTTTTTAAACGTTCGCTTTTAACCTTCTATATCACCCCAATTAAGCCTCTATATCGAGCCAATTAACCCGCTATACCCTTTATCCTGTTACTGAATTTTGACGGAAACTGGAAAATTCTCATTTCTTGTGCCAGCTTGTAGGAATAGGTATTGAAAGTAGTGCCTTTGAGAGACCTGCCTATAACCTGAAATTTTTGATTTAGAATGGAGGAGCAGACGATGAAACAGCGTAATACTGATGTTTCTTCTGAACCACGTTCGGGCTTGGTTTCTGTATGTAACCCTTCTTTTATGTCCCCTCATATGATGATTTCCTGTTGAGCGATATGTGTTTAGCGCTCGGCTAGATTAGTCATAACGGCCTAAGCGATAAGTCGCTGGATTCTGCCGTTTATCTTATTCAATCTGTTTATTGTCTTTAGTGTTTGCTGGAGGCGTGCCTATGTCTTTGCAAAAGAGATGGCAAGACACTTTGTCATTTGCCCTGAATCATCGTCGTGCTTTACACCAGCAGCCTGAGTTGAGCTGGCAGGAAGAGAGTACGGCTAAGATGATTCGTGACAGCCTGACAGAGTTGGGCATTCCTTGGCAGGCCTGTGCTCGTTTGGGGACTCTTGCTCGATTCAAAAGTGGTGTTCGTTTTAATACCGATGAGAAAGGAGAGCATATCGCTTTAAGGGCGGATATGGATGCTTTGCCCATTGATGAGCAATCTGGGGTGGGTTGGTGTTCCCATAATTCCGGTGTAATGCATGCCTGTGGTCATGATGGTCATACGGCGGCTCTGTTGGGTACTGCCCGTTGGTTAAAACAGCATGAAGATCAGTTAGCTCAGCCGGTAACCCTGTTGTTTCAACCGGCAGAAGAGGGAGAGCATGGGGCGCGGGAGATGATTGCGGATGGGGCGCTGACGGGGATTGATCGTATCTATGGCTGGCATAACTGGCCCGGTATTCCTTTTGGCAAACTGTTGTGCCCGGAAGGCACTGTGATGGCCGGTAACGGTACTTTTTCTATTGAGTTAACGGGTCAGGGTGGTCATGCCAGTCAGCCGGATCAGTGTCGTGATCCTGTATTAGCGGCGGCTGCCATTACCATGAATCTGCAGCAAATCATTGCCCGTCGTTTGCCGCCGCAAACTTCTGCGGTGGTCAGTGTAACCTCTATTGATGCGGTGAGTGGTTTAACTGTGATTCCCGAAACCGCCCGCTTGGCCGGTTCGATCCGGCTGTCCTCTATGGATGATAAAAAGACCATCGAAGATCTAATCGTGCAGATCAGTCAGGACACGGCGCGCAGTTACGGTGTGGCCTGCCATGTGACGCTCCAGCCTCGTTATCAGCCTACCGTTAATCACGGGGAGCCTGCTCAGATGGCCCGCGAAACCTGGGCTCAGCTGTACGGTGAATCCTCTCTGGATCATACCAGTGCTGTGCCTATTATGGCGTCGGAAGATTTCAGCTATTACCTAAACGAGATTCCCGGTGCTTTTGCGCTGATCGGGGCGGACGATGGCCCAGACCATCAGTATCCCTGCCACAGTGCCTATTACGATTTTAACGACCGTTTACTGGCAAAAGCCATGGGCTGGTATTGCGGGTTAGTGGGCATTCCTTGCCCTGAACAACGTGAGCCTGACAAGACCAATCCCGAGAACTCCTTATAGATGAACCACTGGATCACTCTAGGTGGTTTTGGAGATTGTTATCACTGATAACTTATCGGGAATGGTACAACAAGCAATAGCAGGAGATTGACTATGAGCATTTTTGATCAGAGAGAATCCAATCTGCGCGGTTACTGTCGTATCTATCCTACGGTATTTGATAAGGCCCATAACGCCCGTCAGATCGATGAAAACGGTAAGGAGTATATCGACTTTTTTGCTGGTGCTGGTGTGCTGAATTTTGGTCATAACAACCCCAAAATGACCGAAGCTGTTGTGCAGTACATTCAAAGTGGCGGTGTGCTGCATAGTCTGGATATGAGTACCACCATTAAACGCCGTTATATGGAAAAGTTTGTGGATGTGGTGTTAAAGCCCAGGAATATGCCCCATAAGATGCAGTTTGTTGGGCCCACCGGTACGAATGCTGTTGAAGCGGCTATGAAGCTGGCCCGCCGGGTAACCGGGCGCCAGAGTATTGTGGCATTTAATCATGCTTTTCACGGTATGACGCTGGGTTCGTTGGCTGCCACGGCAAATAGCTATTTTCGTGGTGCGGCGGGTGTGCCGCTTAATCATGTGCGACATCAGCCTTTTGGTTGTGACGTTCCTTGCATGGGGTGTGAACTGGGCTGTGAGTTGGATTGTGGTCAGAGCAGTCTGCAGCAGTTGAGGGCTCAGTACTTGGATTCCTCTTCCGGTCTGGAGCAACCAGCGGCCTTTTTGGTAGAAGTGATTCAGGCTGAAGGCGGTGTCAATGTGGCGGATAAGGCTTGGTTGAAAGCCGTGGGTGAGCTGGCAAAAGAGCTGGGGGCACTCTTGATCGTGGATGATATTCAGGTAGGTATGGGGCGCACCGGTACCTTCTTCAGCTTTGATGATTATGATATTGATCCTGACATTATCTGTTTGGCCAAGGGCCTGGGCGGATTGGGCACGCCCATCGCCATGAATCTGGTAAAGCCGGAGCATGATGATCACTGGTCGCCCGGTGAGCATACCGGAACATTCAGAGGACAGAGCATCTCCTTTGTGGCTGGGGCCGTGGCCTTGAGCTATTTCGAGAATAATGACCTGATGCAGGAAGTGGCCCGAAAAACACAGTTGATGATGGATAAGCTCAACCAGATGCAGTCCCTCGCTCATTTGAAAGACAAGGTACAGATTCGGGGCAAAGGCATGATAGTGGGTATTGATGTGGCGGATGGTGAAGCGGCAAAAGGAATTGTGGCGGAATGTTTCGCCAATGGCTTGCTGCTTGGGGCTTGCGGCACTGGCGGACGGGTGATCAAACTTATACCGCCTTTGACCATTGAGGATGAGGATCTGCTGCAGGGTATGGATATTGTGATTGCCGCTACGGAAGAAGCCCTAGCTGGGTCTGAATTATGAAAAAAAGAGAGGATATGACCTTTCCAGCAGAAGAGTATGAAACACGCATTAATGCCCTGCGTCAGCATATTCAGGAGCGATGTATGGATGCTGTGGTGATCACAGATCCAGAAAATATTATGTATCTGACGGATTACCAAACCACGGGTTACTCCTTTTTTCAGGCGTTGATTGTGCCTTTGGATCAAGAACCTTTTATGATCACACGGGCGTTGGAAGAGTCCAATGTGATCGAACGTACCTGGGTGGAAATTACCCGGCCCTACCCGGATACCGGTGATGCTATCCAAATGCTAGTGGAAACCCTGCGCGAATTTAATCTATCGGATAAGTGCATTGGTTATGAGCGCAACAGTTACTTTTTCCCGGCTTATCAGCAGGACTTTATTCATACCACCTTGATTGAAGCCAAACTGCTGGATTGTTTTGGCATTGTGGAGGAGGGACGTATCTGTAAATCCCCGGCAGAGATCGCTTTGATGCAGCAGGCGGCCATTGCCACTGAAGAGGGCATGAAAGCAGGTCTTGAGGCTTCGGTGGCTGGGGCGACGGAAAATGAGATCGGAGCGGCCATTTGTGCCGCCATGTTCCGCGCTGGCGGGGAAACACCTGCTGTGATGCCTTATGTCACCTCTGGCCCCAGAACCATGATCGGTCATGCCACCTGGGAAGGCCGCACCGTAAAGCCTGGGGAGCATGTCTTTCTGGAAGTAGGTGGCTGTTACCGGCGTTATCACACCGCCATGATGCGCACGGCGATTAATGGTGAGCTGACAGACTCCATGTATAAGGCTCAGGAATTGATGAAGCTGGCGTTGGATACGCTGCATGATTACGTGCAGCCTGGTATGACCGTTTCTGATGTAGATAATCTGGTGCGCAATATTATTTCCCATAATGATGTGGGGGCTCGATTAGTCACCCGCTCTGGTTATTCCATTGGTATTGCCTTTCCTCCTAGCTGGGATGAGGGCTATATCTGTAGCCTGAAACAGGGGGATTCCAGCGTACTGCGAGAGGGAATGACCTTTCATATTATCCCTTGGATGTGGGGCGTTGATGGGGATAAAACCTGTGGTATATCGGACACCATTCGGGTGACGGAGACAGGAATAGAGTCTTTCTTTACCTTGGATCGAGATTTTGTTGTGCATCCGGCCGGTGAAGCCAAACCACTAGACACTAGACTTAGTGTTGGCAGTCCAGCCGAGATAATTCATCAGCCTAAGAAAAAACAGTCATCAAAAAAGCGCTCCGGTAAGAGGAGTAAAAAGCATCCCGTTAAACAGCTGTCATCCTAATCAAATTGAACGTATTACTTTAATTCAAGGAGTAACAGGTATGCTGACATCTATTAACCCTGCCACAGGGGCAGAAATAAAACGCTTCCCTGTACTGAACCAAACACAAATAGATCAGAAAATTGAGCAGGCCCAGCAGGCGTTTCGATCTTGGAAAATGTATACCTTCTCTGAGCGCGCAGAGGTGATGTTGAAAGTAGCGGCCCAACTGCGCTGTGATAAAGAGATACTGGGTCAGCTAATGACCGATGAGATGGGTAAACCGGTGAAAGAAGCGGGGCCAGAGGTGGAAAAGTCTGCTTGGTGTATCGAACATTATGTCGAACACGGGGAAACCTATCTGGCGGATGAGGTGCTGGTCTCTGATGCATCTAAAAGCTTTGTACGTCATCAGCCATTAGGGGTTTTATTAGGCATACTGCCTTGGAACGCGCCTCTGTGGATCGCTTTTCGTTATCTGGCCCCGGCGTTACTGGCGGGCAATACCTGTGTTATGAAACATGATCCCCACGTACAGGGTTGTGCCGAAGGAATTGAACAGATATTTAAAGACGCCGGAGCCCCGGCTGATATTGTGGTTAACCTAGCCATTGATAATAAGGATGTGGCCTATGCGATTAGGCATCCGGCTATTCAGGCGGTTTCTTTTACCGGTTCAGCCAAAGCTGGGGGCATAGTAGCGTCGATTGCCGCAGGAGAAATCAAGCATGCAGTGTTGGAGCTAGGAGGTTCAGATCCTTTTATTGTGCTGGAAGATGCTGACTTGGAAGCGGCGGCAGATGTAGCCGTGCTGTCCCGTATTATCAACGCCGGGCAATCCTGCATCGCTGCTAAGCGTATTTTGGTTCAGGAGGCGGTTTATTCTGAATTTATCACCATGCTGAAAACTAGGCTTTCCTGTCTGAAAGTGGCAGATCCTAATGCTGCTGATACGGATGTTGGGCCTATTGCCCGCTCTGAGCTGCGGGATAATCTGCACCGACAGGTACAGGAAAGTATCAGACAGGGGGCTAAATGCTTATTAGGTGGAGAGATGCCTGATGGAGACGGCTTTTTTTATCCGGTGACACTGCTAACAGACGCTAAGTCGGGTATGTGCTGTATGACCGAAGAGGTCTTTGGCCCTGTCATGGTGGTGTGCAAAGTATCAGATGAAGCCGAGGCCATAGAGGTGGCAAATAATACAGACTATGGCCTGGGTGCTGGGATCTGGACAAAAGACGCCGACCGTGGTTTGCGCATGGCTGAGCAGATCGAATCGGGACAGGTGGCGATCAATGGTATTGTTAAAACTGATCCGCGTTTACCCAGTGGCGGGATTAAACGTTCCGGTTATGGTCGGGAGCTGGGGCCACATGGCATTAAGGAGTTTGTGAATGCTAAGCAGGTCTGGGTGAAATAAAGATTTATATAATCGGCAAAACACTCCCTATATATCGGATATGGCTATTTGTGTTCCTTCGTATTGGAGATAACAAATAGCGAGGGAGGACAGAATCGTGGGAAGCGGTTTTTGGGAAATATGGAGAATATTTATTTTAAATTGTTTAATTGATGTTGTTTTATATGAATAAATAGTTTTTATTTAATTGTTTTTAGAGTCTTAATTTTCAAATTAAGTTCTGTGTTTTATAAGTAAAATTATTGTCGTAAGTTTTTTGTTTGGGAGGGGTTGAAACTGAAGTAGGCATAATGCCGAAAATAAAACATTGTTTATTTGTGAAAATAAAGCGTATAGTGATGTCGTTGTTTTCTGTATCGAGCCTACTGGCTGTCGCCTTTATCCTCCTTATTGTAATTTTATTTTCTTACAAGAGAATAAAATTTATTCTTAGCATCTATTATCTGTCTTTCTCTAATTTCAGAGAGAAGCCGTCCGTTGTGTGTATATTTCAAGCTACAGTGGGTGATTTGGGTGTTTTTTTATTTTTAGTTCTTATCTCAGGATCATTATGATCACAAGCAATGAAGAATCCCAAGAGTTACAGCCTGCCATAATATCTTTTGTAAAAGATCTTCCTAATTTATGTTCTCTGGCAGGTTTAGCCTGCACTATTTTAGCCATTTATTTCAGCATTACAGGTGTTTACTACGGGGCGATGATTGGCATGATCTGGGCTGTTTGCTTTGATTGGGCTGATGGATTAGTTGCTAGAAGGATGAAGGGGCGTACTGGCAATGATCGAATGTTTGGTGGTCAGCTTGATCTTGTTATCGATATTGTTAGCTATGGTGTGGCTCCTGCGATTCTTGTGCTTAGCTACGGTAAGTTTGAGCCTTGGCTTCTACCGGTTGCATTTGTGATGCTTGCTGCCAGCGCCATTCGTTTAAGTTATTTTAGTACGTTTGGTTTGTCGGATGAGTCTAAATATACAGGACTTGCACTGGATAATAATAGTATTGCTATTGTTTTTATATTTCTTTTAGAAGGTTTTATTCCCAATGAATTATTTTCAGTAGTGCTTTATGTTAGTGCTGTAGCGCTGGCAGTTCTTAATGTATCTCAAATTAAAACACCTAAGCTTTCGGGGAATCCGAGGAATGTATTTTTACTTGCGTTTTATACGTTTAGTATAACTGGTGTATATGCCTGGAATCTTTTGTAGGAAAGATTAACGTAAATAATAAATTTGGTGATATTTAACCTGGAAATTATTTCGAGGAATTAAAGAATATATGATTGTATATACCGTAGGTACCTTTGATTTGTTACATGTTGGGCACTTGGCTTTGTTGGAATACTGCAAGTCATTAGGTGGTGTTTTGGCTGTTGGTGTTGCTTCAGACCGTGTTGTTAACTCTTACAAGCCGAATGTACCTGTTATCCCTCTTGACCAGCGAATGGAAATGCTGAGAGCTCTACGCTGTGTTGATATTGTGCGTCCTTATGATGAACTTGAGTATGTGTCTGGTTGTAAAGAACTCAATGCTGATATTTTTGTGATTGGTGAAGACTGGGGAGATAAACCTCATAATCTTGCCGTTGAATCTTATTTAAAATCGGCAGGAAAGCAGATTAAGCAAGTGCTATACAATCCCCGTACATCGTCAACGACGATCAAGCAAAATGTTAGAGCCCAATCCCACAATTAAGCTGATTAATAGAGCTGATTTTACAGAATTGTAAATAGACAGGGTTTTAGTAGAGGAACCCTGCTTATCTACACTAATTTTGTCTGCTTACCTTCCCAATAGGTATCATATGATTTTAGGGAGGGCTTTTAGATTTGCTACAAGCCGTAGTTTGAGATTGCTAGAGAGAGCAAGGCTCTCTCTATGCGTATTCTTAGATCGTCATTAATGTTTATTCCTCTATTTCTGCGGTAATCATTGCATCGGAGTAGCCTTGATAGGCTGTTTCGAAGTGTTTGGCGACAGTATCTGGGAATAGGTGGAAATCACCGGCAGCCAAAGCACTTACAATACCTTCAGATACCACGGATGCAGGATCACTGACTTCAAAACCTGCTTGTTCTCCCATATCTGTACCGATTGGCCCTGGGTGGACACTCAATACATGTATGCCTTTATCAAGGAATTTTTCTTGCAGCCCCTGAGTAATAGAGTATGACGCTGCTTTAGAAGCGGAATAACTGGAAAACTCTGTAAAGTTTTTTATTGATGCGACAGAATTGAGCTGTACCAAAGCGCCACCGTTATTCTGCAATGCGTCAGTAAAAGCGTTAGCCACTCGAACCAAGCCTAATACGTTCACATCGAGTTCTTTCTGTAGGGCTTCTTCAATGTTGTCGCTGAGAGGATTTGCTGGAACTAATACACCAGCATTGTTTACGACAATATCCACATCAGTCGCTTGTGTCGCGAGATGTTTGATTGATTTTGTATCGGATACATCCGCCTGAATACTCACTACTTTATCGCCGTATTCGCTTTCTAGGTCTTGGGTAGATTCAGGGTCACGCACGGCCAGATAGACCTTACTGGCGCCATGTTCGATAAAAGACTCAACGATGGCTTTTCCGATACCTCGATTGGCACCTGTAACTAAAGCAACTTTTCCTTGGATTTCAACGCTCATAATTTTTCTCTTTTCTCTCGATTACTAAAACAGATTAAGGATTTATGTTCATGGCATTACCGTTGTTTGGTGTTCGGTATTTA
Organism: Oceanospirillum sp.; assembly: GCA_047518265.1. Taxonomy (GTDB): domain Bacteria; phylum Pseudomonadota; class Gammaproteobacteria; order Pseudomonadales; family Halomonadaceae; genus Oceanospirillum. The sequence continues at coordinate 118,425 of JAKZRG010000033.1, forward strand.
TTCTGTACCGATCGGTAAGGTTGATATTAATCTATACCGATCGGTATAATTGAGTCAACAAAATTTTTAATTCGAGTGAAGGTGATGTATGGCAGGTGGCAGAAAGCTTGAGTTTGATAAGCAAGCCGCACTGGAAACAGCGATGCAGGTATTCTGGAAAAAGGGTTATGTAGGGGCTTCATTATCCGATTTGACTCAGAGTATGGGGATTAATAAACCCAGCATGTACAGCGCATTTGGCAACAAAGAAGCGCTTTTTCTGCAAGCGACAGAGCATTATATCGTTCATAATGCCAAGTCCCATGAAGGCTATTTGTTTGAATCTGGGGTGCCGTTAGGGGCACGCTTGAAACACTACCTAATGTCGATAGTCTCGGCACAATGTGGAACGGATAAACCCCGTGGTTGTTTAATCACTCTATGTGCAGCAGAGGCTGATAGTGGTGCTCTGCCTGATGATGCCGAGGCCTTGATCAGCAAAGCTACCCGGTATATCCCAATACTATTGGAGAGCTTGTTTTCCCAAGATGAGGAAGCGATTCAGCTTGGCTTGGATAAAGATGCCAGAACTCATGCCCTATGTTTAGCGACAATGCTTTGCGGTACGGCGACAATGGCCAGAGCAGATGTCCGTTTGCAGGATTTAGAGTCGGTAATTGATAGTACACTTAAGGGTATGGGGTTTAGTTATTAGCTTCAAAAGATGATTTAAACGTTTGTATATCCTTGTCTATTGTTCGCTGAGAATTAGAGATATGACTATTATGGTTAACGGAAAAACTGGGGGCAGCCATAAAACTTAATGGATTTGAAATCAGAATTATTTCAGATCGTTTTAGCTTATTGTGGCTATCCTAAACTTCTCCATAAAACTTCTGCTGTATCTTCACTATTATTAAAATATAAAGTCCTTGCCTTAACTAAGGTGTCTATGGAGATGTGCTTTTGGCTCAGGTGGGCTAGAAAGGGAATCTTCAGGGTCTAGCAGGGACAATCCATCCTATGATTCATGAGGAAATGATTATGGGAACTGAGATTGATGTAAACAGCTTTGATGAAAATTCTTATCGTCAGTTTGCAGATAGGCTTCAGCAGAACCTAGACACTTTGGAATTGCTATTACAACAAAAAGGCTTTGGTGCGGTTACACCGGATAGTTTAAGAATGGGTGCTGAGCTCGAGATGTATATTGTTGATCAAGAGGGGCAGCCTTTAGGAATTAATCTCGATCTATTACATGAAGCACAGGATTCTCAGCTTACACTGGAGCTGAATCGCTACAACCTAGAGTACAATCTCACGCCATACTCCTTGCAACAAAAACCGTTTGAATCAACGGAACAAGAGATTAGCGCTAAGCTAAAGCAGATTAATCAGATAGCTCAATCACATCAGGCAAAGGTGATACCAATCGGTATTTTACCAACGCTGAAACCCTGTCATTTGGGGTCTATGTTTTTGACCGACCGTGAACGCTACCGCATTCTAGTACGGCAGTTGGTTAAGCGACGGGGGTGTGACTTTCAGATTGATATCAATGGTAAACACCCTTTGCAAATGGCTATGAGGGATATTACGTTAGAGGGGGCCAATACCTCATTTCAGATACACTACAGGGTAGAGCCCGATCACTATGTTGATTGTTACAATGCCTTTCAAATGGTGAGCCCGCTAGTCTTAGCGTTGAGTGCAAACTCACCTTGTTTGTTTGGTCATGAACTGTGGCAAGAAACACGTATTCCACTGTTCAAACAATCCATTGATGCACGAATTAAAGACAGATACCAGTGGCATGAACCTGCGAGAGTCGATTTTGGCCAGGGTTGGCTGCGACGGTCGGCTTTAGAGATCTTCCAGCAAACGGTCAGCCTGTATCCCGCCTTATTGCCCATATGTTCAGATGAGGATGCTACGGCTCAGTTCCGGCACAAGATGGTGCCACAGTTAGCTGAATTACGTCTACATCAGGGAACGGTTTGGACCTGGAACAGACCTGTCTATGACCCTGAGGACGGGGGGCATCTACGGATCGAATTAAGAGCGCTTCCGTCAGGGCCAACGGCTATTGATATGTCGGCAAACGCAGCATTTTATATCGGCTTGGCTGAAGCCTATAAAGATAAGATGCAGAGCCTTCTACCTGCGCTGCCATTTTTGTTAGCAGAGTACAATTTTTACCGGGCGGCTCAATTTGGCTTAAAAGCACAAATAGTTTGGCCAGATATGGCGTCATCAGGCTGTAAACAGCAACCTATTATTGATGTATTGATGGCAAGCTTGGATCAGGCAAAAATAGGGCTCCAATCTATAGGGATTTCAGAATCAGAAAGCCAAAAATATATTGGAGTCATCCAAACTAGGCTGGAACGACAAGTCACAGGCGCTGACTGGCAGATAAGAAGGGTAGCTCATTATCATAGGACACACAGCAAAGAAGAGAGCCTGCGCTTAATGCTGATGGACTACATCAATAATAGCTTGGCCAATATTCCTGTCAGTGAATGGTAAAACATGCAGGGTGATATTTTGGGAGGAGAAGGCTAATGGAGTTTAAGCGGTATATTGATCCCGATCCTTCAGTTATCGGTGACAACATAGACGAATTTCTCGATTACTTAGCGAGCCCGACAATTATTCAATTAACCGGCAGTGATAATAGCCGACGCAGGGCGTTTGTCACCCTGCTGCATGGGAATGAACCATCAGGTTTGTATGCACTGTATCGTTGGCTAAAATCTGGGCTAAGGCCTGCTGTCAATATACTCTGCATCATCCCATCGGTTAAAGCTGCGAAGTTACTGCCTTTATTCAGCAATAGAGTTGTACCGGGAAATCGAGATCTTAATCGCTGTTTTAAGCCCCCCTATTTTGATGAGCCAGGGAGACTGGCACAAGCCATTCTTGTGGCGTTACAGCAATATAATCCTGAAGCCGTGATTGATATGCACAATACTTCGGGTTCGGGTCCTGCATTCGCCGTTGCTCCCCATAATATTGAGCAAAACGAACCCTTAACGTCTTTCTTTTGTCAGCGGCTGATTATTACACACCTTAGGCTCGGTTCGCTTATGGAAATCAGTGAACATCAGTGTCCTACGGTAACGATTGAATGTGGTGGTCGTTTAGATAATGAGTCACATGAATTAGCCTGGGAGGGATTAAAGCAGTATTTTCTAGCGAAACAGGTATTAAAAAAAATAGATTTTGATATCCCATTAGAAACTCTATTTAACCCTGTGCGGCTTGAGCTGAAAAAAAATTGCTCAGTGTCTTATGCCTCATGGATCACTCCCAGCAAGCATGTCACTCTGTTACCTAGTGTTGAACAGTTAAACTCCGGTGTCACCAGAAAAGGTACCCTAATTGGTTGGCTTGCAAGTGATAGTGATTTGGCCGAAGTCTTCCTAGCAAAAAATAGTCAGAATGAAGATATTCTATCTGCACTACTGGTATTGGATTCTAACCGGATACTTATTGCGCAGGATATAAAGCTTTTTATGGTGACAAGTAATCCCGGAATCGCAGAGATGGACTGTATCTTTTATGCTGTACAACCCAACGGCAATGAAATCCGCAAGAGATAAGTGGGTTAAGAGAAAAACAGACTTAGACATGGCTCTTATGATGGAGCGTAGCTGCATTATATTGTTAGGTGCCCGATGAAAAAAATCCACGTAAACGACAAGATGCAATCGGATTATTCTTACCTCTTGGAAGCTGCTGAAGGAGAGGGGTTTCAGTTCGATTTTGAGCCCGAATTAACGCCTCTTGAGATGTTGGAGTTGGGTGTGTTTGGCGGTAAATATTTAACGGATTGTCAGGATGAATTTCCTGAGTCTTGGTTTGCCAATGCTAAGCTGAGCCCCTTGAAAAAGGATATTAGTTTAAATTATTTTTCGGTGGATGCCTCTCAGCCCTTGGATGAGTGGATTAGAAAGGGATGGATACACCCGCAAGATCCCCGTGGTTGGTTTCAGTGGTATTGTCGTTACTATTTGGGACGCCGAACTGAGGCTGAAGATACCCGTCAGATTAAGCGCTGGTTTGCCTTTCGGCGGCATGCAGGAGCCATTAGGAAGTTTTGTGAGCCCTATGATTTCAGTTGCCGTAAAAAACAGCGTCAAGCGTTGCTGCATTGGGCTTATGATTCTAGAAATATTTAGTAAGAATAGAATATCTAAAGGTTTTTGCTAGGGTTAAAGGAGATTGAGGTCAAAAATACTGCTTTTTAGGGTTAAAAGACAGTATTAAACCAGTGCGTTAATTGTTATGTTATGGCCCTTTTTTCGGTAGTGAGAAGTAGATGGCGGTTCGATCAGAAAAAATGGGCAAGTTTCACCCGTCCAGCGATCATTTTGAGCTTGAAGAGTTTCCTTTTTATTGGATTGCGCGGGTAAATTCTCGCTATTCCATTGAGATGGAGAAGGTACTGAAGCAGGTCAATATGGATATTTCCCGCTGGCGTGTGGCTGTTTTGTTGCATGTTCATGATGAATTAAGTATTTCCGATATTGCCGAACATGCTTTAGGTAAATTGCCGACAATTACCAAAATTGTATACCGCATGCGGGATGAGGGGCTGGTCTCCGTTAATATCTCTGAGTCTGATGGTCGAGTTGTGCTGGTTTCTCTAACCGAGAAGGGTGGTGAGAGTGTTGCAACGGTACAAGAGGCCACGCAAAAACTATTCAAAAAGGCCTTTAAGGGTTTTACCGAGCCGCAAATTAAAAAAATGAATGCTTATATGAGTCGTCTATTTGATAATTTATCTGAAGAGTAACCTCTCTGCTCTAGGTTTTCTAACAAGCTTCTGACAAACATGCCTCGTTATATCTTCTTTTCTTAACTTTTCTTAGTTCAGGCTCTCTATTTTTAGGGGGCTTTTGTGCTCCACTTTGTCCTATTTTTACCCCCTTATTTAATCCTGATACATCAATTTCCCATTATTTTTTACTATTTATTCTGATTGTTACACACCGTTTTTTTATATTTTTCGAGAGTTTGAAAATATTTGTAAGCTGATTTTTTATTGCAGATTGGAAATATTTAAAACAATAAAATATCAATATAATCAATTAGTTATATATTTTTTCTCGATATAAAGTGTCCGTTTTTGTGCGCCGCACTGAGCATATTATATGTGTTTTTCTATTTTTATTTAGTTGACAATTCAAGTGAATATTACGATTCTTTATAGGCCGGAGCGAAAAGCAAAACTTAAAACGCAGGCTAAACGGAGAGGAATCGATGGCGATATTTTCACAATGTTTTTCAGTGGGGAACGGGGATTTAACCGTTGCCGTTAAGGACTCCATTGATATCGCAGGTTTTCCTACTCGTGCCGGTAGTCAGGCTTTGGCGGATGCACCGTCAGCGTTACAGCATGCAGAAGTAATTGAGTCGGTATTAGCGGCAGGTGGTCAATTGATAGGCAAAACCACAATGCATGAGCTGGCTTACGGCATGTCGGGGGTTAACCACTGGGTAGGTACGGCAGAGAATGTTTTTTTCCCTGATCTGATTCCCGGTGGTTCTTCCAGTGGTTCGGCGGCAGCGGTCGCCAAGGGTTTAGCTGATTTTTCTTTAGGAACGGATACCGGTGGTTCTGTTCGTGTTCCGGCGGCCTGTTGTGGTGTGTTTGGTTTTAAACCGACGTTTGGTCGTGTCAGCCGTAAAGGTGTGATGCCGGAGTATTCCAGTTTGGATTGTGTTGGGCCATTTGCTACCTCGGCTGAGATGTTGATTACGGCAATGACCGCGATAGACTCCAGTTTTAAGCCTTTTTCAGAAGCTTCGATTGAGCATCAAGACCGTTCATCCGTTAGTAAAAAAATAGACAAAGAAACCGTTCGATTAGGTGTGGTCACGGTCGATGCCGAACCTGAGGTGTTATCCACAGTTAACGGTTTTATCCAGCAAACAGGTTTTGAAACACAGGCCGTTTCTCTACCGGGGTTAAAAGCCGCTTTTGATGCCGGTATGACTTTGATTAACGCCGAGACTTGGGCGGCATGTGGTCAGTATCTAGCGACCGGTCAAGTAGGTGAGGATGTGGCAAAACGTTTAGCCAATGCCGAAAACACCTCCGCTGAAGCCATTGAGCAAGCAGAACTTATCCGCAAACAATTTACCGCAGAAGTGGACGCCGCTCTTGAACACGTAACCGTGCTGGTGATGCCCACACTGCCCTCTATTCCCATGGCATTAAGCGATGCTTTGGCAGGTCAAACTGACCTGCAGATATCCGCTTTTGTCAGGCCTTTTAATCTTTCTGGGCATCCGGCCCTGTCATTACCTCTGCTTTCTCAGAACTGTCGCCCGGTTGGGTTGCAACTGATTGGCCGTAAAGGTGATGACGAACGGCTGTGCGAGCTGGCTCGAATGATGAGCACAGATGCTGGCAGTACAGAACAACAATTGGCAAATCTGAAAAATAATAAGATGGAGCCCTGAACAATGCCTTTCAACGTGATAGACAAAAACACCTGGGGTGGGGTGGCGGTTTTTGATTCGCTACTAGCGGATATCCGCGCACGCCGTCAGGAGTTCGAAGATCAGAAGTATATCTCTCAAGATATTATCGAACGTTTTAAACAGATCGGTGTATATCGGGCGTTAGTGCCCAAGCGTTTTGGTGGTGATGAAAAGTCGCCGTCTGAATTTCTTCAGATGGTGGAAGCGATCTCTGCTGCTGATGGTTCAGCCGGTTGGGTTGCCAGCTTTGGTATGAACCCTGCGTATCTGGCCTCTCTACCCGTGGAGACCATTGAAGAAGTTTGGAAAGACAGCCCGGATATCGTTTTTGCCGGTGGTATTTTTCCTCCCCAACCGGCTAAGCGAGTGGACGGTGGCTTTCAGGTAAAAGGTCGCTGGCAGTTTGGTAGCGGTTGCATGGGGGCTATGGTGTGTGGTGTTGGCATTATGCCTGATGATGGCGAATCTCTACCGCGTATGGCAGTCATGCCTCGTGATCAACTGAGTATTGAACCTGCTTGGGATGTGATCGGCATGGTCGGTACCGGCAGTCATGATCTGGTAGTCGATAACGTCTATGTGGCAGAAAAATGGACCTTTACCCGTGGCGGTAAACCGAATCTGGATGATCCATTTTTCAGCTATCCCTCTCTGGCCTTTGCGGCTCAAGTACTTTCAGTAACGACCTTGGGTCTTGCTCGTGAAGCACTGGATGTGGTGCAAGCCATGGCAGCTGGTCGTAAGTCAATTACTGGTGCACCTAATCTAGGTGATCGGGAATATGTACAGATTGAACTGGCTAAGGCAGAAGCCAAGCTGCGCTCCTCCCGTGCCTTCTTCTATGAAGCAACAGATGAGGCTTGGGAAACCATTCAGCAAGGTGACAAACCTTCAGATCATCAGGTGAGCATGATTCGCTTAGCGGCGACCAACTTGACTCATGAGTGTGCTGAAGCGGTGCGTATGGCTTACGAAGTTACCGGTATGACAGGCACCTATAACGATCACCCTCTATCTCGCATTATGCGCGATTCCATGATGTGTACTCAGCATGCCTTTATGGGAGCGGTGACTTATAAAAATGCTGGTGCCATGTTCTTTGGTAATGAGCCTTTACCGGGTTATTTATAAGTTTATTCCTGTAATAAACCGACTTATTCAACGATTTTAACGGACTATAGGGACAATATTATGAGTGAAATTACAACACATCGCGTGCTGTTCTGTATTGGTGTAAACCAGAATTTTATGGATGCTGAGCAAAGTGAAATGGGCGATGTATGGCAAGCCTTTAGCGCCATGATGAAGGGTATCGCTGAGCTGCCGGGTGTCAATGTTCTAGGCATTATGGACGATGATCGTATTCAAGTGGGCCCATCAGCTGACGCCCCTTGGACCGCTTACATTATGGCGGATGTGCCTGATCTGGACACCATTATTGCGGCGTGTGATTTCTTCCGTAGTACTCCGGTAGGTGATGGTACTTACAAGCTTTGGAAGTACTGCAAAGTTGAAGCTCGTATCGGCCGTGAGTTGGTTGTTCCAGCCTAGTTGGCCGTTCCAAACTGATTCACTTAGGTTTCACTCAATGTGATTTAAGACAAGTTGTTATAGGGAATATCAAGATGGCTGCCAGAGAAACCGTCGCGTCATTATCCAAGCGTTTAAAAGTATTTGAAGATCAGCAGGCCGTCAGTGCTTGTATGAACCGCTATATGTTGCTGTGTGATCAGCTGGATGCGGGCTTTGATCTGGATCTTTTAATGGTGCTGTTTACGGATGATGCGATCTGGGAAGGGAAGGGTGCGCGTTATGCCAACTCTTTTGGTGGTCATCAGGGGGCTGAGGCCATTCGGGCGATGTTCTTTAAATACACGCAACCGCCAGCGCATTTTGTCACTAACGTTCATTTTCTGACCAGTGAGCTGATTCAGGTAAAGGGTGGCGAGGCACAAGGCAGTTGGGTGTTATTGCAAACATCGACCTATAGCAGTGGTAAATCTCAGCTGAGCAGTGCTCGGTTGAGTGTCACCTTTCGCTGTGATGAAGGGGAGTGGCGGATGAGCCACTTCCAAACTGAGAGCTTGTTTAACCGACCCGTTGCAAGCCCTTGGGATAATCCGGCAGAACTGCCGGTACCAGAGTAAGTACTTTTAAAAAGAATTAATAAAACAACAACAGAAATAACCAAGTGGGCAACCCCATGACTGAACAGATAAGTATTAAAACCGTTGTAGCTGATTACGATAATTTAGTTAAAGAAGACAAGGTACATACCTCGCTGTATTCCAACCCGGAAGTGTTCGAGGAAGAACTGGATAAGATCTTTAATAACACTTGGGTTTGGGTAGGACATACCAGTGAAGTGCCTGAAGTGGGTTCTTATAAAACGGCGATGATTGGCCGTCACTCTGTGATCGTAACCCGCGACCGTAAACAAAATATTCATGTACTGCTAAACCGCTGTCGTCACCGTGCCGCTACGGTATGTGAAGGTAAAAAAGGCAAAACCAAAAGCTTTATGTGCCCATACCACGGTTGGGGTTACTCACTGGATGGCGCGCTGCGTGCCGTGCCTAAGCCAGAAGAGTATGAGGGTGTTTTTGATAAATCCGAATACCCATTAGTCAGCCTGCGCTATGAGACATACCAAGGTCTGATCTTTGCCACTTTCAATGAAGATATCGAGCCACTGGAAGACTTCCTGGGTGGTGCAAAGAAATGGATCGATCTGTTTGTCAAACAAGGCGGCGGTTATCCATTAAAAGTATTAGGTGATCATCGTTTCCGTTTCCCAGGTAACTGGAAGATTCAGCTAGAAAACACCACTGATGCGTACCACTTCCCAATCGTACATAAGTCTTTTGTCTCCTCTGTAGATGATCAAACTGCTGAGGTTTTCGATTTCTTAGACGGTGAAGGTTTTGTAGAAGATCTGGGCAATGGTCACAGTGTGATGGTGATGATTCCTGAGCTGGTAGATCTTGAAGAAGATCTTGAAGCGCCAATCCCAGAGCGTTTTCAGGATTTAGCCAAAGAGCTGGCGGCGGAGGGGCATTCTGATCTGGAAGTGCGCCGTATGGTGAGAGCTGTAGGTGGATCAGGTTTTAACCTGAACCTTTTCCCCAATGTAGCCTGTTCCATGGCCTTCTTCCGAGTTTTGGCTCCGGTGTCGGTTAATGAAACTGAGATTCACCACGTTGCACTGGGCGGTGAAGGTGCTCCGTCGGCCTTTAACCAAACCCGTATGCGTTTGCATGAGCATTTCCAAGGGCCAATGGGCTTTGGTACGCCAGATGATGCTGAAGCTTGGGAGCGGGTACAAAAAGGTTCTCATGCCGGTCAGGAGGAGTGGATCTTACTGAACCGTGGTCAGGCCAATCTGAAAGACAGTGCTGATGGCAACGTTGCCGGAGCAGTATGTTCTGAGACCGGCATGCGTGCTGCGTACCAGATGTGGAAGCGGATGATGACGGCTTAACCGACGGGAGATGAATGAAATGATCGATTTGAATTTGCTAAACCAGGTAACGGCATTTATCTCGCAAGAAGCGGATATGTTGGATTTTGAAGAGTACCAGCAATGGTTGGATCTGTGGACGGATACTGGTCTGTATGTAGTCCCCATTGACGGTAAAGAAACCGATTTTGCCAATACTCTGAACTACGCCTACGACAAGGCAGATATGCGCAAGCTACGCGTCGCGCGTCTGGTGAATGGTGAAGCAGTATCAACGGACACTACTGAGAAAACAGTACGTGCATTGTCCCGTTTCCGCATTCTGGATTCCGGCGAGCGTTATGTCACCGTTCGCTGCGCTATGTATCTGAGTGAATGTCGTCACGGCAATATCAAAACCTATCCGGCGGATGTGACCTACAAGCTTTTGAAAACTGATGGCAGCTTCCAGATTGAAGAGAAAGTGATCCGCCTGCTGAACTCAGATGCTTATCTGACCAGTATCGGTTACATCCTTTAGATCTTGTAATTGATAGATGCTAGTTGATAAACGATAGCTGCCAGGTCGGTAAACAGTAGTTGTTTTGATATTGAGTAGTTAGACAAGAGTTTTCTTATGTTTTGGTTGAGTAGTGATGGGAGCATTCGCGGATGCGCCTCTGGCTTATCCACGCTACGTGACTGGTTTATCCGTAGGAAAACTTATGTTCTAACGCCTAGGTGTTTTTGAAGAAGGGCTCCTCACTCTTCTTCGAAAACCCTAATATTTTTAAAAAATCAGTGGTAGAGAGAGAAATAGTATGACTCAGGTGGCTCTTGTAACAGGCGCAGCTCAGGGATTGGGCAAGGCTATTGCTCAAAGTTTATACCAGGCAGGTTTTGCGGTAGTTGTGACCGATGCGTTTGAAGCAGGTGCACAGGCCACAGCCAAAGAACTGGATGCTACAGGTGAAAGAACACTGGCGCTTAAGTTGGATGTTTTAAACAAAACAGATTTTGAGTCAGCACTGACTGCCAGTATCGAGCATTTCGGTTCGGTTCAGGTTCTGGTGAATAACGCAGCGATGACGCCAACAACCCCTGTGATGGAGATCACTCCAGAAGAGTTTGACAAGGTGATTAGTGTGAATTTACGTGGCAGCTTTTTTGGTTGTCAGGTATTTGGCACCTACTTCGCGGAGCAAAATTACGGCCGCATTATCAATATGGCCTCTCTGGCAGGTCAGAACGGCGGTACCGCTTCTGGTGCTCATTATGCCTCAAGTAAAGGGGCGATTTTGACTATGACCAAAATCTTTGCCCGTCAACTGGCAGACAATGGTGTCACGGTTAATGCAGTAGCTCCCGGCCCAATGGATCTGCCTTCGGTACGTGAACTGGTTCCCGCTGAACGTTTGGAACAAATTATCAACGATATGATTCCGGTTAAAGAGCTGGGTGATGCGGGCTTTGTCGCAGATATGGTGACCAAATTAGCCAGTAAAGATGCGTCATTTGTTACAGGAGCTACCTGGGATATTAACGGCGGTATCTTTATGCGTTAGACACTATTTCTGACTAGCGCTACCGACCCGTATTTATGGTTAATAGAGTAAGAAAAAGGCCTTAAGACACAAAATAAAAGGCCGCTTGTGATATGAACAAAAAGGTTAAAAGTATGAATGATGAATTAATGGATGTGGTTATTACCCGTCGTGATGATCAAGCAGAAGGTGTCGCCGTATTTGAACTGGCGGCGAAACAGGGTGTATTACCGGCCTTTGAAGCGGGTGCGCATATTGATGTGCATATCGCGCCCAATCTGATTCGTCAGTACTCTCTAAGTAATTTATTGCAGGGAACTGATACCCAGAGCAGTAATATTTATCGCTTAGGCATTTTAAATGACCCGCAATCACGGGGTGGTTCGAAGGCCGTTCATGAAGAGTTTCAGGAAGGTACGGAGCTGAAAATCAGTGCACCCCGAAACCACTTTCCTCTAGAAGCATCTGCCCAGCACAGCATATTGGTAGGTGGCGGTATTGGTATTACACCTATGTTGGCTATGGCCTATAGCCTGAAAGCGCAAGGTAAATCTTTTGAGCTGCATTACTGTTGTCGCAGTTCCAGTAGTGCGGCCTTTTTAACCGAGTTAGCAGAAAACTTTGCTGAGCAAACCCATCTGCATTTTGATGATAAGCCTGAAGCTCAGCGTTTCTCTCCCAATAATGTTTTTGAACCTCATCATCCCGGTACGCATATCTATGTCTGTGGCCCATCAGGCTTTATGGATTGGGTGATTTCCTGTGCCGCTTATGCGGGTTATCCAGAATCTGATGTGCATTTTGAATATTTCAATGCGGATGTGGATACCTCTGGTGATGCCTTTGAAGTGGTCGCGGTCCAAAGTGGTGTAACGGTACAAGTACAAGATGGCCAAACCATTGCCGATGCATTGTCGACGGCCGGTATTAAGATCGATGTCTCCTGTGAGCAAGGGGTTTGTGGTACCTGCCTGTGCGATGTTTTGGAAGGTACGCCGGATCATAAGGATCACTTTCTAACGGAAGATGAGAAGGATGATAACGACCAGATTGTAATCTGCTGCTCACGGGCAAAAGATCAGCGTCTGGTTTTGGATATATAACGATTAAGGGGTAATAGGGAACAGAGTTAGAAGACAGCAGAGCTAAGGAATGGGTCTGCCAAGAGAGTACAGAGTAAACACAACGCAACAAATAAAAAGCAAAAACAAGAAGTAAAAATCGTTCAAAAAGAAATCTGATTTTTATGTTGAACACCGACAAACCTGATGTCTGTGTCGGTCAAAACATCAAATGGTAAATAACAATAAATTGACGTTAAGCAATCGGGTTAACGGCCCATTTAAAAACGTCTGAATACCAGGAGAAAAACATGAAAAAGATCTTTAAAGTTGTCGCTGCAAGTGTTGTTTTAGCTACAGGTCTGAGTAGTACAGCTTCCGCTGCTACCAAGCTGACCCTATCGTCTTGGTTGCCACCGACTCATCCCGTAGTCACCGATATGATTGTGCCTTGGACCGAAAAGGTAAAAGAGGCCACTGATGGCAGAGTAACCATTAAGATTCTGGCTAAAGGTCTAGGGCACCCTAAAGTACATTATGATATCGCTCGGGATGGCTTAGCGGATATTACCTACAGTGTGCACGGTTATACGCCGGGTCGTTTTGTCATGACCAAGGCCGTTGAATTCCCCTTTGGTGGTGACAGTGCAGAGGCCTTATCCGTTGCTTATTGGCGTATCCACCAGAAATACTTATCCAAAGCCAAAGAGCATAAAGACACCCAGTTGCTCAGTCTGTTTACCCATGGCCCAGGCCTGATTCATAACAGTAAAAAACCGGTTAAAACCCTAGACGATCTGTCCGGTATGAAGATGCGTGTGGGAGGTGGTGTTGTTAATGATGTCGCCAGTTCTTTGAATGCTGTTCCTCTATTAAAACCTGCATCAAAAAGTTATGAACTGCTTTCCCATGGTGTGGCTGACGGTACGTTACTGCCGATGGAATCGGTGATGGGTTTTAAAATCCAGAATCTGGTTAAAAATACCACGGTTGTTCCTGGTGGCCTGTACAACATCAGCTTTTTCTTAGTGATGAATAAAGATCGCTTCCGTGATCTATCAAAAGCGGATCAGCAAGCCATTATGAGTGTATCCGGTGAATCCTTTGCTCAAATGGCCGGGCAAGCTTGGGATAACGCTGATAAAGCGGCTTTAACCGCACTAAAAGCCAACGGTAACGATATATCGACTGCCAGTGATGCCTTTATTGCTTCTGTGAAGGAACGTACTTCCTCTTTAGAAGGAAAGTGGATCAAGCAAGCGAGTAAGAAAGGGGTTGATGGTAAAGCGGCATTAGCAGAACTGCGCCAAATTACCGCGAACTACGCTCAATAACGTTTTGTATCTTATATAGGGTTTAGGTCCGAGCTTGTAAGTGTCTACTCGTGTTAGGGCTTTGGATCTAAATCGCTTCTACAGATGACAAGTTATAGATTACAAAAGGTCGGTTTATGAGTGTTTTAACACCCTTATTAGCGTCGTTATTTACTGCGAAGTGGTGGATAGATGCGCTTGAGTTTCTTTTTGAGCGTGTTTTGGCTTACACCGCAGCGGTCGTGATGTTTGTCATGATGGCGGTCACCCTGGTCGATGTTGTTGGACGGGATTTGTTTTCAGCACCACTGCCCGGCGGTTTTGAGATTACGGAACTGTTATTGGCATCCGTTATTTTTTTGGGCTTACCCATGGTTACTGCCGAAGGGGCTCACGTAGATGTAGATCTACTGGATTCACGTATACCTGAGTTTCTTAAACCGTTGCAAAACTTACTGGTTAGTTTACTTAATATTGCGGCTTATTCTGTGCTGTCTTGGATGTTGTGGCGATATGCATTTCGTACTTACGGTTATGAGGATACGACAGCAATTCTGCAGATCCCCTATGCAGGCTTGGTATTTTTAATGGCTGTTTGTTGCTCTTTATCGACGATCGCTTTGGTTTTTATGCTGATTTTTAAACGCAATAAACGATTGTTTATCCAAGGGAACAAAGAAGAGGTAGAGCTGTAATGGAAATCAGTTTGATCGGTTTTGTTGCTTTGTTGACTCTAATCTTTCTTCGTGTGCCTTTAGGTGTCGCTATGGGCACTGTGGGTGTCGTAGGTGTTGCCTATGTGCAGTTGATTGAGTTTGAAAATCCACGGGGGTGGGGTGCTGCTTTTAATATGGTGTCTCAGGTGGCTTTTGAAACAGGTTTGTCCTACAGCTTGTCCGTTGTGCCACTGTTTATTTTGATGGGTAATTTTATTACCTCTGCGGGTTTGTCTTCTGAGCTATATCGGGCTTCCAATGCTTTTTTGGGGCACTTTAAAGGCGGTTTAGCCTTGGCGACTGTAGTGTCTTGCGGTGCTTTTTCTGCTGTATGTGGCAGTTCTATGGCCACTGCAGCCACTATGTCTAAAGTCGCGATGCCTTCTATGCGTAAGTACAACTACTCGGATGGATTAGCCAGTGGTTCTATCGCTGCCGGTGGCACCTTAGGTATTTTGATACCACCCAGTGTAATTCTGGTGATCTACGGCATTATGACGGAAACCGACATTGGCATGTTGTTTATTGCCGGTCTGCTACCAGGTTTTCTGGGTATCGTGTTGTATATGGCTGCAGTCACAGTGACCGTGCATCTAAAACCAGAAGCAGGTCCCGCGGCAGAGCGTCAGGGGTGGGGAGAGCGCATTGCTGCTTTTAAGCAGGTATGGGTGATCTGTCTTCTATTTACTGTGGTTATGGGCGGTATCTATAGCGGTATTTTTACACCGACGGAAGCGGCGGGTATTGGTGCCTCCGGTGCTTTTTTTATCGCGCTGATACGTCGCAAGCTGACAATGAAAAGTCTGACGCTGACCTTAGTCAGTGCGGTCAGAACCACCTCGATGCTGTTCTTTCTGGTAATCGGTGCGGTCATGTTTTCCAACTTTATCAACCTAGCCGGTATGCCTGATGCTCTACGAGATATGGTGTTGGCCATGGATCTCAGTCCCGTTTATGTGATTCTGGCTATTATTGGTATCTATGTCTTATTAGGTTGTGTACTGGAAAGTATGTCCATGATCCTGTTAACGGTGCCGGTTTTTTATCCGTTGGTGCAGGCCATGGGTTTTGATCTGATCTGGTTCGGCATTTTAGTGGTGGTAGTTACCGAGATTAGTTTGATTACACCACCTGTTGGATTGAATGTCTTTGTACTAAAAACCGTACTACCGGATGTGAAATTATCCACTATTTTCCGGGGTGTCACCCCTTTCTGGATCGCTGATATTGTGCGTCTGATTCTGATCGCAACAATTCCCGCTATCTCTCTTGCACTGCCCCATATGGTGAGTTGATGAAATATCAATTATTTGAAAGCCAGCATCCTAAAAAAGTCAGGCGAAGATGATGCTTTGACATCAACTGAGACTAGACCCGTTACCAGTCTCTGGCTGGTAACGGGGAGATCCTGGAATAAGGATCTCTGACTAGGATCTTTGAACCCCAAAGACCCCTTTCTTAAGAAGAGAGCTATGAATAGTACTTTGAAGGTTCACCAAATTATGGTGAACAATCGAAATACCGGATTTCTGTGCCCGGAAAACAAGAGTTTGCTATTAGGCATGGAGCAAAACGCAGCTAAATGCATTGATGTGGGTTGCCGAGGAGGAGGTTGCGGTGTCTGCAAAATTCGCATTATTTCAGGGGAATTTGACTGCAAAGTCATGAGTAAAGCGCAGGTTTCGGAACAAGAGCAACAAGCAGGGTATGCCCTAGCATGTCGGGTATTACCCCGTAGTGAGATGGTGATCGAGGCCTCTCCCCATAAGAAGTGAACCACCCAGCGGCATTAGTAAAAACAGTGCCTATAGAAGAATTAACACACGTTCGAGCAAGACGTTAATAAAAACAATAGTGAGGACAGAACAATGAGAAAAGGTGTAATGCGTCCGGGTCATGTGCAAATCCGGGTATTAGATATTGAAGAAGCGCTGAAACATTACCGTGATCTGTTGGGCTTGATTGAAATGGATCGTGATGACCAAGGCCGGGTTTACCTTAAAGGCTGGACTGAGGTAGATAAGTTCTCTGTAGTTCTACGTCAGGCAGATGCACCGGGAATGGATTTTATGGGCTTTAAAGTACTGAATGAAGAGGTGCTGGCAGGTTTAGAGCAGTCTCTTAAGGACTATGGCCTAAACGTTGAGAAAATCCCTGCGGATGAACTGAACAGCTGTGGTCGTCGTGTGCGTTTTACTGCGCCATCGGGCCATGATTTCGAGCTGTATGCAGAGAAAGAGCAAACCGGTAAATGGGGCTTGGAAAAGGTCAACCCTGAAGCTTGGCCTCTTGATCTGAAAGGCATGAAGGCCACTCGATTCGATCACTGCCTGCTATACGGTACTGATATTAAAGCCACTTATGCACTGTTTCGTGATGTTCTAGGTTTTGATCTGGCGGAACAAGTGGTTGATCCAGAGGGTAATCAGGCTGCTGTATTTTTAACGGCCAGTATGAAAGCACATGATGTGGCCTTTATCGAATGTCCAGAGCCGGGCAAGTTCCACCATGCATCCTTCTTCTTAGAAACTTGGGAAGATGTTTTGCGGGCGGCAGATCTGATCTCTATGACCGATACATCTCTGGATATTGGCCCAACCCGTCATGGTTTAACTCATGGCAAAACGATTTATTTCTTTGATCCTTCCGGAAATCGAACGGAAGTGTTCTGTGGTGGGGATTATCACTACCCGGATCATGAGCCTGTGACTTGGAAGGCGGAGGATCTGGGTAAAGCGATCTTCTATCACGACCGAGTGCTTAATGAGCGCTTCTTATCCGTTTTAACCTAATTCAATGAATACCAAGTAAAAATAATGGGTGCCCTGTAGTTAATGACTGTAGTTAATGACTGTAGTTATTGTCCAGCAATCACTGCTAGCTGTAGTTATCAATGATCATCTGCGATTTATTTCCCATGGGAAATACTGATATGTAGCTGACAGGCAGCTGACAGGCAGGGCACCCAATAAAGAGTTAAAAGTCTGTTCTCTCGTTCCCACGCTCTGCGTGGGAATGTAGGGGGATAAATGAAATACGTGCATATCTCACAATTTTTAAAGCACCAATATTCAAACACTGCATGTTAGATGCCCATACTGCTGAGGCGTAATGATGAAAGAGTTTAAAAACTTTATTAATGGAGAGTTTGTTACTGCTAGCAGCGGTAAAACTTTTGATAATTTTAATCCTGTAGACAATAGCCTGATTGGTAAAGTCCATGAGGCGGGTCAGCCGGAAGTGGCTGCGGCTGTAGCAGCAGCAAAAGCTGCCATGGCAGGACCGTGGGGGAAAATGACCCAAGCGGAGCGTATTAAGTTACTGGATAAAGTGGCGGATCGTATTAACGCCCGTTTTGATGAGTTTTTAAAAGCTGAATGCCAAGACACTGGCAAGCCGGAAAAAATAGCTTCTCATATTGATATCCCTCGTGGTGCGGCCAATTTTAAGGCTTTCTCTGAGACGCTAGCGAACCATCCGACAGAAGCTTTTAAGTTGGATACACCAGACGGCACTGGCGCTCTAAATTATGGCCATCGCAGCCCTAAAGGGGTGATTGCGGTGATCAGCCCCTGGAACTTACCTCTGCTGCTCATGACCTGGAAAGTAGGGCCAGCGTTAGCTTGTGGTAATACCGTCGTCGTAAAACCTTCGGAAGAAACCCCAGCCACGGCCACCTTACTAGGTGAGGTAATGAATGAGTGTGGTGTACCTGCGGGGGTCTATAACGTAGTACACGGTTTTGGCCCTGACTCAGCAGGAGCTTACCTGACAGAACACCCTGATGTGGATGCGATTACTTTTACCGGTGAAACAAAAACTGGCGAAGTGATTATGCGTGCCGCATCTGTAGGCCTTCGCAATATTTCTTTGGAATGTGGTGGTAAAAACCCCGGTATTGTTTTTGCAGATTGTGATCTGGATAAAGCCATTGAAGGCACCATGCGTTCGGCATTTGTGAATTGTGGTCAGGTTTGTTTGGGTACCGAACGGGTTTATGTAGAACGTCCTATTTATGATGCCTTTGTTCAACGTTTAAAAGAAGGTGTTGAGCAGCTAAAACTGGGTCGTCCAGAAGATGCCAGTGTGGATTTTGGTCCGCTGGTCAGTCAGGAACATAAAGAGAAAGTCCTGTCTTATTACCGTCTTGCCGTAGAAGAAGGTGCCACTGTTGTGATTGGTGGTGGTACGCCTGATATGCCGGATGATCTTAAAGCCGGTGCCTGGGTTGAACCTACCATTTGGACGGATCTACCGGATGACGCCCGAGTGGTTAATGAAGAGATCTTTGGCCCTTGTTGCCATATTCGCCCGTTTGATACGGAAGAGGAAGTTATCGCTTTAGCTAATGATACCCGTTATGGCCTATCCGCCACTATCTGGACTGAAAATGTCACCCGCGCCAGCCGTGTGGGCGAAGCCATGGATGTGGGGATCTGCTGGGTTAATAGCTGGTTCTTGCGTGATCTACGTACCGCCTTTGGTGGCGCGAAAGAATCTGGTATCGGTCGGGAAGGAGGTGTACACGGCCTAGAGTTTTATACCGAGCTGAAAAATATCTGTATCAAGCTGTGATGCCGCAGAACTCAATCACTAAATAATAGGTTTTATAAAGGATAGTAATATGAATCAAGAACAAATTTTAGCCTGCGGTGACGAACTTTATCAGGCCATGGTCAAGCGTGAAACGGTACGTCCTCTGACTGAGCGTTTTAACGATCTGACTATTGAGGATGCTTACCATATCTCTTTAAGAATGCTGGAACGTCGTGTTGTTGCGGGTGAAAGAGTCATCGGTAAGAAGATTGGTGTTACCTCAAAAGCCGTACAAAACATGCTAAACGTGCATCAACCAGATTTTGGTTATCTGACCGATGCCATGGTGTTTAGTCAGGGTGAAGAGATGGCGATCAGTGAACGTTTGATCCAACCGAAAGCCGAGGGAGAGATCGCCTTTATCTTGAAAAAGGATCTGATGGGCCCAGGTGTAACGGCTGCTGATGTTTTGGCTGCAACGGATTGTGTTATGCCTTGTTTTGAGATTGTGGATTCCCGTATTGAAAACTGGCAGATCAAGATTGAAGACACGGTGGCAGACAATGCTTCTTGTGGCCTGTTCCTATTAGGGGATAACGCTATTAGTCCACGCCAGGTAGATCTGGCTACTTGTGGCATGGTCGTGGAAAAGAATGGTTCTGTCTTATCAACGGGTGCCGGTGCTGCAGCACTGGGTAGTCCTGTGAATTGTGTGGTTTGGCTGGCGAATACTCTGGGGCAGTTTGGCATTGGTTTAAAGGCTGGTGAAGTGATTTTATCGGGCTCTCTTGTACCGTTAGAGCCAGTAAAACCCGGTGATCATATGAGTGTCAGTATCGGTGGTATGGGCTCTGCTTCTGTGCGTTTTGTTTAACTCTGTTTATTAAATCTAAATAACTGTCTATTTATACAGTTATTTTGTCGGGGATCATAAAAGTGCTCCCTAGATAGGTAAAACAGCACAGTGGTACGGCGAGAAAGGACAGATTATGAGTAAAAAATTAAAAGCGGCCATTATCGGCCCCGGTAATATCGGTACGGATCTGCTGATTAAAATGCTGCGTTCCGACTGGATTGAACCGGTTTGGATGGTGGGTATTGATCCAGAGTCTGATGGTTTAAAGCGTGCCCAAGAGATGGGTATTAAAACCACTGCTGAAGGTGTGGACGGTTTACTAGACCATGTGGTGGCAGATGATATTCGTATCGCCTTTGATGCGACCTCTGCTTATGTGCACGCAGAAAATAGCCGTAAGTTGAATGAGCTGGGTGTGGTGATGATTGATCTGACACCTGCGGCTATCGGCCCTTATTGTGTGCCGCCGGTTAATCTACAGGAGCATACCAAAAACCTTGAAATGAATGTCAATATGGTCACCTGTGGTGGTCAAGCCACCATTCCTATGGTGGCGGCAGTGTCTCAGGTTCAAGCGGTAGAGTATGGCGAAATTATTGCCACGGTATCTTCTCGCTCTGCTGGCCCTGGTACTCGTAAAAATATTGATGAATTTACTCGTACTACAGCCGGTGCTGTAGAGCGAGTAGGCGGTGCGGATAAGGGTAAGGCAATCATTATTATCAACCCTGCAGAGCCACCCTTAGTGATGCGCGATACGGTGCACTGTCTGACTAAAGATATTCCAGATGAAGCGGCTATTACTGAATCCGTAGAAAAAATGATCCTTGAGGTACAGAAATACGTACCGGGTTATCGATTGGTCAATGGCCCGGTCTTTGATGGTCGTCGTGTTTCTATCTTCTTAGAAGTGGAAGGCTTGGGTGATTATCTGCCTAAGTATGCAGGCAATCTGGATATTATGACCGCAGCGGGTTTACGCACAGCAGAGATGTTTGCGGAAGAAGCGGCTAACGGCACCATTACCTTACCCCAACGGGGCTAAACGGAGGTTGATACGATGAATTTAAAAGACAAAAAAGTAACCCTCCATGATATGAGCCTGCGTGATGGTATGCATGCCAAGCAGCATCAGATCTCGTTGGAACAGATGGTGGATGTGGCCACGGGTCTTGATGACGCGGGTATGCCGTTAATTGAAGTCACCCATGGCGATGGTCTGGGCGGTAGCTCTGTGAACTATGGTTTCCCGGCTCATAGTGATGAGGAATACCTCAGTGCCGTTATCCCAAAAATGAAGCAAGCCAAGGTATCGGCTTTGTTACTGCCAGGTATAGGAACTGTTGACCATCTGCGTATGGCAAAGGATCTGGGGGTTTCTACCATTCGTGTGGCGACTCATTGTACTGAAGCGGATGTTTCGGAACAGCATATCGGTTTATCCGCCAAGTTGGGTTTGGATACCGTGGGCTTTCTGATGATGGCCCATATGACCAGTGCGGAGCAGCTACTGACTCAGGCCAAGTTGATGCAATCCTATGGCGCGAACTGCATCTACTGCACAGATTCTGCGGGTTATATGTTGCCGGAAGAGGTCAGTGAAAAGATTGCTCTGTTACGGGCCGAGCTGAACCCGGCCACAGAGATAGGTTTTCATGGCCATCATAATATGGGCATGGCCATCGCCAACTCTTTGGCTGCAGTTGATGCCGGTGCGGTACGGATTGATGGTTCCGTAGCCGGTTTGGGAGCAGGTGCCGGTAATACGCCGTTAGAGGTTTTTGTGGCAGTGCTGGACCGTATGCAAGCCAATCATGGTATCGATCTCTACAAGATTATGGATGTGGCAGAAGATCGTGCTGTCCCCATGATGGATCAACCGATTCGTTTAGACAGAGATGCCTTAACACTGGGGTATGCCGGTGTGTATAGCTCCTTTCTGTTATTTGCTAAACGTGCTGAAGCCAAATACGGCATTCAGGCCCGCGACCTACTGGTTGAATTGGGCCGTCGGGGCACCGTTGGTGGACAGGAAGATATGATTGAAGATTTAGCCTTAACCATGGCAAAAGAGAAGGGGTTGGTTTAATGGGACAGTTAACACAAGCACAAGTTGAAGCACTGGCGGAACATCTGGAAAACGCTGAGCTGGAAGCCCATGAAGTCACCAAAATTACCGATGACTATCCAGAGATGACCTATAAGGATGCCTTTGATATTCAGTGGGAGATCCGTCGTCGTAAGGAAGCCCGTGGTAATAAGATTGTCGGCATGAAAATGGGCCTGACCTCTTGGGCCAAGATGTCACAAATGGGAGTAGAACAGCCTTGTTATGGTTTTCTGGCAGATTACTTCTCTGTGCCCGAAGGCGGTGAAATCAAACATGATGAGCTGATCCATCCGAAAATTGAAGCCGAGCTGGCCTTTGTTACTAAGGCTCCTCTTAAAGGCCCTGGTGTACATATCGGTGATGTTCTGCGTGCGACTGATTTTGTTATGCCAGCGGTGGAAGTGATCGATTCCCGTTATAAAGATTTTAAGTTTGATCTGAAAAGTGTGATTGCAGATAACTCATCGTCTACCCGCTTTATGACCGGTGGTCGTATGGCGGATGTTGCTGATTTGGATCTAAAAACACTGGGTGTGGTAATGGAGATTAACGGCGAAGTGGTCGAAGTTGGCGCCGGTGCTGCGGTATTGGGTCATCCTGCGGCATCTGTAGCTATGTTGGCCAATATGTTGGGTGAACGTGGTGAAGAGTTACCCGCAGGTTCCTTTGTCATGATCGGTGCCATTACCGCTGCGGTACAGATCAATAAAGGTGACTCATTCTGTGTGCGCTATCAGGATCTGGGCACTATTTCCGGCAAGTTTGTTTAGGCCGTTCATCTCAAAATAGATAAAGGACTTTTGGTAAACAGCCATTAGTCCTGATACCACAGATTAGGAGTAACCCCATGCCCGTTGTACAAATTAGCATGATGGAAGGTCGTACTGACGAACAAAAAACGGCATTGATTCGTGAAGTTACCGATGCAGTGATGAGTGCCATTAGTTCACCAGAAGAAAATGTTCGTGTTTTGATTAATGAGATTCCGAAAAAACACTTTGGTATAGCAGGGACGCCAGCAGATCAGTTAGGGCGTTGAGTCGATAAGCAGTAGGTTTCCCATATTTTATTAGGAGTGGCAGAACATTCGCGGATGCGCCTCTGGCTTATCCACGCTACTTGTCTCGGTTGTTCCTAGCGCTTAATCCAAAGTAGAACAGATTGATCCCAAACCTTAAAAATAATAGCGATAAAGGTGGCTCAGATGAGTGAACAAACATTTGATGTAAGAGATTTTCGTCGGGCACTGTCACAATTCCCAACGGGTGTGACCGTCATTACCACGCTGGATGCGGATAACCAGCCGGTAGGTGTAACGGCCAGTAGTTTTAACTCGGTTTCCATTGATCCGGCATTGGTGCTGTGGAGTATCGATAAAGGCGCATTTAGTTTGGCGGCCTTTGATCATGCGGGACATTTTGCGGTAAACGTACTGGGACGAGATCAGGTAGATACCTCTAATCGTTTTGCCAGTCGAGGCGAAGATAAGTTTAAAGATGTACAGTACAGCCAGGGTTTAGGTGGCTGTCCGCTATTGGAAAACTATGCAGCGCAGTTTGAGTGTAAAACCTGGGCTATTTATGACGGCGGCGACCACCTGATTCTAGTAGGTGAAGTGAAAGCTTATCGCTATAACGATGCCACATCTCCATTAGTATTTGCACGGGGCAGTTATGCGGTCTCATCACCCCATGAGAATATGGCAAAAAGTAACTCCACGGATACTGGTGCCGAGGGTTTTGTTGGTGACCACTTATTGTACCTACTACGGGAAACCTACAATCAATACAGCTCAGAGCTTTATCCAAAATTAATGGATGAGTGTGGTGTAACACCTGAAGAGTGGCGCATTCTGGCGATATTATCTGATAAAGGCTCTATCTCTGTCAGTGAGCTTGCGCCTTTAGTTATGCAGCCGGATGTTGCCTTGTCGCAAACAGCGGATTGGATGCTGAATAAAGGGTTAATTCAATATCAGGGGAAAAACTCAATGAGCCTTACTGAAGCAGGCAAAACAACCGCAGATCAATTATTAGCTATTGCCAGACAACAGGAAGCTGATGTCTTAGCCAAATTGCCTGAAGAACAAGCGGTATTATTGAAGCAGAGCTTAAAGACAATTTTAGGCCATTAATGCTAAAGCGGTTGGTCTTCTAATACTTAGATTACCAACTGCTGTATCAATAAGTGCCTTGTTTAGTTAAAAAGATATAAGAGGAAAGCAGTATGCAAACGCCCTACGAACTACTCGGCGGCGAAGCCGGTGTCCGCCAGTTAGCCATCGCTTTTTACAAGGTCATGTCAGAACGTACCGAAGCTAAAAGCATACGTGATATGCATGCTAAAAATCTGGATGTTATCCAAGATAAGCTTTTTAAATATCTTTCCGGCTGGATGGGCGGTCCAAGCCTCTATCTGGATGAGTACGGCACAATCTGCTTATCTTCTCCTCATGCTAAATATGCCATAGGTGTTAATGAGAGGAACCAATGGTTAGCCTGTATGGATCAAGCATTGGAGCAAGTAGGGGCGTCAGACGAGGTTAAAACTATGCTGAAAGAGCCCATGTACAATATGGCCGAGATGATGCGTAATAGAGATTGATTAGATTAAGACGAAAAAAATACCAAACACAATCAAAATTGGAAGGTTAAAGGGGGAGTTTTAGGGGATTCTGAATTATGGTAAAAGGTGTGTTATGTTACTCTCAATTATGGATGTTTTTGATTAAAAAGGATTTTCAAGATGAAGCGTTTTTTTCTCCCTTTACTTTTTCTCTCTATTTTTAGTTTCTCAATGGCTGAAGCTAAGCCTAAATATGCTGAGTCATTTATTGGTAAACAGGCCCCAGAGCTTCTCGTAGATGGCTGGGTCTCGGAAAAACCTGAATTAGGACAGGGGAAATTCCTCTTAATCGATTTTTGGGCATCTTGGTGTGCGCCTTGTAAGAAGTCAATTCCAGACTTAAACGAATATCAGGAAAAATATAGAGAAAAGCTAGATATTGTAGGTGTTTCTCTGGAATCAAAATCCAAAGCTAAGAATATGGATGATCCAGAGTTAATGTATTACAGCGCATATGATTCTAGAAAAAGAATGAAAAAAGCACTGGGCCTGAAAGGAATCCCTTATGTACTGATTATTAACCCTGAAGGGATTGTTGTTTGGGAGGGCGCTCCTTTTCAAAAGGGTAATAAATTAACAGAAGAGATTATTCAAAAATTGTTAGCAGAAAGCTAAACCCTTGCTCATCACCACTCTATCTTCTTTGACCTAAAACCTCTTAGGTCGCCTCAATGATTATAAGAAATAAACCCGAAAGACCTAGGGCATAGCGAATGACCTCAACTTTAATACATACCCAATAGTGTTAAAGTTGAGGAACTCACAGATAGTGAAACCTTTATTAGCGACTTATCAATATTCCCTTAAGTTGTGTCTCTGATTAATTTGATCTGCATCAGTAAAGTAAATACTCAGGACGCTAGAATACTCGGCTTTGCAATAATTTGTAACGTTAGGCGCTAAACGTGTAACCAGAAGGCGAAGGGTAATATCTGTCTCTGGTTAGCAGTTGCAATATTTTGGCGATTCAAGCGCTCTAATAACAATAAAAATTCTACAGGGACCTGTAGCATGAAGAATAATCAGCCTGTAACACAACAAGAACGTCATTTCCCAGAGGGAGTTCCTCTAGTATCTACCACTGATGTCAAAGGGCAAATCACCTTTGTGAATGATGCCTTTGTTGATATTTGTGGCTTCACCAGAGACGAGTTAATCGGCCAGTCTCATAATATTGTTCGTCATCCAGACGTTCCACCCGCGGCATTTGGGGATCTTTGGGGCACCTTAAAAAAAGGTAAGCCTTGGATGGGAGTGGTAAAAAATCGCACAAAAAATGGTGATTTTTACTGGGTCAATGCGTTTGTAACGCCTATTGTTGAAAATGGCTCTGTAGTTGGTTATCAATCCGTTCGGGTTAAGCCCAAAAAATCTCAAGTAAATCGGGCAGAATCTATTTATAAACGTGTGAATGCCGGACAATCACGGATTAACCGTTTTGATTTACCTGTCAGCAAGGTATTGCCCGCATTAATGCCCATTGCTGTATTCTTACCTGTTCTCTTGTCTTATTTTTTAGAATTGGATCGCAATATTGCTTTAGCTGTTTCATTAAGTGTGGGTATTGCTATTGCTCTTTTGAGTTTGTGGTTTATGAAACCACTAACTTTGGCTGCGAAACGATTATCTAGGGATTCAGATAATGCCTTGCTTGCTGAAATGTATACAGGTTTCTCTGCCGAAGTAGGGCGGCTTGAGCATAGTTCTTTAATGAAAAAAGCCAATGAAGATGCTATCAGAGCAAGGATTCAGTTTTCAGCTAAAGAGCTAAATGAACTGGGAGATGAAACACATGAAATTGCGGAACAAGCAGCAACAGCGGTGAACCAGCAGGGTTATGAAGTTCAGCATATATCTGCAGCAATATCACAGATGGCTGCAGCAATAGATGAGGTTGCTTGTCAGTCTCGTAATGCTTTAGAAGCTACGAGCAATGCCTTAAACCATGCTCAGCAAGGACAATCTGTGGTATCGGATAGTAGGCTTGCTATTAACCATTTATCGGATCAGGTTAGTTCAGCTTCAGATCAAGTTGAGGAGCTCTATCAAGCCAGTCAAAGTATTAATCACACCGTGACACTGATTAATGAAATTGCGGCTCAAACCAATCTTCTAGCACTGAACGCGGCTATTGAAGCAGCACGAGCAGGTGAGCAGGGCCGAGGTTTTGCCGTTGTGGCCGACGAGGTTCGCTCTTTGGCCGAGAGAACCCAAGAGTCCACAGGACAGATTCAAGAGACACTCACTCGTTTGGGCCGTGAAACTGAGCAGGTTTTACAAGTTATGCGCACAAGCCGGGAAAGAGCAGATGCCAGTGTTGCTCAGGCAGAGATAGCAGGAGAAACCTTAGGTCAAATTGCCAACCATATGGATCGCATTAGTGACATGAACTCAAGTATTGCTCGTGCAGCGACAGAGCAAAGTGCCGCTGCAGAGGAGATTCGTAGTAACTTGTCTGGTGTCAACGAAGCGACAGAAACGGCTATGCATGCTGCAGAACAAACTCGTGATGCTTCAGCAGATTTGATACGTAATGTGAAAGTGATCATGCAAAGCATTGCCCAATGATCAGAAATTATGTAATTAATGTCTAATCAGAAATAACCTTAGATCGCTATTTGCTAGCTAGGCTGACATATTATAATCCGCAACTGATTGATCAATTGCGGATTTTTTTATGGCTGATGCAATTAGCTTAATTCTGGATGCGTTTTTAAAACATCAACCATGGCTTGCATCTCTTCCCGAGTACCTATGGTAATTCTTAGGAAGTTTTCAATACCAGGCTTAGTAAAATGACGCACCAGGATATTTTGATCTCGTAAGTGTTGCATTAACTCGGCACCGGTTAGCTTTTTATGGCTAGTAAATACAAAGTTAGTGCTGGACGGTAGAACATTAAAACCCAGTGATTCCAGTTGTTCAGTTGTCCAATCGCGATCTGTCATAATCTGCTGAACGGTTTGTTCGAAGTAGTCGGTATCTTCAATGGCGGCGCTGGCTGATGCGAGAGCTAGCATATCTAACGGGTAGGGGTTAAAGGAGTTTTTCACTCGCTCTAAACCATCAATCAGTTCTTTGCTGCCAATGGCATAACCTACACGCATACCCGCTAAGCTGCGAGATTTGGATAGGGTGTGCACCACAAGTAAATTAGGGTATTTGTTTACTAGGTTAACGGCGCTTTCAGCACCAAAGTCTACATATGCTTCATCAACTACAACAACGGTTTCCGTGTTGTCTTGTAGTAATGCTTCAATATCGATCAAAGGTAAGGCGATGCCTGTCGGAGCATTAGGGTTGGCAAAAATGATCCCACCGTTAGCCTGACGATATTCCTGCAGGTCGATCTCAAAGCTATCGGTTAAAGGGATGTGTTTTGACTCAATGTCAAACAGGTCACAATAAACATCGTAAAAGCTGTAGGTCATTGTTGGCAGTAGTAAAGGTTTTGGCTGACGGAAAAATGCCATAAAGGTATGAGCTAATACCTCATCGGAACCATTGCCTACAAAAACGTTACCTATATCAACGTTGAAATGATGCGCCAGAGTCTGTTTCAGTTGAGAGCAGTCGGGATCTGAATAAAGGCGAAGGCGCTCTGTCGGAAAATGACTTAATACCTCAATCGCCTTAGGTGACGGCGGATAGGGGTTTTCATTGGTGTTTAGCTTAATAATTTCCCCTTGCTTAGGCTGTTCGCCCGGAACATAGGGTTTAAGGGTTTTTATCGCTTCACTCCAAAACTTACTCATTTTTTGAAACTCTTCTGTTAGCTATCTTGCAAAGAGCCTAAGCGTAGCATTGTGCCGAAGCTGCATCTACGTTTAGGCTTTGAATTTCCTTACTTTTCTGAATTTCAGTGCTTTAATTTTTACCCTTTTTTGCAAAGCAGGCTAGTGCTGATGATTTTGATAGGTCATCAGATGAGTCTAAATAGTTTCCATGATTAGTTAATTTGGTTTTTACGGCACTAAACCTAGGTTAATTTGTTATGGCTTGAAGCGGTTTATCCTGAGTATCTAAACAGAAGCGTGTCTACAGAGTATTGCCACATTATTAGCTGTTGATCAGAGAATATTCGAATGCTCTTGTTTAATGATGTCAAACAATCGAACTACACCTTTAACCTTATATAAAAAGGGTTTAGTCGAAATAATGAAACGAAGGATTCCTACGATGGTTACAACGACTGATAGATCAGCAACAGACATTTGTAATGAATACCTACAAGATTTAGGCCTTGCTAGGCCTCAAGAGCTTGATTTTGAACTAGTGCGTCAGATTCAGCGTAGGCATGTCACTCACCATACATTTAATAATCTGTCAGTGCTTTTGCAGCAGGATATGCCTTTAGAGAGTGAGTATTTGTTTAATAAGATAGTGGTACAAGGTCGAGGTGGCTACTGTTTTGAGCATAATAAACTCGTATTTGAAGTCTTAGCTGAGATTGGTTTTGATGTGACAATTCTTCTGGCTCGTGTGGTCTACAATCGCGATGCAGATGTTCCTCGTACTCATCGTATTACGTTGTTGTCATTTGAGGGGGAAAAATACATTGTTGATGCTGGTTTCGGTCATTATTCTGCTCGATTTCCTATTAAGCTTGAGCCTGGCTTAGTACAGGAACAAGGTGATAATTGTTATCGGGTTATTAAAGATGAGCGAGGCGAATACGGTTTTCAGATTATAAAAGATGGCGAATTCTTTACGCTCTATAGCTTTGATTTGGCCCGTTATAATGAATCAGATTGTCAAATGAGTCACTTTTTCTCCCATAAATATCCAGAGGCGGGTTTTGTTAATAATTTGGTTGTTTGTCAAAAATACGATGATTACACCCTTTCTCTGCGTAATGGCGAGCTACATAAAATGACGCAAGGCATTACTGAGATTGAAACCATAACCAATGTTGATGTTGTTTTTGATACATTGAATAGGGTTTTTGGTTTGGATGTGGATAAAGCCGTTGCTGAGTATCTTTATAATAAATTCATTTCACCTGCTACATAGCTCAAACCAATATCAGGAACTATTTGGTTTAAAATTGGTTCTATAACAGTAGCGGTTCTTTATCTCAAGATAATAAACGAGGCATCTAATGAATCAACAGCAGGTTGAGCAAGCTTTTATTAACTTTTTTAATCAAAAAGATGATTGCTTCAAACCAGATAGTTTTTCTGCATTAGGTATTGAAGGTAAGCTTCAACACTATGACAAAGGTGAATTGTTGATTCGTCAGGGTGATGTTGCGCCGGATCTTTTCTTTCTGGCAACAGGTTTGGTGCGTTATGTCAGTGTTTCCCCCGAAGGTAAAGCTTTTACACAGAGTTTTATTCCATCTCCATCTATTGCTGGCTCTACGAGGGCGATGGTGAATCAGGTCTCAAGTCAGTTCAGTATTGAGGTTTTGGAACCCGTCGTCTGTTTAAAGTTTAATTGGCTAGATTTTTTTGACCGTATGAAGACTCAGCCCGGTTTTTTGGAAACCTATGTGCATATGCTGGAAGGGTTGTTTATTAAGAAAGAGGAACGTGAAAACAGTTTCGTAAAGATGGATGCAGAACAACGGTATTTGTTGTTTTTAGAACAGCATGGGAATTTATTCGACAGAGTTCCTCTTCAATATATTGCATCCTATATAGGTATTACCCCTGTAGCATTAAGTCGGGTAAGGAAGAAGCTGAATCCAAGTGTTTAATCTAGTGAATGTAAAAATATTTTGTTATCAAGATAAGGTAGCGCCTTGCTGTCAAAAAATGCTAATTTATTCCTATTGAATATAAAGAAGCTTTTCACACTTGTTATAAGAGGGATCTATTATGAATTACATCGTTAAGTCAGGTGATACGTTAAGCAAAATTTCACAGACATTTTTTTCTGATACGAATCATGTTCAGGCTATAGCTGCGGCGAATAATATTAGTGACCCAAATAATATTCATGTAGGGCAAAAACTGAGTATTCCTGTCGAGAATATGTCAACAGAGCCAGATGCATCTGCTCTTGTTTCAGATATTGAACTTGGAACGTCTGAACAGCATAGTGATTTAATTCGTATTGAACAATTACAGGACTTCTTGCCTCGCACTTCTATTGATATCTTACAGCGCTATTGCGCGCCGTTAAATCAAATGACTCGACGCTATAATATTGATACCTCTTTGCGCTTAGCACATTTTTTAGCTCAAATAGCCCATGAAAGCGGCGGCTTACGCTATGTGAGTGAGAATTTGAATTATAGTGCCAAGGCGCTACGAGCCGTTTTTGGTAAGTATTTCCCGACCGATGAACATGCAGAAGCTTGTGCGCGTCAGCCTGAAAAAATTGCCAATATTGTTTATGCTAATCGTATGGGGAATGGTAATACCGAGAGTGGTGATGGTTGGAATTACCGTGGGCGAGGACTGATACAAATAACAGGGAAGGATAATTACTCTGCTCTATCGGGATTTTTAGACGTTGATCTACTACATTCACCAGACTTATTGGCGGATGATCCATCCCTAGCTGTGGCATCGGCCTGTTGGTATTGGCAAAACAGAAAGTTAAATCAATATGCTGATCAGGATGATATACATAAAATCACAAAGCTGATCAACGGCGGTTATAATGGCTTAGAGGATAGAACAGAGTTGTTGGTAAGAGCTAAACAGATTTTTACAAAATAACGAGTAGTGAAGGGATTGCCTAGGAATTGGTGGTTTCTAGTAGAGCATGTGAATTAATGATATAAAACTTTAAGGACGGAAGTTATGTTGGCAAGGATGCAGCGTTATTTAGCTTATTTGGTTTTTATTATTTTTCTTTCATCATGCGGCAGTAGTGAAGGGGATAATCGTAATCTAAAGGCAGGAAGTAGTATCGGGTACAGTGAGTCAGACTCGACTAGCGAAATAGATAGCAATATTAATAGATTAGTGAGAGTAGCCTTAGGCGGTGTTGATCAAGGCATCCTGATGCAAGGCAATGATTCAACAAAACCTGTGTTATTGGTTCTGCATGGTGGACCAGGTTACGCCATGATGCCTCTTATGCATGAGAATAATACTGTTCTTGAAGATCATTTTATTGTCGTTAACTGGGATCAACTGGGAGCTGGTCTTTCTTATTCCCCTGCAATTTCTGAAGAACGAATCTCCCTAGCTCAACTTATCAGTGACGCACGTGAATTAACCACCTACCTAAAAACTGAGTTCAATCAGCAAAAAATTTATCTCATGGGCCACTCTTTTGGTACTGTTTTGGCTATGTATATGGTTGAGCAAGCACCGGACGATTACTACGCTATCGCGAGTGTGGGGCAAGTCGTTAATGTTATAGAAAATGAACAGCTTAGCTATGATTTCGCCTTAGAGGCGTCTATCGCGGATGGTAATGTTTTAGCTGTAGAGGCTTTGTCTTCTGTGGGGCGTCCTGATGATGATGGTGAATATCAAGTGGAATCTGGTTATGAGGTGACGGCTCAATGGATGGCTTATTATGGCGGCGATCTATACGGTAAAACGAGTACAGATGAAATCGAACAAGCTATTTTGAACAGTGATATCTATAAAGAATATCAACAGCAGTGGTTGGATGGTTGGGAGCTTTCCCAATCACTGTTCAATGACACTGCGGTCTGGGAGTTTGATTTTAGAACTGATCTTCCGAGCATTGATGTACCAGTCTATTTTTTAACCGGACGGCACGATTACGATACACCGTTTGTATTGGTGAATGAATATTATCAGTTATTATCAGCACCCAAAAAAGAACTTATTTGGTTTGAAAGCTCCGCACATTTTCCTTTTTATGAAGAACCTGAGTTGTTTAATCAGGCGTTAATAGATCGCTTTCAACACCATAACTTAGACTAAGAAGCATTATATTGCTCTTTAAGTAATTTTTGGCTGAAATAGAACAGGGGTGAAGCGTGGAATCGATTCTAAAACGACTGTTATCTTTTGGATTTCTTCTTATCGCTTCCAGTGTTATCGCTTCCAGTGAGCCAGTACCAGATCTCGATCTGCATCCTTGCGGGGATAGTGCTCTTGTGCAAGCTGAAAAACTACTCACTTTTCATTTTGGTCATGATGATAGGGTTTTTATAGATCCTGAGGTCATTCCGCTACCTGATATTAAAAACCCTGTGAGCAAAGACAATTATGATGTGCTCGAAGTTTGGGGGTATATCTATAAAGGTCGTTACAGAATGACATTTACCTATGCTCAAGGCGTCTCCGGTTGTCTTCTAATGGGGCAAAGTATTTTAGAGTATGCCGATGTTTTTGCACCGTCTGGGACGGAGTAAACACTCTATTGATCTGCCTCAAATAATAATATTTCCCATTTTCAATGAATGGCTTATTATGGCGTTAAAGTTTAATGGCATAGGGTATCACTTTGAATCGTAGGGAATTTTTACAGCTCAGTACACTATCTGCTGCTGCATTGGCGTTACCTCGTTGGTCATTGGCTCAAGTGGGTTCTGCTCAACAATATCACTATAGGTTGACGGCTGAACCTGCTACAGCTGAACTCGTATCTGGTATTAAAACGCCTGTATTAGGTTTTAATGGTGAAATACCGGCTCCTGTTATTCGTGGTCGTCAGGGGCAACCTGTTACAATTGAGTTCACAAATAAGCTGGATGAGCCTACAACTATTCACTGGCATGGCTTGCGTATTCCTATTGAGATGGATGGTGTACCTTTTTTAAGTCAAAAGCCCATTATGCCCGGTGAGACGTTCGTTTATAGATTTACGCCACCGGATGCTGGAACCTTCTGGTATCACCCTCATATGAACAGTACTCAACAACTGGGAAGAGGGCTTGTTGGCGCTATTGTCATTGAAGAAGCTGATCCTGTTACTTTTGATATTGATGAAGTTTTGATATTAAAGCATTGGC
This sequence comes from Oceanospirillum sp., assembly GCA_047518265.1. GTDB lineage: Bacteria > Pseudomonadota > Gammaproteobacteria > Pseudomonadales > Halomonadaceae > Oceanospirillum. The sequence continues at coordinate 151,992 of JAKZRG010000033.1, forward strand.
ATATCAATCAGCAGGGTGAGTGGCAAAAACTTAGCCGCCCTCGTTATGCTGCCAGAATGGGGACTCCAGGCGAATGGGGGACCGCCAATGGCATCGCTAATCCGCAATTTAATTATCCTGCCGGTAGCCGTGTGCGTCTTCGTATCGCTAATGTAGACAATACCATGACCTATAAGCTTCGGATGAAAGGTCTGCAAGCGAAAATTATTGCCATTGATGGTAATGCAATCGATGAATACTATGACTTGGTAGACCACAAAATAGGGCCAGGCATGCGCTTAGATCTTGGTTTTATCATGCCGGATGAAGGTCAAGAGTTTAGCTTAGAATTCCTTAAAGGTCGCTTTGGCTTTCCATTGGCAGGCTTTCATTCAATACCTAGCAAAGAGATCCGCCATACTCAATTGCCAAAATTACCATTAAACCCAATACCTGTCCCAGATCTACCCAATGCAGAGACTATTAACTTTGTCTTTGAATGGGAAGGGGCCATTAGCCCAACGGATAAATCCGGTAAAACTCATCCCACTTTTTGGTTGATCAATCGTCGAGCCTGGGAAGGCATGGGCCCTAATAATATTCCCAAACCTGTAGCTGATTTATCTCTAGGGAAAAGCTATATTTTTGACCTACGTAACAACACTCAATATCATCACCCAATACACTTGCATGGTCATACCTTTTTGGTGTTGGAGTTAGATGGCAAGGCTGTGACTCCCTTTCATACGGATACCGTATTATTAGGAAAAAATGGCCGTGCTAAGGCAGCCTTCGTCGCAGATAATCCCGGTGATTGGATGTATCACTGCCATGTGATAGAGCATATGAAAACAGGGTTAATGGGCTATATTAAAGTGAGCTAAACTTAACTCTAGCAAGCGTGAATAAGTTGATAAGCGTCTATTTGATACAAATAATCGCTATATTCTAAGTGCTCAAACAAAAGCTTCTCAGACATTCACTATGTTCTCTGGGTGCAAACCAAATAATATCGTAATGATTTTGTTTGGAGATAATGATTTTATTTTTATTTGTTAAAGGAAACGATATGGATCGGGTGGCAATAGGCCGAGTTTTTCTTAATAGTGGTGGTTTGCTGCTGCTTTCGACAGCATTTGTCAATTGGGCTGAAATTATCAGTATTGAAAATGGTTTTTTAGCCATTGGTGGAACGATAGCAATGGCTGTAGGTTACGGTTTAGGCCGAAATGAGTTGTAGATCAAAAAAAGGGTGTTTAATATTCACCTTTAGTACGTTTTCCTTCGATAGTTAGATATTTGATCGAGAGTTTAAGAGGCAGTCTATGATTTTTGATGAAGCTCTGAGTGAAGCCCGCTTATTGGTAGTGGATGACGAAGAGATGAACATTCGTATTGTGACTGCATCCTTAAAAAAAGCAGGGTGCTTTAACGTTTCTTCTTTGACGAACCCTAATGATGTTATCGAATGGTGTCGCAATAACGTAGTTGATCTGATTTTATTAGATCTAAATATGCCGCAATTGCACGGGTTAGAGCTAATGGCTCAAATGCAGCGAGAGCTGCCCGAAGCGCCTCAGGTCGTCGTTTTAACGGCTATTACGTCAGTGGAAGATAAGCTTCAAGCTCTTGAATTAGGCGCTCTTGATTATTTAACCAAACCCTTTGATGTCAATGAATTGCTCTTGCGTGTAAGGAACGGACTCCGGTTAGTAGCACTATCTGCTCAGTTAAAGTCTGAACGTGATAACTTACATCAAGAAGTTAAGCTACAGACACAAGAACTTGAAAACACGCAGAATGAAGTATTGTACCGTTTAGGGCGTGCTGCTGAGTATAGGGATAATGAAACGGGCGCACATGTTGTACGTATGAGCAAAAGTTGTGGGGCGCTGGCTCTTGCTGCTACTGGTGATGAGGCGTTTGCTTCACAAGTTCAGCAAGCATCTCAGATGCATGATGTAGGTAAAATCGGAATTCCTGATGGTGTATTGCTTAAACAAGGCAAGTTAAACGATAGAGAATGGGATATTATGCGTTCTCATGCTCGAATTGGTTACGAGATACTCAGTGATACAGATACCCCTTTGATGCATATGGCGGCACAAATTGCTTTAACTCATCATGAGCGTTGGGATGGCAAAGGATATCCAAATGGCCTGAGAGGGAAGGATATTCCTCTTGAGAGTCGTATTGTGGCTTTATGTGATGTTTATGATGCTTTACGTTCTGAACGGCCTTATAAACAACCCTGGAGTAAAGAAGATACCAGTAAGCTGATTGGTGAAGAGGCGGGTAGCCATTTTGATCCTGAGTTAACTGAAGCATTTCTTAAGATTGTTGACCAAGTGGAAGAGATCCGTGAACAACATCCAGATGAGTTACCAAATGGTGAATCTCGCTTGGAATCGTTATTACATTATTAATACGAAACGTCCCTTTAATTAAAATATTTTTATTATTAGAGCTTCGTGGCTGATATTCGATGCTAGATAAGAATCCTCTCCAGTCAATAGGCTAGAGAGTATTCACTGTTGTAGAGAAGTAGCCATATCCCCTAGCTGAAAATTGCTTGTATCGGCATATATTGCTTGGGCATACCGCAGTGTATTATATCGGTGCTTGATGACCGCCGGATCGAAACATATTGCATTCAAAGCGCATACAACTCTGAAATATCTCCCGGGCTTTTTTCTGATCAATACGATGAATATTATCATTAATAAAATTAGCAAAAGAGCGAGGTGCTTCTTGGATCTGGTTCACGTCTACCCAGTGTCGGTATGGGCTAGCTTTATGCACTTTCTCATTTAGGATAAGCCCTAACCAAGTCCATAATGCCATGCAGGGCGTTATGGCAATAATAAAGTATATCCCTTCTTCGTTTGTTGCAATCTTGTGTTGATAGGCAGAGAAATCCCTTATTACTGAGGTGGGTTGCAATGCTTTTGGGTCACGAACAGGCCACTCAGAAAACGCACGTCCTATATAATCAATATGATCTTGATAACGGCGTTTTAAAAAAACTTCATCATCGATGACATTGGAACTCTCTACTGCTATTAAAAAATCATCTGCAGCCGTAAGGCAATAGTAGAGGTCAAGTAGGATAAATCGGCCATAACGGTCTGGTGATAGTGAGCCAGAAATCATTTGTTGGACAAAATCTGAGTTTAAACTTTGCCAGCGGAAATACTCTGTTTCACGCCAAAGCTCAGCAAAAAAGCCATCAGGGTTACCGATAGAAGGGTCTGGATAGTTCTTGGAGGAGGCTAGTTCCCTGTTCAGTTCATTCATAACGAATCCTTCGCGAGATGATTGCATTTTCTGAATGTGGGGTAGAACTAGATTACAATCTTTCTAATTGAATGGCTATTACATGCCTAAACAAAGAATTCTCAATATTACATTCTATGCGGCATCTGTCCCCTGAAGCCCCATTCTTCCCAGTACCCTAGACAGGATCTTTTTCGGCACTTCATCAGGATCAAGGCTTTTTGTGATCTGTAATTTTTTATACTTTTCTTCAGTCAGATTCAAATCAGTTGTTTGATTGATCTCTTTTCCGTCTCCGTTGTATAGCAACTGCATAGAGGGACGTGAACGGTGGGAGGGGTGAACGTCAGTCACAATACCTGTAAAACCATTATTTAAACGAACGAGAGTACCAGCAGGGTATACACCAACAGTTTTAATAAAACTCTCAACAAGCTTTCCATCCAAATTTTTATTGCGCCAGCTATACAGCTTGCTTAAAGCATTTGTTGTGCTGTGCTGTGTTGAATAATTTCGATTACGGGTTAAAGCTTCAAAAACGGTAGTGATCTGAAGTATACGGGCTTGTAGGGGGATCTTTCTGCCTTTAAGACCCGCAGGGTATCCTAGACCATCAAAGCGTTCGTGGTGATAAGCAATAATACCAACCAGAGGTTTGAATTGTTCATTAACAGATAGCATATAACAGCCGGCTTCGACGTGTTTTTGAATTTGTTGTCGCTGACCAGTACTAAGGGAACCCTTATAGCTCAGTAATGCCTCTGGGATTTTTAGCATACCAATATCATGCAATAAAGCAGCTAAACCAAGTTGATGCAGCTGCTGTTTTTTAAGGCCTAATGCTTTACCAAACATAAGACTTAATACGGCAACATCTAAAGATTTTTGTTCAAGAGAAGCATCTTTCTCTTTTAGATTGCAAATTAAGGCAAGTGTTTCGGGGCGGGCAAGGGAAGAAAGTAAAAGATTATTCATGCTTTCATATAACCCTTCACCACGAAAGCTTTGTTGAGAGCGGACCTGATCAAATGCAGCCGACAACACTTTAAGGGTATGTTGGTAGCTTTCTACAGCAAATGAAGCGCTAATTTTATCTCTTAGAGCCTGATTGGTATTTTTTACAACGGGTTTGAGTGCACTTTCTTTAACTCTAGCTTGTTTATGCTCGACAGGATTTGAAGGTGTTATTTTTGGTTCACTTACCTTATCAGCCACCTCAATGATAACTGTTTTACAATGCTGGTTTAGGCGAACAATATCCTCACCTGAACGAATAACAAAAGGAGCTTGCCAATAAGGCAGTTTTTGCCAACCGATATCCGTTTCAATTACCTTCATACCAGGCAAAAGCTGGTTGATTGCAATTTTTTTCTGCATTGTATAGTCCTGATATATGGCAAAAACATACCTAAAAAAACATTCCAATATTTTCCAAGCAGCGGCTAGAAAATGATGCTTGAGTAGAAGGGCTTTTGTTTAGGCACTTATTTAATATCTCGATGAATCAGGCAAAAGCTCCGTTTCCGCAGCCATCGGGAATAACTATTTATTTTCCGAGCTATTTACTTTTCGAGCTATTTGTTTTCCAAGCTATTTGTTTTCCAAGCTTTTTATAATTTTACGTCCAACTTCCATCAGCTTAGATTTTCACTTTACCCTGTGAAGTGTAAGTATATGTTATTTTTTTGATGTGAGTAAGGTGTGAAAGAAGTATATCTATGTTCGCAGAGGAAAGTTTGCTGATGCAGATGACATGTTAAGGCTATGTGATAAGGATATTATGCTTACTTAGTAAAATGGGGCTGGGCAATAAAAAAGGAGCACTAGGCTCCTTTTATGTGAAAGATCAATTTATATAAAATCTAGCGCTATTATACGTTAATTGAACCAAGCAAAATTAAAGTTATCCTTTAATCTCTTCAGTTTTACTTTTGTCTGCTTTATTAGGCTCAACGGCTTGATCTTTAACTTGCTCATACCAGATGTCATGGTGCTGTTTTGCCCAGGTTTCATCCACGTAACCGGTTTTCATACCTTCTAGAGCACCTTCGGAACCGATAGTACCGATATAGATATGACCTAGAGAGATCGCAAACAATAACAGAGAGACACCACCATGGATCAGATTAGCAGTTTGCATGTTATCTCGTGTTAGACCAAAAAGAGGAAAGTCCAGTACCAGACCACTGCCCACTACGACTAACCCTAAGATCGTTAATGCCCAGAACCAGCCTTTTTCGCCACCGTTCAGAAAATCCGCACTAGGGTGTTTGTTGCCAATTAGACCTCCGCCTTGTAGAAACCATTTCAGATCGGTTTTGGTAAAGAAGTTATTACCGAACCAACGTACGATCATAACTAATAGGCCGATAGAGAAGATTGGGCCAATATAGTTATGTAGGAACTTGGACAGTGAGATTAGCACTTTCCATATCTCATAACCGAACACTTGCGGAATAAAGTGTTTGCCATAAAGAATATTTAAGCCGGTAAAAGCTAAAGTTAAGAAAGTGATCGCTACAAACCAGTGCATGGCACGATCAAAACGCTTCCATCGTTCGATTAAGCGACCAGTACGAGGCTTATCCAGTTTCATGGAGCCTAACAGGATATAAACCAATGCTAGGATGCCAAGACTACCACCAATAGCATATAACCCCGCAGGACTGATCCATTTATTACGCCACTGCCGCCAATGTTCGCCATCCATATTGACCAGTTGACCGTGTTCGGCACTGTTTGATGTGGTGTATCCTTCTGTCCCGTCGGATACTTCACGCCAATAACCGGCACCTGCAAAGTTTCCCTGCACCTTGGCTGCTGCATCACTGGTATCAGCCATCACTTGCGGGCTAAAGACGAGTGCTGCAATACCTGCCAGCAACAGTAGGGCAAAGGCGAATAGTAACCCCTTTATTGCACGATCATTGGACTGAGTACGATCATTGGGCTGAGTTGTTTTTATCATCATGATTTAACCTGAAACGTTCCGTTGATGATGAAGGAGCCGGTGCAGTCCGGCTCCTCTGGTTAAAATGATCCTGAGATCATTGCACTCAGCAAAAATTATGCTTTGGCGATAATATTGCTAGCATCAACGGCAAGCTCATTGGCTAGGGCTGCCATCTGTTGTTGATCCATGTCGCCAGGAGCGGCTTGTTGGCCATCAATGGATGACCAAGCACCGTCTTTATGGCCACGGTAAACCACACGTTCGCGGAATACATCAGAAACAACCTTGGCATCACCTGCAAGCAGAGCTTTGGTGGAACACATTTCAGCACACAGTGGCAGTTTGCCCTCAGCAATACGGTTAGCACCGTATTTGGCTTTCTCTTTTACTGGATCTTCTTCAGGTCCACCGGCACAGAAGGTACATTTGTCCATCTTGCCACGCTCACCAAAAGCACCCTCTTTAGGAAACTGAGGTGCGCCAAATGGGCAAGCGAACAGGCAGTAACCACAACCGATACATAGATCTTTATCGTGTAGTACGATGCCATCTTCGGTTTGTTGGAAACAATCCGTAGGGCAAACCGCCATACAAGGTGCATCCGTACAATGCATGCAAGCCACAGAGATGGACGTTTCGTTCGGTTCCCCATCGTCAATGGTCACAACGCGACGACGCTGTACGCCCCATTCGGTTTCATTTGCATTTTTACAGGCAGTGACACAACCGTTACATTCGATGCAGCGCTCGGAGTCACATAAGAACTTCATGTTAGCCATTATTCAATCCTCAAAGGTGATTCACGACAGACCATGGCTGATCTGTCGCACTACATCAGGTTTAAGCCGGAGTTACTTTACACAGGGTCACTTTTGTTTCCTGCATTTGAGTAACAGGATCATAACCATAGGTAGTTGCGGTATTTGCCGCTTCACCTACCACATAAGGTGCAGCACCTTGTGGGTATTTATGGGTCAGATCTTTACCTTGGAACTTGCCGCCGAAGTGGAAGGGAACAAACACCACACCACGGTCAACACGACGAGTTACTAGGGCTTTCACCTTGATACGACCACCTTCAGCACCTTCCACCCAGATATCCGCGCCATCGCGAACATTCAGGTTGTTAGCATCATAAGGGTTGATCTCAGCAAACATCTCTTGTTGCAGTTCAGCCAGCCAAGGGTTGGAGCGGGTTTCTTCACCACCACCTTCAAATTCAACCAAACGACCCGAGGTCATAATGATCGGGTATTCCTTGGAGAAATCTTGCTTCTGGATCGATTCATACAGAGTCGGTAGACGGTACATGGACTCAGAATCTTTCCAAGTGGCGTAATCTTTCAACAGATCACGACGCGGGGTGTATAGCGGTTCACGGTGTAGCGGTACTTTATCGGGGAAGGTCCAAACATAAGCACGGGCCTTAGCATTACCAAAGGGGGCGCAACCGTGTTTAATCGCTACACGCTGGATACCACCGGATAGATCCGTTTTCCAGTTTTTGCCTTCCGCCGCGGCTTTTTCGTCTGCGGTCATATCTTTCCACCAACCCAACTGTTTCAGCAGTTTGGAGGAGAATTCTGGATGACCGTCGCCAATCTCATTACCCGGAGGGGCAGAGCCTTCCGCTAGAAGGTTAATACCGTCGCGCTCCACACCGAAACGAGCACGGAAGTTTAGACCGCCTTCAGCCACGGGTTTGCTGGTATCGTACAGAATTGGTGTACCTGGGTGCCCCATTTCTGCTGTGCCCCAACAAGGCCAAGGCATACCATAGTAATCACCATCGGCAACGCCACCTTCCGCTTTTAGCGTATCGTAATTAAAGGTGTGCCAGTTTTTCTGATGATCTTTCAGACGTTCAGGGCTTTGACCGGTGTAACCAATCGTCCACATACCACGGTTAAATTCGCGGGTAATATCCTCAACCAAGGGTTCGGTGCCATTGATCTTGATATTCTTGAACAGTTGATCCGAAATGCCCCATTTTTTGGCCAGCAGGTACATAATCTCGTGATCATTTTTCGATTCGAACAGAGGTTCAACTACCTTGTCACGCCACTGAATCGAGCGGTTAGAGGCTGTAACGGAACCGTAGGTTTCAAACTGAGTACAGGCTGGTAGCAGATACACACCGTCTTTACGGTCATGCATAACGGCAGCATGAGTTGGGTATGGATCAACAATGACCATTAGGTCAAGTTTTTCCATAGCCTTTTTCATCTCAACACCACGGGTCTGAGAGTTTACCGCGTGGCCCCAATAGAACATGGCACGGATATTATCTTTCTGCTCGATGCGGTTCTTGTCTTCCAGAACACCATCCACCCAGCGAGAAACCGGGATGCCCTTGTTGTTGCGTGGGTTTTTGCCGTTATATTTCTTCTGATCGAAGCGGCTGTTAACCCAATCGAAATCAAGCCCCCAAACTTTAGACCAGTGCTTCCAAGCGCCATCAGACAGGCCGTAGTAGCCGGGTAGGGTATGGGAAAGTACGCCAAGATCCGTTGCGCCTTGTACGTTATCGTGGCCACGGAAAATGTTCGTACCACCACCACTGGTGCCCATATTACCCAGAGCCAGCATCAGGATGCAGTAAGCACGGGTATTGTTATTACCTGTGGTGTGCTGAGTACCACCCATACACCAAACAATTGAACCTGGGCGGTTAGTGGCCAGCATCTTAGCCACTTTACGCATTTGCGCTTCGCCAACACCTGTGACATTTTCAACTTCATCAGGTGTCCAACGCTCGACCTCTTTCTTGACTTCTTCCAAGCCATAGACACGCTGATCGATAAACTGCTGATCTTGCCAATTGTTTTTAAAGATGTGCCATAACAGGCCCCAAACATAAGCAACGTCAGTACCTGGACGAATACGGACATATTCGTTAGCTTTGGCCGCTGTACGAGTAAAGCGAGGATCAACCACAATCAATTTAGCTTTGTTTTGCTCTTTCGCTTGCAGAATATGCTGCATAGCCACTGGGTGAGCTTCAGCCGGGTTGGAGCCAATCAGGATCACCGACTTAGCAAAGTGCATGTCGTTGAACGAGTTGGTCATCGCACCATAACCCCAGGTATTCGCTACACCTGCTACCGTGGTGGAGTGGCAAATACGTGCTTGGTGGTCAACGTTGTTAGTACCCCAAAGTGCCGCAAATTTACGGAACAAGTAGGCCTGTTCGTTACTGTGCTTAGCAGAACCCAGCATATAGATGGAATCTGGCCCAGATTCTTTACGAAGCTGCAGGGTTTTATCACCGATCTCATTGATCGCCTGATCCCAACTCAGTTTCTGCCATTTGCCGTTAACCAGCTTCATGGGGTATTTTAGACGACGTTCACCATGACCGTGCTCACGCAGAGCGGCACCTTTTGCACAGTGTGCACCCCGGTTAATAGGGTGATCGAAAGCCGGTTCCTGATGAGTCCAAACACCGTTTTGTACTTCGGCATAAACACCGCAACCCACTGAGCAGTGAGAGCAGATTGTACGCTTCACTTCTTTAGGTGCCGTGCTTAAGGGTGTTTTAGCTTCGGCTTTCTGAATCATGCCGTTGCCCATAAAGCCAGCCGCCGCGATACCACCTGTGGTGATACCGGTATTTTTCAGAAAAGAACGACGGCTAAGGCCCAGACCTTTACTGCCTTTTTCTTCTGTTTGACTGATTTCACCAGAGCGGACTTCGCCGGAGCTGATCTTTTTAGTTAATTTCATGGTTTCCCTCTCCGGTTTGATTAACGCAAGGTGTCATAGTAAGCACGAATATGATCCGTCTCGCGGTAACCGTTCTGGCTATCACTGGCTTGTGCGGTTTCTTGTTCGCCGGTTGATGCAACGGCTTGTGTGGCAGTCATTGCTGCTACACCTGCTACTGCACTGCCTGCGGCGATGGTTTTTAGAAACTGGCGTCTTCCGGCCTGTTTCAGATCTTTTTTATTGTTGTCGGTCACTATGGTTCTCCTCATTTCCGCTTTGACCGGTTCCGGTCTCTACCTGTCCTTATCGTAAAGGGGGTAGTTACAGAGCGGCCTTTCTCCCCAGGTAAGGGGTATAGCAGTCGTGTTCTCTTCCCAGAGATCATCTTTTTGTTTATTAAATGTTTGTTTTCTAGGTTCTGTTTAAAAAACTTGTTTTCTGAACCTATTCCGATGAAAGTCTTTAAACCGTCAGTTCGGTGACTTCTACGGGTAGGGCTATAGGTTGTTCTTTAATCGCGCCCAGCATATCGGTTTCATAATCTGTAAATGCTCGTCCTAGAGTGCCAACGCTGCTATAAAAAACAGCGGCTTCCGCTTTTTGAAGGTCACGGAAAAAACGACCAATCCAACCGCCGAGATGACGTTCATAAAAGGTTTTTTGAATATGCTGGCTATTACCGCTGGCGATGAGATAGGTCATCACCTCAAATAGCGCCGCCGCATGATCTTCTGGTTCACAAACATCATCGGCACGTTTAAAGCCCAAGTGCTTTAGATCTTGGCGAAGAACCGCTAATGGGGTTTCCATTAAAGAGCCTGTGAGATACCAGGAACCATAAGGCACCAGTTCACCACGACCTAAACCGATAAAGAGCTCTTGGTATTCATCAGGTAATTGAGCTTCACTGACATGATCGCAGGCCAACTGAAGACCTAACCAAGCCTTGCCCATGTCAGAACCATCTTGGTTATCTGTCTCTAGTGTGCGTAGCCAGTTAATTAGCTCTGAACTTGGTGTATTTCTCAGCAATGCGGCAAGCAGGCTGTAGATATCAGCCCGTAACTGATCCTGTTCATTTAATGCGGGAGAGTAATCAATAGACATAATGTAAATTCCCTACAGGTTCAGTTGTGCAGCAGGGTCTGCTGCTAAGCCGCGATAGATATCTTTCACACGACAGTCTTCACACATTTCAAGACGTTGTAGTGCATCACCAGCGAACATGGCGTGATCTTTCAGTTTTTCTTTCATCATTTTTACGGTGCTAGTAGGTGCAAAGGCTTTGCCGCAATCGGTACAACAGAAAGGCTCATCCTGATTGATCACGCGAGATTTATCCCGGGCCATGGCATCAAAGACAAAACGTTGTTCTAGCTGTATGGCGTTTTCCGGACAGGCAGCATCACACAGGCCACACTGAACACAGCTTGCTTCAAGGAAGTTCAATACAGGGGTGTTCTCTTCAGTGCTGATACTGCCAGTTGGGCATACTGAGGCGCAGGACATGCACATGGTACAAGCATCTTTATTGATGCTGACTTGACCAAATGGGGCGCTAGTACTTAGTGGTACGCTAAGTGGTTGCAACGGTGCAAATTGATGCAGATGGTTTAAAGCACCTAGCAGGCGATCACGTTTTGTTGGTTCTTCAAAGCTACTGGCATAAGGTGCGTGGATATTTGCTGGGACGCGTACACCTTCGTCGGTATTAAATACCGCAATATTCAGTAAGTTGCTGTCGTTGACAACCTGAATAGCACTATCTGAATAACCCAGAGCGCTAATAAGCTGCTGGCTTAAAGCTACTTCTTTGTTAAGTAACTGAACTAAACTGGCAGGCGTTTGTTCATCCGTTAGCAATATGATCTGTTGGCAACCTTGGCTAAACATATGCAGCCAAAGCTCCATGCCAATGCTGGCTACTTCTTCTAGTTCAACGGGAATAAGGTTAGGGGCCCATTGCGCTATATTTACCGTGGTTTCAGAACCGTGAAGTACAATTACTGCATTTTCACCGGCTTGATCTCGGTAAGTTTGTAATATACGGGTTAAGTAATCGGCCATCATGCTACTTTTAGGCAAGGCGTAGCTGATGGCTCCGGTAGGGCACGAAGTCGAACAACTGCCTGCTCCATGACAAAGATAGCTATCAATTTCGATCTGTTTGTCAAAGCTGCTAATGGCATCAGCGGGGCAGACATCCAAGCAACGAGTACAGCCGGTTAAACCACGACTGCTATGGGCGCAAATATCGTTGTTAATACGGAAATACAGAGGCTTTTCAAACTCACCGACATAATTGGGCAGCTCTTGTAAAACTTCCGCTAATTTGCTGTTGCCCGGTGCAATATGGAAATAGCCCGGCGGCGCCAGTTCTTGTCCCAGTGCAGCTTCATGGCCCAGATCTAAAACCAGGTCAAAGTGAGTACGGTGAATTAACGCATTAGCGAGATTGATTTCATTTTTTGCTACATCAATGAGATCAGTTGATATGTTCGTACTATCAGGAGCTTGAACTGTATCATCTGTTTCTTTCGCCAGAATCTGTAACTCGAACTGCCCCATATAGCCTTTGATAGAGGTAATACTGCCATAAGCAATGGGTAGTGAATCCGTATCAGCTAATACTTGTTCCAGTGTTGGATTATTAATGTTCTGCACGGGATCTGTGATCAAAAGAGAAAGACTGGCAACCTCAGACTCTGCATTAACTTGCAAGAGTTGAGAGGCTGCCAGCCGGGCGAGATCATCAGCACCAATAATTAAGATATGACCGCCGGATTCATAGGCGATGCTCGGTGCCGCTAGATTTTCAGGGCGAGACAGTGCCGTAAGTGCTGTTTGACGCGCTTGTTGGTTTTTTAGCTGCTGTTCAGTGAACTGAGCTGTCATGGGGTTTCCTCATCCGTTTTGATCCGGTCAAAAACGGTGGCACGGCTTATCTTTTTTATTTTTAGCGTTTTCTAGAACGCTGATCTTTATGGCTTTCTCTGGTTCAGGTTTTTCAAAAGCCAATAATTAAGAAGCAAGTGCCAGACCGGTGTCTGCGAAAACAGAACAACCGGTTCTCCGTTCCGTTCTGGTAGTAATGAATGCCAGACTAAAAACAGGGTCATTTTGTCCTAGACAAAAATAGCCACTGATAAAATGTCCCATTCTGTCTGGTGCTAATCTTGGGTAATTGGTCTTTCACTGATATTTGGAATATCGGACTTAAGTTCAGTATTTGTTTCTAGTGCATTGTTTTCTTGGGCTTTTATCAGACTTTCGTCTAAATCTTCTTGGGTGGTAGGTTGGTCGGACAGATCTTGATTTTCAGGGGCTCCTTCAGAATCCGCTGTTTTACTTTCGAGTACCGTGTCTTGAGATAACTCTTGTTCCAGAGGCTCTTCTGGGTCTTTTTCGTCTAACCAGTTACGAAGTCCTGCTGCGACTTTTTCCGTCAATGGTTTCATTACGCTAAAATCATCGTCATAGTCTTCTAAGCCATCACGAATATTAAATTCTGGTTTTAAGAACATCGCCTTAAGTGCTTTTTTGCGTAACTTCTCGCTAACTTCTTCCGAGAAGAAGTCGCTGACATCACTGTTACCGTCAATACTCTCAAGGTCAGGCATATCCTTATCGGTTAACGCTTGATCCTTTTCAGGGTTTGATAAAGCGGTACCTGATAAGGGAGAAGGTGATTCCTGAGTTAAATCAGCTGTCAATAATGGGCTGGATTGCTCAGGATCTATTGCCGCGTTATCTGCCTGCTGGATACTTGACCTAATCTCCTCAGTTGTTACCGGCTCAGAGCGTTGTGTCTGCTTTCGGCTAGACCATCGAGATAGAAAGGAGTCGCTCATAGGAACTCCTGTTTCTTACGTTTACCTGAGCCCTTTTTATCGCCTTCGGCGTAACGGCGCTTTTTCATCTCTTCGACCAGCTCGCCGTGTTCGGCCATAAAAGTTTCCATCCAACACTGCACGGCTTCAGGCATAGGGCTTTCTAAAACCTTGTGCTCACCGTCTAACCATGAGGCGGCAACATCTTGGCAAGCGGTTATTTCTGAGGGAATCCAGATGTCATGTTCTTCATCTTCATCACATAAAACAAAAAGATGTGGCACGACAGAGGACAGATTGAAGCGATAAGCCGTTCGTTCATCACGATATAGGGTTAGGTCTAAGAAGGTGGTTAAACCGATACCGTTATGAGTTTTATTGTCGTCTTTATTTGCCTGATGATCTGCTAAGCTAGGCCACAATTGTTTGATTTTCCATTCTTCGCTAATCCAGCGGCCCATGTGTATTTCAACAGCTTCCAGTTCTATTCCTAAATGCCAACAATAGAGCCGGCGCTCAGGGTAATCTTGTATTGTCATTGGTAATCCTTATTCCTTGGTCTGACGCTTTTAAAGGATTAAACGTTCAAGTAATGAATCGTTCTCAGCTATAGACATGGGTATCTATAGGTAGATAGGGCAAGGAATGCGCCTATTAAGTAAGGAAAAAAGTGGAAATAAAGGGGGAAATCACTGAGCGATTAATTCAGAGTGAAGTTGGGAGGAAGGACTATATCTAAATAAGATGATTCTCTAATTTTACTATGCAGACTATCCCTTTAGCGACAATGAAGGGCGGTACCTTTGCGTGGTGTATGCTATTAGCTATATAATTGCATTCTTAATTAAATAGGTATTTCCTTTCTGAATTAAGCTAATTTGATTAATTTTGTGTCTGAAATGTAAGTACGTTTTGTATTATTGTAACTGTGCCTATTTCAGGCTGTGCTATAGCTTTATGCTCCGCTACAGGCGAAAAAGATTGTTCTCTCTAAACTATATTTCTGCTCAGCAGTTATCACATGGACCCGTGTTATGACGTCAACACCGATGTCAGCGAGACTGTTATCAGGGTTATCTCCAGATAAATTGGCAGAGTTTCTACCCTTTGCAGCTCTGTCTGAAGAGCAGCGCATTATTCTGAGTCATCATATTGATGTAAAAAGTATCCGTGCTGGGCAGCGTATTATTGGTAGTCAACACAAGTCTCAAATGGATATTTTTTTACTGTCAGGGGCTGTCCTGCTTGAATCAAAGGAGTTCGAGAGTAGAAGTGTTGCCGCTGGTGATTATCAAAGTGCCTATGGACTTTTACAGCAGAGTGAAAGCCCGGTTGATATTGTTGCATTAGAAGATACGGAATATTTTTCTATTAATTTAGAGTATCTGGCCTCGTTGAGTGTAGATGCAAGCACTCATGCTTTGAAATCACCTGAAATTCATGCCGGCAGTACCAGCCACGCTATTGTTCATGATTTTTACCGTGCTTTGGATAAAGGCAAAGTAAAATTGCCCAGTTTGCCAGAACTGGTAAAAAAGATTAGCAAAATCATGTCTGATGATAAATTAGGTACAAGTCAGTTATCACAGATTATTTCTTCAGATCCAAAAATTGCAGCGCGATTGATGAAAATGGCTAATAGCCCTTTTTACCGTGGCATGACCGAAGTTAACCATTTGAGCGAGGCCATCACTCGTCTTGGCACTGAAACCACTCGTCATTTAGTTACGGCCTTCTCTGCACAGGAACAACAGGAGTCGAATTATCCACCTTGGATCAAAAGGCATCAGTTAAAAAGCTGGAAGCAAAGCATACTGCTTGGTGCTCTATGTTTCGTTTTAGCGCAGCAAAGCCAAAAATTTAGCCCAGAAGAGGCGATGTTGGCAGGGTTGCTTCACAATATTGGTGAACTTCCATTGCTTAGCTTTGCAGCTCAATATCCAGAGTTAGAACATGACCCTGTTGGATTAGAGTACATTCTTAGGGATGCTCGAAGCCGAGTAGGAGCTCTGATTCTATATCGATGGCACCTACCCGAGAGTATAGTCACCGCAGTAAAGCATACTGATACTTGGTTTTATGAGCCTTATGAAACAAAAGCAACATTAGCGGATGTTTTGATCGTAGCGCGCTTGTTTAGTTTGACTATGCATGAGAATAGCTCACTAGAAAATCTACCTTTAATCAGTCAGTTACCTTCATACCATAAGGTCTTTTCTGAAAATATGGACGATGAAACCAGTAATCAGGTTCTAGAAAATGCAAAGAAACAAGTGGCAGAGATGAAGGCTCTTCTAAAGCGCTAAAGAGAAGCGGTTTTATTTATAGAGTTGATATTATTTGAAACAATACTCTGTTTTAGCGTAGTTATATGGTGATTATTTCTGGTTCGACATTGGTAGAATGGTTTCTTTTATCGAATTTGGAATGAAGCTATGTCTATTGAACGTCTTGAAGTAGGTACCCGTATGAGCCGCATTGTTAAGCATAATGGGACAGTGTATCTATGTGGTCAGGTTGCAGCTGATGCTTCTGCAGATATTGCTGAGCAAACTCGTAGTACTCTTGCAAAAGTTGAGGCGTTGCTAGAGCAGGCTGGTTCAAATAAAGAAAATATTCTATCAACGACTATCTATGTCCGTGATATGAAAGACTTTGCGCAAATGAATGAAGTATGGGACGCATGGGTTCCGGAAGGTTATGCACCAGCTCGCGCTTGTGTTGAAGCACGTATGGCTCGTCCAGAACTATTAGTTGAAATGACAGTTGTTGCTGCGATAGCTGAGTAGTATCTGTTAGAAATGTCATCAGTGGTGCCTAGCACCACTGATGAATAGCGTTTATTTGCCCCAAGGATTGACTGCTGGTTTAGTCGGTTCCACAGGCTCTACTGATTCCTTAGGTTCCACGGATTTAGTAGAGTTAGGATTGCTTAAAAAAGCAAACACTGTCGTAAACGCTGGTTCTTGGAATTGTTTCAAGCCTGTTTCGCGAAAATCAACAGGCATCGGTGTCTTTTTCAGTTGCTCTTTGATTTGGCTAGGCGTCAAAACAGAGACGTCAATATCCGTTAATGCTTGTAAAGCACCTTCCATTTTAAAGCCTACAGCACCACCAGCAAACTTTCCTTTATGAGGTCTTTGACGGATTACGATATGCTCAACTTTGTAATCTTCCATCAGTTTGCGAAATGACTGTTGGAAATAACGCATCTGTTCCTGGTCATCGCTATCTTTCAAGGTAAAGCGAATCTGACGGCAGTCAGGAATATCAAACAGTTCACCGGATTTTGACAACAGACAAATTAAGGCTTCGCTGCCTTTTAGTTCTACGCCACAAACTCTCATAACACACCTGTATACTAAATGAGCTTTCATTATAAACTGAAAACTATGCTACATCAGAACTTATTATGGCCTGATACATGCCTAAACAAAAATATTTCGCTAATCTCTGACCAGAGGTAGGAGAAAATGGAATTTCTTGTAAAAAACTTTTGTTTGGCTACGTATTGGGTAAACTGCTAATAATTCAATTTATTCAGGGATACTTGTATGTCTTGGACGCGTCATTGTACAACAGAGCAGTTACCTGCAAATAGTCAGCTACTGATCTTTATCGGTCATGATCTTGTGATCGATCCTGATAAACATCCGTTACTAAAGGCTGCCGAACTCGCAAGGATTCTACCGGATGAACAATGGCGTTATGTTGCCGATATTGATGGGCAACCTGTTTATAGCAGTCGTGGTGGACAATGGCTGCATTGGTTAGAAGAGCAGCTTGATTTTAGTATTATCAATTTTCGGGCGCTCTTAATGGATTTAGGACGAGATCAGTTCGAGTTGATTGCCAGTGCAAGTCAGTTGCTGACATGGGAGCAAGAGCATAGTTTTTGTAGTCGTTGCGGTCACAAGACTCGTATTCACTCAGAAGAAAATGCTATGTGCTGCGATACCTGTGGTTATCGACAATACCCACGGATTAACCCTTGCGTTATCGTACTAATAACAAGAGGAGATGAGGTTCTATTAGCTCGTAATGCGAATTTCAAAAGTGGTTATTTTAGTTGTATAGCAGGCTTTATTGATCCTGGCGAAACAGCTGAACAAGCGGTACATAGGGAAGTTGAAGAAGAAGTTGGCGTAAAGGTCAAAAACCTACGTTATTCCTCCAGTCAGAGTTGGCCTTTTCCTCATTCATTGATGTTGGGGTATATCTGTGACTATGACAGTGGCAATGTCTGTGTGGATGGTATTGAGATTGTTGAAGCCCACTGGGGAAAATTGAGTGATTTTCCGCAGCGACCGGGTAGTTTTGCTATTTCGGGCCAGTTAATGGATGTTTTTCAGGAAGATTTGAACGCTGACTGATTTTGAGTGTTATCAGGAATGGTGTAAGAAGCGGGTTAAACCGCTTCTTAAGTCTCGTCCGAATAGCAGCGGGCGATTTCTTTTACATCATCCTCAAGCTCTATGAAAGCTTGAACAATTCTTGGATCAAAATGGGAACCACTACCATCTATAATTATTTGCATCGCTTTCTCATGGGAAAATGCAGGTTTATAAATACGCTTACAAATAAGTGCATCATAGACGTCAGCTACAGCCATCAATCTAGCTGACAATGGAATATTTTCTCCAATCAATCCTTCAGGGTAGCCGCTACCGTCCCATTTTTCATGGTGGTAGTTAGCAATTTCGCGTGCAAAATGTAAGAAAGATTGTCCACCCAGAACATCTTGTATCGCATCCCCTAGCTCTTCTTCTGCTTTCTCAATAGCAATGCCACCAAGGCGGGCGTGAGTTTTCATAATAACAAACTCATCATCTGTTAATTTGCCCGGTTTTAGCAAGATATTATCTGCGATACCCACTTTTCCAATGTCATGAAGAGGGGCTGATTTATAGAGTAGGTCGATGATACGGTCATTATCTAAATATGATCTAAAGTCATCATGATGACGTAATTTTTGCGCTAATAAACGAACATAGTTTTGTGTCCGTCGAATATGATTGCCTGTCTCGTTGTCCCTTGTTTCAGCAAGTGAGGCCATCGCTAGGGTAGTAATATCCTGGGTTAGCTGCAGTTCCAAGGTTCTTTGTCTTACAGCGTACTCCAAGGCTGCATTTTGTTCCTGTAGCGCTTTCTGCGCCTGAGCCAAAGCGAGGTGTGTTGCTATGCGACTTTTTGTAATGGTAGGGGAGATGGGCTTGTTAATATAATCAACTGCACCAGCTTTAAAGCCTTCCGACTCATCCGATTCTTCTCCCATGGCCGTTACAAAAATAACGGGAATCTGATGAGTATGGGGATTGCTCTTTAGATGGCGACAGACTTCCAAGCCA
This sequence comes from Oceanospirillum sp., assembly GCA_047518265.1. Classification (GTDB taxonomy): domain Bacteria; phylum Pseudomonadota; class Gammaproteobacteria; order Pseudomonadales; family Halomonadaceae; genus Oceanospirillum. The sequence goes on from JAKZRG010000033.1 coordinate 171,086, forward strand.
TTCATATCCGGCATCATAACATCCAACAGGATAAGATCAGGTACTGGGCCATTCTTGATGCGGTTCAGAGCCTGAGTACCAGATTTAGCAATATAGGTTTTGTAATCTTGATTCAGAAGGCCAACTAAAACATTTAAATTTAAGGGTTCATCATCAACGATAAGTATCGTCTCTTGTTTACTATTGACCATGTTAAATTATCCCTAAAGATTTAACACAAAATAGCATTAAATATATTTCTTTGTCATTGACAATTTAATGCATCCAAGTCACATCATCATACGTATAACGTTGTTATTAAGGATTTTTTCGTAATTTAACTTTCTGTACTGGAGCCGTATTATGGACTATCAGTTACCCCTTATCGTGGCTATGGTGGCTTTAATATCCATTGCCTTTTCTCCTAGAGCCAAAGAAGAGAATGCCTTTTTTCGTGGGCACTCGGCATCTGGTCATCAACCCAGCCTACTTACCCTGATTTTTTCTCAAGTAACGACCTGGATTTTTGCTCGTTCATTAATGAATGCCGCTATCTTGGGGTTTTATTACGGTATTTGGGGAACCCTTGCCTACGCTGCATATTATCTGTCCTTTTTGACTGGGGCAAAGATTATTGATCACCTTCGCTTCGAGCAAGGTTACGAGAGTATTCAGAGCTTTCTAGCTGATCGATTTGGCTCATGGGGTACACGTTGTTATAACTTTGTTATAGGCGTGCGTTTGGTTAGTGAGGTTTTTGCGAATCTTCTTGTTATCGGTATCTTGTTCGGTGCAGCAGGTAGTGGGGCGTACACCATAGCAGTTTTAGGACTTGCTTTGGTCACTCTTTTCTATTCCATGCTAGGTGGTTTACATGCATCTTTACGTACTGATTTAATTCAGATGATGATTTTTCTTGCTGTATTAGCTGTGCTTTTGATTATGGCTGTTGGCGGGGGATCATTAAACGCTGAGATTTTAGCCTTTAAACCTTTTGATATCACTGAACCTGGGCCAGTACTACTTCTTGTTGCTTTGTTGCAAGTCTGGAGTTATCCCATGCATGATCCCGTTATGATGGATCGTGGCTTTTTAGCGGATAGAGAAAACACACGGAAAAGCTTTCTGCATGCAGGTTGGATCAGCATTCTATGCATTATTGCTTTTGGTGCATTAGGTGTTATGGCTGGCAGTAATGCATTCTCCGGCGAGAATATGAACCAAGCATTGACTCGTATATTAGGTGAGCTCCCTATGCTGTTGTTCAGTGCAACATTGGTGATTTCTGCTATGTCCACTTTAGACAGTACTTTATCTAGCTCTGCGAAACTGATGGTAGTGGACATGAAGGTAATGGCTCCTAATGTATTTAACGGTCGTGTTGTCATGGCGTTATTTATGCTACTGGGTGTGCTTTGTGTTTTTTGGGGGAATAAAGACTTGTTTAGTGCCGTTGCCGTTAGCGGTACAGCATCCATGTACTTAGCACCTGTGATCTTCTTCTCTCTTTGGGGGAATAAACAAACTATTCCTGTTTGGAGTTATTTAGGGAGTTTTGTTCTAGCTTTAGGTGGTGCCGCTTTGTATTTCACTGAATCTTCAGGTTACAGCGCTTTACTAGGAGATACTCATAAATATACCAAGCTACTATGGATCTCATTAACGGTATTGGTTGGTGGTTGCCTTCTATTTTGGTTAGGGGAGAAGCTAGCACCTGCAAAGATATCGGTTAATAGCCCATCTGCTAATTATCAATAACATCATAAGGAAATAAGATGGAATTGGGTGAATTAAAACAAACAGTGATGATCTTCGGTGGTCCTTACAGTAATTTAGCCGCCACAAAAGCCCTAGGACTGAAGGCTAAAGAACTGGGTATTTCTGCAAACCATACTATTTGCACAGGTGACTTAGTCGCCTATTGCGCAGAGCCTGCTGCAACTGTAAATCACATACGTGATTGGTCTATTCCTATCGTTATGGGTAATTGCGAGGAGTCGCTATCGGAAGGTGCCGCTGATTGTGGTTGTGGTTTTGACGAGGGCAGTGCTTGTTCTTTGTTATCCGTTGGTTGGTACGAGTACGCTAGAAAAAAACTTCCAGAGGAGCACTGTCTGTGGATGGGGGGATTACCTCGACAGATTCGTTTTTCTCTGGGTGGAAAACGTTGTTTGGTTGTCCATGGCGGCGTCAGTCGGATCAATCAGTTTGTATTTTCAAGTACAGCTTTGGCGGAAAAGCAGCGTCAGCTTCTTATGGCAGATGCTGATGTGATAATTGGTGGTCACTGTGGTTTACCTTTTGGAGAAAGAATAAGCCAAGATGACAGCAGCAGAGGCCTTTGGCTTAATGCTGGAGTTATTGGTATGCCTGCTAATGATGGTAGTCAAGATGGTTGGTATATGCTGTTAACCCCAGAAGTAGATGGAAGAGGGTTTACAGCCAGTTGGCATCGGTTGGAGTATGATGTTTTGGATGCGCAGCAGAAAATGATCAATGAAGGGCTAAATAATGCTTATGCAGAGGCTTTAATCTCAGGATTATGGCCTAGCACAGATATTTTGCCTGAGAAGGAAAAGCAGCAATCAGGACAGAGGTTAGAAGTTGCAAGCCTAAAGGTTTTCTAACTAAGTAATACCATTCCCGATAAGTTGTTCGAGAGAACAACCTCCGAAGACACCTAAAGTAATCCGGTTTTTCTTATTTTTCACCTATAAGGAATTATTGGGATTGGTATAAATAGGGCTCATAGGGCAAACAATAAAAAGGACGGTGTAGAAACCGCCCTTTTTGGGTTTGGAGTACCTGATTTTAAGGCTGACCTTTAAATGTTAAGCACTGGCACTAAAGTCTTTCGACATTTTACCCCTATTCTCACCGGCCAACAGGCCGGTGAGAGTAGAAAAAATTATGTAGGACTGCTTAGACTTTAAATCAGGGTTCAAGCCGTAGGCTCTGCACCCTTGCTTTGTTCTGTCTCAGGCGCCTCAGGCTGATATAGCTTACCTATCAAGCTACGACGTTCTTCATCAACCTTGATGAGCTGTACTTGCACCTTATCCGTCAGTTTATAACGGGCTTTACCCTTAATCATGACTTGACCAGAATTGTTATCCAGCGTCATCTCTTTGCGTTCTTTATGGATCATGCTACCTGGAATAAAAGGCGCTGCTCCATTATCGAGTAAACGTACGCGCATACCGCCACGACTGATGTCAAAGATCTCTGCGTCAAAAACAGTTTCTTCAGTAACCGCTGGTTGTAAGAATTGTGTATACAGCCAATGGTTAGTATCTCTTTCAGCTAAGCGACTAAACATACGCTGCTGATCCAGTTTTTCTCCTAGGCCTTCAACAATAGCGGTTGTAGAAGCTTGTTCTTTATCCGCTAATACCTGTTTAATTAAGCGATGGTTAACCATATCGCTGTATTTACGGATAGGTGATGTCCAGGTGGCATAACCCTCAAAACCCATTCCGTAGTGTGCATTGGGTGCCGTTTGTGTCAGAACATAACCATGATAGCGACGCAAGCGTGCTTCTAGCCATTGGTTGTCATCAGCAATTAACTGGCGACGGAATTTAGCATAGCCTTCTAACTGCCCAAGATCCTCGGCTGTAATATCGTAACCCTGTTCCTGAGCAACCTTAGCTGCTTCCTCTAGTTTTTCTGCTTCATAACCCTCATGGGTGTTATAAAGGCCAATACCAAGAGGCGCTAAAAAGCGTGCGGCGCAGACATTGGCAATAACCATGGCTTCTTCTACCATCTTATGGCCAATACGGCGCTGGTCGGCAACAATATTGTTAACCTTGCCTTCAGCATCAAAGACGAAACGATAGTCCGGGCGATCAGCAAAGACGATGGCATTATTTTGACGCCAGTCAAGACTCGCTTCAGCAATCGCTTTTAGTGCCAATAGTGGAGCCTCAAGCTCAGCATCATGGCCCATGGTTTTGTCCATTTCTAGCCAATCAGAGATCTCTTCGTAACTCAGCTTCGCTTTTGATTCTATCCAGGCACTGAAAAACTCAGGCTCACCCGCCAACGTTCCAGTTTCTGAAATCGTGACCTGACAACATAGCGCAGGACGCTTTACACCAGATTGCAAAGAGCAGAGCTCATCGCTCAACTGTCGAGGCAGCATTGGAATATTACGGCCTGGCAGGTAAGTAGTATAACCTCTGTTCTGAGCGATAAGATCCAGTTCACTGCCATGAGAGATATATGCAGTGGGGTCAGCAATAGCAACCGTCAGTTGCCACCCACCTTCAGGAAGCGCTTCGGCATACAAAGCATCATCCATATCCTGGGTGCTGGCATTATCAATGGTGAATAGGGGTAGGGCTGTTAGATCCCTTCGTTCACTGGTATCTGCTAATAGTTCAGCATGTTCATCTTGCATTTCTGGAGCATCAGCCGGTAACTGATGACGCGCTAAAGAGACCAGCCAAGGCAAGTCAGCATTATCTGAGGCACAAATCTTCTGGCTGATTTCAGTACGGAAGCTACCGTCACGCAAACCATGTTTTTTGAGCTCAGCGACAACCCAATCACCTTCATCCAAATCAGACTTTTTAAGATCACTGCTTGTTGAAGGCAGTGAACGTTTCAGCAAATGATGATCCGGTATGACCTGTAATTTATCTTTGAAGTAACTAACGCGAGCAATAAAGCGTCCTAGAGATGTTTCCAGAAGCGTGTCTAGTTCGGCAAATTCTTTGTCACCATTTTTTTGTAGACTGGCGGATACACGATCTCCGTGTAAAACCTTCTTCATCTCTGGTGGTGGTACAAAATAAGACTTACCTTTATCTGTTTCCAGAAAGCCATAACTTTTGTCTGTGGCTTTAATGGTACCCTCGATTTTTGGGGCAGATTCATGCAGCTCTTTTTTAAGCTGTTTAAGCAGTTCTAGATTTTGTTGCATCGGTTCGCATCTGGTCTGATCAAATTAGCCGGGAATAATAGTGCTCTTGGATGACAAAACCAATCTATTTTAGATAAAAAATATTCATTTAATTCGATCTCTAACGATCAAAGATGATTCAATTACAGTGAGTTACAGGTTTTTTTGCCAAAGTTTTACTTTTGAGGCAGTGACCCTGTCAATAGCCTATGTGACAATACTCTCGGCATAAATGAGTAAGGGTATCTGTTGTCATACTTTATTAAGTTCTCTTAAAGACAGTATGTGGATGCACTTATTTGAAAATAAAATTCTTTCTATAGATCCGGCACAGATTTAGGGAAAGGATAAACGGAGTCTAAAATAATGAAATTTGTAACACCTGATTTATGTGATACCTATCCTGAGTTAGTTCAGGCTGTTGAACCTATGTTTGCAAACTATGGCGGTATCGATTCCTTTGGCGGTGAAATAGTAACGGTGAAATGCTTTGAAGATAATTCAAAGGTTAAGGAATTAGTGGATAAGCCGGGCGAAGGGAAGGTGATGGTTGTGGATGCAGGGGGCTCTTTCCGCTGTGCCATGTTAGGAGATATGTTAGCAGAAAAAGCGGTAAAAAATGGCTGGTCCGGCATCATCATGTACGGTTGTGTTCGTGATGTTGATATTCTGGGTGAGCTGGAATTGGGTGTACAGGCTCTAGGTTCTCACC
>JAKZRG010000034.1:0-120428 GCA_047518265.1 Oceanospirillum sp.
CGAACGGGATGGCTTGCTCCTTCAGTGAACCAGTATAGGAAGGGAGGGAAGTGAAGAGTGCAGGAGCCGTATACGAGGTCCGTACGTACGGTTCTGTGAGAGGGCTGAGGCGGTAACGCCTCACCCTACTCGATGTTTCTATGATTGGGGTTCCCTCAGATGCAAGTGATCAACACCGTTAATGGGCTTAGAGACGCGCTGAAAAAGCCCCGTCACCGTGGTGCAAACATTGGCTTTGTCCCCACCATGGGTAATTTGCATGACGGCCATATCAGCTTGGTTGAAGAAGCCCATAAAACCTGTGATTTGGTGGTTGCCAGTATTTTTGTTAATCCATTGCAGTTTGCCGTTGGTGAGGATCTGGATACCTATCCGAGAACCTTTGAGCCGGATAGAAAGCGATTAGAAGACAGCGGTTGCGATATTTTGTTTGCCCCTACGGTGACGGAGATGTATCCCAATGGACAGGGCATAGAAACCGTAGTAGATCTGCCTTCTTTGTCGCTGTTGCATTGTGGTATCACTCGCCCTCATTTCTTTAAGGGTGTTGCCACGATCGTGGTCAAACTACTGAATATGGTGCAGCCGGACAGTGCCTTTTTTGGTGAGAAGGATCGCCAACAACTGACCATTATTCGACGAGTGGTAAGCGATCTGTCTATTCCCGTAACGATTATTGGTGTACCGACTCGACGAGATGTTTCAGGTTTAGCCTTGAGCTCCCGTAATGGTTATCTCTCTGAACAAGAGCGAAAGCAGGCGGCACTTTTATATCAACTGTTAGAAGATACTCAGCAGCTTATTTTATCGGGAGAAAAGGCTTATGCCCTACTAGAAAAAATAGCTAATGATAGGCTGACAGAGCAAGGCTTTGAGCCAGATTATTTCCATATCTGTCAGCGGGATACACTCTTACCTGCTCAAAATGATGATACTGAACTAGCCATTTTGGTTGCAGCTAAGCTGAAGGGCACTCGGTTGATTGATAATATGGCGTTTGAGGTATAGGTCGAGTCATAGTTATTTTTCAGCGCTTTACTCAATTTTTCAGATTACGGTCTTCGGTCGGTTCATGGATAGCCCACTACCCATAATTTGTTCTTATCTACTGGCTAGTCTATTATTTGTACATACAATTTCGTAAGTACGAATAATGAAGTTTATCTGGGATGAGAATAAAAATCGGATTAACCGGGCTAAGCACGGCGTAACCTTCGATACCGCAAAGTTAGTGTTTGCTGATCCCTTACACCTAAGTCGTCAAGATCGATATGAAAAAGGTGAAGAGCGCTGGCAGACATTGGGGAAAGTGGGTGGGGTTGTGGTGTTACTCGTCGCTCATACCATTCTGGATGAAGTGGGAGAAGAAACGATCCGTATGATTTCTGCCCGAAAAGCGACGAAAGAAGAGAGACGATATTATGAGAAAGCTTACTGAACAGCAAAAACAAGAGTTAGCTCAACTTGCCAGTATGTCAGATGAGGCGATTGATACATCGGATAGTCCAGAAATAACCGATTGGGAGGACGCTAAGAGAGGCCAATTCTATCGTCCTGTAAAGCAGCCTGTCACGATTCGGTTAGATGCAGACATCATTGCTTGGTTTAAATCTCAGGGTGGTAAGTATCAGAGCAATATTAATGAGGCTCTACGCGAATATATTAAAACTCATTAGGCCATAGAGCTTCTGTTTCGATATCTTTAAACCGCACGGAAATAAACGTGTTGGTGAAAAGGGGCTATTCCCATCCCCCCTTCCCAAGCTTCTTCCTATACCTACTTAAGCAATCATCTGCTCTTTGACGATGGCCGCCATTTCCACATTATTGGTATTGGCACTTGCCGATAGCCCCGCCACAACCCCTTGTTTATTTTTGTCCGGTTGGTTTTGGCTGACCTTCCATTTTCCTGTGATTGAGGCAATTTCTATCTCGATACCCACAATGGCCGGCAGCATTCTTTGGGTATAGGCTTCAGGAGCATCCGATACGGACCAAGGCTTCTCTTGTGCAGCCTCATGCTGATCTGTTAATCGAGTGATCAAGTCCATTTTCCAGTCGTTGTCATGAATGCAGTTCATAACACCTTTAACATGCACCGTTACATAGTTCCATGTGGGTACGACCTTTCCGGTTTCTTGTTTTGTTGGGTAGAAATTAGGAGAGATATAGCTATTAGGGCCATGAAAAACCACCAATACATCGGAGCCGTCCTTAATACTTTTCCACAGAGGATTAGCGAGGGCTAAATGCCCCTGCAGAAAATCCTGATCTCCCGATTCAACCAGAAGCATTGGAATATGATTGGCTTCTAACCCTGTATCAGAATAGGTGATTAAGGTGGCAAAAGAGTGCTCTCTAATGACAGCTTTTAACTGTTCTGGATCGTTCTGTTCGAAATTTTTTGGTATATGCACAGGCACTCTCCTTGAGCTTCAATCTTATTAAGGGAGAGTCTTATGCGACAGACCGCTTCAGCCCCTCATGATTCAATGCCTGTACCTTAAATGACTCAATGGAGCTGTAATAGATCCATTTCTGACTATTTAGCAGGCCCATTTTATCTGCATCTTTTCTTCTGTTTTATTTGTTCTTACAGAGGCGAAGATTCCACCGGCAGTCCAGCATCACCTTTGACCTCTTTCACCGAAATATGGGATTGCACCGCCGTCACTCCGGGAATACGGCGAAGTAGAGTGATCCGTTCTGAAAATTCATCCATATCTCTAGCCACCAATTGCAGTAAGTAGTCCACGCTGCCAGTAATACAGTGGCACATCTGCACCCAGTCAAAACCACAGATGAGCTCTTCAAAACGGTTGGTCAGCTCGATATCGTGGCTGGCAAAGGAAACCTGGGTGAAAACAACAATGTCATATCCCATCTTTCTGCGATTCAGTACCGTACGGTATTGCTCGATATAACCGCTTTCTTCCAGTCGTTTCCAGCGTCGCCAACAAGGCGTTTCACTCAGGTTGACCTGTTCTGATAAGGCACTGTTACTGATACGGGCATCGGACTGAAGCTTACGCAGGATCTGTAAATCTGTGTTATCCAGCGCTTCTTGAGAAAGATCTTTCTTATTTTTACTCATTAGTAGGGGATTCTTTTAATGATGGTGTGATCCTTAGTGTAGATAGCAAGGTTATTCCTGACAATCCCGATAGACTTTTTCTTATGGCCGTTTGGTTTTATCCACAGAGGTAATGGCAAAACAGCGGATATATAAAAACGGGATATAAAAAGAGAGTAATAGGAGAAGAGGATGACCTTGATCGATAGTCAATTTATTAATATTGACCTTTTTAACAGCGTATTGACCCTGATAGTGATCCATTTTATTGCGACGGTTTCACCCGGGCCGGAGTTTATGTTGATCTCTAAAGAAGCACTGACCAAAGGTCGCCGGGCCGGTTTTGTTTCTCTGGCGGGTACTTTGTCTGGTTTGGGTATTCATATTTTTTATTCCGCACTGGGGCTCGCCGCTGTATTGGCCAGCTCTCCTCAGGCGCTGCTGGCTATTCAGGTTCTAGGGGGAAGTTATCTGATCTATTTGGGGATAAAAGGCATGCGGGCAAAACCTGTAATGGATGAGCAAGGTATCGCCGCCAAAACTGAGACGACCCATTCCTATTGGCAGATCTTTAGAGCAGGCTTTATCTGTGATGTATTGAACCCTAAAGCCCCCGTGTATTACGTCACTCTATTTACTTTGGTGTTATCCCCTGATATGCCTATACAGCATCTGATGATTTATGCGGCATGCATTATGACCATTCATTTCAGCTGGTTTACATTGGTGGTTGTACTGTTATCCACACCAGCAATTAACCGACGTTTTAAGCAGGTCAGCCATTGGATCGATAGGGTGTTAGGTGGGGCTATGGTACTGATTGGTGTGAAGGTGCTGGCTAGCTAGGAATAAACAACTGCGGTTTTGGATAATAATCCCAATCCCAATCCCAATCCCAATCCCAATCCCAATCCCAATCCCAATCCCAATCCCAATCACTCCTTATAGATGAAAAATAAGGAAAAGACTGATCAATCTAAGTGTATTCGCAGGTCGTTATCATTAACAATTTATCGGGAATGGTATAAGTACAGGTGAATTAAATATCCACAAAAAATCCCACTTTGGCCGTCAAACCAAAGCGGGATTTTTATACAGGCGAGATATTACTTTGATCGTCTCCAGGGAGACGATCAGGTGAGCCCTAAACTGGCACAACACTTAAGGCTTACCGATGGATCATAAGAGCCTTATCACTGGATCTTATGGCTAGATCGTATGATAGTGAAAAGGTAATCCTATAAATACCATTAGCTAGCCACACAGCTACGTACGTTAGAATCTGCAGAAGCCGCTGGTGCTGCCTGACCTGCTTTAGGGTCAACCACACGTACCGTGGCTACCTTATTCTGAGTAAAGAAGTCGATAGCGTCTTTACCCTGAACCTTGTTATTACCGACCAGAGAGCCCTTGATACCGCCAAATGGCAGATAAGGGTGTGGTGCACAGATGCCGACGTTAACGCCGACCATGCCCACATTAGCTTCGTTAATAAACTTCTCGGTGTAGAAGGCGTTCTGAGTAAAGATGACCGCACCATTGCCCATCTCATGGTTTTTGATCATGCGCAGGGCGCCGTCGATGCAACCCACTTTCATAACACTCAGTACCGGGCCGAAGATCTCTTCGCGAGCGATCTGCATGCAAGGTGTCACATCGGTAAATACCGTTGGGCCAACAAAATAACCGTCTTTATTACCATCGGCAACATCAGGATTACGACCGTCCAGGGCCAGAGTTGCACCCTCAGCAAGACCGATTTCAATATAGTTTTCGATACGAGCTTTTGATTTAGCGGAGATCACTGGGCCCATAAAGACATCCGGGTCCATAGCATCGCCTACGGTTAAACCTTTAGAGGCTTCCAGTAGACGCTCTACAAACTCGTCATAAACTTCGGAAACGACAGCGATGTTGGATATGGCCAGACAACGTTGACCGGCAGAACCGTAACCGGACATCAGAATGTTCTCGATCATCAGATCCATCGGGGCATCTTCCATGACTGCGGCGAAGTTCTTCGCACCGCCAAGTAGCATGGTTTTCTTACCACCGCGACCACAGCCTTCTGCGATAGCTTTAGCCGTTGGGGTAGAACCTACCAGACAAACACCGGCTACGTTATCGTCTTCGTACCAGGCTTCTACCGCGTCACGATCACCATGAACAATATTAACGACGCCATCAGGAAGACCGATATCCACCAACAACTGCATCATTTTCTGCATAAACAGTGGCGATTCAGTAGACGGCTTATAAACAAAGGTGTTGCCTGTGCCAATCGCAAACGGGATAAACCAACCAAATACCAGAGCCGGGAAGTTAAACGGCGCCACACCACAGAACACACCCAATGGCGCTTTGATTAAACGGCCGTTAATATTTTTAGCGATACCTTGTACGGTTTCGCCTTGAATTGTGGCAGGAATAGAGCACGCCATCTGTAGGATTTCGATCACACGGCCCACTTCACCGCGGGCTTCAGCAATATGTTTCGCCTGATCCACAGCGATGGCTTCAGCCAGCATCTCCAGATTGTCTTTCATGGCCTGCTGCATATCAAAGATATAGTTCATACGCTTAGGCAGAGGAGTGGCACTCCAAGCTGGAAATGCTTCAGCTGCAGCGGCGGTTGCGGCACGGGAGGTTTCCACGGAAGACATTGGCACTTCACCAATGACGGCACCGGTGGATGGGTTTTTTAACGGTTCGTATTGACCGTTGCTTTCATCCAGCCATTGACCGTTGATATGGTTTTTTATTTTGATGTAAGTGGTCATTTATCTGTTCCTATCTCTTTGATTGGCAAACGTCGCTATTGAGCGGTTATCGATAGAAACAATATAAATTCACAGGCTAGAGAGCCGTAGACCCACAGAGTTCCGACCTGTAGTTCCAGTAATCGTGCTCGTAGACTATTGGCTATTAAGAGGGACTGAGAGCCGAGCTTGTATATGAGATGGGACGGACATAGAGAAAGAATAAGAACTAAAAAAACCCCTGCAGGCAGGGGTAAAAGTATATCGCTGGGATGCGATACGCCGAAAATAATAGAAGAGGAACAGAATAAAATAAATAATTCAGCATACTGAAATAAATCCTTTTATTTCAATATGTTGAGGCAAAGTCCTTAGAGAGTATCGGAAATCAGTGTTTATCCTCCATAGCCCATCAGTAGCTTAGGTAGGAACAGAGACAGTTCCGGTACAAAAGTCACCAGGAATACCATAGGCAGATGACCCAGGCAGAGGAACTTCAGTGTCGGGGTAATATAACGATCCAGGGATAATTTACTCACTCCCCCCGCCATATAGAGCATGGGGGCACAGGGTGGCGAGACATTACCCAAGCCGAGATTGACACCCACAACTGCGGCAAAGTGAATCGGATCAATCCCTAGTGCATTGATAATGGGTAGGAAGATGATCGCAGCCAGTACACTGCCGGAAATATCGTCGACGATCATACCGATCAACAGTAATAGCAGGTTGATCAGCAGTAACAGAACGTATTTGTTCTCGGAGATCTGTAGCAGAGCATTGGCTAGATCACGGGGTACTTGTTCCAGAATCATGGCGCGACTCATGATAAACAGGAAAAATAGTACCGCCATAATAGAGCCTGTCATGGTGGCTGCACGTACTGTAACCGCACCCAGGCTGCTCAGTGTCATACCTTTATAGATAAACAGACCCACCGGAATAGCGTAGATTACGGCAATGGCAGCGGCTTCTGTTGGCGTAGCGATACCGCTATAGATGGCACCCAAAATCAGTAGAGGCATCAACAGAGCAAATATTGCGTTATAACCGGATTTCACCACACCTTTTGCCGCTTGTTTAAAGGGCAGGGGCGCATCCACCTTGATTCCCGTATCGTTACGCAAAAACCAGATATTCAATAGGCAGTAAAGAATAGTCAGCAGGATGCCGGGAACAATAGTGGATAGAAAAGCGGCACCTACCGAGATACCACCGGTGATAGAAAAGACAATCATCGGAATACTGGGTGGAATCAACAGAGCCAATACCGAAGAACAAGCAACCAGAGCCGTAGCATGACCCGGTGGATAACCTTCACGCACCATACGGGGAATCATAATCTGACCCACAGCCGCAATGGCCGCAGAAGAGCTACCGGAGATCGCACCAAATAGGGCGCAGGTCAGAACGGTTACCGCACCTAAACCCCCTTTGATTCGACCTACAAAGGAATTAACAAAATTCAGTAGCCGTTCCGATATGCCACCCTCGGCCATCAAGAGTCCGGCAAAGATAAACAATGGCAGGGCGAGTAGGGCAAAACCACTGGCCGTTTTAAAACCGTGAGGTATCAAAAAGGAAATATTATTGCCTGTGGTATAGGCAAACATTACAGCGCCGATGCCAAAGGCAAAGGCGACTGGGATCTCTATTAGGATCAGAGCCACAATGACCAGCATTGCGAGGAGAAACAGAGTCATTATTTATGCCCCCTGACGATCATGTTGTGATTGGCTGTCTTGAGGCAAAGGGTGCTGAGATGATGTGTGTTGCGGAACATGTTCATCTTGATCTTTACAGTTAGAGTTATTGTGTTTCTGTTGCGCAGTTTTACGCAGGCCTCGGAATTCATTAATGGATTCCAACAGGAAGTAACCCACCATCATGGCAAAACCCACAATCATGCTGGCACTCCAGATGCCTCGGGGCCAACGCATATTGGTACTGACCCGGCCACGGGTGATCTCTTTTAATGCGTATTTATACGCGAAGTAACCAAAAAGACAGGCGGCCAACATGCAAACTACAGAGCCGAAAAAGCGGATAACCGCGACCTTATGAGGATCTTTGACCACTAGGCTGACAATGCCGCCATGGATATGCTCACGTTCGCGGGTGGCATAACCCATACCGAGAAAATAAACCCATACGGCCAACAAAATTGAGACTTCTTCAATACCGGTGAAAGGGGACTCTAATACATAACGCATCACTACCTGAGCAAACATCAAACCGGCTAAACCTAGGCAGGTCAGCATCATCAGGCTACGAAAAATAGTGTTCAGTACGCGCTCAAAGCGAACCAGATAGCCATCAATTTTAGTGTTTGTTTGTTCTGGTATCGCATGTAGATGAGGTGGAATAGGGTGTGTGCTGAGGTCAGGATCATAATCGTAGATCTTAGTTTCGCCCACGGCCACGGGTTTTGTAGAGGAACGGGTTTTCTTAGAGGGCACAGGAGAGAGCTGTTCATTGTGCATGACGCTGATCCTATTGAAAGATATCCGGGAAGTATCCCCGCTGCCCTATGATAGGCCTGTAGATAACTACAAGATTGATCATCATAGGGCTGATTATTTATAACCTATGTTCCGTTATAGATAATCAGTGGTAGCGGGTAATACCAAAACGCTTGGGAGCCTCTGAAATACTCTGGAATCTGAGCCAGAAAGCAGATCTTCAGAGGCTCTCAGGGGTAGATCAGATCAGTTGATGCCAGCAATCTTGCGCATCATGCCCATGATCTCTGGACCAATGGTTTTCTCCATGAACGGCCATTCAGTGGCGTACAGGGTTTTCTTCGCTTTTGCCATATCTTCTGGGCTTAGATCAACAACCTTAACGCCTGCTGCACGTACTTTGTCCAAGAAGCCTTCATCGATAGATTGTGCTTCATCCCAGATTTTAGCCATGGTCACTTCAGAAGCTGACAGCAGTTTGGTGCGTTCTGCTGCTGGCAGGTCTTCCAACCAGGATTTATTCACTACCCAGAAGGCATGCTCAAAGTAATCTTTGGTCAGAATGTAAGACTCGATCACGTCACGCATCTGCCAGATTTCAACAGACGGTGCGGTGGCACGGGCATCGATGGTACCCAGTTGCAGTGCGGTGTAGAGCTCTGCGAAAGGCATAGGCACTGGGGTGAAACCAAAGCTTTTGAAGCGCTCGATACCGATTGGGATTGGCGGTACACGGATCTTGATACCCTTAGCATCGTTCGGGAAGTTGGTCGGCACATCTTCTACGCCTTTACGCATAGCGATAGAACCAAAACCCGTTGGAATAATGCCCAGTACTTTTAGATCCAGATCGCCCAGAATCTCGTTGTACACATCGGTCATTTTTCCGTTAGGGCCATACACTTCGCGGGCTTCTTTCCAATCGTCAACCACGTAGCTCAGCCAGGATAGATCCAAACGTGGATCGTATTCCGAGGCACCAAAGCTCATGGTCATAGGCACAACACCTTCCATGCTTTGTTCAAAGATGGAAGCCCAGTCACCCAGTGCACCACCGGGTTGGTAGTTCACTTCAATATCCGCACCTTTTTTCTTCAACTCGTCCATAAAGGTGGTGGAAGTCAGGTGGAAGATATGGTCAGAAGGATAGGCGTGACCCAACATCAGGTCTTCAGTGGCATGAGCCGACTGAATCGCAGGAACGCTCAGTGCGGCAGATAGCACGCAGGTAGAGAGTAGAGTCTTAAACGTATTGGCTACTTTCTTGGTTGGCATTGTTATTGTCATAGTGACCTCTAATCGTTGTTATTGTTGTATCTATCGGTATTTTTAAATTATCGATACTGCTGCGATGGATAGAGCTTTGGTGCCAGCCAGAATGCTGTCTGCAGATCCATGCCAGTGACTTCAATATAAAGTTTGAGGCAGCAGATCTAATAGACCCAACCAGAACCAGACGTGTGGTTCCAGCTAAGTGCCTTATGGATTTGTATGGAGTTTGGATACGGGAATTAAGCGACAGTTGATGTCGCTTATTGCTGAAGAGGATAATGAAATTTAATTAGGTGATCTGATGGACAATTTGAGCCAAACGCTCAATACCCGGCAGGATTCTCTCTGTGGCAATGGAGGAGTAACCCAAACGGAAAAAATTAAGGGGAGGATTGTCCCGTTGAAAGTAAATATCCCCGGATTCGATAATGACACCGCGCTCTCTGGCCAGTCGTTTTAGCTCTCTGGCATCTAGATTTTCCGGCCCCTTGACCCAATAAGCGGAGCCACCAAATACCGAGGGATTATCAGATACCGGAGAGCCATTAAACATCGTGGGATGAGTGGTCTCTGGCAGGCAGTGCTGTAGGGCATCACCCACCGCTTTCCAGCGCTCTTCATAGACTTGCACTAGGCCCCGAACCAGGGAATCGTGGTAGCCACGGGAAAGGAATAATCCTACGGCCCTTTGATTGTTCATAGGAGGGTGACGCAGCATCATACGACGGTATTCCCGAATCTCCCGAATCAGCTCTTTTGGCCCCACCATATAACCCAAGCGTAAGCCCGGTGACAGGGTTTTGGACAGGCTGCCGATATAGATCACCCGGTCGTTATCATCCAGACTTTTCAGTGCTGGTGTCGGGTTTTTAGCGAAGGTAGTTTCACATTCGTAATCATCTTCAATGATCAGAAAGTTATCTCGGGAGGCTTGTTCCAATAAGGCTTTTCGACGGGCCATCGGCATAGTCATGGTCGTTGGAAACTGATGGCTGGGGGTGGTGAATATCAGATCACAGTCGCTGAGCTGATCACCCACAATTAGGCCATCATTATCGATCTCCAGACTTTTGATTTGGGTGCCGGTACAGTCCGCCATATGGGTCAGATCGGGATAGCCCGGTTCTTCCAAACCAAAGCAAGTGTCTTTGTTTAGCAGGACACGCAGGATCATATAGAGAGCGTGTTGTGCGCCCACTGTAATCAGGATCTCATCGGGATCAGCCCAAACCCCGCGCCGGGGTAATAAACGGGAATGAATCTGTTCAATAAGCAGAGAATCATCGTCGTCATAACGATCTCCAGCCCATTCATTGATGGACTGTACCGAGACGGATTCTTTACAGCATTCGCGCCAGTGATTGGCGGGAAACATCTTGGGGTCCAGTTGACCGTAGATAAAGGGGTAAGGGAAATCCTGCCAGCGGTTCACCTTGTTCAGCTTACGTTCGCTGGGTCGCAGTTTAAGGCATGTGTCCCAATCCGGACGACTGCCTCCTTCGATCTTTATTTGATCCTTGCCCTTCACCGAGCTTTTTAGAATCTCATCATTCACGTAAAAACCGGCCCGTTCCCGAGAAACCAGATAACCGTCATAGGTCAGGTGTTCATAGGCCAGGATGACCGTATTACGGGAGACATCCAACATCTCAGCAAGCTTACGGGTGGAGGGTAATGGAATATCCGGTGGGATATGGCCATCGATAATCGCCTTACTGATCTGCTCCCTGATCTGCTGTTGCAGGCTGGCATCGCTGTCTGGGGAAAGGTGGAAAAGGTGGTTTAGCATCGTCGTCTCCGTTGTTCATCGCTGCTTAGCAGGACAAAACTCAGATCTTTTATTTTTATATAGGGTAGCAGGCTAAAGGCTACAGACAGAGAGTGTTAGTACCAGTATCTGGTGCCATTTGGTGCCAGTGCGATGATAGGCTTAGCCTAGCATCTAGTAGACTTATATTCAGAAGAAAAAGCAGATGGTTATACCAATCCCGATAACTCCTTATAGATGAAAAATAAGGAAAAGACTGATCAATCTAAGCGTGTTCGCAGATCGTTATCATTCACAATTTATCGGGAATGGTATTAGAGGCGATTTTATCGAAAAAATAAGTGCTTTTAATGAGTGCTTAATTTTTGACGTACACTGCTGGGAGTGACCCGATAATGATTTTTATAGGCTCTTGAAAAGCTGGAGGTTTGTGAAAACCCAAGCTCTAAAGCTATTTCAGTCAACGGCATTTGGCTGTTAGTTAAAAGAAAATGGGCTCGCTGCATACGGCGGGCCATGACGTATTGCTGCGGCGTTAAGCCGAACTCTTTTTGACACAAGCTATAGAGATGACTTTCACTGATGCACATGGCATTGGCGATGGCACTGTTGTCTGGAGAACTTGATGTTTCCTGATCAATAAATTGATTAAGACGGTTGGCATCCAGGCGGTGATAAATCAGTTGTAGAGATTGATCTGAATACATCTGGCACAGCTGGGTCAGAAAGAGAGACACCAGTTGGCAGTTAACCTGAGGTTTGATCTTGTTTTCACCCAACAGCAGTTGTTTGGCGGCAAAGTCTAATAAGGGTTTGTTCTCTGGCGTTAGGCAAATAAACTCTGCTTGCTGGAATAAGGTATCTGCAAAGGAGGTATTACAGGCTTGCTCTAACGCCTGAATATAAGGATCTGCTGGTGCCAGATCAATCACAAGCAGTTCACTGTCATCACTTAAACCGCTGAAAACATGCTCGGCGCTACTGGGGACTAGGGCAATGGTACCGTTGTCGATTTTGCCACTGCCTCTTTGAAACTCACACTCCATAAGTCCCTTCCAGCCAAGCAAAATCTGGGAGTATTTATGGCAGTGCTCACCGCTTTGTCGGGAGATCAGATTACGTCGTATTAGACTGTTATTGATCACGGATGCCTCAGCATGACAAGTGTATTCAAATAGGTTGTGGAACATGACATACCTAAATCAAAGTATCTCGACATTCTCCAGTCAGTAGAATAGATAATATGAAGACTTTTGTAGAGAACATTTTGTTTGGATGTTTAAGGAGCACAGAAGGTGTGCTTCATCGGCTCCTTAACAACAAAATGATTGACTTGCTGGTTTAAAGGGCTTGCAGCAAGCCCTATGTTTCTATTGTTACCTGATCGTTATCTGAATAGTGTCTTCTGGTTGATCTATCTACGCAGGTTCAGGTTGTTTTGTACTCTTCTGTTTGGATGGATTATGCATAGTGTTGGATTCTGCTTTTTTAGAGAACCAACCCATTTGCGCATAGAGGATACCAATCACAGGGGATAACCAGCAGGCAAATGCCAGAGGAATATAAAGCAGATTGGTATAATCTCCTCCAGCAACCGTTAAACCTAGAGCACCCATTACAAACGCGCCACCTGCATTCCAAGGCACCAGAGGGGATACCAGAGTACCGCCTTCTTCAATGGCACGGGACAGATTTAAGCGGTCATAACCCAGCTTGTCATATTCAGGTGCATACATGCGGCCTGGTAAGGCGATGGACATATACACGTCACCAGAAACAACATTGGTGGCGATAGAGGTCAAAATCACATTTGTCTGCAAACCTCTAAAACCGGTTGTCAGTTTCATAATAGCTCGAACAACAGACTCTAAACAGCGAGTGCGTTCAAGTGCTCCACCAAATGCCAGGGCAAACATCACCAGAGTGAATGTCCATGTCATTGAGGAGACTCCACCACGGTTCAGCAGGCTATCCAAGGCAGGAATTTCCGTAGAAACCTTAAAACCACTCTGAGCGAAGGTCAGAACTTCGTTTAAGTTATAGCCATAATTAATAGCAGCAACCATTGCACCTAATGCTGCGCCGGTGAATAGAGCAGGAATAGGGGAAACCTTAAAGAAGGCCAAACCTAGGACAACAATTAATGGCAGTATGGGTAAGAAACCCATTTCAAAGTGTTGTTTAATGCCTTCCTGATATGCCAGGATCTGGCTAACTTCTGCAGTATTTGTTGCGGTATTGCCAACAAGAAGATAGATCACAAAAGCGATTAACATTGCCGGAACGGTTGTCGGCATCATATTTTTAATATGATCGAAGACATTAGTTTCACTCACGGCGGCGGCTAGGTTGGTTGTATCGGATAAGGGTGAAATCTTATCACCAAAAAATGCACCGGATACCACAGCGCCAGCGGTCCAGTACAAAGGAATACCAAAAGCGCTACCCACGCCGACCAGTGCTAAGCCTACAGTACCTACCGTTGTCCAGCTTGTACCAAGAGACAAAGAGATCACGGAGCAAAGCAACATGGAGGCCGCTAGAAACCAGCTGGGATCGATGATTTCTAATCCGTAGTAGATCAACATAGGTACGGTGCCACTGGCGATCCAGGTGGCCACTAGCATGCCGACAACAATTAAGGTCGCAACAGATGGCATTGCCACGTGAAGTACGTGAAAGGCACCTTCTTCAATATCTTTCCAGCGATACCCTTGGGCCCAACCCACTAATGCTGTAATGGCAAAACCAATCGCCAGTGGGATATGCGGTGTAAAGTCATCGTAGTAAAAGATCTGAATACCCAGTAGGCCTATGGTCAGAACGATGGGGATCAGGGCGACGGCAAGGTTTGGAATTGGGATATTGGGTGATGTGTTTTCTCTCATAGTGAAACTCCCCAGGCGGTTTCTGCCTGATCATTTTTTTTATTGTTAAAAAGGAGAGGCTCTTTGGCCCCTTCCTTCAGGGGTATCAAAGAAATGGCAATAGAGCCCTAAGCTGAGCGCTGATAAGCCAGAATGGCAGCTGCAAGATCCTCTCGGGAGTCTCCTACCGCTTTGAATAAGGTGATGGCGTTGTCTGGATCGGGTAGTCCAGCACGTCCTGTGTGCTGACCACTGCAGAGCTCCGTAAATTCAGCAATAATATCGTTTTCTGTAATGGCCCCTTCTCTGATTGGGATAATCAGATCACCGGTTTCAACCAGAGCTCCGGCGCGAACATCTACAAATACAGAGCATTTCTGCATGGCGGTGTTATCTGTTTCTCGCATGGTTGGAGTAAAGCTACCCACAAGATCCAGATGGGCACCGGGTTTTAACCATTCGCCTTTAATCAGAGGGCTGGTTGCCATCGTGGCGCAGCTAATAATATCGGCCTGACGGGCTGCTGTTTCCAATTGATCAAATGGGCAAACTTCAGCACTGATATCATCGGCCTGTAGTTCGGCAACTAAGGTTTGTGACGCCTCTTCATTACGATCCCATACCTTAATGGTGCGTATAGGACGAACACTCATATGAGCCGGAATCAGGCGGCGACCCATACGACCAGCACCTACCATAAGTAGCTCACTGGATTCTTCACGGGACAAGAATTTAGACGCCATAGCGGCAGCGGCAGCCGTACGACGGGATGTCAGCTCATTGGCATCTAATTGCGCAAGCGGTTGACCTGTTAGGCCTGAGGACAGCATATAGTTGCTGTTCAGTCCCGGTAGGCCTCGTTCGTTATTACCGGGGAATACGTTGACTAACTTAACGCCAAGATATTCTCCTTCCAGCCATGCAGGCATCAGCAATAAGGTTGCTTCAGGGGCTTGAGGCACATTGATGCCATGGTGGTGACGAACAGGGGCGCAAACATCTTTGGTAAAGATATCGTTTAGGGCTTCAATTAACAGATTCCAGGGCAGTGCTTCGCGCACCTGAGTCGCATCGAGTTGCATAACATCTTCTCTTATTCTTGGGCTTTACCACATGGTAGCCAGAAGGTGTCTTGAACATTTGACTCAGACTATGGAGTTCTTGGCTCAGACTCTGAAAGTCAGCCGGATAAGATGGTTTTTTGCAGAGATACGCTTTAAAGGGAAGAGCAGGCAGATAGTAGAGTACTAGCAGATATCAAGCTGGAGCCCATAAACTGGGCTCATAAACACTGCTACTCAAACAAGCAGATCTTATTGTTATCAAGATCTCTAACATAAGCCGAAAATCGACCAGAGCGTATGCCCGGTTCTCCCTCATCCGTACCGCCGATCTGCAACGCCTTGTGATACAAACGCTCGACCTCCGCAGATGAGCCCAAGTTAAAACCGACCATAGTACCGTTACCGGCGGTGGCTGCTTCACCGTTAAAAGGCTCTGCTAGGGCAAACATAAAATCTTCACCAGCCCATAAGGTCATGCGTCCTTCAGCGTGGATCTTATTCATTCCCGTGCCATCGAATAAGTTATCGTAGAACTGAACCGCTTTTGGCATATCGTTGGTGCCAAAGACAAAGTAATTCATTCTCATGGTTGTTATCTTCCTATCGTTAGGGTTTGTCGGCAGATGCGTTGTAAATCACTGGCATTTGATGTTTCCACTTCTGCCAGACGCCATCGTTAGTGGCTAATTCGGACATAAAGTGAGCGACGTTGATACGACTGGTTTTACCGGAATTAAAAATGGCACTGCGAGTAGGAGAGGCGTAAACGTCATACTCAGAAACGGGCTTTTGATCCGTTAGGCTATCGGGGCGTACGGCTACCCATTCAATTGTTTTTTGCTCTCGACTAAAACTGGACTGTAAGTATTTTGCGGCTAATTCATTGTCATAATGAGGCGGCAGCAACTTTCTTATTAAGTTCACAGTAACCGACTGAGCGATGGATACCTTTTCACCGGCCTGTTTATTCTGATTACCCGTGGTATTCATCAAGATAAACTTCACCGGCACCTTGGGTGAGGTTTGCTCTATGGCCTGGCATAAGCGTTGAACCGCATCCGTCACTAAACGTTTTGGCTGACCGAACATCCCCTTCAGCGTTAGGTTATGACCTAGGCACGAGACGACGGTATGGCACCCTTTCACTTGCTCTTGCAGCTCGGCATCTGTCATATCTAAGACGCTAGATTCGGTGACGACCAGCTTATAATGCTGCCTTAATATATCGGGCAAGCTATCCATCGAACGCACGATGGCTTTCACGGGTTCACCCTTAGTTAGTAACTGCCTAACCAGTAAACAACCTGTTGCTCCATTGGCCCCAACAACAAGTGTCGTCATGACTTGTTCTCCAAAATATATGTATTGGAGGCCACTATACCTATACGATAATCATCTATATATTGCGGTTTTAACATAATAGATATACGTATTTGTATGGTTAAGAGGTGGTATAAACAGCTAAACAAAAATTCTCCCATATTCTAATTTGGGAGTGACGGAGTATTCGCGGATGCGCCTCTGGCTTATCCACGCTACGTGTATCGATATCTTTGTAGCAAAACTTATGTTCTGGAGCTTAGTTAAAGGGTTGTATGAACAAAGAGCAGCATAACGAGAGCACAATATGATCAGGAAAGATATATGACTTGGAGTTCTGTGGATTTTGATTGGAATCAAGCGCGGGCATTTTTAGTCACCGCTGAAGAAGGCACCTTATCTGCTGCTGCTAAAGCGCTGGGGTTGACTCAGCCAACGCTGAGCAGGCAGGTCTCAGCATTAGAAGCTGAGCTGGGCATCACGTTATTTGAACGCGTCGGGCAGCGACTGGTTTTGACCGAAAGTGGTATCGAGTTACTCGAACATGCCCGCTTAATGGGGGATGCTGCCCTCAACTTTGCCTTAGCGGTTGCCGGGCAGTCTCAACAACTGGAAGGCACCGTCACTATTTCTGCAGGGGAATTAGATGCCGCCTTCCGCCTACCCAGAATCATCGCCCTATTACGACAAGCAGAGCCGGGTATTGATATTGAAGTGGTAGTCACCAACGATGTCAGCGACCTTAAACGACGGGAAGCGGATATCGCCATCCGTAATTGTCGCCCGACACAAAATGACCTGATCGCTAAAAAACTGGGTGACGAAGCTATCTGGTTGTATGGCACACAAGATTACCTGTCAGAGTTACCCCATATCACCGACTTTGCAGAACTGACCGATATCCAAATTATAGGTTTTGACCGCAATAACTCTGTTTCAAATATTCTTAATCAACAGGGCTGGCAGCTATCGAAACAAAACTTTCGATTGATTACTTCCTTCCAATTGTTGCAGCTTGGATTATGCAAAGAAGGACTGGGCACAATCTTTTTTCCTCAAACCATGGGAGATAAAGACCCAGATCTTGTTCGAGCCTTTGATCATATGGGGCCCATTATGAAACTGCCTGTTTGGTTGGTCTGTCATCAGGAACTGCGTACCAACTTAAGAGTGCGTCGGGTATTTGATTTTATAGCTAATGAATTGGGGCAGGTGTTGGAGTCGGGAGAAGCTAATAAGTAAGTTGTAGGTGTTGATCTGACCCTGGTTAGTTGTTTCTCTTTTCAAGCTCCAGCCTATTTTTTGGACTCAAAAATTGATACGGCGTGAGGGTTTTGTAGGTTGGGTAGAGCGGCACATCAATAACCTATTGATAGATAAAAGCTTTCCTCCGCGAAACCCAACGTCAGGCTAACGTACCCCCGATACAAGCCTGCTTGATTCTTCCTTTATATATATAAAACCGATAGCTGGTATTGGTATATCACGATAATCTTTCAGTAAACCGTTAGATCCTATGTTGGGTTTCTCGGGGCCAATTCATCGTTATTAATCAGCACCTTACAGCCGCTCTACCCAACCTACACAAGCCTTACTTCGAATGTGAAATATCAGGCCGTAGCAAAATCAATAACATGCACCTTAGCTAAGTCCACCCTCTGTTTAGCCTGACAAAGATCGTAATTATCTTGCATGGTCAACCAGCTTTCTGGAGTGCGGCCCAGCGTCTTAGAAAGCCTTAATGCCATTTCTGGTGTAACTGCACTTTTTAATCAGTGGTAATCCTCGTAGTTCAGAATATAAGCATTGCCATCAACAAACTCGAAAGTAATGCGCCAATTACCATTAACGGTAAATTGGCAGGTGTAAGGGTTCTATTATTTATAAATGCATAGAACCCAGGCTGTTCCTATTCTTCTCATACTCTCAATGAAGTTACTTGATATGAGGCTAACCCTGTTGTTTGACGAATAGCTTTTTGAAGAGTTCTTCAGATTTAGCTAATCCTTCAGGGGTGAAAACAACTGATTTACTTTTCCCTGTAGGAGATTCGATCATCCCTTTTTGATGAAGTCTATTGGTGATATCCCAATCAAGTTGCTTCCAAGCCCGACAGTGATCATGCAGGGTCAGATAAAGCATAGCCAATGCCGCTTCGTCTATTTTTTCTTCGTCAATACTCATAAATCCCCCTAATTTATCTTCGGTTGATAGCCCATTGTTATCCGCTAAGTAAAACACTCTGTCATAGTGGGTATCATCCAAAAATATGTTTTTTCTTCTGAGTGAATTATCTCAAACTCTTACATTAGCACTATATCTTGAAAGCCACCTTTTATCAGAAGCAGAGCTCTTAAAGGGGTTAACTCCCGGAACTGCACATGCAGACGAGCTCGCTAGCGTATATAACGCTGAGATAGGAAATAAGTAATCTATTTTTAACCTTCTCTCCCTATGCATTACTTAATCCTTTAGCTCTTTCTTCTCCCCACTGGCCCCAATCTCACTGCCAACTGGTTCTATGGCCAAAATTCATTTCTTTTTACTCTGAAACCATAAATAACCCTCAGAGTAGATTGATGTAATGGAAGTGATTGAATTATCCAATCTCAGCCTTATCTGGCTGTCCCTAGCCATTATGGTGGCGTCGATGATTACGTCTATCACGGGTATGGCCGGTGGTGTGCTGATGTTTGCGGCCATGAGTGTGCATATGCCGGTGCGGGCTTTGGTGGCGATCCACGGGACGGTACAGATTTTTAATAATGCGGCTCGGAGTTGGTTTTTACGCAGTCATATCCGTTGGGCGATGTGTGCGCCCTTTGGCATTGGTGCAGTATTGGGTGCTGCGCTAACCACCTTGTTTATTGTGAAGTATGTGGGAGAGTTTTTCCCGCTGTTGATCTTAGTGGGCCTGATTCTTTATACGCTGTTTAAACCTAAGCGTATGCCACACCTAAAAATCAAAGATAAGAACTTCTTCTGGGTCGGTATTGCGACGGGCAGTCTGGGCATTATTGCCGGTGCTATTGATCCTTTGCTGGCGGTGTTTTTTATCCGCGATGATCTGACCAAGGAAGAGGTGGTGTGCAATAAGTCGGTGATGCAGTTGTTTGCTCATTTGACCAAGATTCCGGCCTATCTGTTTCTGGGGTTCTCTTTTATCGATAACGCTTATCTGATCGCGATTCTGAGTTTAGCCGCTGTTGTAGGGGCTAAGTTAGGAGTGGTCGTGCTGCGTTATATCAATACCCAAGTCTTTTTTGCCTTGATGAAGGTGGCGCTGTTTATTGCTGCCGGGCGTATTACTTATCAACTTGTTCAAATGGGAGTTTAGCCATGAGCCAGACCTATTCCTTAGTGAATCCGTATAACAATGAAGCCATCGGTGAGTATGAATATACCGATTGGCAGGAGATGGAACAAAAGCTGGCCCTGCTGAAATCCGGTCAGAAAACCCAGCGTAATACGGCGGCTTTTGAGCGTGCTAACGTACTGGCTAAGTTAGCTGAGTTACTAAAAGAAAATGCAGAAGAGCTGGCGACACTGATCACCCGTGAAACCGGTAAAACCATCGGTGACTCCCGTATTGAGATGGTACGTGCTACCACCACTACGATGGCTAGCAGTGAAGAAGCCCGTCAGATTACCGGTGAAGCACTGGATTCTGATAACTATGCTTCTGCCGGTGGCAAAATTGGTGTGGTGTGCTGGCGTCCTCTGGGTACGGTGTTTTGTATTACCCCGTTTAATTTCCCCATTAATATCGCCATGCACAAGATCGGCCCGGCCTATGCGGCGGGTAATAGCATTCTGTTTAAACCGGGGCCACAAAATACCGCTACGGCTAAACGTCTGGTAGAGCTGTGTTATGAAGCGGGTATGCCAGAAGATGTACTGCAGTTCTGTATGCCTGAGATGAAGGAGCTGGATCGTCTGAATGCTCATCCATCAATCAATGCCATCAACTTTACCGGTGGCACGGCAGCGGCCAATGCCATTGCCGCAGCAGCAGGTTATAAAAAACTGTTATTAGAACTGGGTGGTAATGATCCTCTGATAGTCATGGATGATGGTGATTTGGATGGCGCAGTAAAAGCCGCTATCAATCAGCGTTTTGCTACGGCAGGTCAGCGCTGTACCGCCGCTAAGCGTTTGTTTGTTCATGCTGATGTATACGATCAATTCCGTGATCTGTTGGTGGCAAAAAGCTCCGAGCTGGTGGTAGGCGATCCAATGAAGGATGAAACCTTTGTGGGCCCTGTTATCCATCAAGCCGCAGCGAATCAGGTTCGTGCCTTTATCGAAGATGCCATTGAGCAGGGCGCAACAGTGGCGCTGGGTAATAAGTACGAAGGGGCCTTTGTTTATCCGACCATTCTGGAAAATGTTAGCCCAACCTGTGACCTGATGGTGGAAGAGGCCTTTGGCCCAGTAATGCCATTGTATAAGTTTGATGATATCGACGAGATTATCCCGATCATCAATAACACCGCCTATGGCCTACAAGCCGGTATCTTCAGTAATAATCTGGCGCTGGTGCGTCGTCTGTTTGAAGAACTGGATGTGGGTACACTGGCGACAAATGATGGCCCGGGTTTCCGTGCCGAACACTTCCCATTTGGCGGTGTAAAAGAGAGTGGTGTGGGTCGTGAAGGGGTGAAATACGCCGTGCGTGAAATGAGCTATACCAAGACGCTAGTGATCTAATTTATTCCCCCCGTGTAGTGTGTTTCCTATTGATAGGGCAGCTTTTTGGCTGCCCTTTTTTTATTTCTCTTAGCCCATTCTAGCGCCTCTTTTACTGGCCTCAAGCCTGTCTTTAATCTGGTTCTAACGTGGTTATAGGTAGAGGAGTACTTTGAATCTATGGATTGTCCATCAGGCTTTTCTAACCTCGGTTGTGTACAGGGTTTTAGCGAATTTGTAGCACATAACAACAGAAGGTGTGGAGTACAAAAGCCTGAGTTACCAATAGATTTTAATGAGGCTGATATGACCTATAACGTTAATGACTTTGATTCTCTGGATGTGGTTAATAATGACCGTGAACATGTCTGGCATCACCTGACCCAACATAAGCCTTTTGAAAAAAATGATCCTATGGTGATTGTTAAAGGCGAAGGCATGCGGGTATGGGATGCTAAGGGTAATGAATATCTGGATGCAGTTTCCGGTGCGGTTTGGACGGTGAATGTGGGTTATGGCCGTACTGAAATTGCGGATGCAGTACGAGACCAGCTGGTAGAGATGAACTACTTTGCTCAAACGGCGGGTAATGTGCCTGCTGCGCTGTTCTCGAAAAAGCTGATTGAAAAGATGCCAGGACTGAGTCGTGTTTACTACTCCAACTCCGGCTCTGAGGCCAATGAAAAGGCCTTTAAGATTGTCCGTCAGATTGCCCATAAGAAATACGGCGGTAAGAAAACCAAGATCCTCTATCGTGAGCGGGATTACCACGGCACCACCATCGCAACGCTGAGTGCGACAGGACAGTTTGAGCGTCGTGATCAGTATGGGCCTTTTGTGCCTGATTTTGTTGAAGTACCCCACTGCTGTGAATACCGTGCACAAGAGGGTGCGGATACCGAAAACTACGGTGTTTGGGCGGCGGATCAGATCGAAAAGGTGATTCTGGCGGAAGGGCCGGAAACCGTGGGTGCACTTTGTCTGGAGCCCATTACCGCCGGTGGTGGTGTTATTGAACCGCCAGCAGGTTATTGGCCTCGTGTCCAAGAGATCTGCAAAAAGTACGATGTCTTGCTGCATATTGATGAAGTGGTCTGTGGTCTGGGGCGTACCGGTCAATGGTTTGGTTATCAGCATTACGGTGTTCAGCCAGATATCGTGACGATGGCAAAAGGTGTGGCATCCGGTTATGCCGCCATCTCCTGTACCGTGACCACAGAAGCGGTATTTGACGCCTTTAAAGAAGACGATGATGCTCGTATGGGCTACTTCCGGGATATCTCTACCTTTGGTGGTTGTACAGCAGGGCCTGCGGCGGCGCTGGTGAATATGCAGATTATCGAAGATGAGAAGCTGCTGGAAAATGTCACCATGCAGGGTGAATACCTGCGGGGGCGTTTGAATCAGTTGATGGAAAAACACCCGCTAATTGGTGATATCAGAGGTAAAGGTCTGTTTGCCGGTTTTGAACTGGTTAAAGATCGCGAGACCAAAGAGCCCGTGGATGAAGGTGTGGTGATGGAAATTGCCGGTCACTGCATGGCCAACGGTGTCATTATTGGCCGTACCAATCGCTCCTTTAAAGCCTATAACAATACGGTT
Source organism: Oceanospirillum sp. (assembly GCA_047518265.1). Classification (GTDB taxonomy): domain Bacteria; phylum Pseudomonadota; class Gammaproteobacteria; order Pseudomonadales; family Halomonadaceae; genus Oceanospirillum. The sequence continues at coordinate 22,877 of JAKZRG010000034.1, forward strand.
TGCCTGGCTCCAGCCCTAGTTGCTACTCAGGCTGATATTGACCAGATTGTAAATGCGATGGATGAAGCGTTAACAGAGGTTAGCAGCAAGCTTTGATTCCAATTTAAGTTTGGGTTTATGCCTTAACTGAGGTGGCTATTTAGCGATTTTCCTCCATGTCGGATCTCTGAACTCTGTGCGGTTCAGAGATTCCTTTTGCCGCCTCAGCTTTTCTCTGACAGGGTGATATGAGACCCTCAGCATTCTTTGACACCTATACGGGTTATAGCGCTGTCCGGCTTCTTTTTGAATATAAGGCTACGGCATATGTTCCAGCTTTTTCACTTAGCTCAGGGTAAAGAAGGCAGTCTGCAAAAGCAGTTGCGGGAGCAAATTGCTACGGCCATTCTAAATGGCAATATCCCCTTAGATAAGCCGCTTCCTTCCAGTCGAAAGTTGGCGCAACAGTTGGGTATTGCTCGTAATACCGTGGTGCTGGCTTATGAACACCTGTTGGATGATGGGTATCTGATTGCTCGGGAACGTCGGGGGTATTTTGTTAACCCGGATATTCTAGGAGGACAGGTAGAAGCGCCACTGGATATGGCTCTGGAACAGAATAAGGTTTCGAACTGGGAACAACGTTTTAAGGTTCATCCTAGTGCCGAGAGCAATATTGTAAAAGCTCAGGATTGGCAGTCCTATGAGTATCCGTTTATCTATGGCCAGTTTGATGAAAAGATCTTCCCCAGTGTTAATTGGCGGGAGTGTTGTCGTGATGCGGCCAGTGATTCAGCAGTCAGTGACTGGGCCTCTGATAGCATGGATCATGATGATCCACGGTTAATAGAGCAAATTCGTACCCGGTTACTGCCTCGCCGTGGGGTATGGGCCTCGCCAGAACAGATCTTGGTCACTGTAGGCTCACAGCAATCTCTATTTATGTTGGTGCAGTTGCTGCTGGATAAAGATTCCACTCTGGGTCTAGAAGACCCGGGTTATGTGGATGTGCGCAATATTGCCAAACTGCATCAATGTCAGCTTAAACCCTTGGCTATTGATAAGGGGGGCTTGGTAGTGGACAGCCAGCTGCAAGGTTGTGATCTGATCTATACCACACCCAGTCATCAATGCCCCACTGCGGTAACCATGCCTATCGAGCGTCGTTATGAGCTATTGCGCCGAGCCTGTGATGATGATTTTCTGATTATCGAAGACGATTACGAAAGCGAAACCAACTTTGATACCAAACCCAACCCTGCCTTAAAAAGTCTGGATGAGAGCGACCGAGTGATCTATATCGGTAGCCTGTCCAAGACCTTAGCACCGGGATTGCGTTTGGGTTATGTGGTGGCTTCAGAACGATTAATAGAAGAAGCCAGAGCCCTGCGCCGGTTAATGATTCGACATCCTGCATCTAATAATCAAAGAGCCGCCGCTTTCTTTTTGGAGCGGGGTTATCACGATGCCTTGGTGATGAATATTGCCCGTAATTATCAGACCCGTTGGCGGGCCATGGATCAAGCCCTAAGTCAGCATCTGCCCGGCTGCCATGAGGTACCAACCTTTGGTGGTTCCTGTTATTGGGTGCGAGGACCAGAAGGATTGGATGCCAAGGAATTGCAAGCGAGGGCGAAGGAGGAAAGCATCTTGATTGAGCCCGGTAATATTCATTTTTATGGCACGGATCTTAACGGCGAAAGTAATCGCCGTCCTAATAACTACTTTCGATTGGGCTTTTCCTCTATCTCCACAGATCGTATTGAACCGGGTATTAAAAAGCTGGCGGAGATTATTCGGGAAATGGTTTGATAATCCCCTCCTCTTTATAAGGATGCCTTACTCAGCCTTAGCGATTGAATCGATATTGTCATAATCCTGATCAAAGGGAGCAAACATTTGATCCAGAGTAACTTGTTCCAGTTCAGTACGAATTTTCCCCTCTAGGTCGGTAAATAGCGCTTCGAATACGCTGTGTACCTTGCAGTGCTCTTCCCAGCCTGAAAAGGGGTTATCGATACCTTCCGCGATAAGGGGGCTATCCTGTACCGCATCATAAATCTCTTTCAGGGTAATGGTTTCGGGAGCACGACCTAAGGCCAAACCTCCCGTTGCCCCTCGATAGGATTTTAAAATCCCAGCCTTTACCAGTTGAGAAACTAAATGCCGTACCCGAGTGGGATGGGTCTGTACCCATTTAGCAATGGTATCCGTGCGTAAACGCTTAGGTGAGTTGGCTGCAACAAACGACAGAATATAAGAAGCAGTAATCAAACGTGTCGAACGGGCCATAATTTATCAGTCCGGTAGTGGCGGGCAGTATTGTTATTAGCTACCTACTTTTCTTTTATGTAGACGTATCTCAACAGAATTTTGCTGCCTTATCCTCTAATTGTCAAAGTTATCATAACAATTAACTTAGCGACTCAGTCGAATACAGCCTGCCTTCTTGCTAGAAAAGCACGGATACCTTCTTCAAAATCATGACTGGCAGCGCATAGGAGAAAGGAAGCAAGCTCACTGTCTAGGTGATCTTTCAGCACATGGGGCGATGGGCGGCGGATTAAATTTTTAAGCTGACGATGGGGCTGTTGCGGGCCTTTTATCAATGACTGGGTTAACGTGGAGAGGGTTTGATCAAGGGCGCCGGATGGGCTGATATGACTGACTAAACCCCAATGCTGGGCATCGTTCATTTCAATTGATCGGTTAAAAAGCAAGATATCCAGCGCTCTTTTCTGGCCGATAATGCTGGGCAACATTAAGCTCATGCCACCATCGGGCGTAGTGCCTAAGGCCATATAGGCCGGAACAAAGCGGGCGTCCTGTTCTGCGACAATAATATCGGCCATGCAGGCCAAACTCATGCCATAACCGGCTGCGGCTCCCTGAACGGCTGCGATAATGGGGCAGGGGATTTCTGCTAAAGCGAGAATAACCTGATGGGCTAAACCGATATAGCTTGCCAGTGGTTTGCTGCGTTCTTTTGCTGGCAGTGACAGCAATTGTTGGAAAAACTGAATATCACCGCCGGCACAAAATACCTTGCCTTCACTGCGCAGGGCCAAGGCCCGTAATTGTGAGGCATTCATGCAGTGCTGCAGGATCTCCAGTAGCTCTTGGAACATGCTTTCACTGAATGAGTTTAAGGCTTTTGGACGATTCAGGGTGATATAGGCCACATCACTTTCTATATGAAAGGTAATGTCGCTATGGGACGGATTAGCCATAATAGTTTTCTATCGCTGATGATGGGTAATGGTTGTGAGCATACGGGTGATGCTTCGTAGCGATACCTCTGCCAAAGCAAAGGTATCGCTCAATAGACCTTGTTTTAGACGGTGCTGTTAGGCGTTACCGGAGAGGGGATATCCCGGCGTCATATTATCCGGTTCAGTAGCTGGAGCAGAAGTTTGCTTCAGGGTTTGGCTCGCAACCTCGGTCTGATCAATATCTTCCTTAAGCCAGCGAAGCAATGAAAAGAAAGAAATGGTCATGAGAATAGCCAAAGGCAGTCCAATGATAATACTGGCGGTTTTTAAGGGTTCTAAGCCACCGATATTCATCACCACTAATCCTGTAACACCCAGAATAAGCGCCCAGAACAGACGGTTATAGCGGGTTGGTTCCTGGCCATCATGCAACTGTTTAGAGGCAATGGATGCCATTACATAAGCGGAGGAATCAACGGTTGTGCCGGAATAAACAAACCCCACAAAGACAAACAGAGGCAGAATTAACCACTCCATAGGTAACTGCATTAGGACACCCAAAATAGCTGCAGGTGCGCCCTCGTCCTTCATGGTATCTAGTACCGGGAATAGGTTGTTCAGTTCGGCATACATCATGTTATTACCAAATAACATAAAGAACAGCATACACCCTGCACTACCGGCTAACGTTACGGTTAAGCCAATTTCTTGGAAGGTACGCCCCTTAGAGATACGAGCAATAAAGATCCCCATGTAAGGACCATAAGCCGCCCACCAGGCCCAGTAAAAGATGGTCCACCACTGAGGGAACATGCTCTTACCGATAGGATCGGTATAGAAGGTCATGCGGCCAAATTCAGATAACATCAGGCCGAAACTATCGGTGAAGACATTCATCATAAAGAAGGTCGGACCACCGACAAAAACAATAAAGCAGAGTAACAGTACCGCGACCAAGTTCACGTCACTGAGTAGCTTGATGCCTTTTTTCAGGCCCAGAGTGACTGAGGTAATGAAAATGGCGGTCCAGATGCAGACAACGGCGATATCAACGCTGAAGGTATGCTCGATACCGATCAGGCGGCTGAGTGCCTCCGCTAACATGGGCGTGCCCGATGCCAGAGAGGTGGCTGTGGCACCGACCAAGCCAAAGATCATCATAATATCGATGATTTTGCCCAGCAGACCGTTGGCATTTTTTTCACCAATAATACCGGCACAGGCGCTACTAAGACGTAAACCACCACTCTTACGGTTGTAGTAAGCGTAGCCAATTGGGAAGGCTGTCAGGCAATAAAATGCCCAACCTATCGGCCCCCAATGAAACATACCATACATGGCGGAATATTCAGTCGCTGCCTGGCTCTGCGCTTCCAGACCAAAAGGCGGCGAATTGTAATAATAGGTCCATTCAATGGCCGCCCAGTAGATCAGCGAGGTACCGATACCGGAGCAGAAGAACATCGCGATCCAGCTGATGCGGCTGAATTCTGGTTTTGCATCTGCACCACCCAGACGGATATGGCTATATTTGCCAAAAGAAAGCCAGGTTACCGCACCTAAAAAGAATGCTCCGGCCCAAATATAGGCAAATCCGAACTGGTTGGTGAAAAAGCTGAAGATTGTTTTAACGATACTCTTAGCGCCGTCTTCAAATAAAACCATTGAAAGCAGCATCACGGATATGGTGATAAGAGCAGGCCAGAAGATACTTTTGTCCACTTCGGCGACGAGGCTATTGGCAGACGGTTTATTTTTATTAGTCATTACGTTCTTACCTTAATGTTACATTATTATTTTTGGTGCATAGGGTGTGAAATATTTAGGGAATGAATACCTCTCCTATTAACTAGAGTCTTTTTTTGTTTGTTTTTATCGAGATACTGAAAGTGGGGCGTTATGCCCTTAAAACCGATTTGCCAATAATATGGCGCTGAATTTCTGATGTGCCCTCCCAGATACGTTCTATCCGGGCGTTGCGCCAGATACGCTCCACCGGGCTTTCATCCATTAACCCCATGCCTCCGTAAATCTGCACGGCGTTATCGGAAACGGTGGCCAGAGTCTCGCTGGCAAACAGTTTTGCCATGGCAGCATCGGCATCCGTCATAACGCCTTGGTCCATGCGAGAGGCTGTTTCTAGGGCCATCAGTTCAGCCGCTCGGATATTCATGGCCATATCGGCCAACATGAAAGAAATACCCTGGTTTTGGCCAATGGCTTTGCCAAATTGTTGCCGATCTTTTGCCCAGGATGAGGCCAGTTCAAAGGCTCTTTGCGCCTGACCGACGCAATTGGCGGCCACCATGACCCGACCTGCACTGAGCCAGTCATTGGCCACTTGCCAACCCTGGCCCAGTTCTCCTAATACCTGACCGGAAGGTATCCAGCAGTTTTCAAAGACCAGTTCATACTGGTGATAGCCCCGGTTGCTGACACAGCGTGGGCCTCTGTGTATGGACAGTCCCTGGTTATCCGTGTCCACCAAAAATGCCGTGACCTCATTACGCTGACGCCCCTTCACTTCGCTTTTGCCCGTGACGGCAAAAACGATGGCAAAATCAGCGTCTCCCGCATGACTGATAAAGTGTTTTGTCCCCGTGATTTGATAGCCGTTATCCGTTGCTATTGCTCGGGTACTGATCCCTGCTGCATCGCTACCGGCACCAGGTTCTGTCAGTGCAAAGCAGTCTGTCTTTTCACCACGAATGCAGGGCAAGAGATAGTTTTCGATCTGCTCATCCTTGCAGGCCATTAAAATCTTACTGGGGCGAGCCACATTGACCTGTAACGCCCAGGACACTTTTGAGAGCTCTCGCTCGATGAGTGCCTGAGAGAGATAATCAAGACCTGCACCACCGACCTCTTCCGGCATATTAAAGGCATATAAACCGGCCTCCTGTGCCCGTTGGCGAATATGGCCTTTCAGTTCTGCTGGAACCTCACCTGTTTGTTCAATGCTGTTTTCATGGGGTAATAGCTCCTGCTCAACAAAGCTACGAGCCGTTTCAATTAATAGTTTTTGTTCTATCGTTAATGAAAAATCCATGCTAAACCTCGTTGTTGCAGGTGAGTTGTTCCGTTCTAATTAATCTGTCTTGTTTGAATTGATCAGGTTTATACCTTTCCTGATAAGTTTCTTGGTATACGAAACAGGGCATCGGAGTAGGTCGGATAAGCGAAGCGCCATCCGACACTGATCTCGATACCTTGCTATTGTCGGAAGGCGCCTGCGGCTTTTCCGACCTACATTAATTATTTCCAACATTAATCACTTATTGGGATTGGTATTATTTACCGCTCCAATCTGGCTCTCGTTTTTCAATAAAGGCTTTAGCACCTTCCTGAGCATCATTGCTTTCCAACATGCGCATAAAGGCGGGCCAGTCTTTAGAGCGCAGAGCAGCGTAGCTTTCTGTGAAAGTGAGCTTCTCTGTTAATTCGACGGCTTCTTTAACGGCAGCCAGTGCCAGTGGTGCGGCCTTAAGCAGGTCTTCTGCCAGTGCCCGCGCTTTATCCATCAATTCCTCGGCAGGAACCACTTCGTTAATCAATCCGTAGTGGGCCAGTTCGCTGGCGCTCTGGCGGCGACCTGCCATCAGAATTTCCATGGCTTTTTGACGGGGTAATAATTTAGGCAACATAAACGTCGCCACATCAGGGGCAATGCCGATACGGACTTCCGGCAGGTAAAACTCAGCGTGTTCTGCGGCAAGGACAAAGTCAGCGCGCAGCAGCATTTCAAAACCCGCACCCACCGCCAGTCCATTAACGGCGCAGATGACCGGCTTATTTAGGTCACTCATCTCAGGGAAACCGGCAAAGCCGCCTTCACCGAAGTCTCCCAGATATTCTTCACCGTCTGCTACCGCATTAAGATCCCAGCCCGCACAAAAGAACTTGCTACCAGCACCGGTCAAGATGGCAACGCGTAATGTTGGGTCATCACGAAAATCAGCAAAAACCTGACTCATAATGCGGCTTAATGGTGCGTCCAGCGTATTGGCTTTAGGGCGATCCAGAACAATTTCCAGAATCTGACCGTTACGGGTGATCTTAAGAAAGTCACTCATTTTTTATTCTCCAGATAGATAACAGGTCTGAGCTAAAGGTTGTATAAAACAGGGTCTGTCGAACAGATTTAACTCTCACTAGGTTTTGTCATACGGCTTGGGTTGGTCATACGAATGAGGGCATCGGCGGCGATGACGCCTTGGCCTTCAGGCAGTAACATCAGGGGATTAACATCCAATTCGGCAATAGAGTCAGCTTGCTCCTGGGCAAAACGGGCAATACCCATTATCGCGTCTACCGTAGCGGCTAAATCAGCTTGAGGGCGTCCACGGAAGCCTGCAAACAGAGGGGCGCATTTCAGTGATTTCAGCGTGCTCAATACCTTTTCCGGCGTAGTAGGTAGCAGCAGTGACTGGCTGTCCTGTAACAGTTCAACCAAAATACCGCCTGCGCCAATCACCAGATAAGGACCAAACTGTTCATCTCGAACCACCCCGACAATCAGCTCTGCGACCACATCAGCCACCATCTTTTCAATCAGAAAGAGCTCTGATAGGGATGACATCGTCTCAATGGCTTGTGCAACGTCCTGTTTGCTTTTCAGGTTCAGCTGAACACCACCGACATCGGTTTTATGGGCAAGGCCTAATACTTTTGCCACAACCGGAAAGCCCATATTTTCTGCAGCATCTGCAGCATCAGAGGCATTGTTCACAACGACGGAGGAGGGTATGGGTACCCCGTAACGGGCCAGTAATTGTTTAGAGGCGTTTTCATCCAGTACAAATAAGCTGTCGGGGTCTCTTAAGTGAGAATTTTTTATTAATGGCGGCGTATCGTTTTTTGCCCAGGCAGAGCCGATATCAAGGGCCGCTTGAATACCGGCTAGGCCGGATTCGATACCGGTTAAGGGCACCACACCTTGCTCAATCAGTTTTTTTGCCGTGGATTCTGGCATGTTATCCGCCAGAGTTGACATGATGGCGCCTTTACTCCCTGACCGCTGAGTAGCCTGAACAAAGGCATCTTCAGCCACTTGCCAAGAGGTGGTATCGCAAAGATCACTGCGGGGGTAATCCAGCAGGCTGATGGTGAAATCAAAATCATCGCCCATAAACTCGGTATTGGTATCAGCCATGCGAGACAGGTTATTCCAGTCAAACATCTGATAGTCCAACGGATTAGCCACAACAATCCGTTCATGAATGGTGGGTGCGACTCGTTGACGCCCCTGATCACTCAGATCCGGCATTTCCAGATCTGTCACCTCCATGGCGTCTCCCATGAGTGACAGATCGCCACCCGAGGTGCTCATGACACCGATACGGTTCCCTTCAATCGGGCCATAGACATGCAAGACCTTAAGAGCTTCTACTAAGGCTTCCATGGAGTGCACCCGTGCAACGCCCGTGCGTTCAAAGAGCGCATTCATCAACTCATCAGAGCCTGTTAGGGATGCGGTATGTGACATGGCCATTTTCTGAGCAGCTTCTGAACGGCCTGATTTGATTGCCACCACGGGTTTTCCCAGTTGGCGGGCAACGGCAATGGCTTCCTCAAAGGCTTTAGGCTCCGAGATACCTTCAACGTATAAACCGATGGCAGAGACTCGATCTAATTGAGCAAAGGTCTGAATGGCGTCGTGCAGGTCAAACTTCAGCTTGTTACCTAAAGACAAGGTATAGGCCATAGGCAGCCCGCGCTGTTGCATGGTCAAATTAAAGGCAATATTGGAGGACATGGTGATAATCGCCACACCACGATCCACCCTTGAGCCCCCTTGTTGATCCGGCCATAACATGGCGCCATCAACATAGTTCAGCATGCCATAACAGTTGGGGCCCAATAGGGGCATATCCCCTGAGGCTTCTTGCAGCTGGCGCTCCAGCTCGGCGCCCTCGTCACCGGCTTCGGTAAAACCCGTGGCAAAACATACCGCACCACCGGCTCCTTGCTCTGCCAGAGATTTAACAATATCAATGGTCAGGTGGCGGTTAACGGCGATATAGGCAGCATCAGGACTGGCGGGCAGATCTTCCACAGAGGCATAGACTTTGCGCCCCAGGATTTCAGTCTTCTTAGGATGAACCGGCCAGATCTCTCCTTGAAACTGCATACGGTCACATTGACGAATAACTTCCTCTGCTTCTTGGCCACCAAACACCGCGATAGATTGAGGTTGCAGAACACGTGCAAATGACATCAAACTTACTCCTGACACAACATATTTATTATTCTCAGTTCCGCAGCGATGGTGCTTTGCCACCGGATTTCGCTTACTTCTGTTAGGCGATAATCTTTGCGTCTGGATTTATAGTGCCGTATCACCGGATGCTAGGTTTCATAAAAAACGCCATATTTGTTACACTTTTCGTCACAATTAATAAGAGTCCAGCCGATGAAGCATTACGCATTTTTAGTCCTGCCTGAATACAGCAATCTTTGCTTAGCCAGTTCGGTGGAAGCTATTAATGCAGTGAATGGTTTTACGCCAGAGAATGCGTTTAAAGTGTCTCTGGTCTCTGTTGATGGCAGTCCTGTCAGCAGCTACAGTGGTTTTCCCGCGCCGATCAGTTCTAGTCTGGAACAACTGATGGAGACAAATCCTCCCGATCTGTTATTTGTACTGGCCAGTTATAACTATCAGGCTTATGCCACCCCCGAAGTGGTGGCGTTACTGCGCAAATTTAAGTCTGTGATTCCTGTGCTGGGCGGGCTGGATGCCGGCAGTTACGTGCTGGCGAAGGCTGGCGTGTTGGACGGTTATAAGGCGACGATCCATTGGGCTGAGGCTGAAGTCTTTGCCGAGAATTTCCCTAAAGTGGAGATCTCCCATGATCGTTATGTCATTGACCGTAATCGAATTACGTCCGGTGGCTCTTCCAGTGCGCTGGATCTCATGTTGCAACTGATTCGCAGCCATTGTGGGGAAGCGATGACCATAGCGGTGTCGGACTTATTGATTTTTGATACAGAGAGACCAGGCAGTACGCTACAGAAAGAGCATGTTTCTTCCCGAATGGAAGCAAAGTCACCCCGAGTCTCTCGGGCAATAAAGATTATGGAGAAACATATTGAATCCCCCCTTTCTGTCGGGGATATCGCTCAGTTAACCGGTATATCCCAGCGACAATTGGAACGGGATTTTAAGGAAGTGATGAATATCACTGTCGCCAAACATTACTCCAGCCTGCGCACCGCGGCTGCCCGTCGACTGATTCAGGAAACTAAGTTGAGTATTACGGAGATTTCTGTCCGTTGTGGTTTTAGTTCTCTGGCTTCTCTGATCCGAGTGTATAAACAGGCCTATGGCTGTACACCGTCAGATGAAAGAAAATAGCGTTATCCTGCAGGATATATAAGGGAGAGTCGTGGCCAATGAGGTATTGGCCACTTTTACCCCTATTGAGGTCCTTCCTTCTCTCTTGAGGTTTTTCCTTCTGCTGTGCCCCAGCGTTATTCTGGGCTTATATCATCCGTCTTCAGGTGCGCTCAATAATCAGTGCAATGCCCTGACCACCACCAATACACATGGTAATCAGTGCGAACCGTCCCTGGATGCGTTGCAGCTCATAGATGGCTTTCACCAGAATGATTGAACCCGTCGCGCCAATAGGGTGACCCAGAGCAATCGCTCCGCCATTTGGGTTGACCCGCTCGGGATCAAGATTCAGCGTACTGGAGACCGCACAGGCTTGAGCGGCAAACGCCTCATTAGACTCAATAACATCTATATCACTTAACGTTAGTCCCGCTCGCTCCAGTGCTTGATTAACCGCATCAATAGGGCCCATTCCCATAATTTCTGGTGCGACACCGGAATGACCATAGGCAAGAATACGGGCCATAGGTTTTAAACCGGTTGAATCCACCAGATCACCACTGACTAGGGTTAAGGCGGCAGCCCCATCATTCAGACTAGAGGCATTTCCTGGGGTCACGGTTCCGTCACGTTGGAATACGGGGCGCATTGAGGCTAAGTCCGCCTGCTGTATATCCCCCCGTACATGTTCGTCCTGAGAAAACACCTGCTCTGGCTTTTTGGGATGTGTTGCGATAGGTAAAATCTGTGCATCAAAGTGCCCATCCGCTATGGCCTGTGCCGCCCGACGATGGCTTTCCACGGAGAAATTATCTTGTTGCTCACGATCAATGGCATATTCTTTAGCAACATTTTCAGCGGTAACCCCCATATGACCATGACCAAAGGGATCGGTTAAAACACCGGTCATCATATCAATGACTTCGGCATCCCCCATGCGTTTGCCCCAACGCTGGCTGGGTAACAGATAACCAGCACGGCTCATACTTTCGGCGCCACCGGCAACGGCGGCGTTAACATCACCCAGTTGTATCATTTGGGTGGCGCTGATAATGGACTGCAAGCCACTGCCGCACAGGCGATTTAATGTAAATGCCCGCGAGCCTGGCAGCATACCTGCATTCAGTGCAGCAACCCGAGAAATATACATATCCCGTGCTTCCGAGTGTAAAACATTACCCAGAACACAGTGTTCATACTGCTCAGCCGATAAACCTGAGCGATGAATGGCTTCTGTAACCACCTGGCTGGCTAGCTCACAAGGAGACAGGTTTTTTAAGGCGCCGCCAAAATCACCAATGGCTGTCCGTACACCGGATAGGATATATACAGGTTGAATCATTTTGTTTTCTCCTTCGTCATTAGAATGATAATTACAGAGGGGTTAAGCCGTTAAAGCCGATAGTTTGTTATTAATGATTTCTTGAGCATCACTCATCAGTCGAGAGACAAGGTCTTCCACCGTAGGAATGTCATAGATAAGCCCGGCAGAAACACCGGCCCACCAGATACCCCGTTCCATCTCTCCGGTTGTCAGCACGATCTCTCCCCGTGCACCTGCAACCAACTCAGCCACATCACCGAACTCGGAATCACTTCTTTTCTCAATATCAGCCACTTCTGTGGCAATAGTATTTTTATACACCCGTGCAGTATTTCTGAATTTTCGGAAAATGAGCTGAGTATCCAGTTCGCTGGCATCAAGCAGCTTCTGTTTCAGATTGGAGTGAACCGGGGCTTCCTGGGTACCCAAAAAGCGTGTGCCCATACTGACCGCATCGGCCCCCAAGGCCAGAGCCGCAACTAAACTGCGACCGTCACTGAAACCACCACAAGCAATGACAGGTATGTCCAATTCATCCACGGCACGGGGCAGTAATACCAGAGAAGGGATGTCATCTTCACCCGGATGTCCTGCAGCTTCAAAACCATCAATAATCACTGCGGCACAGCCAACATCCTGCGCCTTTTTGGCATGTTTTACCGATGTGCATTTGTGAATGACTTTTACGCCCGCGTCATTAAATAACGGCATAAAAGGTGCGGGGCTGCGACCTGCGGTTTCAACGATTTTGACCCCGGAACCAATGATCGCTTTGACATATTCTTCGTAAGGAGGCGGATTTAAGCTGGGTAAAATAGTGAGATTTACACCAAAGGGTTTATCCGTCATGGCTTGGGTACGCTTAATTTCTGTCACCAGATCCTGAGGTGTCGGTTGTGTCAGGGCACTCAGAAAACCCAATCCTCCGGCATTGGCGACGGCAGAAACGAGCTCTGCTTTTGAAACCCGTTGCATGCCGCCCTGAATCACAGGATGTTCAATTCCAAAGATCTCTGTAAAACGTGTTTTCATCATCACCAGCCTCAGAATGATTTAGAGATAAGGTTAACTCTAAATGTGATTGTTATAATAACAATAATAAATATTTTTACAGGCTGTCAATAGTCATAAGGGAAAATAGTTTGTGATGAATAGAAGGGAGGTCTCGTTGTATCTAAAGAAGGAAGGTAAGAAAAAGTGAGGTATTGTGCTTTAAGTCTGTTGAACCTGACAGCAAATCACACCACCCTCATCGATCTCTATCAGCTGGCCATTTAGTCGCTGACATTGCAGTTTAAGCTGTTGACGCAAATGTTGTGCCCAAGGACTTAAGTCAAAGACTGGCTGGCCGTTACTTTGTTGTACCGAAAGGTTCAGCAGCCGTTGCTTGGCGTTCAGTTGCAAACTTAATTTCAGATCATTTCCATTGGCTTGTAACAGAGCCAGTTCTATAGCGGTTATTGCCAGTTGTCGTAGTTGTCCTGGGTTTAACGCTATCTCTTTGGGCAGGTGCGAATCTAGGCTGTAATCCAATAACCAACCCTCACGACGGCTTTGAGGCAGGAAGATCTGTAATACCTCGTTGAGCAGTTGCACTGGTTCCAGTATTAAATTTGCCTCTAGGGTGCTGGCGCTAGGATGTTGGTTTGATGGGCTGTTTGAGGGGGCTGTTACTAACTGAATACTGTTATCCAAACGCTGATGTTGGGCGTGGAGATTAGTCACCAGATCTTTGGCGATGGGATTAAGATCCAGCTGTTGCAGTCGTTGGGTCTGTTGCAGTATGGGCGTGATCTGTTGTTTGAGCTGCTCGGCTGCTGCTGTCAGTAATAATTCTTCCGTATCATCTTCCGATGGGATCTCTTCAAAGGGTGCTAAACGAGCAGTTTGAATATCCCGGTAGGAGCGTAAAGCGACAACCACAGAGGTTAAAAGACGAGAAGCAGAGAGCTCCGCTTTACTGAGGTAGTCATTAATATCGTAGTTAATAATCACCTGGGCCTCAGGGGCATAACCGGGATGGCCGGTACGCAGGATGATACGCACATCAGGGTTGTTCAAGTCATTACGAATATGATCAACCAGCTGCAGGCCTTCATTTTCGGTTTCCATAACCACATCCAATAACACCAAGGCGATATCGTCGTGTTGCTGTAACAGGGCCTTGGCTTCGGTGCCATTCATGGCACTGATCAGCTCAATGGTACGCTGTTCAAACTCATAATCACGGAAGATCATACGGGTAATACCGTGTATGCCTTCTTCGTCATCAACGACTAATATTTTCCAAGGTGTCATAAGCAGTTACAGACCATTAGAATTGTTTTAAGCGAGCTATTTTGCCAGCAAAGCTTGTTGTTGTACCAGTTGTTTTACTTTTGCTTGTGCCCCCCAGTGTTGATATAGCGCTATTGCTTTATCAAGACAAAAACTGGCGAGATGCTTTTGTTTGGTTGAAACCAGATAAAGGCTATAACGTTCGTAAGCTAAGGCATTGTGATAGCTGAAATTTTTCTGTTTTGTATGCGTAATGGCTTGTTCGAAGAAGTGGCTCGGGCTTTCTTGATGATGGGAGGTTTCTCTTATGGATAAGCGCGCTTTTTCTGCCCGTAATAAACAAAGCTGGCCCATAAAATTCTCCGGGCAGTGCTGAGCCCAAATCTCAAAACGTGATTCTGTCTGATCAATAATTCGTTGGCGTCGTTGGCTCAGTTGTTGTTCTTGTTGAGATTGAATCAGGCGCATCATGGCCGTGCAAAATAACGCTTCACTAATGCCGTAATAACCGGCCAGCTCATTTTCTAACAACGCCTCCCAAGTGTATAGCTCTGACCAAAGAGGTTGTTGGTCCAGCAAAAGTGCCGCTAATAGAGTGCTAATGGCTTGCCAAGCATTTTGGTAATAGGGTTTTGTTGAGTTCGCAATTGGAGTTTGCTCTCCGATCAGTTGCTTGAGCAAGTTCAGGCTGGATTGTTTTAACCGCTCAGCCTGATAAGGCTGCTGTGACAGCATCTGCTGATAATGTTGCTGACATAGACTCAGTTGTTGAGCCAAAGGGGGGCTCTCTTGAGGCTTTTTTGTCTCTTTTGTCGGTGTCGAAAGCAGAGCCAATTGATGATAAAGCAGTCGGCTTTCACTCTGCAGTAAGCCTTGTCCCTGTTGCCCTGCGTTTTGATCCAGTTGTTCTAGCTGCTTTAAGACCTGATCCAGAGGGTTAAACCAGTGCTGTACCTGACTGGCATGGAGTAGGCTAGCGCTAATTGGGCTATTGGATGAGTCATAAAACAATGGCCCTGTTTTATCGATGTGACTTTCTTCGCTTGTTACGCTGGCTCCTATTGCTCCCGTTTTTTCCGTATTGTCGGTCTCTGTTGTTACTCTTGCTGCTTTTTCCGATTGATTCTCTTTTACACTTTGCTCCGTTAGCTTTAAATCGTTATTAAGCTGCTGTATCTGCTGCTGACCTAGTTCAGTGAATTTTTTTGCCAGTGAATAATCGGCACAGAACCAGCTGGCGACCCAGGCGTAGCTAGTAAAGGCAAAAGCCGTCAAGGGCGATGCTGGTCTGTTTAGGCTGAGCTCTGTCATCTGGCTGATGGCACAAGCCGCCAGCAAGGGCTGTGCTTGTTGACGCGCTAAGAGACTAATCTGCTCTAATAGCTGTAGCTGCAAGTGAATGTCTTCTCCCAGAGACTCCGGAGAAGGATTAAGTTGTCCACAGGTCAATTGGTAGCTGATCTGAGTGAGTTGGTTTAATAGGAAACTTAATTGTTTGGAAGCATCACTGCTGGGGAGCTCAGCCTGTTTTGATGTTTTCCTGTTTTTTTCTTGGTGTTGATTCTGACCTTGAATCAGTAATAGATGTTTCAGAGCTTGCTGGTGCTCCCCTCTGTATTGACTGATGCTGGCCTGAATTAGAGCACATTGTATCTTATGACTGTGATTGAGCGGTTCTTGGATCAGTTGTTTTACACAAGTATCCGCTGAATCTATCTCTTCGGTTTGTAAGTAAAGCTCGGCCTGTTTGATGAGCAAGGTTCGCTTTTTAGAGGAGTGTTTCTGCGTTTGGTTAAGACTGCACTGTCTTTGGCTAAGATAATGGGTCTGGTTAAGGTACTGTTGAGCCTGACTAAGGTAGTGTTGAGCTTGCTTATAGTGTTGTTTTTTTTGCGCCAGCAAAGCGGCTTTGAGATTCAGCTGATAGATGTCTGGTTTACTTGAATTGGATACCTTGCTTTCAGACAGACCTTTAGCATGCTGGTCTGATGCTCGCTGATAATTCTTACCTAGATTCAGATGGTATAGGCTTTGTGCTAATGCCGTTAAATCATATTCGTAAGGCAGTTTCTGCCAGAGCAATAAGCCGATCTGGTAGTGATGGTTTTCTTTATCTGCGTTGTTTAGCTGCTGGTAAATATTCTGGCAAATATCGTCATTTGCAAACCGGAAACTGACCTGCTCTGGTTGATCGCTATTGGGAAGAATCAGCCCCGCCTGTTCTGCAGGCCAGAGATAAATTAATAAACGGGCAATAGGGTTTTGGCTGACGTCTGCCAGTTGTTTAAGGTTAAACTCTGATCCGAAGACAGAGGCCAGTCGCAAGAGATCTTGGCCAAATTGGTTTAACTTAACCATTTTCTCTTTAATGCATTCGGCTAGGTTCAGGTCCGGTTGCTGTAACCACTGACCTGAGTTTTCCTGATGTTTACTCTCTAGAGTATCTATCTGAACCGGTTGTAGCTGTTGCCGGTAGAGACTGGGTGCTAGACCCATCCAGCGTTTAAAGGCTTTCTGAAAGGCTGATTGGTTAGAAAAACCGAGCTGAAAGGCAATTTCGCCAAAACTTAATTGTCCTTTTTGTATCAATTGTAAGCAGAGTTCTTGTCGAGTCTGATCATATACCGCTTGAAAGTTTGTCCCCAACGCGCCTAATTTTCGTTGTAAAGTGCGCAGGCTTAAGCCTAAATCATCGGCGACCTGTTCTCGTCGGATGGACTCTCCTTGTCCTAAGAGCTGTTGTCTAATCAGTGTTCGTAGTTGAGCTATTAGGGCTTTCTGCTGCGATGTTTTGCTGAGTAATGTATCGGCAAACTCTTTGTGTAATTGATGCATTTCAGCATTGGCATCAACACAGATAAGGGATAAATAACGGGAGTCCAGCAATAAGCGATGGTGCTCGGCGTTAAAGTGCACTTCTGCAGCAAAAAACTGTTGATAGGCTTGCAGGTTGTCGGGTTCAGGCAGGGCAAGTTCGACAGAGTGTACCGGGATCTGTCGGCCCGTTAACCCTCTGGGCCAATTGAGTAGACAGGCGAGAAAATATTCAACAACACAGGCATCGTTTTCTTCAATCTTTAGGGTTAACCAGACCCCTTTATCACAGGGTTCTAGCTGTAGATTGGCGGTTTCAAATAAAAGGGACAGATACTCTTCTAATACACCATAGGCTTGTTCTAAGGTCTCAGCCGTAGACATCAAAAAACCCAATGACCCCAGCATTCTTGGTTGAGTGGCTTCTGCTAAGCGCAGAGTGATGTGGGGTGTCCTACTGATTTGGATTAATTTATTCAGGACATTGGCATAGTTCTTTGTCGGAAAGTGGGCGCCGGGTTTAGTAAAATCCTCAATAGACAGTCCAGCGCATGCCAATAGTTGCTCTTGCAGGGAGGCCTTATTTTTTAAGCCACTTGTCACATCGTCTTGGATATCATTGTTAGCAAGGCTGCCTTTTAGAGATTCTCTATTTTGCGGATAGAGCTGAGCCAGTTGTAAAATAGGTTCTAACAGTTTGGCAGAAGCAGTTGGACTCGGCATAGGGGTGAACTGGGCTCTGTGAGTTTAGCGTGGCCTATTTTTAGGTAGAATGATCAATGTCGATCAAGTGATAAGATTAACATAGAGAATAATAAAATATGTCCTGCCGTGCCATTGTAGAGAGAGTAAGGCTGAACTTGAGCCAAAGTGTTGTCTTTTCACTGGCACTATCTCGTCAATTGATAACCTATATTTTGCTAGTGGGGTGTCTACTGATCAGTGTGAATGTGCGTGGGGAGACTCTAAAAGTTGGTATGCCGCAGCCGGGGGTGATTCCCTTTTTTTGGCAGAATGATGCAGGTCAGTATCAGGGGATTTACGCGGATACATTGCGTCTGATAGCAGAAGATTTACAGTTAGATCTAGAGTTTATTCCTTTATCTCAGGCGCGTTTGCAACGGCATTTTGAGAGGGGAGCTATTGATCTGGAAGCCGGTGTTACCGTTAATCAAAGGGGAGCAGGGAAACTGCAACACATATCTCTATTTACTCGGCCTTTTGGTATCGTTAATGAGGTGATTATTTATCGGCCTGAACTGTCTTTTCCGGTCTTTATTTTAAAAGATCTAAAAGGTCGAAGGATAGCAACGGTACGAGGGACTTCTGTACCGAATAATCTGATTCGAGAAGACTTTTCCAATCAGTGGCAGATAGCGCAGCGGGTGCATCGTGGTTGGAATGACATCGGCTTAATGAAAGAAGCAGTGGCACTGTATTATCGACTGAGCAGTCAATTGGACTATAAGATATCCCTGCCTTATGCTAGTAATCCTGTGGTCTTTCGTTTGCATAAAGATAAGCAACATTGGTTGGAGCGAATTAATAGCAGTATTCACCGTTTAGAAAAAGCGGGACGCTTGGAACAGTTGGTCTGTAAGTACTTGTGTGGCACAGGGACGGTGGTTAATTAAGGGTATCGTGACGTGTCATTATTTCGTTTCTCTATCGCTTATATCGTATTTTCATGTCTTATGCTGTCGAGCATAGGTTATGCTGGGCCTGTTTCTGACTCTACTTCAGCTCAAAAACTGAGCGTATCTGATGATACCGATTCTTCTGTTGATAGTGACTCTTCCGTGTCGCTCTCGATACGTCAACCTCTTGGTAGCTACTATATTCCCGGTTTGGTCGAAAATGAAAAGCAGGGCTTGTTTGTTGATTTTGTTCGGGAGATCGAACAAAGGGCTGCTCTAAACTTTGATGTTCATTTAAAACCTACTCGTCGCACCCAAAAAGATTTCAAAGATGGTCATGTTATTGGCTATTTTCCAGAATTGTATGACAGCCTGCCTTTGCCCAAAGATCAACTTCTAGTTTCCGAGCCCTTTTGGGTTAAAACCATCCATGTGTTTACATTGAAACAGGGTGGGCTTGTGGTGGATAGTCTACCGCAGCTTGAAGGCCGAAAGATTGCTCTGGTCAGAGGTTATACCTATGGGCGTGATGTTAAAAACAACCCTAAGATTCAAAAAGTCTATGTGGATAATGATTTTCAGTCTTTAAAGATGCTTCAGGCAGGGCGTGTGGATGCTGTTTTAGGGGATTTGGAGTCAACGGTGAGCGCTTTACACGAGCTAAAACTCGATAAAAAAGTACATTACACCCTGAATAGCCCTCTTTATGCATTAGATGTGTTTTTTGTTTTCCAAAAAACAGAGCAAGGGCGGGCACTTAATAATCGCGTTTCCAAAGCAATTCAGGCGATGAAACAGGAAGGGTATATTGCCCAGAAGGCCCATGAATGGGCCAAGCGTTCTGCGCTGGCAGCGCAAGAATAAATCTCTAGTTAGGTATTCACCCTTACCGTCTGCTTCTTATTTTTCTCTTCTTTCGTTCGTTTTTTAACTCTGCTCTTACTCTTGTTTGGCTTTATCCCGTTGAGTTTTTTCTAGCTGGCCTTGTATCTCTTGAGCTTGGGTTTGAGCTAACTGATCCAGTAATTGTCTAAGGGAAGAAACAAGAGCAGCGTAACCCGGTTCTTCTATCGTCATTTGAAGATTAAACCGATGACTGATTAACACCGAATATTGGTCTTTCAGCTGCCAGTAACCGCTAAATATAGCGATACCTTCCTCTGTACCGTGAAACTGATCCACTTGCGTGGAAAGCGTAAAGCGCCAGTCATCGCTACGACCCAGTAAGCCATTTTCTACCCGGCTATAGGTTAAGCGTTGATTCAGTTCACTGAATAACACACGGGTAATGGCTTGATCCGGTTGTTCCGCCCAAAGGTGGAAATTAGCGATTTGAATTCGGTTATTACCGGTTTGCAAGGCGATGCCGGGGCTGTTGATATAGTCGGCAACCGTCACAGCGTTTAGGCCAATAACAGATCGAGTACTGGTCTTTTCAACCACTTGGCTATTACTGGCTAGTAGATAATATTGGCTTTGATCCGGCTGATTTTGTTGCGCACAACCCAATAGAAATAGAGCACTAAAGCCCAGTGTGATTACCTTTGTGTAAGCTCGTCGGATAGCTTTTATCACTCTTTATTTCCCTTATTGTTCTGTCCGCCTGGAATAATATCAGCGCCTTTGGGGGCTTCAAAAACTAAGGCATTGGATTTTTTATCCAGTGTTTTGAGTACGGGTTGCAGCTGTCCCAGAGTTTGCTGCAGGGTTTCCAGAGTACGGTGAATTTCTTGATATAAACGACTATCTGGGGATAAGCCTTGAGCCGTTAAACGAATCTCTTTCAGGGTAAGTTGAATATCTTCCGGTATAGCCTGGGTACTTGGCGCCAAGGTTAGATTTTCCACCTGTTTCAGTGTGGAATTCAACTGTGCAATAGCATTCTGGCTGGAGACAAAGGTTTGCTCTGCTTGGGCCAGTACCGGCTCGATTTTTAGCTGTTCAACCTTATTTAATACTGCCAGAAGTTTACTCTCAATCTGAGCAAAACCACCGTAAATGGTGGGAATCATTGGCGGTTGCGACAGTATATCAACCCTAGGTGTTGGGGCATTCGGATAGATATCCAGATCCACATACAGGCTACCGGTAATTAGGTTGCCGGGTTTTAAACTGGCCCGCATACCGCGATTAACCCAGTAGATCAATTGACCTCGGGTTTGAGCTATAACACCCTCTTCATCGGGATAACCTAAGCGACCCGGTTCCAAACGAATGACAACAGGAATGCGGGGGTCGGTTTCATTTTTCAGTTCGGAAATATTAAAGCTGATACGCTCTACTGTACCGACCTGTACACCACGAAACTCCACTGGAGCGCCCGCTACTAAGCCTCTGACAGACTGATCAAAGAGCAATAAATATTCGATGTAATGCTCAAAAGGCTGTTCGCGAACACTTTTGAAATCAGAGTAAAGTTTAAAACGCTCGCCAGCTTGGACCGGCTTTAAGATGGAGGCATCGTCTGGGTTACTGCTTTTGTCATCCAGATTATCAAAAGCGATACCACCGGAAAGCAGGGTATCGAGAGAGCCGGTTTGTACGTTAACACCGTTAGCGGATAAATTCAGACTAATACCACTGATATTCCAGAAGCGACTCTCCGAGTTGACCAGTCGATCATAGGGGGCCTGAATAAAGATACCGTATAAGGCTTCTCTGGCTTCGGAGTCAAAGTGCAGGCGTTCAATTCGGCCCACAGGAAAACCTCGAAACAGCACGCGATCACCGACATTTAAAGAGTGGCCTTCGGCACTGCTCAGCTGTAAGCGTAGGCCGGGTTCCGATGCAGAGGTCACGGGAGGTTCTTCTAAGCCGATATAAAGCTTAGGAGGTTTGGCTTGGTTACCGGGATTCATCTCAATATAGGCACCAGAGAGCAGAGTACCCAAGCCACTAATACCACTGGCTCCAATTCTGGGTCTTACTACCCAGAACTTGGTATTGCCATAGAGTAGGTTTGCAGAATCAGGCTCTATTCGCGCATTAATAATAACGCCATGGCCGGGGTAGTTCAGTCTTACAGACTCAACTTGGCCGACTTCTACGTTACGCACTTTAATTTTGGTTTTGCCTACTTCTATGCCATCAGCCGTCATAAAGTGAATGTTGACCAATTGACCTCGATTGGCCCAGTCCTGATAAAACATCCAACCACTGATACACAGGGCTATCAGTGGCAATAACCAAATACTGGAGATTGAACGTCTGGCACTGACTATTGGGGCAGCTGCCGACTGCTCTTGTCTCTGATCGGAAACGTGTTCTGCCGTTTTTGTCTCAGCCTGAGAGGTTTGTGCAGAAGATGATGTGGAATCATCAGGAGTTATTTTTGACATATATGATCGGTTTCATCCAAAAGATCATTCAGAGGTTCCTGCCCTTGATTAATGGCAGTCATTTCACGTTGGTTGAGGTTATCCCAGATTAGCCTAGGATCAAAGCTCATGGCTGATAGCATGGTGAGAATAACGACCCCTGCAAAGGCAACAGTAGCAAGACCGGGCTGTACATTAATAAGGCCCCCTAACTGTACCAATGCCACTAGAACAGCCACGACAAAAACATCGATCATAGACCAGCGGCCAATAAGCTCCGTGATGCGGTACATCCAAACCCTTTCTTCAATTCTGTGTTGTTGACCGGATTGAACCGTTAAAGCTAACCAAAATAACACCAGCATTTTACCAATAGGAATGACAATACTGGCAAAGAAAATAACCAAGGCAATGGGATAAGAGCCATGTTGCCATAGGGCAAAGACCCCTCCAAGAATCGTACTAGGTTCATCGCTGCCTAGCAAAGTTGTATGCATAATGGGATAAAGATTTGCAGGAAAATAGAGCAGTACGCCTGTTATTAAATAGGCCCAGGTTTTCTGTAGACTAAAAGGCATACGAGCGTGCAGCTTACCACGACAACGATCACAGTAAGGCTGTTGCTGGTGATGTAACAGAGCACAATGATGGCAGCTCTGTAGTCCTTGAGTTAAAGCGCTATTTGGTTGAGAGGCTTGTAAGGAAGAAGGAAAGGCACGTTTAATCTTGGCGCCTCTATCCAATGCCTGCCAAAGCTGTAATTTATCCACAGAGGTAATGGTTAGGGTCAGAAAAAAGGCAAATAAAACATAAGCCCAAAATGACATGCCAATAACCAAATCAGCCATACCCGCGATTTTAACCAGACTGACCAATACGCCAATCAAAAATACTTCGGCCATGCCCCAAGGATGCAGAGTAAATAGAAAGCGTGTTAGACGATACATCCAGGAAAAGGCATACCCTCCACGTAAGGGGAGCAATACCGCTAAATAACAACTGAGTAATAACGCCGGTATAAACAGAATAAAGAGTGTCAGTAGCAGAGCCAAAACCGGAAAGCCCAGTAGCACTAAATCATAACCACTTTGCAGTAAGGAAACCTGTTGCTCCCGACCTTGAGATTGGAAAGCAAGAAAGGGGAAAGGCAAAGAGAGTAAAAGAAATACTAGGGCACTAAAGGCATAAGCACAGGCTTTATCAAAGGCAAAGGCTTTTGACGAAGAGAGTAGGTGACCACATCTGGGGCAATGAGCCTTACGACCCGGCTCAAGAGGTGATACCTCAAGTATAAGGTCACAGCAATGGCAGGCAATTGCTTCAACCGGTTTGGTTTTAGTAGACGCCGCTTCAATAGGCGTCTTTTTAGCCGCTATTTTTGTGTTAGGCATCTTTCTCGACTCTTAAATTAAGAGGGCTTCGGGCAATTAAGAGGATATCGCTTATTTGCCGGATATGCGTCGCTGAAAAAGTTTTTTACTCTTTCAGAGTAGCTTTTAATTTCGGAGCTCATAGTATTCGCAGAGGATAAAGATGACCAGTGTTGTCTTGAGAGCATCTGTTTTTATTTATGGTGATAATACCATTCCCGATAAGTGACCAGTGATTTGAATGCTGATGGATACGAGCTAAATATTGTCATACTCTAGAGGGAAACTGTTTGTGTTAGCGGTTAATGGCATGGCTAACTTTCTCTGTTTGAGCTTTAATCACCAAAACGGAATTAGGCTATTGAGAACTAAAAAAAATATTAACTTCTGGGGTTTTCTAGTCTCAACTTTCTTTATTTTTTCAGTGCTAGGGGTTAAAGAATCTCAAGCAGATAAGAGGATACAGCTACGCTTAGCAGGGCCAAAATTTCCGCCTTATTATTTTTATAATGATCAGGGTAAGCCTGCAGGTGAGCTGGTGCATCTTTATTCGTTGATCGTTCATAATGCGGGATTCAGTTGGGAGGGGGTAATTATCCCTGCGAAGCGGGTTATGAAATTGTTAACGGAGGGTGTCTACGACAGTAGTATTTTGGTAAAAAACCCGCTTTTAGAAAAGTCCGGTAATATTCTCACCAGCCCTGTGCCTATTTCTGAAATAACTCTTAATGTTTACTTTAGAGAGGGAGAACAACCCGTTCATAGCAAAGACTTATTCTCCGGTAAAAAGCTTGCGGTGATGCGTGGTTATGGTTATGGCGGGCTGCGAGGCTGGTTAGATGATATTAAAAACAATGTCACTTTATACAAGACGGATAGCTTTGATAGTGTTATTCGGTTGCTAGAAACGGGCCGAGTCGATTATGGGCTGCTTTATGATGTGAACTTTGCAACAGGAGAGCAGGTATTGGATCGAAAAGCGATCAACTTGAGTCACAATACGATGGCGCGTGTTCCTTTATTTTTCCATATCAATAAAAAACAAATACCTAATGCTCAATATGTGATGGATCAATTAATGATCAGCTATCGAGAGCTCGTAGAGGTCGGCTCACTGGCTGAGTCAAAATACCTACCAGATGAAGTGATTAAGCAATCAGAAACTATAGAGTAGATTCTGTTCTGTCATTCGGTATCAATCCTATTAAAGCTTTGGATAACCTGGTGACCCTTTATCACAGGTTTAAATTGCTCAATTAGTGGCCTATAGACATCTGTTTTTCAGTGATATTTTTTGTCAATAATCCCCGTGAAATTCGTTCCTTTCCGTAATATCTTTCTAGTATTTCAAAGTAAATGCCATTTTCTAAAATGATATCGATACCGTGGTTGAATTGATCACGTAGCTTTTGCTGTCCCTTATGAAAGACCAGTCCGATAGGCACTCTGTGAACAGGTTTTTTCACCACAGCAAAATTATCAACTGTATTGGGATATAGGGATTTGATGAGCGCCCAACCGGCTGTCTCACCTCCAATGGCTAAATCGATACGGTTGGCATTCAGCATTTTAAAGTTTTGTTCTAGTGCCGTTATCCAGCGAAGATTAAGGTTGGCGTTATTCACAATGGGGGTCGTGGAGCTGCCTCTAACGTTACCAATACTGAAGTCCTGGAGTTCGCTAAGATGTTCGTAGCTGATGCCAGAGGGAAAACGATTTTTTCTGTAAAACAGCATAAAGTTGATATTAAACAGATTAACCACAGCCACATGCTGCTGTTTTTGATCTTTAATAAACCAATTAATAGAGCCAAGATTTGCTGGATGCCTTTTAGTGATCACTGAAATAACACTTCGAGCCATAGGAATATAATCAAAGGTGACCTTGATATTCACGGCTTTAAAGGCTGCTACAGTCAAATCACTGGCCACACCATATCCTTTACCTGGAATCTCTTGAGACTGGAATAAAGGTGGGTACTCAATGGTTGAAATACGAATGCTTTTATCTGTGTCTGAAGCCTTTTTATTTGGCTCTGCGGCAATGCTGGGCAATATTGTAAAGAGGGTAATAGAAGCAGTAATAATCTGAGTTAACAAACGTTTATACATGGGTATCACTGGTTGAACGGGTTATTTTGATACAAGGAGATCCAGTCCTATCCATGCCAAGGTATCATATACAAACTAGGATAAGCTAAGTTCTTTAGTAGGGGGGATACGCTGATTCAGGTCTAAAAACGGCATTTTTCGTCGTAAATGGCTTGTTTTTCGTTATGATGACTAGGGAGTCTCTGAAAGCTTGAATCAGTAAAGTACTTCTTCAGAGGCATGCCAGAGTGTTTTCTCCGGTTGTATTCGGGAACCGGTTTTTGAGATAAGAGATAAGACTATGAAATCAAAAATTAAATCATGGATTTTTACGGCGACCTGCCCGAGTGCTTTAGGGACTGTTAATGTGGTGACTCATTTTATGGCGGAGTCGGGGCATTATGTGGATGAAATTCATTCGTTTGATGATCGTGAAACGAATCAATTTTTTATCCGTATTGAGTTTCAGCCCCAGTCTGAAGATTTTAGTGCCGAGGACTTTGCCACAGGGTTTAGCGAGAAGGCTGCAGGGTTTGAAATGGAGTGGGCGTTAACCGATCCTAACCACAAACCTCGCGTGGCTATCTTAGTCTCTAAATATGATCACTGTTTGAATGATCTTTTATACCGTCTTCGTACTGGCCAACTGAATATAGAAGTGCCTGTGATTATTTCTAATCACCCAGATTTGGAGTCTCTCGCTCAGTGGCATGACATACCATATTACCATCTACCGATTACCGCGGAGACTAAACCTGAACAGGAAGCTGATATCATTAAACTATTAGAACAATATGATACGGAGCTGGTAGTACTTGCCCGTTATATGCAGGTGCTATCGCCTCAGTTATGTCAGTATCTGGATGGTAAAGCCATTAATATTCACCATTCACTATTACCGGGCTTTAAGGGTGCTCGTCCTTACCATCAAGCTTGGGAGAAGGGCGTGAAGATGGTAGGAGCTACGGCCCACTACGTAAACAATGATCTGGATGAAGGCCCAATTATTACTCAAGGCATTCAACCGGTAGATCATGCCCATTTCCCTGAAGATCTAATTGCCAAGGGCCAGGATATTGAACGTGTCACCTTATTTAATGCCGTGCGTTATCATATTCAAAAACGTGTATTCCTAAACGGCAGCCGCACGGTGGTTTTTAGTAATTAGGTACAAGGGAGAGAAAAATGAAACTGTCTCAGCTTATTTTATTCTGTAGCTTATTGTGTAGTCCTGGGATAAAAGCTGCGGATATTATTTTTCTTGCCCAAGATTCTCAGCCTAAATACCTCTTTGATGATCCTAAAAGCTTTGGTTTGTGTGGTGATATTTATGCTGCTTTAAAGGTGATTCTGTCTAGACAAAAAATCAGTAGTGAAGTGCCAACATTTTCTCTACCGGTTAAGCGTATTTTTAAAATGGTTGAGCAGGGGCCTAATTACGCTTTTTGTGGGGCTAATCGAAACGCCAAACGAGAGAAAAAGTTTACTTATAGTGGTCAGCCTACTTATGACGTCAGCTATGTTATGGCGCTTCATCAAAATGAGCCTAGTGAATATCGCTCTTGGAATGATATTCGTGAGAATAAAGGTGCTGTAGGCGCTCTTTACGGTACGCATTCATCCAACGTGTTACGAAGCAAGCTGGGCAGTCAGGTCAATGATACGTTTACCAGTATTGTTGAGGGTTTAGAGCTTATTACCAAAGCACCGGATCGCTTAAGATTTTTTTATTATCACGATTTGGGGTTGAATTACCTGATAAAAAAATATCAACTGCCTCTTAACATTACGGAGACAAAATTTGTTACTACGCAGCAATGGCTTATTTATAGTAAGGGGTTAGATCCTGTTGTTGCTAAAGCCATTGAGCAAGGGTTAGATGAATTACGACGTAATGGTCAATTGGAAAAAATAGTAGGGCAATATATCTATTGATATTTTATAGAGAATCTTAAGCAAGGCCCAATAGGGCCTTTCTTAAGTAATGGGAAACCTACCGACATATAGATTCACAAGGTACACCGTCCTGATCGCTATCTAAACGAGATAAACCGCAACTGTTCAGATAGAAGGTGGCCTCTTCACAAGAGTTCATAGCGGAGCAGGTGGTTTTGCTCTCGCAGGAATAATCGATAATTGATCCGCCGCCTAGATCACTAGTACCACTACTCCCCCGATTGCCATCGTAATAGATGGCAGGGCTAACGGTGACGCCATAGGGCAGATCACAAGCCATACGAATCCCGCTTTCTAATTCTGCTTCTAAGGCATTGGGCAGGGTACTGAAAAAATCCACATTAATGTTATTCTCCAGCTCATCAATACTAATGATATTGTCGGCCAGATTATCCCAATCAAAACTGGCCTGTTCCGTTAGCAAAGCAAAGGCCCTTAGATAGTTGTCTGCATCAAGATGCAGAATCACTTTATAGAGTTGTTCCGGGATGCTGACGCCTGCACCAATACTGTCTGGTTGACTACTGAAGGCAGTACCTGTGATAACTAACAAGGGGGAATTATCTGGCTTTTGCTGGCTGCACTCTCTGATCCAACCCTCTACATCTTTCCATTGATAACGATTAAAAGAGGGGGCTTGGGGCACGATATTGCTCAGGTAAAAGGTATCGCTTTGTGATGCTTCGGTATGATCCAATGCCGCATTAGGAGCAAGATGGCCCCGGTCATAACCGGACCCCGAATAGTCACTAAGCTGAGAACGATAATCTTCGGGGATGCGCTCTTCTTCTTTAAAGCTGTCATTTCTGTCTCGGGTCACCGCTACCTGATCACCGTACAGGGTATACATAGACCATAGGCCGCCTTTATGTTCATAGCTGTAGCCTGTAATAAAGGTGGTGTAATCCAGTATTTGATCTTCTCTGGCCTGAGGTTCGATTATAAAATCGGCTGTTAAACCTAGCTCCCTATCGTGGCTGGAATTATTGGTACTGTCCTCTGTACTCTCTTCAGTACCACAAGCACTGAGTAATAGGGCTAAAACTATAGCCAACACGCTACGCATTATTTTGTCCTTTTATAGTAAACCGGAAGACCGGATTGTAAATCTACTGGGTGGATGGGATATAATTGGCTTATCTCTTCGACTCCCTCAACGATGGCATTATAGGATCTGCATGAATACTCTGACTATCCAAACTCCTGATGACTGGCACTTACACCTACGTGATGGCGATATGTTACCTGAGACGGTACCGGCCACCGCTCGTTGTTTTAAGCGTGCCATTGTTATGCCAAATCTGGTTCCGCCAGTGACCAACGTTGAGATGGCGATGGCCTATCGTCAGCGTATTCTGGATGCTCGACCTGAAGGTAGTGATTTTGAGCCTTTGGTGACACTTTTCCTAACCAATGATACCTCTGCTGAAGATATTATTGCGGCAAAGGCTTCCGGTATTGTCGCCGCTAAACTGTATCCTGCTGGTGCAACCACTAATTCGGCAGCTGCGGTAAAACAATTGGAAGCCATGTACCCTGTATTTGAGGTTATGGCAGAACAAGGCATGTTACTGCTCGTACACGGCGAAGTAACGGATAAGCATATTGATATCTTTGATCGTGAAAAAGAATTTATCGATCAGAAGATGGTGCATATCGTTAACCGCTTCCCGAACCTAAAAGTGGTTTTTGAGCATATCACCACATCCGATGCCGCTGAATTTGTACTGGGGGCTTCCGATAATATCGCAGCCACCATTACCCCTCAGCACTTATTACTGAACCGTAATGATCTGTTAGTAGGCGGTGTTCGTCCCCATAACTTCTGCCTGCCAGTATTAAAGCGTAATACCCACCAAGAAGCGCTGCGTAAAGTCGTACAGTCTGGTTCACCTAAATTCTTCCTAGGTACGGATTCTGCGCCACACGCAAAAGAAGCAAAAGAAAATGCTTGTGGTTGTGCCGGTTGCTACAGTGCCTGGAGTGCTATTGAGCTTTATGCTCATGTATTCGAAGAACTGGGAGCGTTGGATAAGCTGGAAGGTTTTGCCAGTCACTATGGCCCGGATTTTTATGGTCTGGAGCGTAATAGCGGTACGATCACTTTGGTACGGGAGGATTGGACGATTCCAGAAGATATTACCTTGCCAAACGGTAAACCGATTGTGCCGTTTTTTGCTAATGAAACCGTGCACTGGAAGCTACAGAAGTAGATTCTAAACCTGCTGTTGATTGAATAGACATAGAGCTGAAACCAAGTTTCAGGTCTATGCCTTTTAATTCCTGCTTCTTTGTTATTGTCTATGCTAAAAATGCGTATAGGGTGAAGCTGGGATCTATCTGGTTTTATTTCTGGAGAGTCTTATTCATATGTGATTGGAGCTGCTGAATGGTGAGCCTTATGATCGCACCAGGTAAGTGGGCTGCATTATGCTTAATACTGCTATTGGCCGACTCACTGCAAGCAAGTGTTAAAGTTTCCCTCGCTCAGATGCCAACCTACGCGCTTTCTGCCAATGACGGTGTTTTAGTTGATTTGATTAAAGCCGTTGGTTTGGTGACAGAGCATCAGGTATCAATAGAGGTTTTCCCCTTCTATCGCTCTATACATAATGTCATGCATGGTGATTATGATATCCATGTTCCTCTGATAAAAAATAACCTCATCGAAGAAGATAAACTTCCCTTTCGTTATTCAACTGCAACTCTATTTTATGTGAACTTTGTTATTTATACCCTAGAAGGCAGTGCCTTTGATCTTCGTCGACCTGAAGATTTTGTTATTGAATCAGATCGTGCCCATATTCAGTATTTTCCTTTTGAAGCTCAACCATCAGATAGTATTTTAAGAAGCTTGAAAAAGTTATATGCCAAGCGTATTGATGCTTATATTTTTGCGGATTCAGCAACAGATCCTGTATTGGAAGGTTTAAAGTACAAGGGGATCAAGCGTACGCTTTATCATGTTTTTGAAGTGAAAGCGGTTCTTGCAAGGGATAAAAAAGCTTTAATTCTGGATCAGTGGTTATCAGAAGGCATCCAGTCACTCAAACAGAAAGCCTTGTACGAGAGTATTATTTTGCCAATTAATCAGCCCTTTGCCATTGATCAAAATTAATGGGTAGAAATAGGGGGATTAGTCTCCCCTTTGTTAGGTTTCCTGAGGTGTCTATTTTTACCCAAATGTTTAGTAACTCAGGCTCTAGTTTCGTTTCATAATCTTTGTATCCGATGATAAAGTTTTGTTCTGGAAAATCACGTAACTACCAGAAAAATAACGGAAAAAATCGCTAACTTCGGTAAAATAATACTGACAGTTTCGATTTAAGTGTTATAGTGAATGGGTAAGGTTGAATAAGACCAAGGGTTAACACTCAGGTCATTTATAGCCGTTTTTATCGCTGTGTTTATAGAGCAGGAGCATACTTATGATGACATCTCTGGTACTGACTGTTATTGGTCCGGATAAGCCGGGTTTGGTAGAACTGCTATCGCAAACTATCGCAGATCATCAGGGCAACTGGTTGGAATCAGGCATGTCTCGATTAGCGGGTAAATTTGCCGGTATCTTGATTGCCGAAGTACCTCAGGATAAAGCTGAAGCATTAACGGCTGCTCTTGATGATTTGGAAGGTAAAGGGCTGAAAGTCGTGGTTGAGCGTAGTGCTGAGCCTACTGCAGCAGCAGACCAGCAAAGCCTGACTCTGGACCTGGTAGGTCATGACAAACCCGGTATTGTGCGTGAAATCTCTCTAGCACTGTCCCAGCGTCATATCAATGTGGAGCGTCTAACCACTGAGCTGGTTTCCGGTTCTATGTCTGCGGAACTGTTGTTCAAAGCAAGTGCTGATCTTTCCGCCAAGGCGGGGACAGATCTGGATGATCTACAGGATGCACTGGAGGCTATTGCCAGTGATCTGATGGTGGATATCAGCCTTAATGGCTAAATCCCGATCTATATTTTACTAACAAAAACCGCACCTTAGTGCGGTTTTTGTTTTTATGTATACCCAAAATCTAGCTCAATACTCTGGGTTACAACCTCTCGTGTGCTAATCCTTTATGCAAGCTATAACACATCAACAATAAGACAATACAGAAAGGGAAGCCTGTTGATATCGTCGCTGCTTGTAATGCCCCTAAGCCCCCGCCTAATAAAAGAGCAATGGCTACCAAGCCTTCAAAAATACACCAGAAGACACGTTGTGGTACTGGTGGGTTTAGAATGCCGCCAGCAGTAATCGTATCGATCACTAAGGAGCCACTATCGGATGAGGTGACAAAAAAGATAACGATTAGGAGCAATGCGATCAGAGATACCATAAAGCTCATGGGTAGCTGATCCAGCAAACGATACAGGGACAACTCAGGTGTCCAGTTTTGTACCGTATCCCGTACGCCATCATAACCGGCTGCCATCTGTTCTATTGCAGTACCACCAAATACCGTCATCCATAATACGCAGAAGATAGTAGGTACGATTAATACACAGACAATAAATTCTCTTACGGTACGTCCTTTACTAACACGGGCAATAAACATACCCACAAAAGGTGACCAAGCGATCCACCAAGCCCAATAAAAGGTTGTCCAGCCATGATAGAAGCCCGTATCTTCCCGTCCAACAGGGTTGGATAAAGGGAAGGAGTAATAGAGATAATCCCCAAAACCCACAACAAACTTACTCAAAATTTCCAGAGTAGGCCCAGAAAAAAGCACAAATAACAGCAGTAATACCGCCATTACCATATTGATTTCACTAAGACGTTTTACACCGGCATCGAGACCTGCAACCACGGAGCAGAGTGCAATGGCTGTGATAGCCAGAATTAACACCACCTTCACAAGATCTGTGGATTCTATACCAAATAATTCATTCAGACCGGCGGCAACCTGTTCCGCACCATAACCAAGGGATGTGGCTAAACCAAAAATAGTGGCAAATACGGCTAGGGTATCAATAATATGACCGGTAAGCCCCCAAACTCGGTCACCGAATATAGGGTAAAAAGCAGATCTCAGAGTTAAAGGTAGGCCGTGGTTATAACTGAAGTAAGCCAGAGATAAACCGACCACAGCATATACAGCCCAAGCACTCATCCCCCAATGAAATCCGGAGGCGGCAATACCTACTCGGGCAGCCTCTAAGGTATCTGGAGTGATACCTAAAGGTGGGTTCAGCATATGGTTAACGGGCTCCAGTACACCGAAAAACATCAAACCAATGCCAATGCCTGCTGAGAACAGCATGGCTAACCATCCAGGATAACTAAATTCCGGTTTTGCATCTTGTCCGCCAATCCTAACTTTGCCCGTTTTAGAAAAAGCGATATACAGACAAAATAAAATAAAAAAGTTAACACTGATCACAAAAAACCAGTCGAGCTTTGAGGTTAGCCAAGGCCTTAGTTCACTAAAAACAGAGGCTTGTTCAGGAAATATAAGAGTGAAAGCTACAAAAAATGCAATACAAAGAGCTGATACAGGGAATACGATATTGTGGATATCCAGCCCAAATCGCTGAACGTTATCTTGCCCGATCTGATAATCGGTAGTGGTAGAAAGCGGTGGGGGTCTATCACCATGAGTTGCCACGATTATTACCTCTGGCTATTGGGCCTATCGCTTTTTAGCGATCTGAAACCCTCGTTTTTATTATCCATCCTTGCCTAAAAGAGTCCCCAAAAAGTAGAGTACTTTTTGGGGTATCACTTACAATCTCAGCTCATTCTAGTTCCAGTGTAGTGTCTAAACGATCAATTGGCCTGTTTCTGACCTAATGCGGTATCCATCCGTTGATGCAATAACTCACCGGACTGATGCCAAGCGGGTACTGTTTTTTCCAAATGATCAGCCCAAGCCATAATATGTTCATACTGATCGAAGGGAATACCGCTTCTGGGCATTTGGCTCAGTGCTGCGGCTAAATCAAAGTCTGCCAATGTCACCTGATCACCGACAACATAACGCTTGTCTTTTAGGTGGGCATTAAGAATGCTGGCATGCCGTTCCAGAAGTTGGTTTGCCTGCTCTAATCGTGACGTATTTTCTGCAGCCCCCATGATGGGGGCAATGACCTTCTCTTCAAAATAGATAGGCGCAGGTTGACGGAAATGCTCTGCAGCCCAAAACATCCATTGTAAAACCTCCATACGGCAGCTTTCCGGTAGGAGTTCCTTATTATCATAATGCTCACATAGGTAAATCATAATAGCGGCTGCTTCAGATAATACGGTTTTGTTCTGCGTGTTATCTTCAATAACAATCACTGGAAGCATACCCGTAGGGTTAATGCTGAGAAAACTAGGCTGCCGGTTCTCTCCAGCCAGTATGTCAATAAAGATAGTCTCAACCTGGATATTCAGATGCTGAATAACCGTGCTGACTCTTCTGCAACTGCCTGAGCCGCTATCGGTATAAAATGTAATCGTCATAACCTTTCACCGTTAAATTAAAGTCTCAACATTAAGTACAGACAAAGCATACCTATTTGTATTTCTACATATCAGACAGCAAAATAGCATTTTCTAAATGCAAAAATATGCACTATAAAATGCTGTGAGTGCCCTAATCAGAGCCGAAATAGCTTAATAGGAGAGGGACTATGAATTGGAATGATATGAAGGTCTTTCTGGCCATTACTTCTGCGGGCAGTTTGAAGAAGGCAGCGAATCAGCTAGGTATGCACCACACTTCTGTTGCTCGTCGTATCAAAGTCTTTGAACAAGATCTTGGCGTAAAGCTCTTTGATCATTTACCGGGAGGTTATGCTTTAACACCCGCCGGAGAATCGCTTTTTCAATCAGCCCAACAAATACATCAGGCATTTAACGAGATAGAAGCTGATCTGGTGGGAAAGGATCTGAGATTAGAGGGTGATATTTGTCTTACCATTCCCCATGGCTTTGCCCTTCACCTATTAATGCCGGATCTTCAGGATTTCATGGTTCTTTACCCTGATGTGAACCTTAAGATAGACATGAACTATCACTTTACTGATTTAGCAAATAGAGAAGCTGATGTTGCGATACGTCTAGTCGGTAACCCAGAAGATTCATTGGCAGGGCGACGTGCGTGTAAGATGCATTGGGCTGCATATGCGAGTAAAGACTATCTATCATCTCATGATCCAATCAATGAACCGGAAAAATGTCACTGGCTTGGTTGGGGAAAGGCAAAAAACCATCTGAATTGGCCACAAAAAGATCAATTTCCAGATATACCCGTTAAGGGAAATCTTTATTCTGATGTGCTGCAATTAGCCGCTATTCAGAAAAATGCGGGTATTGCTTCTCTACCTTGTTTTATCGGAGACAACACACAAGGAGTGCAGCGAGTTACAGAAGCAGACACTGTCCCAGGAGAATGGATTTGGATACTGTCTCACAAAGACATGGCCACCAATGCGAGGGTTAGGGTGTTAATTGATTTTCTGTTTCAAGCATTGAAAAACAAGGCAAAGATTATTGAAGGTAAAGGAGATTACGGATAATGAGACGATCCACTCAATTCACTTGTAATAGCTCAGACTCGATCCACCCTTTTACCCTTTAGCTTTGCTCTTGATTCCACTATCTACTGTAAAAAGTCTTTATAGCTTTGCAGCTTTTTATAGAAGGACGCCCGAGATATACCGAGTACTTTTGCAGCTTGGGCTCTGTGTCCTTGAGTATAGGCCAGAGCATTTTTAATGGCCTGAATCTCAGCATTAGCCACTTGTTCTTTCATAGAGGGTGGTCGACCTGTTCTGCTCTGGGTATAGGGCGGCAACCTATTATGGGAAATACTATGACTTGGATAGTTAGCTCCTCCTGTCATTTGCCCACTGTCTTGATGGCCCGCTGTTGTACCTGTGGCCATTTGGATATTACTTAATAGTTTACTGATCAGGTTCGCGGTGATTTCACTGCTATCTTCCGACAGGATAAGTGCTCGTTCTAATATATTGTGCAGCTCACGAATATTGCCCGGCCAGTGGTATTGCATCAGCAAAGAGATCGCTCCGTGAGATAAAAAACGCGCAGGCAGGTCTAGTTTTTCACACAATTCATCCAGAATATGTTCGGCAATCAGGTCGATATCTTCTACCCGTTCTCTTAGGGCTGGCAGGTGGATAGGCATACCGCTAAGCCGGTAGTAAAGGTCGGCCCGAAACTCGCCTTCTTCCATCATTTGAGCCAAATTACGGCTGGTAGCCGCTACGATACGGGTATCCACTTTTTTTATAGTATTAGAGCCGACCGGTTCAAACTCTTTTTCCTGTAGGGCTCGGAGCAGTTTCCCTTGTAGCTCAAAAGGCATATCGCCAATTTCGTCCAGAAATAGGGTGCCGCCATGGGCCAGCTCCAGTTTACCAATACGACCCTCTTTACTGGCACCGGTATAAGCACCGGGAGCAACACCAAAGAACTCAGCTTCAATCAGGTTATTGGGAATAGCAGCAACATTCAGGCTGACAAAAGAGCTCTCAGCCCGAGTCGAAAGTTCATGTAAGGCATGGGCAAACAGCTCTTTACCGGTACCCGTCTCCCCAGTTAATAACACGGATATATCAAAGCGAGCTGCTTGACGAATATGGGATTTAACCTCTTGCAGAGCCAAGCTACGTCCCGCGACCTGAGACAGTCGATACTTATGCTGGCGCACCTGATTAAGTTGATTTGTGACGCTATCCAGCTGCTTTTGCAGATTATTAAAGCGTTTGGCTAGAGTGCCAAAACGGGTATTTTCATCTACTGCAATAAAGCCAAAAGCCCCTGTTATATTCCCTTCAGAGTCTTTTAAAGGAATACTGCTAACAAGCACCCATTGCTCTTTAATGTGCATTAAGTCCAAATAAACGGGTTGCCCTGTACTGAGTACTCTCGGTAAAAAACTATAGGGCACATAACGGGTAATCGGTTCGCCGATAGGGTCGTGTGGAATACCTAAAAACTGTATATAGCCTTCACTGATCCAGCTAATACGCTTATCACTATCAATGGCAATGGCATGCTCATAAATATCCTCAAAGGATTGTGCGATCTGATTGGCGACGGTCACTTTCGCTTCACTAGCCTGCTGCAGCATGTCTTTCATGTGTGTTTCCCTTCCCATTGACACTGATCAATCTATTCTAGCCGGTTTTTTGTCTCTAATTAGAGAAAATAATGCCTATTTTTAAAGACTTAATTTGTCTAATAAATAAGATTTATCATTTGAGTGTATATTTTATTCTTATAAATCAATTGGTTATATTTTGGCATGTATTCTGCTTTTTCTAAGTTATAAATCCAGATACAGATCAGAGCTAGGCCTGAGTTTGGCTGCTCACTGGGTATTTTCTGAGTACTTTACGGGTTAATGAAGAATATTGAGGATTAAGGCCAATGATAAATAATAAAAAAAATGCGCTGATTACGGGCTCAACAAGCGGTATAGGGCTGGCAGCAGCGAAGGTATTGGCAGAGTCGGGTTATAGGCTGATGTTGCATGGTTTGGAAAGTGATAGCGAAGGCCAAGCCATTGCGGAAAATCTTGCACAGATTTCCGGTGAGTCGGTCTTTTATTGTCAGGCAGATCTAAGCCATCCCGATGAAATCGATAAGTTGATCATTCAGGCGACAGAGAGCTTAGGCAGCATTGATGTACTGGTAAATAATGCCGGTATCCAATATACATCCCCTCTGGAAAGCTACCCGTTGGAAAAGTGGCAGCAGGTAATGGCTATTAATCTAACCGCACCTTTTCTAGCCATGCAGAAAGTGATGCCTGCTATGAAGGCACAGGGTTGGGGTCGGGTGATCAATATTGCTTCTGTTCATGGCTTGGTAGCATCCGCCAATAAGTCAGCATACTGTGCAGCAAAACATGGCTTGGTGGGCTTAACCAAGGTCGCTGCAATGGAATATGCTGAGGCCGGTGTAACCGCGAACTGTATCTGCCCGGGTTGGACCGATACTCCTCTTTTAAATCATCAATTCGATGAGTACGCTAAGAACCATGGTGTTAGTGTGGAAGAAGCCAAAGTTGGGATGATCAAGGCTAAAGCCCCATATCCTGAGATGATTGCTCCATCCGCTATCGGTCAAACAATTTTGTTTATGTGTTCTGAGGCAGCGAAAGGGATGACAGGTACAGCCTTACCATTGGATGGCGGTTGGACGGCTCACTAAATACTTTAAAACCTAGGGAGCCTATGAAAGACAGAGCTAGAAAGTACTTCTTCAGAGCTTCCTTAGAGATGTCCCGCTTATAAAGTGGGGCGCACAATACAATATTAAACCCCAAACAAGGCCTTATCCATAAACATTGCTCTAGTCTCAAGGCTATTGATTCATGGAAAGTTGTGTACGGGGTTTAACTTTTGTTGCTCAAGCATGCACATCTAGGGGCTCATAACTACCGGCTTCATACGCATTCTGTAGCCCGGAAAGTATTTCCAGTAAGGACTCATTACTGCCTTTAATAGGGCCTTTTTCCTGCTCTATATGTTCAAGTAGATTAAAGGGTTGATTGTTAGCATTTTTCTCTAAGTACATACCTTCGGAGTTCGGTGGGTGTTGGTATTGCAGAGAGGTCGCAAAAAGGCCAACCATCTGATGTATATCAATCGTGCCTTCTTCGTAAAGTTTAGCGGATAGCTCAGTAATCTCTTTGGGAGTGATATTGGTTAGATCATATTTAGAGTTTTCAATGGTTGGGCGATTTTGACTGGTCGCATCATCAACCGTGGTGTTTTTCTGTTGAGATGGTTCTGCTTGTATTGAATTCGCTGGACTTGTATTGCCATAGGAATAAATGGCTGTATCACGGCTTCCAATAGCTTGCATAGTATACTCCTTGAAATTTTTGGTGATATTCAAGCATCTATCCAGTATAGCTGTCTGTTAATTTAATATTTGATCTATTGTGCTTTTCTAAGAGATTTACAGGGAGCGATTGATAGCCTGAAAATGAATGTTATATTTTTAGGTGTGGAACTTATTAAGTACATATTTTCTTAAAGTAAATGAGTTATTTATGGATTATGTTCTTATAATTTTTTGGCGATGTTTTAAACCATCTATTAAATGCTTTATAAAAACTGCTGATATCTTTAAATCCAAGTGAAAATGAAACATAGGTTATATTTCCATTACTATCTAAAAGTAGTTTTAATGCCATGTTCTTTCTTGTAAGGTCTAATATTTCTTGATAGCTAGTCCCTTCATTTTTAAGCTTTCTGTATAGTGTTTGTCGACTCATAGACATTTCAGAAGATATCTTTTCAATTGTAAAATCAGTTGTGCCAATCTTTTTCTCTAGTATACCTTTAATTCTATTTGAGATAGGGCTTTCACTCACCATATCATTTTTAATTTGTTCAGCATTGTTTTTTGCAATACTGTATAAAAAACGGTTACCACTAATAATAGGGAGATCTAAATATTTTTTGTTAAATGATATTGAGTTTTCATTGCTAGAGTAATTTATTTTGCTATTAACAATGTTTGTTAAATCATTATGGTATTCAGGTTTGTCAAATGAGAAATTTATTTCATTAACTTGCAATGACTGATTGCTAAGCATATTTGCCCAGAAAATCATACTGACAATGCTTCTTTCAATAGCAATGTCAGGATATCCCTTTGTTTTATCTAAAACAAAGTAAAGAATGCATAGTTCTCCTTTATATTCTAAAGTCCAGCGTTCAGATGGACTCATGATTTCTATATTATTTATAAAAACATCTAAGGCTTGTGCCATATGCTCACATTGGCTAACCCAGCTTGCCAGAACGCCTTTTGCCTCAGGGTTTATATTTGATCCAATTAATGCAGCAATAGGTTTTTCTTTATGATTTTTTTCTATCCAAATCCATAAGGTTATTAGTTTTTCTTCATCGCATCTCTGTGTGAAATCAAGGAACTCATCTCTATCTAAATTAAGGTCCGAAAGCGTCCTATTGTCGATGATACCCAGTGATATACATTTATCTATAATATCTAATATAGCGCTGTTGGATATTGTTTCTGTAAATGTTTTTTTCATGAGCTTAACCACAGGACATAATCTTGAAACCTAAAGACATATTATTAACTGTTTTAATTATTTAATCTAGTCATAAAGTCTATGGTTTCATATGGTGATAAGGCTGAATTATGAATAATAAACAACTCATTGCTAGCTTGATAGATGAAATAGAAAATGAAGTGTCGGGAAAGGTAAGTATAAATAAGCTATCTGATGCTGTCGGTTTATCTCCATGGTATTTGCAGAAGATTTTTAAAAAAGCGATAGGAGAAACTTTGGGTAAGTATATAAGGAATAAAAATCTTGTTCGCTCAGCAAAAATGCTTAAAGAGACAGATTTTGGCATTCTGGATATTGCAATTGATTCTGGTTATAGCTCTCACGAAGCGTTTACAAGGTCTTTTAAGTGTTTTTATGGTATGACGCCAAAAGAATTTAGAAATAATAAAGGTGTAGTGTTTAATGATTGATTTGACTGATGCCTTATAGAGTGGCTTTTTATTTTAATTTTTTCTTTAAAAGAAAAACAACTTTCCATTTGTTGTTGAAATGTTTGGTGATTGTATTTTATGTAACGTTTTGTGGTAGGCCTATAAGTATAGGGTTATGTAAATTGAATCTTTATTTTTGTTTAATAAGCAGACAGCACAAAATATCAAGTTTTGGTTTTTATTCGAAATACAATCGATCACACGACCCTATCCTTCGCAATAGAAATAGTGAGCAACATAATGAATAAAAATGCTTTCATTCTACCAGTCCTTCTTACTGGCTCCGTATATATGACACCAGCATATGCTCAAACGTTAGAAGTAACGGCTATTGATTGGTGTCCACAACTATGTTCTAGCCCGGAGAAGCCAGGTTATGTTCTTGATACTTTAAAAGCGGTATTTAAGGATAGCCCCTACGAAATATCAGTGAAAACATATCCATGGACTCGCTCTATTGATCTTGTTAGATCTGGAACTGCTCATGC
The DNA here is from genome assembly GCA_047518265.1 of Oceanospirillum sp. Lineage (GTDB taxonomy): Bacteria > Pseudomonadota > Gammaproteobacteria > Pseudomonadales > Halomonadaceae > Oceanospirillum. Next base: position 63,162 of record JAKZRG010000034.1, read on the forward strand.
ACTTCTCGCGCCTGCAAAATCAGAAGCTCCAAGTCTTGTTTATCCCGATAATCCCATTGGCATTCAGAGAATGTGCTTTTTTACTAAAAAGGAATCAAGCTGGACTTATTCAGGAATCGATTCATTAGAAGGTATGAAAGTAGGTGTCGCGAAGGATGCAGCACCTACAGAGTTGAATAGCTATATAGCTAAAAATAAAAAAAGATTTCAGTTTATGCCTTATAACGAATCTTATCTGACTAAAAGCCTTAAAAAGCTAGATGGTAACAGGTTCGATACCTTTATTTTTACATACAATACAACTGTTTATGAAATGAATGAAAGGTCTATTTCTGATAAATACCGCATGGCCGGCTGTGTTACTAAAGACTATATCTATGTAGCCTTCTCTCCGTCTGGAAAAACCAAGCCTGTAGTATCAGAGGCTATGAAATTTTATGATAATAAAATTAATGAGCTACATGCGGACGGTACAATATCAAAAATTATGTCTAGCTATAAATTAGATAACTGGAATGAAGTTAAATAATTCAGGCGGTTATTATGAAACAATCAATTGGCATGAAATTTAATTTGCTATCAGGGCTGATTATTACAGCCTTGATGGTGCTGTTTACAATTTATAATCAGCTTGAAATCAAAGCTGAATTAACATCATCTGTGGATCAGCAGATTAAAGAGATAGAAGGACGCCTTAAAAATAACTTACCGCCCTCTCTGTGGGATTATGAGATTGAAGACTTAAAAAATACAGTAGAGTCTGAAATAGGTTCTAGTGTAATAAGTGCTATAGTTGTTTATAGTGATGATGATGTTGTTTATGAAAAATATAAAGGTGGCCAAATATCATTAGACGATTATAAAAGAACGGATATTTTGTTTGATGATGATGGCGATTCTAAGGTGATAGGTCAGTTTTCAGTCGTACCTGATAAAAGCCATATAGAGGAAGTGTTACATAGTTCTCTTAAGCGTTCCATATATCAAACGGTGATAATGATTTTATTATTGCTGATTTCAACAACTATATTGTTGAGATTAATTGTCTCTAAACCGCTCAATAGTGTGATTGAGATGTTAGAAAATATATCAAAATATGATGGAGATCTAACGGCTAGATTGCCAGAGCGTAATAGAGATGAAATAGGACTCCTATCCCTTCATTTTAATAATTTTGTTTCAAGTATAAATATTCTAGTAAAGAATGTTAAGTCGACCAATAGTGATATGACTATTTTAGTTGATGAACTAATGATTTCTTCGAAATCAACTAGTGAGGATATGCAGCATCAAAATAAGAATATTGAGCAAGTTGCTGCAGCTATTAATGAAATGAGTACGACTGCTAATAATATATCAAATGATACTTCGAAAACATCAGAGGCAATTGTGGCTTCAGAAAGGGAGGTATCAAAAACTCAGGAGGTTGTCGTTCAAACTAGCCAATCTATTACCAGCTTGGCAAATACTATAGAAGTCAGTGCTAATGCCATAGAACAGCTAGAAAATGATGTTGTTGATATAACGGCAATGGTTGATGTTATTCAAAACATAGCAGAGCAGACCAATTTACTTGCTTTAAATGCTGCAATTGAAGCAGCGAGAGCTGGCGAGCAAGGTCGAGGTTTTGCGGTTGTTGCCGATGAGGTACGTTCTCTTGCAAGTAAATCACAAGCAACAACGGTCAGCATACAGGAGATAATAGAGCGATTACAACGCAGTGCTAAAGATGCCGTCAATATGATAAATAATAGCAAATCAAATAGCATTGAAACGGTAAAAGAGATAACCAGTGCCAATAAATTTCTAGATGATATATCGAAGTCAATTGTCATCGTCAATAACATGAGCTTTCAGATTGCAAGTGCATCGGAAGAACAAACAGCGGTAACAGAGGAAATTAATAAGAATGTTTCAGAAATATTTACGCTTTCTAATAATTCTTCAAAATCAAGTGAAAATAACGAAGTGATTTGCCAGAAGCTATCCTTGCTTGAGAAAGAGATATCAAACCAAATAGGTAAGTTTAAAGTATAGGTTTTTCTGTTGTAATTCTATATATAGTATTTGTTGTTGACTTATATAGGTTGTAAAAGTGCTGTATTTGTATACGGCACTTTTGTCTGAATATTGAATAGGTGTCAGTGTAGGTTATTTTTTCTGGCATTATAAAAGCGTGTGATGCTCTGATGCAATTCTGATAATTTTTCTACTATATAGTTTATGTTGCTATCGATTTTGAGATATAGGTCTTGGTTTTCGGGCAAATATCTTGGTGCTGTTTTTTCTATTATTGTGACGGATGTATATAGTTTTTCTAGTTCTATTTTTAATAAATTGCTTTCGTTTTTCAATTGATTTAATTTGTATATATTGGACATGGTTTCATTGGAAGTATTTTTCATGGCTTATCCATTGGCTTCTTGTGGGTAATTAATTTTATATACAAGTACTCATCAATGATTGATATTTCGTGCTAATTTGTAACGATATTAAGGGGTTATATGAAAGATCATATTGATATTATAATGCTTTTGGTAGATGAGATAGAAGAAGGGATATCCAATGATCTCACTATAAAAAAACTATCAGATACTGTTGGCTTGTCTCCTTGGCATTTACAAAGGTTATTTAAAAGTATTGTTGGAGATACACTTGGAAGTTATATTCGTGGGCGTCGTCTAGCGTTATCCGTAGAGATGCTTAGTAAAACTAATTTAGGTATTATCGATATAGCTATGGCAACAGGATTTAGTTCTCATGAAGCGTTCACACGTTCATTTAAAGAGTATTATAATTTAACCCCAAAAGAATTTAGAAAATCTAAACCCTATATCCAAACTAACAGAAAGCCAATGTTAAGGGCGGATTTGTACTCACATATCTGTAATACGATCTCTAAAGAGCCTGATATAGTTGTGCAGAAGGAAATAAATCTAGTTGGATTTGATGCACAAATACAGTCTCCATTTTCTTCTAATCGAGATTGTTGTGGGCAGTTGTTTAATGCGTGGAGTGAATTGTTTAAAAATAAAGATAGCATAGAAAATAAAGTTGATGATCAATATTATGGTGTAACGTTAAGTCCGTCAGGCTTTTTTAATGAAGAAAAATTGCAATATATTGCTGGAGTTCCTGTCGGAGAAAATAAGGGTGTAAAGAACACTGTTGTTCATAAGGTTGATGAAAAATTAACCGCTAAGTTTTGTATCGATGAAATAAGTCATGATAACGTTAATATGACGATTGATTATATTTATGGTTTTTGGTTGCCGAACTCTGACTATATTAGAGATTCAGGTAATGACTACGAGGTCTTTTCAAATGTGGGTTATACTGGTGATTTAAGTACTGCAGATCTATCAAAAGCTACATGCCATTATGTTATTCCTATTAGGAGTAAATAATGGTCATTAAGCGAGATAATGATTATAGGAGCTCAATTAATGTGCATTGGAAAGCACGTATTACACTGGGACGTTATAAACCATTTTTATCAAAGACTCTCAGTATAGCAGAACGTCAGCTACAGATTGAGAGTGAAATTGACATCAAAGTTGGTAAAGAGGTAAAAGTAGAGATTTTTGCATATCATAATGGTGTCAAAAAATTATTGACCTTGATAGGTGCTATCAGAAGTTCTGTATTACGCTCAACGGGTACATCATATGGTATCAATGTTGTGATTTTAAAGATAAGTAGTAATAATCATGGTTTTATTAAGGGGTTTATTGTGGATAAGAATAAGCAGCCAAGAAATAAGTGATAATTTACCGTTAATATATTAGTTGCTCTGTAGGTTATATTAGTCCTTAGTAAAACTAAGCGTGGATCACGCTTAGCTTCCTGAGTGCCCGGCAATAACGGTACAAATAAACTCATGAATTTCAGGTAACAGCTCATTACCGCTGTCTTCCAATGCATCAAAGCCTTTTTGTACCGATGGATAAACGTCTGGCGAATCTTTCAGCCATTGGGTGACCAAGGTCTGACACTCTTCCAAGCTATTATTTTTATCCACAGGTGCGCCAAAGCTAATCAGCAATTCTATAAAGTCCACTTCATCAATCAGGTCGGCGTACATCATGATTTTTATTCCTTAAAGAGCAATGATTGTTCATTGCTGGTATGCCGTAAAATCCGACAGAAGCCTGAATGTCTGACCCAACAAACAGGTTCTGCCGGAGGCAGGGTAAAATGAGTATTAGCGAATCACTTTTTCTTCCAGCAGTAACTTGAATATAGCTTCTGCTTGTTCCTGTGCGGATTCGTTTTTCATAACCTTACCAGCCGCTCCTTGAGGTTTAGCGGTTGCGGCTTTAAAACGATCGGCTGCGGTTTTAGCCTTCACAACTTTTAAGCGTTTAGGACGAGGTTTCGCCGGGGCGCTTTGCCATTGTTCACGGTTTTGATCCACTTGAGTCGCCACGGATGAGCCATCAATACTGGCACGCATACCCGGGCCATAAGCACTTTGACGCGGGGCAGGGGCAGCACTATCGACACTTGCCACAAAGGGCAACGGCACGCTTAGGGCGCGGCGTTGACCACGGGGCAGGGCTAACATGACTTCAGCCACACCATCGGATACGGAGACAATATCCGCAATGCGTGGTACTAAGGGCCACCCCAGTGTTTCTGCCAGCAGGTAGGGCACCATACCGGAGGATTCACCGCTTTCGGCTCGTACACCGGTCAGCACAATATCTGCACCGGAGGCTTTTAGATAAGACTCGATAGAGGGTACAGCATCGTCCTTCTCATCCAGTTCCAAAACTTCCAACGAGGACAAACCCACACCGGCATAGCTGCGTAATACCGGTTCTGCGGAGCTGCCCGCATGAAGTACGGTTAGGTTGGCACTTTTCTGTACACCTAAATTCATACCCAGCTCTACAGCGCGACTATCTTGCTCAGCCCGACGTTCCCGGCCTGATTGCGGGTGTCTGCCTACGGACACCAAAGAGACGATATTAAGCGGCATCTTGATCACCTCCGTTAGCCTGTTGTGCTCGGTGTGCTTGCACTAACTTCAGCAGTTCAGCTAGAATCTCTTGGCTGTCGCCTATGGTGCTGAGGGCGGCACGTTTCACCATGTCACAACCGGCATCCGAGTTAATGGCAATCACCTTGTCACACTGACCGATACCCTGCATATGCTGAATGGCACCTGAGATACCCACAGCCACATAAACCCGAGCGGTGACCCAAGTGCCCGTGGCACCTACTTGGCGGAAACGTGGCATAAAGCCATCATCCACGGCCACACGGCTGGCGCCTTCAGTAGCCCCCAGAGCTTCTGCTGCTTCGTGGAATTGATCCCAGTTATGAATACCATTACCGGCAGAGAGAATAAATTCAGCTTCTGCCAGAGGAATCGCATTAGGGTCAACGGCCACCTGACCTTCATCCCGTAAACGGGAAAGGACATGAGGTACGGAGTCTAATTCAAGAGCCAGTACTTCGTGACGGGTTTCATCAATAGGATCAGCACACTCTTCTGCCAATAGCAGAATACGAGGGGTTACCCGACTGATATCCAGACTACCACTGGCAGCACGACTGACCGTGTTTTCTGCATCCACCTGCCAAGCCTGTACGCCGGGGCGTTCACCCAAACGAGCGGCTAAACGAGAGCCCAGATCGGCACCACCGTGAACACTGTCTGGGAATAGCCAGTGTTTAGGTTGGTAGTGAGCGGCCACTTGAGCCAGAGCAGCTAAACGCTGCTCTGGACTAAAGCCGTCATATTCTTCACCGGTTAGGCGGATCAAACGATCGACACCTGCGGTATCAAAGTGTTCTTCTTTACACTCACTAAAGCAAACCGCCAGTACGGCACCCGTACCTTGTTCGCTATCAATGCCCTGAATCAGCTTATGAGCCTGACCCAGGATATCTTTATCCTGACTGGTAAGACGACCGCCCACCATATCCGGCACAACCACGATGTAATAATCTGGATTTTCTACCGTATGCAGCGGCAGCTGTACTTCCTGCGCGGCACTAGCACTGCGGCGGCCCATATTGGCCGTTGCACCATTACCTTTCAGGCGATCAATACGCTTAACGCCGTTAGGGCCAATAAAACCCACCTTATGAGGGTTTTTACGCAGCAGACCGGAAGGACCACGTACTTCTGCTTCACCACTGGTATTGAGGGTGCCATGTAATGGATGCAGTCGGTTACGAGCGATCCACTCTGCTCTGGGATCTCTTCGAATGATGTCACTCATCAGTGAACCTCCTCGATCAATTGACCCGCCAGAATCTCAGCGATGTCTTTCACCTCTGGACGAGGCTCAACCACACCTTCCAACATGGCAGTACATTGCTGACAACCCACGGCTACCAGTTCTGCTTCAGTGGTATTCACATCTTCCATACGCATATCGGCGATACGGCGTTCACCAGGAATATCCGTAATCGGTGCGCCACCGCCACCGCCACAACAGCGGGAACGGAAACCGGAACGCTCCATCTCTGCTACTTGAATACCCAGAGAACGCAGCAATTCACGAGGCGCTTCGTACTCACCGTTATAACGGCCCAGATAACACGGGTCGTGGTAGGTAACTTTGCCACCGTTAAAGCTATCCAGTTTTAACAGACCCGCTTGAACCAGTTGATTCAGATACGTGGTGTGGTGCAAGACTTCAACACCATCCAAAGCATTAGAACCCAGATCCTGATACTCATTACGCAGGCAGTGGTACGCATGAGGGTCAGTGGTGACAATCTTGCTAAACTTATACTTAGACAGGGTCGCCAGGTTGCGTTTTGCCAGACCTTGGAATGCCGCATCATCACCTAAACGACGGGCCACATCACCACAATCCAGCTCTTCATCACCCAGCACCGCAAAGTTAACATTGGCGGCTTTCAACAACTTAACAAAAGAGCGCAGGATACGCTGACTGCGCATATCAAAAGCACCGTCCGATACCCAGAAGAGTACATCGGCTTCTTTAACGTCGCTCATCAGAGGTAGATTCTGATCCGCTGCCCAGTTAGTACGACTGGCAGGGGAATAACCGTTAGGGTTATCCGTGGCGATGATGTTATCTAGAATCTCAGCGCCTTTGTTTGGCGTATCGCCTTTTTCCATGGTCAGGAAGCGACGCATATCGACGATGGCATCGACGTGCTCAATCATCATTGGGCACTCTTCCACACAAGCACGACAGGTCGTACAAGACCATAGGGTGTCTGAAGAGACCAGACCATCGGTAATGATCAGCTCAGGGCCACCTTTAGCGTTACCCACTTCGGTGCCCGGGTAAGGACTACCGGCGTATTTTTCGTCAGTACCACCGGCTAAACCAACCACCATATCCTGAATCAGTTTTTTCGGATTCAGAGGTTGTCCTGCGGCAAAGGCCGGACATACCGCTTCACAACGACCACACTGTACACAGGCATCAAAACCTAACAGCTGATTCCATTTGAAATCGGTGGGTTTGGCGACACCCAGTACATCATTGGATGACTGTTTGCTCTGAACTGAAGACGGGTCGAAGGATTCAACGCCAGAACCAGGTTGAACAACGGACAGATCAACAGGTTTTAGGCCTGTGGAGCGACCACCACCAAAACGTTCCTGACGACGGTGAAAGGCCAGGTGTAAAGCACCGGCAAAGGCATGTTTCATGGGGCCACCCCATGACATACCAAAGAACATCTCACCCATACCCCAGATAATCAGGGCTGCCAGAATAATGCTCATGACAGCACCACCTGTGCCTTCTGGCAGAATGCCAGCAGCAGGTAGGGTCATCACAAAAAAGGCGCCGGAAAAGGCCAGTAGGCTTTTTGGCAGACGCATCCATGGACCTTTGGATATACGGCTTGGAGGATCTAGGCGACGCTTCAAGACAAACAAGGCACCAACAAACATCAGAGCGGATGAACCTAACAAGGCCCAAGCCAGAATCTGACTGTCGATATCCAACAGGTGAACCAAGATAATCAGCAGAGCCGAGAGCACAAAACCACCACCGGTAGCGGCGTGGGTTTTGGACATATATTTGTCGCGCTCAACCACATCGTGCAGATCATGCAGGTAACGTTTTGGCATCGCCATCAGACCCGCAATCAGATTAACCTGATCCGGTTGGCCTGCGCGCCAAAGATTAATACGACGCACGGCACCGATCACGGCTAAGCCGAGGGCAGTCGCAATCAGGACGGGGTGTAACCATTCAAAAAACATAGGATCTCCCTTAGAGCAGGAGTATGGGCAGTGCTGAGTTACGGTATAAAAAGCCTTTCGACCCTATGAGTCTTTAGCTTCTGCAGCTATAGACCCAGCGATTGAGTATCTTTAAACGGATTGACTTAATAAAAGTCATTAAACGAATCGGCTTAATGAAAGTCTTTAAGAAAACCTGCCTAAAAGAATCGAAAGACTTTAATCCGGTAACTGAGCCTGCCTTTTTATTTTTGAAAAAAGCAACCCATCCATCAGGAAGATGGATGGGTCGCAATGGCGAAAAGTTAGAGGTCTTTACACAGACGCAGGGCGTCGTACATAGCCGCATGAACATTACGTTGAGAGACACAATCCCCCAGACGCCACAGAATCATGCCATCACCACTTTCAGAGAGAACAGGCTGAGGTTTGATATCGAACAGGGCTTCGTTGTTGATCTGACCCTTGTTACGAGATTCCTCTTTCAGGGCGTAATACAGTTCTTCGTTTGGACGGGTGCCGTTTTCTACAATCACCTGATCCACAACGCGCTCTTCACGCTGACCTGTGTATTCGTTTTCCAGTACGGCTACCAGGCTGTCACCTTCGCGGTAGACTTTTTCCAGTAGAAAGTCAGAGGTCATAATCACCTCTTTCTCGTACAGGGAACGGTAGTAAGTTGGGAATGTTGTACCACCAATGCCCACACCCGGTTTGATATCGTCCGTAACGATCTCAACCAGAGAACCTTTGGCCGCCAGATAATCCGCTGCAGACAAACCAGAGAACTCACAGATGGTGTCGTAGATCAGGACATTTTTACCCGGCTCCACTTTACCGCTCAGGATATCCCAGCTGGAGATTACCAGACCTTCTTCAGCGCCCCATTCTGGGCTCTGATCGATAAACGGACGACCACCAGTGGCGATCACACAGACATCGGCATTCAGTTCACGTACCAGTTCTGCATCGGCTTCAGTGCCTAGGCGAATATCCACACCCAGACGTTCCAGCTCCATGGCTAACCAGCGAGTGATACCGGCAATCTGATCACGCTGAGGCGCTTTAGAGGCCAGAGTAATCTGTCCGCCCAGCTCATCGGCTCTTTCGATCAGAGTCACCTTATGACCACGTTCTGCCGCAACACGGGCAGACTCCAGACCACCAGGGCCACCACCGATAACCACAACCTTACGTACCGAGCCGGTGGTTTTTTCGATGATATGAGGCATGCCCATATATTCACGGGAGGTGGCAGTATTCTGGATACACAATACATCCAGACCTTGATACTGACGGTCAATACAATAGTTAGCACCCACACACTGACGGATCTGATCCACTTGATCCATCTTGATCTTAGCGATCAGGTGAGGGTCTGCGATATGAGCACGGGTCATACCGACAAAATCAACATAACCGGCTTCGATAATACGTTTCGCCTGGTTAGGATCTTTGATGTTCTGTGCGTGAATCACCGGCACATCTACCACTTCCTTAATACCTGCCGCTAAGTGCAGGAAAGGCTCAGGTGGATAGCTCATATTAGGAATAACGTTGGCTAGGGTATTGTGGGTATCACAACCAGAACCGACAACGCCGAAGTAATCCACTTCGCCAGTGGCGTTGTAGTAAGCGGCGATCTCTTTCATATCGTCGTGGTTCAGACCATCCGGGTGGAATTCATCACCGGTAATCCGCATACCCACAACAAAGTCAGGGCCCACTTCAGCACGTACCGCTTTCAGTACTTCCATACCAAAACGCATGCGGTTTTCAAACGTGCCGCCCCACTTATCGGTACGCTTGTTAACACGAGGTGACCAGAACTGATCCACTAAGTGTTGGTGTACCGCAGACAGTTCAACACCGTCCAGACCACCTTCTTTAGCGCGACGGGCGGCTTGGGCAAAATCACCAATAACACGCCAGATCTCTTCTTCTTCAATCACTTTACAGGTCGCGCGGTGAACCGGCTCACGGATGCCGGATGGTGACATCAGGTTGACCCAGTTTTCACCATCCCAACGGGAACGACGGCCCATATGGGTAATCTGAATCATAATCTTGCCGCCGTGCTTATGCACCGCATCGGCCAGATTTTGGAAATGGGGAATAATACGATCCGTAGACAGGTTAACGGAACTCCACCAGCTTTGTGGGCTGTCGATTGACACCACACTGGAACCACCACAGATACTGAGGCCACAGCCGCCTTTGGCTTTTTCCTCGTAGTACTTAACATAACGATCGGTAGTCATACCGCCGTCGGTGGCATACACCTCAGCGTGAGCCGTACTGACAATACGATTACGAATGGTCAGTTTATTAATTTTTAGTGGCTCAAACAGCGCATCAAACTGGGACATAATTGGAACCCCATCTCATCTTACTTAATCTGGTCTTAACGGTTTAGAGGTGTTTTAACGCTCTGTTTTCCCGTTGTTTCGCCAGGTTTTAATTATTCTGTGCAGGCCCGAAGGCCTGCGGCGTACGTTTTCTTTCTAAGCAGTGCTTTCTCGTCGTGTTTACAGTGGCGTTACTTCGAAGTAACCCACATCACAACCTTCTTCTGCCGCACACTGAGTCTGTTCCGCTTTAGTGCGAACCTCATAACCCAGGCTTTCAGCGATCTGATCCAGAGCACCGGCAAACCAACCTGTGAACATGTAATCCACTTTGCGGTTCACTTGACCGTACTGGTAAACAAAGGCAGAGTTTTCCAGACGTACCTTGGCCGTACCGGCTTCGATATCCAGCTCTTCAGTCACAAAGAAACCCCAGCCACGTTGTGACAGACGCTTCATATAGTGATCCCAAACTTCCGCACCACTCATACCGTGTTCAGCGGCTTCTTTTTCGCACCAGTAAAAAGCAGACTTGTAACCGGCTTTATAAAGAATATCGGCATACTTTTCGGCACCGATCTCTTCTTCGATACCCATGTGGTTATTCACAAAGAAGTGACGCGGTACATACAGCATTGGCAGTGCGTCTGTTGTCCATACACCGGTAGTATCGTCAACATTGATTGGCATTTCTGGCGCGTGTACACCCATGGTTTTCTACCTCAAAAATTGTTTTTATTGTCAGAAGCCGCTCTGGTTAGAAACGGCTCTGAATAATGTTTTACTTACTGGCGGTAGAATTACGCGCCCCAAACTTCTTTCAACAGGTTGACCCAGTTGTCACCCATAATCTTGCGTACCTGGCTTTCACTGAAACCGTCTTTTAATAGCGCTTCGGTCAGGTTCGGGAATTCACCCACGGTACGAATACCTTTAGGGTTGATAATCTCGCCAAAGCGGGTCAGACGACGGGCGTAGCCTTTATCGTGAGTCAGGTATTCAAAGAAATTCTGATCGTGGCCCTGAGTGAAATCAGTACCGATGCCGATCGCGTCTTCACCTACGATGTTGTAGACATAGCGGATCGCTTCAACATAATCTTCGATGGTGGCGTTGATACCGGCTTTCAGGAACGGCGTGAACATGGTCACACCCACAAAGCCGCCTTTATCAGCGATATATTTCAGTTCTTCGTCGGAACGGTTACGGGGATGTTCTTTCAGACCAGATGGCAGGCAGTGAGAATAAGCTACTGGCTTATTGGATTCGTCGATCACTTCTTTCGCGGTATTTGGGCCAACGTGAGACAGGTCACATAGCATGCCGACCTTATTCATCTCCGCCACGATCTCACGACCGAAACCAGACAAACCACCGTCACGCTCATAACAACCCGTACCGACTAGGTTTTGGGTGTTGTAGCACATCTGAACAATGCCCACGCCCATGTCTTTAAAGACCTGAACGTAACCAATTTGATCTTCAAAAGCGTGTGCATTCTGGAAACCCATCATTACACCGGTTTTACCCTGCTGCTTAGCACGGTAAATATCTTCTGAAGTACGTACCTTTAACAACAGATCACTGCTTTCTTCGATCAGGTTGTTCATCTCGACGATATTACGTACCGTACCCTCGAAATTCTCCCAGAAAGATACGGTACAGTTAGCAGCCGTCAGACCACCTTTAGCCATATCTTCGAATAGCGCCCGTTCCCACTTGGCGCAGATCAAACCATCAATCACGATGGCATCGTTATGCAGTTCTGTTGCGTTCATTATTGTTATCCCGTTCTATCCCACTCATAAGCTTTGGCCAGAAAGCCCACAAAAGGCGAGGGTCTGGCTGATTGCAAATCAGTGTAATTTTTAAGGACAACAGGGAAGGTGCTATAAACGACCCCTTAGTAACCAAAAACGTCACGTGACGCGAATGGGCAAGAGGGGGGGAGATAGACAGGAACTTCAGAAAGCGAGATGAGGGAAGAGCGCAGTTTGTGGCTGCGCATGATAATAAGCTTTACAGAACTATAGTAACTGAATAATCAATCCATCAGAACCAAGTGTTAATAGTACTGGCTACAGCTTTATCTACAGTATCTTTTTAACAATTTACTTCATAAGGTATCGATTAATAATCCTTCAATTACACGATGTACTTTTCATTATATTTTTCACACGATTCATTAAATATTTGTTCTTCATATGATTATAACTCAGATAAGGATAAAGCTTTTCGTAAACGGGACCTGCTACAACCCTCTCCGAAGAGTCCAGAACTTCAATCTTCATACACCAATCATTCTCTTTGGCTCTGATGGTATAGATTTCATATTCCTTAAGTACAACAGAAACATCAGCTTTTGCGGCCCAAACTAAATCTGGTTCATCAGTTGTATGCGTTACTTTCAAATTTAACTCAGTTTTTCCTGGTGCCACATAAATTGAAGCCTCATTAGGCTTTGAAAATGCTCCCGTGCTGAGCTCTTTGCCATCCATTTGGGAAAATATTAATGAATGCTGTTTATTTCCATCTGTTATTTTTTGATTCTGTAATGTAGATAAATTTTCTTTTTTAACGCCGACACTAGCACACGCTGTTAACAAAAAAGCAGCAACAATTGGAATAAGCTTAACCATTGAAATCCTAACTCCTCTATCATTTCGTCTTAAAAATGGGGCGGCCATTATTTGTGAAAATTATATTGAAGGCAATAGAGAAAAATAGAGGGAGCCATTATGCAGGGTCAACAAATGGGGATATCCAATATTTCAATTTCCCCTTAAAAACAATAGTGGCACTATATGTCGTATATAGAAGGGTTAAGCAGTGACACAGAAATTATTCGCTATTAGCGGATTTAGCACTACTGGCTCCTGCGTGGTAGCCTAGAGCTATTTATTACCACGCGGAGCGTGGGAACAAGAAAAGTAACATCGAAAGCAATAGAGATACTATATGTCGGCAGCAGAGACCGGATAACTGGGAATTAGGACATTCTGAGGGAGAAAAACGTCACTGAAACACTGTTACAGTACTTCAGAGTGAGGATTAAATAGGATTGTTAATGAAAAATATTTTTACCGCTGAGTACTGCCTTATGCCGCTTGGAAATTATAGGGGGATACGTGCAAAGAACTTTGGTTTTGCCTTGTCTGCCACAGATCATAAGCACTTTGCAGCCTTAGCCAATGATCTGCTGAAGGTTTACCGAAAACCAATTCCAAACGTAGAGACATCTCAGGCGTGATAGAGCCTTTGCAATTTAATACCTTTGATAAGGTTTTACGGCTTACGTCCAGATGTTTAGCTACATCTGTAATCGTCAGTTCCAGCGGCTCAATGACTAGCTCTTTGAGTATTTCACCGGGATGTGCAGGGTTATGCATTGCCATTAGTGGTAATCCTCATAGTTAACAATCTCAATATCACGAAAGGGCTTAAGGTAGGTTGTAGTAAGGCTATGAACTCAGCAGATCAGTAATGGTATCGACAGGAAATAATGGTTATTGCGCTCTCATCAACAGCGTACACCAGTCTGTTTGCATCATCGATACGCCGTGACCAGAATCTAGTTAGGTTTTCCTTTAGGGGCTCTGGTTTGCCAATACCTTCAAAGGGAGTGCGTTTCGCATCTGTAATAAGCTCATTGATGCGTTTTAGTGTTTTCCTATCCTGAGTTTGCCAATAAACGTAGTCATTCCAAGCATCATCTGTCCATGACAATAAGTGGCTACTCATCAAGCAGATCCCTTTGTGTCACTTTACCTGCTTTGTACTGAGCGATTGAGCGGTTCAGGTGCTCTGCATTGGCAGGTGAACGTAATAGGTGGACGGTTTCCATTAGGCTGTTGTAATAATCCAATGACATTACAACGGCATCTTCAGCGTCACGACGAGTGATAACGGTTGTATCGGCGTCATTAACGACATTATCTAACACTGCTTTCAGGCTGTTACGGGCTTCAGTAAAAGATACGATTCTCATCAAGGTGTCCATATGTGTGATTAACGGTACAAGTATAGACTCAGACAGGAAAACCTGTACAGTTAAATGGACATGTCGGAAAAGCGGGTATACCACTCTTTTATTGATCTATAAATACTTTACAGCAGACCTCTCTTAGTGGGAGCCATCTTTTCTTAGGGTGGCGATTTCTTCTAAGCTAAAACCAGACACTTTGGCGATCTGTTCGTCAGGCATGCTGCCCAATGCGATCAAGCTAATCACTATCTCTTTTTTTCCTTTTTGCAGCCCCAACTTCTCTCCCTTTTGGATACCTAGTCTCTCGCCTTTTTGCAGCCCCAGCTTCTCACCTTTTTGTAAGCCGATTTGTTCCCCTGTCATGCGCTCTTTTTCAGCCCAGTGTTGTAAGTTTTCTGCCAGCATTTCGTTATCCTCTACCAAGCTATTCAGTTGTTTTAGATCGACGGCGGCATCCAGCCGTTGTAGATGACGCTTTAACCAGCGGGTAATGACCCGATCCAGGCGTTCTTTGTGGGGATCGCTTTTAATAATCGCTACGATGCGATTAACAGCCTGTTGTAGATTTTCTCTGCTGGTGGATGCTTTTTCAATACTAAAGACACCGCTGAGTACACTTTGAACCTGTTGTATCGATAGAAAAAAGCGAGCCAATATCCATTGGCTCGCTTCTTCTTAGGTTCTGCTTGTTCGAGATTTAGATTACTCGACCAAAACGACTTTTTGCATCATGCCTTGGTCTTCATGATCAAGAATATGGCAATGTAAAACAAAGGCTCCGGCGTACATCTTCTTCACTGTGTCTGGGTTGGATATACCCGGTAGCGACGAAGGATAGCGGTTCTCGGAGTAAACAACGGTTGCGGGGTAGTTGGTATCTGGATTCGGTAGTCCAGATGAAATAGTTTTTTCAATGGCTAATGTGTCCCGCCATACACCTTGTTGTTCACCATCTGGCCCTGTCCTATAGGCATAGAAAGGGTTTACATGGATATGATAGGGGTGCATAGAGGCTAGCCCACGAGTACAAAGGTTCCATCGTTGCCACTGACCTAACTCTAGATCTCGGTCTGGGTTTTGACCAAAAGGTAGACCGTTAATTGAGAAAATAGGGGGTTCTGAATCCCCCTGAGCGTTGTCGATATCACTGTTCGATACGGTTAAACACGTAGGATCTGTAATATCGGCGATAATGGATCGATTTCCCAGATAGAACATCATATCTTGAGTATTGGATGTATCCGCATCCATCGCGGCTATTTTAGCCGGAGTCGGTGCAGCGTGGGCTTGATAGCTTTTCAAAGCGGCGGATGTAGGTAAGGTATCAGCTTTATTCTGACCTGCGACAACAATCTGCATCAGTGCTTCTTTATTTTCCGCTTCACCTTGTAGAGAGCTCTTCGCGGCCGTTTCTTCATCGATTAACCAGTAGACCCCTGGTTCTATCGGCGCTTTGTACAGATAATCCGCGCGATATCCCGGCTGTAGGGCCTCGATATTACAGCTTTTTACGGTTTGATCTAAACACCAACGATCCAATTGACCCGTATTAAGGCCGTCCACCGAGACTTGATTCAAGCTCCCGACAAATTCAGCATCACCAATTATGCCCTGATGCAGCTTGATATCGTCTGAGTCCTTCAGTGTTACCAACTTCAAGGTCTCACGCACACCTGCATGAACAAAGCGCCAACGCTGAACTTCACCGGGGTTAACTGTAATCGAAGGGACAACCTGACCATTGATTAACGTTCTTCTTTGCATCTGCTGCCAGGACTTCGTTCCAAATAGACTGACGGAGGTGCCATCATCAAGTTTACATACGTCGACATCACTGGGTGCGTTGTTGGCATCATAGTATTCAATAACGCCGTTACAATCGTATGCCACCTGTTGCAGTAAGAAGGTACGATCGACTTTGTCTTTGATTTGAGGTTGTTGGCTTAAATCTTTATCGGGATTGCCATCTCCAATAATGATGGCGCCTGCCATACCACTGGATACTTGTAATGCCGTTGAACCGTGAACATGGGCGTGATACCAAAATGTCCCTTGCGGATGATCTTCTGGAATTCGGATTTCATAATCAAACCCGTAACCCGGTTGAAGTTCTAGCAGGACATTATCGCTATTTTTACTGGGAGAAACCCATAAGCCATGTGTATGAAAATTAGTAACATTAAAATTATGGGGGGTGTTCATTTTGGCGGCATCTTCATTACTCAAAGGGGCATCCATAGCCTCTGAGTGACTGTGTTGATGACTACCTGCACAGAGAAAGTCTGGCGCTGAAGCACAATCGGGCATACGATTTTCGAGTCTAAAGCGAAGAATATCTCCAGGCTTCAATTTTAATGTTGGGCCTACTAACGCAGACGTCTTACTGCCGTTGTTCTGACGATAAGCATAGTTACGTAGCCAAGTATTACAGCCCGCTATATTTCTTTCCTGATACTCAACCGATAAGGTGAAATCCAACTCGCCATTGTTTGATTTCAGGATGTCGGGGTCAGAAACCTTTTCTAATTCAGGGGCAAGATACTGAAATTCACACCCTTCACCAACATTGGCTGGAATAGAAGTGGGCGGTTGGTAATCAGAGAGTTTTATGTAATTAGGTTGCCACTGCTCATCTACACTCATCTCATGCTTAGAGTGCAGCATATCATTTGTTGCACAGGCTGCGAGTAACCAACTGGCAGATAAGGCAGCGACAAGCTTCAATTCCCGTCTTTTTAAAATGCGCATATTCAGTCCTTTATCAGTGATCACTTATTATGATAAAAGAGCTCAATTAGCGGCAATTACATAAGATTACACTCAGCAGTCAAACAAAGTTTATCTTCAAAGAAGTAAGGCATTTATTCCACGCTACATTTGCAAAACAAATGGCAACATTTCAATACCGGATTATGCTTAAGTCAAAGCTTAACCTGCCGTTATATTAAAGATTGAACTTCACTGAAGAGGAAAATGAAATGGATGCCATGGCTAGTGTTGGTATTGTTGCAAGTCATATGGGCCAGCAGAATATGATGTTAGGTGCTCAGGCTGGATTACTTCAGTCTATCCAGGATACTCAGAAAAATGCAGTCGAAGCGTTGATGGGTTCTGTTACTGCCGTTCAGCCATCTGTGGAGCCTCATCTGGGTAATAACATTAATGTGAGTGCTTAATCTGTAAGCAGCAGAAAGTCACAAACAGATGTTAAAGAGATAGCCATAATTTATGATGATTTTATGGCTGTTCTTTTTTCTGTTTCTGTTCAAAGGGGTTATTACGAATCAGTAGCTCTGACAGCTTTTCCATAAAATCCGCATGTTCTATTCCAAGATAATGGTACAGCGATAGCTTAGAAATAAGCTTTTCTTGAATAGGTGCTGGCTGCTGTCCATCATTAGTAAGCAGGGCGACGTTGGGATTACTGCTCGCTAAAAAGCCGGAGAGCCGTCCTTTTTGATAGTAATCAAACATTTTTTTGCTACTGGGAAAAGAGACTCCTTGCTGATTCTTCATATACTCTTCTTGCCAGACAACTCCCAAAACATAACCTATGGGTAGGCGATCGCGCTTCTTCATGTCCGGGTGCAGCCAAAGTGCATTTGAAATCTGAAAGAGTGGTACAGCAGAACGGACAAATGGTCGAGAATATCTCTTTTCAACAAGAGAGAGACGAAAAAACTCTCCATCCACAAACCTTTCATTAAAATACATAATCCCCCGTCTACCTGGAACTTCGAGGAATTCTGGACTGCAGCCTAATTGGAGATAGAGTGTTTTAAAGGTTGTAATTGTCGCTTCTACCAATGGCCCTTTGGTTGCAATTGCTATTTTATCTGGACATTTAGCGCGCTCATTCGCCATTGATGGCAAGGATAGAGAAAGTATGAAATAAGAAAATAGGGAGAAGAAGGCATGTCTACCCATCAGCAATTGCTCCAGTATGTCCACGCCTAATAATAAACAGTCTCATTCCAGTATAGCTTACTCAGACTTTAGGTTGTGTAAGCTTGAAGCTGAGTGCCAGAAGCATTTTTCCTCAGTAGGTGGGCTTCTATCACTGGGCTAATAACACTCTATCAGAGCAACAAACTTGATTGCGGCCCTTGTTTTTGGCTTGATAGAGCGCTCTATCGGTTCTTTCCAGTAAGCTATCGACTGTATCTTCTGAACAGAACTTGCTGACTCCAAAGCTGGCTGTAATGCATTCAATATCTGGAATGCCTTGTTTTTCAATAGCTGTTCTGAGCTTTTCTGCCAGTGTGGTGCTGGTTGTGAGATCTGTTTTTGGACAAATAATCAGAAATTCTTCACCACCCCAGCGGCCGACTATATCGGTACTACGACAACCGGAGCGTATAATGTTTGAAAAGGTTTTCAGTACCAAATCACCCTTATTATGACCGTAACGATCATTAATCGCTTTAAAGTGATCGATATCCAGAAGAATAATAGAAGATCCTGTATTGCACTGGTCGATATGAGACAGTTCTTGAGTCAAGGCACTGTATAATCTATTTCGGTTAAACAGTTGAGTTAAAGGATCGGTCTCCGCTATTTTTTCGAGTAGCTTATTCTTCTCTTTTAGCTCTTCGGTGCGCTCTTGTACTTCATCTTCCAGCTTCTTACTGTATTCCATCGTCAGTTCTTTGGATTGCTTGAGCTTTTCGATCATGTTGCCGAAACTTTTGAAAAGTGCGCCCATTTCACCTAAATATTTTGTTGGCAGTTCGTGCTCTAAATTATCACCACTGATTTCGGTGGCAATGGTGGAAACATTGCGGATGGGTACAAATAAACGGAAGTAATATATAAAGCCGATAGCAAGATATAAACAAGCCAGTATCAGGGCGATAGATATTTGCATTTTTTGGTTAATCTGTCCCAGACTACCAGTAATTACTGAGTTGGGAGCGGCATTAATAATTGTCCAACCTGTCGCAGGAATTTGCACCGCACTGACCTGATAAACTCCATCACTAGTGGCATCGTTAAAGTTCAATTCAAAAGATAAGGGTAAGCTTTCTTCTACTCTCTTCATTACTGCATCGGATAATGTATTCAGGTTTGAATATTCTGAGTTAACGGCTTCTGGATGGTCTTTCTCTAGCAATTTCAATTGGTTGGCAGAAAGATAATAGAGCACGCCTCTATAGCTATCTTTGTTTTTTGCTTCAACCTCATCATTATATATCTGATTATTTGTCGAGATTGCCTTTCCGTGCTGAGACGTCACGATAATGGTCGAGTTTTCGTAAAGCTCAATATCTTTCAGGAAGCTATCTAAGAGCTGCTGTATTTTAATATCGTGAGAGGTAACCCCTTTTAACTGATCTTCCTGATCATAAAAAGGATAAGAGACTGTCACCATCTGGCCTTCTCCGGCTAAATCGCTATAGGGTTCTTCCCAGCCAAAGGTTCTATTTTCAAAATCAGCCGCCAGATACCAGTGTTTAGTTGTAGGAGCGGTAGACGAAGAAGAATACTCAAGGCTAACGCTGGGGTAGATATGGACAAGATCATCGGCGGTACTGATATAAACCCATGAATATTGATAATTCTCGTATATTCCACGAATAAGGTGTTTTACCTCATCAGCGGCTTCAATCTGTTTTGCGATATCTTTGTCAAAAGGGGTGTTTTTATCGATAAAGCTTGTCAGTACGGGGGATTGGAGGGCCGTTTCTGGTTTATTGGTTCCATCGTGATAGAAACCCCAGCTGGTCTCGGTGTTATGTACTTTGGCTTTCCATTGGTCAAGACTGCCCGACGTTTGATCGGGTAAAGCATTATAGGCCCGCATATAAGCATCAGAAATAATCTTGGTGGAAAAAGCGACTCTGTTCAACTCATCATTCACTTGCTGAGCCACTGTTTGGGTCATGGTTTCCATGTCCGTTAAAGCTTGTGATTTTGTTTGCCCAGACAGTGTTGAAAATACGAAACTCAGCAGTAGGAAGATAGCAGAGGCTTCTAGAAGAATAATGCCAAAGAAGATTTGTTTGGTATTAAATCGATATAAAAAAGTCATATCTTCCCGTCTTTGGTATTTAGATTGTTATAGGGTTTACCGCTATTTATTGTCATCTCCCGTTGATTACGCGACAAAATAGAGACCAAAAAATGGGAGTTATCATTACTTATTCTGAAATTAACAGAATCTCTTATCATAACAACCTAGGGAAAACCCTAGTTTTCGAGCTTTAGCTGATATAAATCAGCTGACTAAAGGCCTTGGGAGAAGGAAGGGCAGGCGTTGAAAACTGGAAGGCTACAAATCAGCCCAATCAGTAAACTTATATTTTTTAGCACTGTTAGGGTAATAGACTGACATTATCAAACCGAATGAGAGGGATGAAGAGATCCACTGAAAGATCACTCCATACCGCCCAAATGCACCTTATTGTAGTGGTAGCAGATTAGCTGGTAAAAGCGGCGGATGTGAATGGGTTTTTCCCCCATATACTGGTGTATAAAGTAGAAGTGCCAGGCTCGTCCTGCCACTGTGGGTAGAACCGGAATAAGGCGCTCTGCTCTTAAATCTGCTTGCACAAGAAATTCAGGACAGAGAGCAATGCCCATATGGTTCAAAACCATTTCTCGTACTGTGGCCAGAGTATTTGTTTTTGCGCTGTGCTCAATATTGTAGAGCCGTTGGCTATTTTGAGTGGTGTCAAAGAGATCGAGTTCTGTATTCTGCCAAGGGGTTGCGATGAACTTATGTGAAGATAAATCTTCGATACAGACTAAAGGGCCATGTTCTTGTAAATGGTCTTGTAAATAGCGCGGTGATGCACAAAACTTTTCTGCTGTTTTTCCGATGGACAGGGCTCTGTAGTTACACTCTTTAAGATTTCCTCCAAATATGGCGACGTCTAGGTTCTCTTGGATCAGATCCTGCCACCTTCCTGTGATAACGATTTCTGGCTGAATAAGAGGAAATTCAAGGCATAACTGGCTGATGGCAGGTATGACGATATTGTTCTCAAAAAATGGCGGCACGGATACTTTAAATTTGCCACTGGGTTGTTCTTTAACGCTTTCTAATTCGGTAAGAGCAAGGCTCATCTGTTCACTCAAGCGTTCGCTGCGTGCCAGTAAGGCTTCACCTACGGCGGTGATGACAACGCCTCGGGTATTTCGCACTAACAATTGTTGCCCCGTGGCATCTTCAAGGCGTTTTATTTGCTGACTGACAGCAGACTTACTTAAGCCCAGTTGTCTGGCGGCAGCAGAGAATGAACGTCTCTTCGCTACTTCAACAAAAATCAATAACAGAGGTGCAAGCTTTACAGTGTTCATATAATTAAACAGTGAGTCCATTTTGTGGTTATTGTTCAATTTTTGTCAAAATTCTAAGCTAGGTCAACACATCAACACGCTAAGTCAAAGATCAATAACTGAAGGAATTACCTATATGTCTTGTTTAGTCATTGTCGACCTTACCCCTGTGGATAAAGCGCTTATTGGTCAATACAGCGAAAAAGCCGCCGGAACATTAAAGCCATTCAATGGGGAGTTTATCGCTAAAGGAGAAGTGGAGGTGTTACACGGAGAGGCCTCTCATCCATTAAAAGCCGTTATTCAATTTCCTGATAAGGAGAGTGCTCGCAATTGGTATAACAGTGATGCCTACCAAGCCATTATTCCATTGCGCAATGAAGGCATGCACAGTCAGTTCCATCTTGTTTAAACAGTAGATACAGAGGGAGGGTTGCCATTATTCAGGTCGCCTTCTCTTTTTTCATATTTCATTTTCTAGATGCGTTGCTATTTTTCTACCTGTCAAAGTCTGTTGATAGGCGTCATCTTTTGCGCTTTTATTACCTAAAAGCGACATAATATCGGGGGGTGCGCGCAACCAAAGCCATTACTTTTCTGCTATCTTATATTTCATTAAAGCCAGCTTCATACGACGATCAAACAGCCTTATGAGTGTGCCTGATGAATGATAGTAATGCCGAATCCCCCCAGAAGAGAAAGGCACGCTCCATTGGCTTTCTACTGTTAAATAACTTCACCATGATCTCTTTGGCCTCTGCTGTGGAAGCGTTAAGAATGGCCAATCAACTGTCAGGTGAAGAGCTCTATGCCTGGTATTCTCTTACCGAAAGTGGTCAACCTATCAGTGCCAGTGATGGTATTAAAATCACTCCAGATGCCAGTATGTATAATGAACTGGGTCTGGATACGATTATTGTGTCTGGTGGTGTTAATGTCACTAAGGCCTATAACAAGAGACATATCAGCTGGTTACAGGAGATGGACCGAAAAGGTTGTAAGCTGGGCGGTATCTGTACCGGTGCTTATCTTCTGGCCGATGCAGGTTTGTTGGATGGTTATGATTGTAGTACTCACTGGGAATACCTAGCCTCTTTGCAAGAAGCTTTTCCAAAAGTTAATTGTTCCAATCGTTTATTCAGTATGGATCGTAATCGTCTGACCTGTACGGGTGGTACGGTGCCATTGGATATGATGCTGAATATGATCAAGCAGGAGCATGGGAGTCGGTTAGCAGCTTCCATTTCTGAGATGTTTATCTGTGATCGTGTACGAGATAGCAGTGATCTGCAAAAGGTGCCATTACGCCATGTGATCGGTACCAATCAGCCTAAACTGGCTGAGGTGGTCGCGCTGATGGAAGCCAATATCGAAGAAGTGATCGGTATGGACGAATTGGCCCACTATGTCGGTTTATCTCGAAGGCAATTAGAACGGCTTTTTCAGAAATATCTGGATTGTTCTCCTTTCAAATACTATCTCAAACTGCGCTTGTTACGCAGCCGACAGCTGTTAAAACAAAGTTCCATGTCTATTGTGGATATTGCCACTGCCTGTGGTTTTGTCTCTTCCACTCATTTTAGTAAATGTTATCGGGAGCAGATGGGTGTCGCACCCAGTGAAGAGCGAGTGGCTAAAGGACAAGAGGAAAAGGGATTAACGGCCCCTGTGGAACCAGAAGTAAGGCATAGACCTGAGCGCCGACTGGTCAATCAACCAAAAGACTCCCTCTCTAAAGGTGCCTTTTCCGAAGCGAAGGCAGAATCCACTTTTGGCTCGGTGAACCTGAAAGATCATTAGTATTATCTCGGTGTTATATTAACCTTGCGCACAGCTAGGCTGTGCATTATATTTATATTGGAATTGCGTACTGGGGCGCAAGCAGTGTTGCCGGTAATTAACTCAGGCGAAATAAATGATTATCTCATTTAAAAATAAGCACTTAGAAAACTTTTATGATAATGATGTCACAGGTAAGAAAATTCCAAGTGGTATTGAGGATTCTTTGTTTGAAGCGTTACAAATGATTGATGCTGCTGTAAATGTTCAGGATCTTCGATCACCACCTGGTAATCGATTAAAGCTCTTAAAAGGACACCTGGAAGGTCAGTATGCAATCAGAGTGAATAATAAATACCGCCTGATTTTTACTTGGAATGATGCCTTAGAGGGAGCTGAGAACGTTTACTTAGATCCTCATAGTTATAAGTAATAGGTATAGACATGAGACAGACAAAGCGACGGCCTTTAACAGTAGGGTATGTACTAAAAAATAAGTTTCTAGATCCTTTGAATTTGACGGCTAAACAATTATCTGAAGCGATGGATGTTAATCGAAATACGGTAAGCCGAATTTTACATGATCGTCAGGTTTTAACTGCTCCAATGGCTATTAAGCTTGGCGTTGCTTTGAATACATCTCCTGAATTTTGGCTGAATATTCAGTATGCAGTTGAACTTTGGGATATTAGAAATGGTAAGTTATCCGAACACTCAGACGGTGTTGAGTGCTTGCATGGTCTGGCTGTTAGCCCTTCATGAATTTTTCAAAGTATTTTTCTTTGAGATAAACGAGGCACTTAGAATTAATACCTCGTTTATCGCTCTATTCCAATTATGTCTCTCTTAGTGTCTATTCCAAAAACGCTAATCTCATTACATCAAGCCCATCAGTTTTGGTAAAAACAGTGATAGTTCTGGTACAAAGCTGGTGACTATCATCACAGGCATCGCCACAAATACCATAAGACCAATCGCGGGCATCATGGCCTGATGAATACTCACCTTACCGATCCTGCAAGCCATATAGAGTATGGGGGCAACAGGTGGGCTGTTAGCACCAATCACTACGGAGCACGCCACGATGGATGCGTAGTGAATAGGATCAACACCACTGGCAACCATCAAAGGTAGAAACAGAGGCGCGACGACGACGGTGACAGAGACATCATCCATAATCATACCGGTGACAATCAGGAAGATATTCACCGCGATAAGAATCATGATGGGGTCTTGCACCATCGAAGTAATCGCTTCTGTCAGCTCCTGTGGTACACGCTCAGAGGCTAGAATACGACCAATCATAAAACTGAATAACAGAATCATAATCACGGTGCCGGTAGTTTCAGCCGCGGCAATAACACTGGTGCCTAAGCGCTTAATCGTCAGGTCCCGATAGATAAAAAATCCAATCAGAATAGCCACAAAAGCAGCAATGGCAGCGGCTTCTGTCGGCGTACAAATACCGCCGTAGATACCACCCAGAATAATCACAGGCAGAGACAGTGCAGGTATGGCTCGTAAACCCGCTTGACCTTTAGATGGTAGGTTTTCTAAGCCATCTTTAGCCCCAACAGAAACTTCTTGGAACAAGCGCCCCACATTAAAGCGGTTAGCCAGAATCAAACCCGTAATCAGCAGGAGAGCGGGGCCAATAGAGGCAGCAAAGCAGGCAGCAACTGATTGTCTTGTCACCACGGCAAAAAGAATCATGGTAATCGACGGTGGAATCAGAATACCCAGTAGGGATGAGATACCTAAAAGTGCGGAGGAATAACCCCGTGGATAACCGCGTTTCTCCAAAGGGTCAATCATGATGGTGCCGATGGAGGCTACCGCAGCGGTTGATGTGCCAGCAATCGCACCAAAGATACCGGAAGCCAATACCATAGACGCTCCCATACCGCCTTTACGTTTACCCACCAAAACTTCGATAAAATCGACCAATCGATGAGCAATGCCTCCGCTTTGCATTAGATAGCCTGTTAGGACAAACAAGGGCAAAGCAATCAGAATCACCGAATCGATGGAGCGGTAGCCCTGTAACATCAGAGTGTTGAAGTTGGCATCATAGGCAAAGGTCAGAAAAGCCAAAACCCCCGCAAAAGACCAAGCCACGGGAACGCCAATAATCATTAGGGTCAGCAAGATACCGATCGCAATTAAACCTTCCATTACTGATCCCCTTTAGAAGTATTATTGGTTGGATCGTCTAATTGATCAGGAGAGATCGCCGGGTGAGTACCCAGAAAGCTTTGGATGACATCTCTAAGGGCATAAAGCGCACAACCGACACTGGAGAACATGATGGCGCTTTGAGGCACCCACAAAGGAATGGATAAACCCGGTGTATGTTGCGGACGACGCATGCCCCACTTCAACATACGATAGGAAAGATAGACAAAGAAAATACTGATAATCAGAGTAATCAGAGAGATAACGCCCTGATGAATGCGACGTATCTGAGCGTCGTGGAGGTTACTTTGTACAAAATCCACAACTAAATGCTCTCGCTTACGACTGGCAATTAAACCACCCACCATATACAGCCACATACCAAATACCATGATCATCTCTAACAGCCCAACAATAGACCAACCAAAGAGATATCGAGCCGCTACTAGAAACAGCATTAAGCCGACTAACATCAGGCTGCTGATCAGTGCGGTAGCGTTAAGTACCCAGGCTAGCTTTCGATCCAGCGCAGTAAAAAAAGGAACCATCATGAGCCACCTTCAGAAAAACAGAATGCGACGAGTCAGGGGGAATGAGTCGTCGCATACGAGGGGAACCAAATAATAACGAAGCAAGAGAAGCCGAAGGATAGCGGAGCAGGGAGCAGGGCTATCCTCGGCTACAAACGCTTGTTACAGCTTGGTTGCGTTTGCTCGGATGTTGTCCATGATTTCAGAGCCAATCTCTTTGTCCATTAGAGGCCATACTTTTTCACGGGCGGCACGGGCAAATTCTTTGATCTGCTCATCAGACAGTTCAAAGTACTTCATACCGGCTTCTTCTGCTTTTTTGACGTAGAGCTGATCCTGAGATTTAGCCGCTGTAAATTGTTGCTGCATCACTTCTCTGGCAGCGCTAGCCACAATCTTTTGGTGTTTTTCAGACAGGGCATCAAAAGAATCTGCGTTCATACTCAGCACCCCTGTCATAAAGAAGTGCTTACTGCGTACGTAGTAATCCAGCTGATCGCGGAAATACTCGTAATCCCAATAAATTACGTTACCGGCTTCACCGTCCACAACACCGGTTTGTAGAGCGGTATAAACCTCTCCCCAGTCGATGGCAGCAGTCTGATAGCCCAAAGCTTGCATGGTTTGAGGGGCTGGGAATACGGTCATGGTACGGACTTTTAGGCCGTCAGCCTCAGCGATATTAGTGGCGTACTTACCACGGGTTGCCACACCGTTAAATCCTTCAGGCCAAGGGCCAAAGAATTTCA
The DNA here is from genome assembly GCA_047518265.1 of Oceanospirillum sp. Classification (GTDB taxonomy): domain Bacteria; phylum Pseudomonadota; class Gammaproteobacteria; order Pseudomonadales; family Halomonadaceae; genus Oceanospirillum. The sequence goes on from JAKZRG010000034.1 coordinate 90,200, forward strand.
GACCCAGATCGGAATAAATACCACCCAGCATCTCGTTGACCCAGCCACCAGGGCTATAGGCTTTGATGGCTTCTGCCCAGGATAAGGTCATATAAGGCGTGTAGATCACACCGATACGTTTATCGTAAGAGGTCATGGGCCAGTTCAGCATGACATCAACGTCGCCAGCTACGTGCAGATCAAATACTTCGTTTTGACTGCCCAGCTCATTCTGGTAAAAGACTTTTACGTCAATCTCACCCTTAGAGCCTTTCTCGATGATCTCTGCCCAACGTTCCAGAGTGTCTCCGGCAGGAGAGCCTTTGGCGCCAGAATCTGTCGCCATCTTTAGGGTGGCAGCACTCACGTTGCCAGCGATTAGAGCACCGGCAGTGACTAGGCCTGCTATCAGCGAGCGAAATTTATTTTTTTTAAATACCATGACACGTCTCTTTTTTTGTTCTGCGGGTTGGAATTTATACTTGGGTCTTCGTGTATGAGTCCGTTCGTAAACAGTAATAACACCCTGATATTTATAGGGTCAAAAGAGCACGGTTGTAGATGCATACTTTTCTATTGGTGACTTCTGATAGTCTATATTGCTGTATTTAATGTAATTATTTAGTTTTATAATCTGTTGATTAATTAGGCTCTATTTTATTTAACTTTAGCTAATATACTGGGTGTGTCGCTAAGAGTCGGTGAAGCGTCGTTTTTAAAAGGATACGAAAAATAGAAAATGTAGAAGGAAGGTAAAGAGTGGTTGGGTTAGGATTTTTACTCAATTTTAGCGGTTTAAAATGACGGAACCGTAGTCTGTAATTTGAGATTAGAGTGGGGCTACAGATCGAATATTGTTTAGCTGTTGCCTGACAATAAACAGAATGGATTTTTTATCTTTACCAATATCTATTGGTTGGTCTGTACTCGTCTAGTGTCTTTGAGCTGACTCAAAATTAAATTAACTCTATACTGCTGATTTATTTTGATCGGTCTATGGGAGGGACTATGACTGTCGCTAACAGATTTGCAATGACAGTTCTTGTATCTGCCATGTGCTTTTTTTACGCTAATCAGTCATTGGCGGAAGAGTTTATTATAGGTACGGATCCATGGCCGCCATTTACGATTATGCAAGAGGGACACTTTTCAGGTATTGATATTGATATAATCAAAGAGCTCGAAAAGCGGCTGCCAAATGTGACGTTTAAATTTAAGGAAATTCCTTGGAGCAGGGCACTCCATTATATGGAATTAGGAAAAATTGATGCTATAACAAGTTTAGCTAAACGCGCGGCAAGAGAGAAATATATTCTGTATACATCCCCGCCCTACTATTCAAACTGTTCTTCCAGATTTTACTTAAAACAAGGTAATGGGCTTTCCATTCAACAGTATACTGATCTCTACCGTTTTAAGGTGGGGCATGTGGTTAATTCGGCGTATTTTCCACGGTTTGATACGGATGACAAGCTGAATAAATACAGTGTAACTCATGAAAGCCAGCTACTTAAAATGTTGGAAAATGATCGTTTGGATGTGATGGTAGGCACCAACTGTCAGGTTGATTACCATATTAAGTTAAGCGGATTAAGTGGAACGCTTGAGCAGGCAGAATACAAACCAGGTAATAATGTTGATCTTTATCTTGGTTTATCCAAACGATCTGCTATCACTAAACTAGAACCCCAGCTCAATAGAATTTTTCAGGAACTTAAGGATGAAGGGGTAATACAACGCATAGCGGATAAATATTTAAAGTGAATGATCCTTTGAATATCATTAGGATTATATCTGCGGAGGGACAGCCCCACTTGTATACTTATCACAAAGTGAAGCCGTTTAGAGTTAGGCTGCATTCAGCTGAGCTTTGATAAATGTTCCTGGGATCAAAGTTAGTAAGACTTAAGGTCAGCTAAAGATTCAATATGGGGCTCTAAAGGAGCTGAAGTTGTTATTTCAGAAGAAAGAGTTTCAGGTGCTATCGCTTCAGGTGCTATCGCTTCTGGAATAACGGCCTCAGGAGCAAGGGTTTCAAATGCTATCGCCTCAGGTGCTATCGCTTCGGGTGCTATCTCTTCAGATGCAATTGCTTCAGGTACGATTGCTTCGGGTGCTATTACTTCGGGAGCAACGGCTTCTGGCTGATTCCACTCTAGGTCGTTACGTGTCCACCAGTATCTAAAGCCATTTTTTATCATCCATTCTGAAACGATCTCCAGGGTTGACCATTCCCGACAATCCCCACGAGCGCTGTTAATTCTCAGTGGCAGACCATCCACATAAACGAGTATGGCCCAAGCATAAGGGCGTTTACTACGATCACCAAAACCACCGCCTTGCTTGTTTCGGTAGATCCGATAGGCGACGGCATATTCTCCCATACGCCCCTGAGATTGCACGATAGGAAGTTCGGCTTGAGTAATTACTCCAGCAATCTGTAAGTAGGCTTCTAAGCTGTCATTATCAAACACTATGCACCATGCTGTTGATTTTTTGAAAAAAGATACATACATTATGGTTCATGGTGTAGCTGTTGTACAACCAGTCTGAGTTAAGACATTGGGTTTATATGTGACTCAATAGACAGCGCTAAGCAGCCAAACAAAATTTTCTTTACACAAGGCATCCACTCTTTTTGGCTGCGAGCCAGAGGAGCGGAATACTTTTGTTTAGGTATGTAGAAGCCTTTAATAATAAATACAATTAGGGATATCAGATGAACGTGAGCAACAAAACGGCCATTGAATTACTGTCAGATCTTCGTCATCTCCGGATTACTGCCGTTGAGCTGCTGGAACAAACCATCGAGCATGCCGAATATGTCGCCGAAGCGTATAACCCCTTCTCTGTAAAACTTTATGCTAAAGCTCGTCAGGCTGCAGCCCGAGCCGATGAGCTATTGGCCAATGGTTTAGGCGGCCCCCTGTGTGGTTTGCCGATAACAATTAAGGATTCTCAGTGGTTGGCAGGCGTGCCAAGCGCTAATGGATCTCGTACACAGGTTGATTTTATACCGGAGCAAACCAGTGCCGCCGTGCTTCGCTTGGAAGAGGCTGGTGCTGTGATTTTTGCTAAAACCACGTGTCCCGAGTTTTGTTTAACAGGTACCACCTCTTCTGAATTGAACGGCACAACCAAGAACCCGTGGAATGCAGAACGTACTCCTGGAGGTTCTTCCGGTGGTGCAGGTACTGCTGTTGCGGCTGGTGCAGGTACTTTATCACTAGGTGGCGATGGCGGCGGTTCCATCCGTATCCCTGCAGCATTTTGCGGTATTGTTGGCTTTAAACCTTCCTTTAAGGCCGTGCCAAGAGAACCTTGTTTTCCTTCATGGAGCACGATTGTTTCCTATGGCCCTATGGCTCGTACCGTTGCAGATGCTCGTCTGATGTTTTCTGTGGTGGCTGCCAACAATAACGACAAGGCTTATCTGGATTCTTTAGCGGCACATGCTCAACATCCATTGAGCCTTGCGGGTCAAAAAATAATTGTCTCTGAAGATATGGGCTTTGTACCTATCGATGATGATGTGCGTTTAACCTTCCGAAAGGTGGTCCGTATGTTGGAAGAGGCTGGTGCAGACGTTGTTTTTGATCAGCCAAACCTCCCGTCTTCTGTAATCGCTTGGGCCACTTCCGCCCATTATGATTCTTGGAGTTTCCAAAAGCAGAAACCGACACCCTTAGAAGGTTTAGAAAAGGGCACGCTGGAGACACTGCAGTTTGGTGCCAGTATGAAGGATGAAGAGTTTGAAGCGGCAGAAGAACACCGAGAAGCCATTCATGCCGCTTATATGGCTATGTTTGATCGTAATGGTAGCTCGATCTTTTTGACTCCTACTCTGGGTATGGAAGCATTCCAGCATACTCGTCGTCATCCCAAATATGTAGGGTCAACTAAGATCACCAATCCTTGGTTGGATTGGGTGGCTTTTCTTTATGATGCCAACCTAACCGGTATGCCAGCCTGCGCTTTGCCTATGGGGTTAGGTGATGAAGGTTTGCCACTATCCATTCAAGTCTCTGGGCCTCTGGGTACCGATGCAGCTGTTTTGGATATTGCAGAGCAAATTGAAACCGTTATCGGTTGGGATAATTCCCCAAAAGATTCCCTAAGAAAAGTTGAGTCTGCTTAATACCTGACCGGTGTAACAGGCCTATTTTCCAGATCGATTTAATACGATAGACAGAGACGTAATGCCGTTATTTTTATAGCTCATATGTCCCTGTTTATTGGCCCCCTTCAGCCAATAATTTGTCACCGTAGGAATTTACTCAAGTGAAGACGATGCAATTTGATGTAATCAACGAGCCAAAGCCTGCGGAAAAATTCAAGCAGTTATTTAATCAGAACTGGCCGAGTTATCGTGCATGGTATTTGGATGAAGGGGAAGAAGCACGCCCAAGTTATTTAGAGTGTATATCGGCCTTTAAACAGTATATGCCAGAACTTTATCCTCTTTATAAAGAGCTGGTGGATTATCTGGACTGTGATGACCTACAGGCTCGTTTTTTAAGTTTGTATTGCCCGCCAACTTTTTATTCTGCTTGTTCTCAGTTGATCTATAAAAAAGAACAGCCTGTACTTATTCGTAATTATGATTTTCCAGCATTTCTATGTGAGGGGACGATCCTTCAGAGTCAATGGTCGGAGAAAGCGGTTATTGCTATGGCTGACTGCATTTGGGGGGCTTTAGACGGTATTAATAGCGACGGATTAAGTGTTTCTATTAATTACGGTGGCTGCCTAACGGAAGGCACGGGTTTTGGTATTACAATCGTTATTCGTTATATCTTAGAAACATGCAGTACCGTAGAAGAGGCCATTGCTGTATTACAGCGAGTCCCTGTACATCTTGATTATAATATAGCACTGCTTGATAGATCTGGTGGTCATGCGACGGTATTTATCGCGCCAGATCGAGAGCCTCGTGTGACTCAGGCAACGATTTCAACCAATCATCAAGGGCCTGCATCCGCAGAGAAGCCTCTATTTCTGGAGGACTCTGTGACTCGATTGGATACACTTAAATATCTAACCGCATCTAATGATAATACCGTTTCAACAACGGTTAATCAGTTTTTACACCCACCTTTGTATCGGGTTCATAATATTTATGATTCCGGCACACTTTATACGGCGGTTTATAATCCTAGCTTAGGTTCTGCAAACTATATATGGCCCCATAAAAATCTTATGCTGACATTTGATAGTTTTCAAGATCAGTCCGTTAATATTCATTATGGTTGATTATTATTAATTTTAATCCCCTCCGTATTAATAAAAATAAACCGTCTAGCAATGATTGCTCAGGAGTATCAGTATGGATGTTAAATTGCATAAGCGGACTGTGACAACGCCTAAAACAAGAGCACTTATTCAAGAAGCTCCTGCGACAGTAACGCATAAGTCTTTAGCGAAACGTTTTGGTGTATCTGTATCTACTATTCGTTACTGGCGTTCTAAAGCAAGTATACAGAATCACTCTCATACTGAACCCAATGAAACAATTTCAAAAACAGTTCGACCCCAACCCCTGCAACGGGAAGCTATAACTCCAATAAAACAAAAAGCCCTAGCAGAAGACAATAACATAGAGGACGTAATTATGAGTAAGCAAGAAAAGCTTCGTGGCTTATCGGATATCTATCGATTCTTCCGTAAGAATACGACGCCGATCTATTTTGTTTCGCCTACCGCTTATAATATTTTGGGCTTGGGTCAATGGATTCAAGGGTTTAAATATATTACGCATTTTGATTCATTTGATGGTGGTCACTTTCGAGTGACCAACCCTAAGCAAAATACTGACCGTGAATTCCAGTCCATGGAAGATATGGCAAATTACCTGTTGAGCCATAAAGAATCTGTCGATCTTTTTTCGGAGCATGGCGGTAAGGGCAAAATCTTAACGGTGATGTTTGATGAGAAAACAGAAGAGATTGCTAAAAGCCTTGGGGTTGATATTGCGCTGCCACCTGCGGAATTAAGAACTCGATTGGACTCTAAAATTGTAACGACACAACTGGCTAATGAAGCGGGTGTACCTAGCGCACCTAACTTGGTTGATGTCGAAGCGGCCAGTTATGAAGAACTTCAGTCCCTAGCGAAAGAGAAAAAACTGGGTGACAAGTTAGTGGTACAAACACCTTATGGTGACTCAGGTAAGACCACGTATTTTATTAACAACCAGGAAGACTGGGATAAAAATGCCGAGAAGATCTTAGGCGAGAAGCTTAAGGTGATGAAATATATTAACCATATCCCAGGTACCGTAGAGGCAGTCGCCACTCGTTGTGGCACCATGGTTGGGCCTTTGCAGACAGATATTACCGGTTATGCTGAACTGACCCCTTATAAAGGTGGTTGGTGTGGTAATGATATTTTCCCTGAAATCCTACAGGGCGAGCAGCGGGATAAAATCATCGAAATGGTCAAGGCCATGGGCGATAAGCTGTACGAAACCGGCTATCGAGGGACTTTCTGTTTTGACTATCTGGTGGATACGGATGACGGTGAAGTCTATCTGGGTGAAATCAACCCACGTATCAGTGGTGCCAGTCCTTTAACAAATCTGGTGACCTCCAAGTATGGCGGTATCCCCCTGATGTTGTTCCACTTGCTGGAATTTATGGACGTTGATTTTGAGATCGATATTGATGAAATTCAGAAGCGTTGGTCTGATTTTGGTAGCTGGACTCAGTTAGTACTGAAACACACTGAAGATGAAGTGCGCATGATTACCAAAGCCCCAGAGTCTGGTATCTGGCGCATGTGTGATGATGGCAACATCGATTTTATGCGTAAGAGTATCGACTGGAATAACGTGGGTGATGAGCAGGATGCCTTCTATCTGCGAGTATATGCTGAGGGCGATTACAGCTATCTGGGTGCGGATATGGGGATTCTGGTGACCCGTGGTCGAATGCAAACCGATGATCGTCAGCTACTGCCTAGAGCCCATAAATGGGTGGAAGCTATTAACAGCCAGTTTGAATACAAGGCACTCAGTGAACTGGAAGTCCCTTATATCCCAACAGATAATGTGCGTAAGATGATTTAATCCCCCAAACAAACGCTACGTTATAAAAACAGCGGCACTCCCTTGGAGGCCGCTGTATATCTGAATTTATTGGTTTGAATCTTTTTACTCAATTAATGATCACTTGGGAAGATAAAGGATTAATTCTCTAAGTAGTCTGCAAGGCGCTGTTGCCAAAACTCTGTTTTGATTAATGAAAGAAGCTGACGGTTAACGTTTTCTCTCAAGGGGCTATAGTTTGGCAGCATAAAGGCGTAATCCGTCTGATTCAGATTCAAGGGCAATACATTCACGTTTCTTACATAATCGGCTTTTACCAGATATTGCATGACCTCACGGGAATGAATAACCGCTTCTAATCGACCATCCTGTAAAGCAGAGACCGCTTGAGGCCAAGAGAGCGCTTGCATCAGATTGGTCACATTATGATTTTTTAACCAAGCATCGGTACTGATTCCCTGAGTTTCTGTATTCAGAGATTCCATATAAGCGACACGCTTATCCACAAGCTCATCAACGGATGTGATCTGCGCCCCAAGTCCTTGTAAAGTAAGCGTCGATGTCAGAAGTGCAGTAACGATGGAGCCGATACTGACACCAAAAAAGATGAGTAGAATCATCAAGACTTGCCCACCCTTATGTTTTACTTCGAAAGGGCTACCTCGACCGGAAAAGACCAGAATTGTTGACCAAATCATGGCGTTATAAAAGCCTCTCAAGGGGCCGTCAGTAAATAAGGGATTAGACTTTGAGTGCTCTGCCCGCCAATAAATCAAGGCAGTGATCACCATAAGTGATAGTAAGATAGCTAGAACAGTGAGAGTTTCTATCAGAGGAAACTTAGAGAATAGGCGTCCTATATTACTGAGTCCTGATTGGTCTGAGACCATGGCACCTAAATGACCTTGAAAATAACTATGGCTGAAGTCCACTCGGTTTTCTACTTCCGCACTGGGTACAAATACACCAATTGCCAGATCAACATCGTTATTCTCGATGGCTGCTAATAAACTTGAATCATCCACATATTCTTTAAATTCACTGTCGAGATGCAAACACTCTGCAATGGATTTCCAAAGCTCTACAGCAATACCGTCCCAACCCTGGTTTTCTTGGGTCGCCACGTTAGCCTCAAAAGCAAAGGGAGGTGAGAACTTTATGGCAACTTTAATAGGTTTATTGGGTAACTCACCGTCTACTTGCTGGCAGTTAGCCCATGTCATTGTTGAAAATAGGAAGGTAGAGATCAGCACGACCATCAAATAGTAACTAGGCCATTTATTAGGGTGTGGCATATAACACCTCTGATATACTTTCGTAACGATACAGGTCGGTTTCTTGTACATATGTTTTATATATTTGGGGCATAGAATTACCGCAATATTGTTTTAATTTCCTTGTGGCTAAACCCACTAAGAAACCCTTTGCACGCCTCACGTCTTGATCTTGCAATGGCTTTCTTTGGGGGGGAAACTGCATGAGCTCAACTAATGTATTACCCTGTTCTCTACCCGCTACAGCAACCGTAATCATACCGCCATCATTAACAAAATCATTGCCTGCTCCTAATACGGGGTATTGGGCATTTTCTGTGGTCCATTGGAGTAACTTTTTAGAGGGAACATATTGATGACTATCTTTATGCATGGGGACCTGTTGATAATTTGCGATTATCAACATAGCGTTTTTTGCATTGGCTTCAGCAACTTTAGCCTTCCATTCATCAAAAGAGCTGACACTGGTTGGTTCTATCAGTTTTAGCGGAGACCAGTCATAGTTGCGGTAACTGACTAACTCTCGTTTTGCCGTAGTAGAGTTGTCATTTAAAGGTAGGATAGCCGTGGCCTTTTTATTGCCACAAAATTGATTCAGATCTGTCAGAGTCTCTACCAGAACCGAAAAATTCTTATGTTCATAGACCCCTTGCGTATTGATTGCCTTAAAATATCCGTAGGGCTCAACGGTGTGGTTCACTCCTGCAAATACAATATTGGGTAACTGATTGACGTCTTTAATATATGTTTGATGGTAGAAATCCATATCCTGATTGGGGCAGCGCTTTTCAAAAGATTCTTCTGCCAAACTCTTATCTGGAAATTGACCATCCTGATAGGCGAGGTAATGGCTGCCAATTAACTCTTGGGCAAGATCATCAACCAGTAATAGATATTCAGGGTTCCAGTCATTAATACCGAACAGGACGTCTCTCGTTGATCGGCGTCGAAAGTTACAACCGCTGTGTCTTTTTAGATCCATATAATGGTGGCGAATTTGGGCCGAAGGGAGGATCTCTTTTAGCTTTTGATTTATCCCCTCATCAATAGAGTTAACCCAACTGAAGTTTGTATTATAGGAATGAACGACAAATATTCTTGGCTTGTTTTTATTGTTATCCCACACCAGCCATATCGCCGTACTCAGCATAAATAAAAGAATAAATTTGAGATAGGCATTAACAGGTAGCATTACAGTTCCCTAGATAGACGCTAGCAAGTTTAATAAGACAATGTGGTGTATAGGCAATAATAGGAGTCAGAATGGGTTAGATATTAAAGAAGGCTAATACGCTTGCTTTACCGTTCAGGCGACAGCTTAGGTCAGCTAAAGATGTAATGCTATTACATGGTATTACAGTCGATTGTTTATATGAGAAATAATAGGTGAACCAAGCATTACTATATGAGTTGTTCTAAGGCGGTAGAGGTGACCACCTTCTCAATATTTGGCAGTTCCGATAGTTTTTGCCGAACTTGATTTAAACGTTCCATGCTAGGAGCCTCAACAAAGACCTGCACATCAGTAGAACCACTGAGGGCATGGGCTTGACGAATTTCTCCAATGGTTTGCAGCTGCTGCTTAACAGCCAATAGATCAAAAGGGCGGAAGGTCAGTTCAAAATAAGCACAAATCTTTTGCTCTTCCAAGGTATTACCAAGCTCTAGGGTATAACGGCGAATCACTCCCTTGTCTTCTAATTTACGTATTCTATCGTTAACGGCGGTGCGAGAAAGACCGACACTATTGCCTATAGCGGCCACAGACTGGCGAGCATTCTGCGTCAGAAGGTCAAGGATTGCGTGGTCGAACTTATCCATAAAGGCTCTCTGTCTCTTGCTTAGTTTTGATCTAATGTCGTGGTGCTCAGCATTTTATCCGCAACAGGGTCATTTTAACTACAGGCGCGTCACATTAACTACAGGCGCGTCACATTAACTACAGGTGCGTCACATTAACTACAGGTGCGTCACATTCACTGTAATAGCGTCATTCTGACAGCCCTTAACGCGGATCTGACAGCAGCCATTTTAGCCTGATATGAGTAATCTTATTTTAGAAATGACACACCATATTTTACTCATTATTTCACTGCAGGGTGGGCGCTATGACATTACCAATGACAGAACAGGTTGATTATCAACAAGAGCAACTTCATATCGAATCACGGAGCATTGAGTCTCTGGCTAAAAATATGGATAGTCCTTTTTATTGTTATTCCCAAGCCCGTTTATTAGAGAATATTCAACGTTGCAAAGCGGCTTTTGAACCGCGTGGCATTCGTATCCACTACGCTATGAAGGCCAATAGCAATCTGCATATTCTAGGCTTGATTGCAGAGCAGGGTTTAGGCGTGGATCTGGTCTCTGGTGGAGAAATGCAACGAGCATTAACAGCAGGCTTTCCCGCAGAAAGCATGATTTTTTCTGGTGTGGGTAAAACCGTTACGGAGCTGAATAATGCCATTGAAGTGGGCGTGGGACAGTTCAATGTCGAGTCCGCAGAGGAGTTGGAACTGCTGGCTGTTTTAGCGACAGAACAAACACAGACCATCAATGTCACTCTGAGAGTTAACCCTGATGTGGCGGTAGATACCCATCGAAATATTACGACGGGCCAGAAAGGGAATAAGTTTGGCATTGCTATGGAACGCGTTCTTGAGCTTTGCCAACAATATTTGGATCACCCTTTTATCAATATTTATGGCTTGGCCATGCATATTGGCTCACAGATTTGCGATGTTAATCCTTACCGAAACGCGATTGCCAAATTAATGGCGCTGGTTGCTGAGCTGAGGGCAGAGGAAATCGTTATTAGCAGTCTGGATCTAGGCGGTGGTTTTGGTATCAATTATGGCGCGACAGATGCACCTGAAGCCTTGAGCTTTGAATCTATCGCTCAAGTGATCGAAACAGAAACCGCAGGATTTGACGGTTCAATCATTGTAGAGCCTGGGCGCTCTATTGTGGCTGATACAGGCATTTTAGTCTCACGAGTAACCTACGTAAAAGAAGCGGAGCCCAGGCCTTTTCTGATTCTTGATGCCGCCATGAATGACCTGATGCGACCTGCACTTTATCAAGCGGTTCATCCTATGCTCACGGTGAGGCAAGAGCAGGATATATCGATAGAAAATGATGATGGTCTAAGAAGCTACGATATTGTGGGGCCTATTTGTGAAAGTACGGATACCTTTGCACGGGACTATCCATTACGTCGTAGCTTAAAAGCAGGAGATCTAGTCGTATTCCTGTATGCCGGTGCTTACAGTGCGGTGATGACCTCAGCCTATAATAGCCGAGACATTATTCCTGAGGTGATGGTAAGCGGCACTGAGGCTCGAATTATCCGTAAGAAAGTCGATCAACAAACATTGATGAGCTTTGAGCGGGAGAGCCAAGCTTTAATCTGAACCGCTTATAACCCTATCGCTTGTCTGTGGCTGCCGTTATCTATGGCAGCGGTTATCTATGACAGCCGCTATCTATGATAGACACTATTTGTGACTGTCATTAAGTGATAAAAGGCCCCAGTGTCCGATAATCTTCAGGGATTATCGGGGGCTGGCGCCACCGGATGAATATTCATTCAGTGGTAACTCTCGGGTCACCTTCGGTTGTTTCAAAGAAAATATCGTACTAGCAGAGCGTACCCCTTCCGCTTGTAGTAAGCGATTACTTAACAGTGCCTCATAACTTTCCATATCTCGGGTAATAATCTTTAAAAGATAGTCACATTGCCCGCTGACGGAGTGACATTCCTGTATCTCGGGGCACTCACTGACAATAGAAAGAAAGGCTTCCAGAGTTTTAGGATGATGGTTATCCATAGATATCTGGGCAAAAGCAACTATATTTAAATTAACCTTCTTAGGGGTAAGCTCAGCCGTGTAGTTCTTAATATACCCCTCTGTTTCTAACCGTTTTAACCGTCTCCAGCAGGGCGCGGCTGATAGGCCTATGGTGTCTGCCAGTTCTCGATTACTCAGGCGCCCGTTTTTCTGTAATGCAGCTAATATTGCTATATCAAAGTCATCAAGCATAATTTGTTTTCTCAATAGGCATTTTTACGAAATTATCTTGCTTATAATTGCAAATGAAAGGTAATTAAGAAAGATAATTTCGCCAGCCATTAACTAAAATGATTAACCAAGGCTTTTCGAAATGAAAAATTGAGAAACAGATAACAAGAAAGTGGTACATACAATGAGCCAAGCATCTGTAATGAAAGATAAGCAAGCTTCCCCCGGTTTGAAAGAACAAAATGTTGACTGGATCAAGGTCAGCCGAGTGATGCTGCAATCACGAGCACTGGACGATATTGAAGAAAAAGAACTGGTTCCCGCCAAACTGGTGTTTAACCAGTTTTCGGCCAGAGGTCATGATTTTGCACAGATTCTCCTTGGCTCTCAGCTGACTCATCCCCATGATGCTGCCACAGGGTATTATCGCTCCAGACCTTTCGTGATGAGTCTGGGCATAGATTTAGACGTGGTTGTATCGTCCCCTATGGCGAAGGAAGGCGGGTACAGTGATGGTCGGGATATTGGTGTGGTGTGTAACTACCCCAATACAAACCGAGAAGGCGCCATGTTATTCCCGATGTGTGGCGGTGTTGGTGCGCAATATTCCCCGATTGCAGGCTGGGCTCAATCCATTGTTTACCACCGAGATCAGCTGGAAGATACCAGCTATTCTGGCGCCGTTGCTGTTTCAATGGGTGGCGACTCATCCATGTCCACCAGTGGTTTCTGGGCCGCATTAAATATTTCGACCACTAACAATTTACCGCACCTTTTTTATATTGAAGATAACGGTTATGGCATTTCGGTTCCACAAGAGGTGCAAACCCCTGGTGGCGATCAGGTGGCGAACCTTCAGGCCTATAAAAACCTGAAAATTGTAGACGGTGACGGCACAGACCCTGAGCGTACACCAGCACTGATTCAGGAAGCGGTGGATTACGTACGTTCCGGTCAGGGCACCTGTCTTTTAAGACTGAAAGTCCCCCGTTTATGTGGCCACACGTTCCAGGATACTCAGACCTATAAATCAGACGATTTTATCGCTGATGAGCAGGCACGAGACCCCCTGCCGAAACTTAAAGATTTTCTGATCAAGACAGGGAAACTGACCGCTGATCAATGGGATGAACTGGCTGATGATTGCTATAACGAGATCAAAGCAACCGTTGATCGAGCCCGAGAAGGTCAGGAGCCTGATAGTGACAATCTAACCCGCTTTGTTTATGCCGAAGAGGGTGAAGTACAGTTGCGCGGCGGCTTGGCGGCTGATGGCCATCAATTCCCAAGCAGTGACCTGACGGCCAAGCCTGAAGGCTCACGGCTCAATATGCTGACCGCTATCCGTAAAGTCTTGGATTATGAGCTTGAGACCAACCCTAAGGTGGTGGTTTTTGGTGAAGATGTAGGGCCAAAAGGTGGTGTGCACGGTGCGACTCTGGGTCTGAATGACAAGTTTGGTGATCACAGGGTTTTTGATACCAGCCTTTCCGAAGAAGGCATTATTGGCCGTTCCGTGGGTATGGCACTCAGTGGATTAATGCCTGTGCCTGAAATTCAGTTCCGTAAATACGCAGAACCCGCGGCGGAACAGCTCAGTGATACCGGCATTATGCGCTGGCGCACCAATAATCAGTTTGCAGCCCCTATGGTGGTACGTATCCCAGGCGGTTTTGCTCGCCGAGGCGATCCTTGGCACTCCATGAGCGATGAAGTGGAATGGGCTCATAAAGTGGGTTGGCAACTGGCCATGCCGTCTAACGCGGAAGATGCGGTGGGCCTGCTGCGTTATGCCCTAAGGGATAATAACCCGACGATTTTCTTTGAACACCGTTCTTTGCTGGATAATAGCTGGGCCCGCCGCCCTTACCCTGGCGATGAATATATTATTCCTTTCGGTCAGGCCAAGATTCTGACAGAAGGCAGCAAACTAACCGTTGTTTGTTGGGGCGCGATGGTTGAACGCTGTGAAAAAGCGGCTGCCAGCCTGGAGCTTGATATCGAAGTGATCGATCTGAGGACGCTACAGCCTTGGGATAAAGAAACCGTCACAAAATCTGTCGAGAAAACCGGTCGTTGTCTGATTGTGCACGAAGATAATAAAACCGCTGGTTTCGGTGCTGAAATTGCGGCCACTCTGTCGGATGAAATTTTCTTCAGTTTAGATGCCCCTATTCAGCGCTTGACCATGCCGGATATCCCGAATCCTCATAATTTCCATTTGTTGGATAAAGCCGTTCCGAATCAAGAGCGAATTGCACAAGCCATGAAAAACCTGATTGAAGTGTAACGAGGTCGACAGAATGAGTGAATCAATGAATATCACCCTTCCTGTGGATACTCTGGAAGGGACAGAAGCCAAGGTTTCGGAATGGTTAGTAAAAGAAGGGGATCTGGTCGTCCAAGGCGCTCCCTTACTTGAGCTGGAGACGGATAAGGTCACGATGGAAGTGTGTGCCCAAGCGGATGGCATTATCGCGAAAATTCTAGCCGCTCCCGGTGATGACGTCGGCGAAGGTTCTGTACTGGGCCTGATGGCCTCTCAGGGTGAAGCAGACGCCAATAGTGTTGCGCCAGCGGGTGCAAATAGTGTTGTGTTTAATGAGGCTGCTGCGATAAAAGAGTCCCCTTTAAGCACTGATGCCCAGCCAGCTCAGGCCTGTACTGTTGTAGATATCGTACTGCCAGAGGATCAACTGGAAGGCACGGCGGCGAAAGTTGGCCAGTGGCTTGTGGAGGTGGGTGCTCTGGTTGAACAAGGCGCTCCAGTGCTGGAGTTGGAAACCGATAAAGTGGCCATGGAAGTAGTGGCTCCCGCCACTGGTATTCTGACCTTGCAAGCCAAACAGGTTGATGATGAAGTGGAAGCTGGTGTTGTCTTAGGCCAGTTAGAAGTGCGTCATTCAGGCCCGGGCAATACCGAGGATCATCCACCAAAAGGTGAGGCTGCAGAGTCTTTAGCCACTAACCCAAGCACTGCGAATGCTGATAATAAGTCTGTGTCTGGCGAACGATGCACCCGTCATCTGATCGGCCCTGCGGTACGCCGTTTATTAAAACAGCACCAGCTTGATATCGATTTGATAGAAGGCAGTGGTCGTGGTGGTCGAGTGACACGGGACGATGTTCTTGCCTATATTTGTTCACCTCAACCTCGAAAAGTAGCAGCTCCCGTTGCAGCGACTCAGGCGGCTCAACCGAAAGTAACGGCATCAGCTGTACCACAAAGTACAGGGGATAAACCGGCCAGTCACATGGTGCCCCATACTTCGATGCGTAAAGCCATTGCCAACCATATGGTGGACAGTCTGTTACAGACCTCACCCCATGTGACCAGTGTCTTTGAAATGGATATGGGCAGTATCATTGAGCACCGAAAAATGTGCAAAATGGGCTTTAATGAAGCGGGCGTTAAGCTGACATTTACGGCTTATTTCTTAATTGCTGCTGCTAAGGCAATGCGTGAAGTGCCTTCCGTTAACGCCCGTTTCCATGAAGAAGCACTGGAAATATTCGATGATGTGAATATCGGTATTGGCACAGCATTAGGTGATGATGGTCTTGTGGTTCCTGTGGTAAAACAGGTTCAGAATAAGAACTTGTTTGAGGTAGCATCGGCATTGCAACTTCAAACGGATAAAGCTCGCACTGGCAAATTAACCGCAGCAGATATGAAAGGTGGCACCTTCACAATATCCAATCACGGTGTCAGTGGCAGTCTTTTTGCGACCCCTATCATTATCAACCAGCCTCAGGTGGCTATTCTAGGCATCGGTAAACTGGAAAAACGTGTGGTGGTTGAAGAAGTGGACGGTGAGGATGTGATTAAGGTGAGACCTAAATGCTATGTCTCTCTGAGTATTGATCACCGAGCTTTGGATGCCCATCAAACCAATCTTTTCTTAAGTCACTTTGTGACCGTAATCGAAAACTGGGGACAATAAACGCCCCCTGAACCCAAGAGCTTACCAAGGCTCAATATAAGGGCGCACATCTTGTTCAAAGGTCCATGCGCTCTTAGGTTGTTTATGGAGCTGCCAATAAACCTCCGCCAGATCATCGGGCTGAATAATACCATCAGCCTCTTTACTGGCGTAAAGGTCTGGTAGGAACGCCTTAGTGGCCTCATTTTCGATTAAACCATCCACAATAACATGGGCCACATGAATTCCCTGAGGGCCTAATTCTCTGGACATGCTCTGAGCTAAGGCGCGTAGAGCATGTTTACCGCCGGAAAACGCAGCAAAACCACTATTGCCTCTTAGACTGGCAGAAGCCCCAGTAAAAAGAATGGTGCCCTGCTGCCGGGGAAGCATCTTTTTGGCCACTTCTCGGCCTACTAGAAAACCGGCTAAAGCGCACATCTCCCATACCTTACGATAAACTTGGGTACTGGTTTCTGTAATACCGAAACGCACGTTGCCACCGACATTAAAAACAGTCACTTGAATGGGGCCTAGCTCAGACTCTATCTTTTCAATCAGCTCGATAACCTGCTGTTCATCCCGGGCATCGGAATGCAGGGCTGTGGCATCTGCCCCTAATGCTTGAACATCTTTGACTAAGGTATTCAGATCACCACGGCGACGGGTGGCAACAATATGAAACCCTTCCCTGGCAAAACGTCTCGCGATGGCAGAACCTAGGTGATCGCCAGCACCGATAATCAGTGCGATCGGTTTACTTGTCTTGGTCATCATTTTATCTACCTAACCTTTCTATGATTGGTTGAGAAAAGTGTAAGGCGTAAAAATAGATAGATAAAATGAATTATTTGTATCAAAACCATAGATTCTAGTTATGGTTTTAGGGTGGTTATATTAAGAGAAAATATCTGCTTGCAATGCTCTTATACTTGTCGAGGTTCATGCATGACGTGTAGTTTGTTGCCATCTAAATCAAGGCAGTAGGCTCCGAAATAATGAGGTCGATAGCGGTAACCGGGGGCTCCATCGTCTGTTCCCCCAAGCATCACTACTGTTTGATGAAACTTCTCGACCATTTCATTACTGGCTGCCTGAAAGGTAACTTGAGTGCCATTTCCCCGAGTGGCGGGTTGTTGGTCAAAAGGTTCTAAAATCCAGAAGCAGCTCTGACCACCGGCAGGGCCATAACCCACTTCGTTATCAACCTCCATGGTTCTCTCCATGCCCAAGACTGCTAGAACATGATCATAGAATTCTGCTGCTCGTGAAAGATCGTTGGTACCTAGACAAACACCCAAAAGCATTGTGATTTCCTCAATAATATTGGAAAGAATAGACAGGCTTTAGAATCTATTTCTTCTCTTTAGTTGAAAATAAATTTAATAACTTGGAATGGTATCGATCTACATCACCAGACAAAAGTATTACTTACCAGAAGGCTTTGATACTACACATTAACGACGAAGAAGTTCAATTGCTGCATTTGCCCGGAGGTAATACAGAAATTCATTCAGGAGCAGGCTATAGTTAGGATATATCATTATAAATAGTATGGTTTATAGTTGTTCCTAAATGACTTAGATAAGAAATAAATTAGTCTATATCCCTATAAATATAATGAATATTCATTGATTCTGATATCTTCCGGTAGTTTAATGCCTGCCGTAAAAGCAGCTATGAAGGCGTTTGGTAATTTGTAGCTGCTGGTTTTGTACTGCAAGGATCGCAGCGAATGCCGTATTTCTTACTGGCGACTCGCTTAATCCTTGAGGTCAGCCTAGAGCTGTTGGTAACACGATTAACGAGAGCTGAGTTTGAGATAACCGGGCGAATAATATGTGAGGTTATTTTTAATTGAAGCCTAAATCGATACAGCCAACAAGCGTTGAGCGGAAGATGCGTGCGGAAGACTTTATCGTCTCCAAAACGGATGCCAAGGGTAGAATCGTCTACTGCAATCCTATCTTTATTGAGTTTGCAGGTTACCCAGAACAAGAACTCTTGGGTAAACAGCATAATATTGTACGTCACCCTGATATGCCTCGAACGGCGTTCAAACTTGCTTGGGATACGATCAAGTCAGGTCATGAATTTTTTGCCTATGTGAAAAATATGAGTAAAGACGGCAGTTATTATTGGGTTTTTGCTCATATGACACCTGATCTTGGTGTTAATGGTCAGCCTATCGGTTACACCTCCGTTCGTCGTTGCCCACAACCAGAAGCTTTGGATTATATCAAACCTTTATACGAGAAAATTCTAGCGGCTGAGCATGGCGCTGGATCTCGGGGTGCACTTGAGGCGGGATATCAGGTTTTACAGAATCATTTGTTACAGGAGGGGAAAAGTTATGAAGAACTGGTTCTCACAATCTAGTCAGTTTTTATTTCCCTTTATTCTACTAATCACAGGCTGTATCGCATCCGTATGGTTTCCTGTTGCACCTTTAGCAGGCAGTATCTTAGCTGGGGTTTGGTTACTACTTCTTTCCGTTAAACCTCGTAGCAATCCTGAAGTGGTAGAACTGAGAGCGTTATTTGAAAAGGTCGCCCAAGGGCAGCTGGATCAGCGTTTACCAAAGACGATGAAAGATCCCGAGCTTGACCTGTTACGTATTCGGGTCAATTCAGCTCTGGATCAAACAGAGAATGCTTTTAGGGAAATCCTGGGAACCATACAGGCGTCTAGCCAAGGTCACTATTACCGAAAGCTACAAGTGATGGGCTTGAACGGTACATACCGCAGTGTACTGGAAGAAATTCAGTTGGTTTTAGATGAAGCAAGAGCTAGCCAAGAGATTGTCGATCGTGAATCCTTGTTATCTCGCATCTTTTTGCGCTCTGAGCGAGGTATGTCCTCTGCGCTGACAACCACTAATGTTACTCTGGAAAGTGTCAATCAGCAGGCCGATCATATTGCTGATTTTTCCGGCGGTTTTTCCGATACGGCTCAGTCGATGGTGGAAGTTGCCACGCGTATGTCTGATGCTTTAATGGAAGCAGGACAATCAGCAGAGTCCAGTTTTTCTGCTTTGCAAAACCTAACAGCTGCGGCGGCTGAGATTCAAAACCGTAGCTCCCAGATTGATGATCTAGCAGGACAGACAAACTTATTGGCATTGAATGCTGCCATTGAGGCGGCACGAGCCGGGGAGGCCGGTCGAGGCTTTGCTGTCGTTGCCGATGAGGTACGCAATCTGGCGGATCAATCTCGGAATACGGCTCAGGAAATTTCTACCTCGATACAAACGATGATGGATACGCTTTCTTCCATGTCAACGCAGTTTGATACGTTGCGTCAGTCGGTTGATGATGCCAGAGATACCTCCAGTGTCTTTGGTGAAACATTGAAAAAGTCTGCAGAATCCGCTCATGTTGTTAACGAGCAAGCCAATGATATCAATCAACTGACGGATGTTATGGGCGAGTCCATGACACTACTCAGAAGTGCTCAGAAGGCTCGGGAAGATGTGAACAGTATTCTTAATGGCAAACCTATCGAGATCAGAAAACTGTCTGATATTGAGCAGCGAGCCATCGATATGGCTGAACAAGGCCGCTGGGCAAAAGATGGCTCAGATCGAGAAGCCTTGATTGAAATTTATGATCAGGTCTTTTCTGATATCGAACGTCAGTTGAATGGATTGCGCTAGAGACTCGTTTTATTACGCCCTTATTTTTGAAAAAATATAACGCCATTTAAGAGACGGACAGGAAAGCTGAAATTCTTGTCCGATCTCTATTCTAGAGTAATGATAGCCGTAACTGTGTCAGTGCTATTTCTTTATAATGGATGGAATAAGAGCGTTATTACATGGAAATGCATCGGTCATTTCGATCATGCACCCTCTCTTATTGCTATTTGATAGAGCTCATTACGATTTGCTTTCATCAGGTTATAAATGCGCCTGTCTATCTGCCCTGCACCATCGATCTTATCCATGATCTCAATCACCTCATCAACATGAAGTCGACCCCGGTAAGGACGTTTCTGGGATAGTGCTTGGAAGATATCGCAGATTGTCAAAATACGGGTAGGCTCATCAATTTGCTCAGCACTCCAGCCAAAAGGATAACCTGACCCATCAAGCTTTTCGTGGTGCTCTGATGCCCATTTGGCTATCGGTGTATTAGGGAAAAGGGATTGAAGGACATGCTTACTATCTAATGGGTGGCAATGCATCTGAGCCAGTTCATCGGGTGTCAGTGCTTCTGGCTTTTCTAAAATTTCATCGGGTGTTCTCAACTTACCAACGTCATGTAGAAGACCTGATATGCGTAAAATGCGTTTGCGGTAATTATCGTATCCCATTAAACCCGCTAGAGTATATGTTAGGTCTGCGACTCGGAGGCTGTGGTAATGAGTGAAAGGGCTTTTAGCATCCACTATTTGAGAGATAAGTTCTCCTAATGCTTCTATCTCATCAAAGGTTAAGGTTAGGGTGTAATCTAGAGATGAAAGAGTTTCAAAGATTGCTTCATCGAGATAATCATCTCTAAGCTCTAGCCAGAAGCTGTCTTTTTGTGCCGCTTTCTCTAAGGCGGTGAAAATATGTTCCGCAAATAACTTACCAGAGTAGGGTTTGAGTTTGCTCAGCAGTTTCTCTCGGTCAAGCAAAATTCGATAATCAGGATTTTTTAAGCGGAATTGGGAATAAGCGACATCTAATCGATCCGCTAAAAAAATAAGATTACTGTATTCACGAGTATGGGTATCTATACTTTGGGGCAATTCACACCAACGGGTATGGTGATATCTAACGGTCTGTGAAAATGCTTGGAACGGAGCAAAACTATCTAAAAAAAACTCGCCGCGAAGACAATGTTCATTGGCCCCAGACCATTCAAGCTCAGCTACAATTTTCTTATGGGTTGTGGTGGAAGAAACGCCACAATCATGCAACATGCCGGCCATTAAGGAAAAATGCCTTCTTTCTTGGTTCCAACCAAGAGCATGGGCGATACGGTGTGATATCAAGCCCACACGTCGACCATGACTACTATCATCAACACCGACATAATCCAAAGCTTTAGTAACCGTGTGAGCTGCTTTACCAACATCAATGCTGATACCGTCTAAAAAACCGGTTGAAGCACTGAGCATTTGTTTACTTGTCATGATAAAGCAGCCTATGGGTGTTTTTTAGTTTTACTGGAGGTCATCTAGTGCATTACTAGAGCGTTAATTCTATTATTTATTTTTAAAAACAAGGTATTATCAACTATCTTAGCTATAAGTAAAAACTTATATAGTATCACGCAGAAAGACAAAGTCATGACTAAAAGAATACTGAAAAAGACAGAAGTATAGGTAAAACCAGGGTTTTCAGGACAGTCATCCATTGTCGCTCATACTGGACTTAAATCGACATAGGTCATGCCGGTCAAAAGCGCTTACTCATCTGGGAACTCCTGATTCCCAAACGTCCATTCCTGAATAGACTTATTTAGTGGTCTTCCCCGTTACTCACGTACTCTATGAGAACTGTTCTTATTGATTGCTTGCTTTGAATGTTATGTTGTAACATATCTCAAAATAAAGCGGAGTATTAAAGTGTTTAGTATCAATATTTGGCAGCGGGTTGTGCTGATTACCATAAGTTGGCTGGTGATTGCCGGGTTATACCTCTGGGCTGTGAAGGTTTAGGACGGATGAATCAAGGGATACATCTACCTGAAGCCGTAGACTTCGGTCATCAAACCGATACTACGATGATTCAGTTCAGTAATCTAACGTTGGGCTATGAGCGTCATCCTGTGATCCATCATCTAGACGCTCAGGTCTATGCTGGACAGATGATGGCGATTGTCGGTGCCAACGGTACGGGTAAATCTACGTTACTGAAAGCCATTATGGGACAGCTTAAGCCATTAGAAGGTGACGTGCTCTACCCCGGCATACATCAAAAATCGATAGCGTACTTACCACAAGTGGCCCATCTGGATCAGAGTTTTCCTATTACCGTGCAGGAGATGGTTTCTGCTGGGATGTGGTTACACAGCGGGGCCTTTGGTTCTCTTAGAACATTATTTGCCAGAAACACAGTAAAAAACGCATTGCAAAAAGTAGGTCTACAGGGGTTGGAAAAACGTACTCTGAATGCCTTATCGGGAGGGCAATTACAGCGGGTATTGTTTGCCCGTATGTTACTGCAAAATGCAGAGCTGATCCTATTAGATGAACCTTTCACAGGTATTGATCATACAACGACTCAGCACCTGCTAGCTCTGCTGCATGAGCTGAACCAGCAGGGTAAAACCATTCTGGCGGTACTGCATGATCCTGCTCTGGTACAAGCTCACTTCCCTCATACCTTACTACTGACACGACAGCAGGCCGTGTTAGGCCCCAGTCAGCGTGTGATTACGGAACACTATATGGCACGAGTCCGCCTTCTTCGTTGTCATTTCAGCCCGCAGATTCGGAAGCCTTTAATGACAGGGCATCAGTCTGTACAGAAACATCATCCCGTACTTTGATTATTGAGGATCAGCATGGCTGAAACAGATCTTTTCTCTTTGCTAGCCGGGCCTTTTGCTGAGTTCTCTTTCATGCGTCGGGCGTTAGCGGGGTGTTTGATTCTCAGTTTATCCGCTGCCCCGGTCGGTGTTTTTTTAATGTTGCGTCGGATGAGTCTGATAGGGGATGCCATGGCCCATGCCATTCTGCCTGGCGCTGCCGTAGGGTTTATGGTGGCAGGTTTATCCGTGGGAGCGATGACCCTAGGGGGCTTGCTGGCGGGTTGTCTGGTGGCCGTGTTATCCGGGTTGGTGGCTCGGCTCACCGTGGCCGGTGAAGATTCCAGTATGGCGGCATTTTATCTGATTTCCTTGGCTCTAGGGGTGCTGATTATTTCAGTCAATGGCAGCAATGTGGATCTATTACATGTGCTGTTTGGTGCGCCACTGGCACTAGATGATGTGGCGTTGCAGCTATTGGCATTAATTTCAGCCATTACGGTAGCGGTGATGCTGGTGCTCTATCGACCCTTGATTATGGAGTGTGTTGATCCTGAGTTTTTCCGTTCAGTCAGTGGATTAAGTGCACTGGCTCATTTCAGTTTTTTAGGACTGGTGGTATTGAATTTGGTTGCAGGTTTTCATGCCCTAGGCACCATGATGGCCGTGGGGCTGATGATCTTGCCCGGGGCGACGGCCCGCTATTGGGTGAAAAGGCTGGAAAGTTTATTGCTCTTGGCGATGGCCTTGTCGGCGGCAGCTAGTGTGGTTGGGTTGCTGGGTTCTTACTACGTTAACTGGCCCACCAGTCCCCTGATTATCTTATCCCTCGGTGTCTTTTATCTCGTGTCTTTACTGTTTGGTAAAGAGGGTGGGGTCGTGACCCGTTTTATTTCGTTTAAACATCTGGAGAGTTAAAGATGCGTTCTTTGCATGATTTATTTGAGCCGTCATCAGAGCAATCATCGGAGCCTTGGTCAGAACCGAGCCGTTATGGCTTTGGCATTCTGTTTATTGTGGCGTTATGGCTGATGGCTTTACCCGCACAAGCTGCTGAAAAAATTAAAGTGGTGGCCACCTTCAGTGTGCTGGGGGATATGGTGAAAGAGGTTGGCCAAGAGCGTGTGCAGTTAATCACACTGGTGGGGGCTGATAGTGATGCCCATGTTTTCCAGCCGAGCCCCCGTGATGCAGGGGCGGTTGCTAAGGCAGATTTGGTGGTAATGAATGGCCTAGGATTTGAGGGTTGGATTGAGCGACTACTAGAGTCCGCTCATTATAAGGGCCAACAGGTTGTCGCCTCATCGGGTGTTAAGGTACTGAAATCTGGTGAAGGTGCTCATAATGATAAATCGCGTGATAAGCATGCAGGATATGAAGAGCATCACGACTCCCATGACAAACACGATGCTCATAAGGATCATGCTGAACATAAGGCGCATGATCATGATTCACATAAAAAGCACGACGATCATGAAGAGCATGACAACCATAAAGCGCATGATGAGCATAAAAATCATGCAAAAGCGGATCATCACGGGCATGACCACGGTGAGTGGGACCCTCATGCCTGGCACAGTATTGATAATGCCATTGTTTATGTACGTAATATTGCTGCGGGTCTAAGCAAAGCTGATCCTGCCCATAAAGCGGATTATCAACGTAATGCCAAAGCCTATATCACTAAGCTAGAACAGCTAGAGCATGAGATTGAACATCTGTTCGAAGACATTCCAGAAGCGCAACGCAAGGTGATCACCCCCCATGATGCCTTTGGTTATTTTGCTAACGCCTACCATATCGACTTTATCGCACCACAGGGCAATAGTACGGAATCTGAAGCGGCGGCTGGTGATGTCGCACAGATTATCCGCCAGATTCGTGCCGAGAATATCAAAGCCGTATTTGTTGAAAATATTGCCGACAGCCGTTTGATAGAGCAGATCAGCCGTGAAACCGGTGCTTCAATCGGAGGCGCACTGTTCTCAGATGCTCTATCGGATACTAATGGCCCCGCTGGCAGCTATCTGGATATGATGCGTCATAATGCAAATGCGTTAGCAGGTGCCCTAGGTCATAAGAATAAACACTGATATTGATTAGCTTAGGAGGACTTATAGATACAGCTGATCGATGATTAGCTGTATCTGTGTTCATAAATAGATACTTAACAATGGCAATACTGTACCTCCCGTCAAGAAAGACATAACACCGCAGAAATCGCATAGCCCCCATTTTACCAACTAGACACTCTAGACTAAGCTGAGTGACAGATTCCTCTATTTAGAAATCTTTCTTCATTGCTATGATATTGAGTAGAAAACCTATCCCTTTCTATTGATGCTCAATTATGCAGCCTAACGGGGTATAGCCATGAACGTTTTTCTTTTTGAATAGTTTTCGAATGAGATTGTCGCTAGCAGTCAAGCCCCGGCGCTTCACTCACCTAGCCTAAACCTATTTGGAGCCCTAATGAAAACGATCATAAGCGTCATTAGCCTGCCCTATGTTGCCTTACTCATTGCACTAACATCTTTTTATCCAAGTCTTCATGTGTGGGCCGCTCAAGACTCCGTTGTCTTAACCATGCGAACCGGGGCTAAAAATGCCATTAAAGGGAAACCCTTTATTCAATGTGCCATGGGTCATATGGCACAGTCTTATGAAATCAAGGAAATACCCTGGAAAAGAGCGCAAAGGATGACTGAATCGGGACAAGTTGATGGTTTCTTTATGGCCTCTAAAAATGATTACAGAGACACTTATGCTACATTTTCCAACCCTTTTCTTATCACCCGCTGGTACTATGTAACAGGCCCCGCTAGTCGTATTCATCCTGAACAAGATGACTTTGCCAACAACGTCTTTATTGCTAATTCCGGCAGCGATTTACACATTTGGCTTAACAAAAATTATCAAAAGGTACTCGATGCTAAAACCCCTGAGCAAGTGTTGAAAATGACCTTAATTAAACGAACCGATGTTGCACTTATGAATGATTCACAACTGAATCGTGCACTTAATACTTTAAAACTAACAATGGATGATATTAATACCTTTACCGTTAAGGAGTCTAAATTAGGTGTTTATTTTGGTCATATTTTTTTAAATAAAAAACCGAGCTTTTTGCAGGCTTTTAATATCAGTATGAGCCGTTGCTCTGAGTAAGGCTGGTCACCTTAAAATAATAAAACCTTCAAGGGCTTTAAATAAATATCATATTAACTGCCTCTATTACGTAAGGAAGAGGTTCAGGATATTTTCTGGAACGGTAATCCCAATAAGCCCATTGAGTACCATGACGGTGAACTGGGTATTTCTCTCCCCGACACTCTTTTGCGAAATGGGTCGAAAAAGTTGGGGTATAGTTCCCCTTGGTCCTCAGGTATCAAATTCAGTCTGCTACGGCTCAGGGTTGAGTTGCAGAAAAGTTCGGACAATCTATTTGAGATAATAGACTACAGGTAGAGCCGATGATGACATTACTTGAACAATTACGCAGTCAAACCTAAAAAAAATATTGCCAGAACAATCTCATCACTTTTTTTCATCGTCAGATCTATCAGCAAAATCTTTCCGAGAAAGACTGACGCAAGCCAGTTCAGGCCTCTCAGAAGCAGACTATGAGCGAGCAGTATTCAGCGCACAGAATGCCTTTGAGTGCTTTTTAGATCTAGGTGCAATTGATGTTTGATCATAGATGTCTTGGATCAGATAGCCCCACTATTTTGTTATAAAAGTTCGTCCGACTTGGAGATGGACAGGATGACGAGGGGGAGAAAAATTTCTCAGAGGCCAGAAACGACAAAAGCCTGCGTTCTTTTGAAAAGAATAGCAGGCTTTTGAATATTCGAATTAGGTGGTACCAGTGGCCGGAATCGAACCGGCACTCCCGAAGGAATCGGATTTTGAATCCGACGTGTCTACCAATTTCACCACACTGGCACAGAGTTGTGACTGCGTTGTCACAAAACGTGCGGGCATTATAAAAGAATTTCCTGTGCCGTCAATGACTTCCTGTATTTTTTCTGAAATTTTTCTATTTATTTCTTGTGAGTGATGGAGAAATCGTGCGTCAACTTCTGGAATAGATCAATAAATTATCAGTTAGTTTAGATGAGAATAGTTATTGATTTATGGTTGTGATATAGACGTATTAAATCTGTATCTTATTTCCCCCTATCTAGAAAAAGGGGGAAAGGTCTATCTATTAAATGTGTGGTGGCTACTAAGTAAGGTCAGTGGCTTAAAGACTTTTCGGGGCTCTATCTCATGTTTCGACATTTGATTGTCATATGGCTGTTATCTTTTCTCTCTGCTTCGCAAAGCGTTGCGGAAATGCGAAAGCTTAAATTTTGTGGGGATAAGGCGGGCTGGCCTCCTTACACTTACGAACTTGATGGTTCGGTAAAAGGGTATGATATTGATGTTTTAGATCAGCTGCTTAAGCCTGAAGGGATTGAGTATCAGGTTTATATGTTGCCTTGGAAGCGTTGTCTGAAATTTGTTGAGGATGGAACGATAGATGTTGTTGTTAGTGCATCAGGCACTAAGCAGAGAGAGAATATTTATCGGTTAACGGAACGTTATTATTCAGTAGAGCCTCACTACTTCTATTTAAGCTCTAGTTTTCCAAAAGGCCTGCATCTTAGTGCTAGTGAAGCGGCTAAAAAGTATACCGTATGTGGCCTAAGAGGGTATGACTATAGCAATTTTGGCTTGGCATCAGAGGAGGTTATCCGCACTTCTAACTCTTTTATCCAATTAGTGAAAAAAATAGAGGCTAAACGCTGTGATCTTTTTCTGGCTCGATACGAGGTGCTTGCTGGCTTGGAAAAGATTAATGCTCTAACCATACCTTCCAGCCTAGGGTATAACCCTACTCCTGGGGTTCAATTAGATCATTTCCATATGTTGGTCAGTCGTTCAATTGCTGACAGTCAGCAGGTATCTCAACTATTAAATCGTGGTATCTCTCAATTAAAAGCCGATGGCACACTCGATCAGCTGATTTCCAGATACGTTGACTGATTTACGGTAAATTTTGCGATTTAAGTACATTATTATCAGAATAATCTGGCTCAATTTAGGGGGCGCAGAATGATTAAGGCTTTCGTACTAACGCCTTATGAAGACTTGTCATGGAAGACAATCTATCGACTTTTCCTATTCGACATCGTATCTGGTTCATTTTACTACTGGCTTTACTTGCAGCTTGATGAGTATCTCAGCTATCATAAGATGTATTTAAAATGAATATTTGTAATTAACAAAGGATAATCAAACAGGGATCAAATTACTTTTTCGTATAGGATCATGCATGCAAACCCAAGATGTAGAAAATGCCCATAACGTGGACGTTTTTCCATGGAGCAAAAATTTCGAGACTGGCCATCCAGACATCGATAATCAACACAAAGTGTTGGTTAAACTCTTAAATAAACTTGCAAGCACGCTGACCCATGATGAACCCATTTGTATTCAAGATACGTTTGAAGAACTGACCGCCTATGCAGCTTTTCATTTCGAGTTTGAAGAGGCTGTTTGGCATGAATATTTTAATGACGACAACTGGTTGACTTCACACCAGATACGTCATTCATCATTCTTACCCAAGGTTCTAGAGCTTAAAGAAAAAGGTGAAGGTGAAGCGCTGCAAGATATTGTAGAGGACATCGTAAAGTTCCTGATTCGCTGGCTTGCTTTCCATATCATTGATGATGATAAAAGGCTCGCTATTGCAATTTATGAGATGGATAAGGGGGCTTCGCTTGAAGACGCAAAAATGATTGCTGAGCGAAAAATGAGTGGCTCTATGAAGATGCTCGTTGAAGCCGTCATGGATATGTATGATGGGCTGTCTAGTGGCACTTTAGACTTGCTTCGAGAGCGCAATGCTCGTATTAAGGTTGAAGAGGAACTCCGCGCTACAAATAAGCGTCTTGAAATCCTTTCTGTTACAGACCAACTTACTGGGCTGTATAACCGAAGGCACTTTGAGCAGGTATTCCGGGATGAGCTTAAAAGGGGAAGACGGAATAACGCTAGCCTGAACCTGATCATGCTCGACCTCGATCATTTTAAATCATTGAATGACAGATACGGGCATTCAGTAGGGGATCAGGCCTTAAGCTCCGTTGGGGATTGTCTTCAGAGTGTATGTAAACGACCATCAGATTTTGCTTTCAGGATTGGAGGGGAAGAGTTTGCTGTCATTGCTGTTGCAGAAAACCCTCAATCTGGAGCACTGTTATCTGAGAGAATCAGATCGGGGGTAGAGGCGCTAAATATCCCCAATCTAAATAGTTCATCAGGAAGTGTGCTGACTGTCTCGCTCGGTGCTGTCACGATTAACCCCAGTGAATATATAGGATCACTAGATAATTATATGAAAATTGTTGATGAGCGTTTGTATAAAGCTAAAGCTCATGGTCGAAACTGCGTTATATCTACTGATGAAGGCTAAGGAGTCTCTGAAAAAAATCACCATATTTGGGATAATATGTTTTTCGTTCCTCTGAGATCTTGATCATGGATCAAATCCCATTTGCGATAGTCTAGTTTCAATATAAAAAGCGTAAATGCACCAGTTGTTAAGAAAAGGGACTCTAGGAGGCTGCTAATACCAGTCTGTTTCGGCCACTTTCTTTTGCTTGGTAGAGAGCAATATCCGCTGCTGCCATCAAATCATGTAGTGATTCTGATTTACGTATCTTTAAGCCGATACTAATTGTTACTTTTACAATAGAATCAGCTGACTCCATGCTAATCATTTCGACAGATCGACGCAGATTTTCCAATCGCTCGATGATTAGATCATCGGCCATATCGCTGAAAATCACACAGAATTCTTCTCCGCCAAGACGGGCTAAAATATCATCTGAGCGAATATGCTCTTGCAAGCAGTCAGCAACTTTCTGCAAAATATCATCTCCTATCTGATGGCCAAAGAGATCATTTACCTTTTTGAAAAAATCAATATCTATCATTGCTAAGGCTATTTTTTGTTTATTATCATCTGAGTAACTAACCAGTGTATTAGCTTGAGTGTAAAAGTACTTCCGGTTATATAGACCGGTTAAAAAATCTTTATGGGCAGCATTAGTCAAATCCTGAATACGCATTAAAAGATCCATGACATTGCTAACCCTCGAATAAAACTCCTCTACTGTAAAGCCTTTATATATAAAGTCATTGGCGCCAGACTTAAGTATAAGGGCCGGTATTTTTTGATCTACTTGGCCGGATATTCCTATGATAGGTAATTCGGATGACGTAAACTGTTTTCTAATGTGTCGGATTACATCATAACCAGTCATATTTGGTAGTAAATAATCTAATAAAACCATAGAAATATTTTTTTGGCTGTTAATTATCTCTAGAGCCTTCTCGCCTGAAAAAGCCGTTACGACCTGATAGTTCTGTCTTTCCAATAAGGTCTGTAAATATTTACAATAAGAAGGTGTGTCATCAACAATCATTATTTTGTAAGAGTCATTGTGTAATAACCTATAAACTAAGTTGC